>JBEPUC010000004.1:0-142180 GCA_041691675.1 Hyphomicrobiales bacterium | reverse complement strand
GGCCGGCGGGATGGTTGTGCGGGGCGCTCGGTGTCTCGCGGGGTGGGTTCTATGCCTGGCTGACACGGCCGCGCAGCCGGCGCAGTCAGGGACTTCGGATAGCCCACTATCGCCAATCGCGTGCCACTACGCCCTGTCTTATAGCCGGGCGTTTGTGTATTTGTTGGTTCCAACAATTCATTGCATCGGCATGACCGACGCCACCAACCGACCAAGTGGACCAAGCGGCAACCGATTAAGTGGTGTCTTTTAATCGAGCGTGCCTGATTAAGTGGTGTCTTTTAATCGTGCTAGGTGGCGCTTGCGCCTAGGTGGTCATCTAATGCCCTGTGGCACACGCATTAGATGTCCACCTAGTAAAAGATCAATGAAACTAGGGTGTTTTCCTAGGTGGACATTAGCTTTATTAGATGTCCACCTAGGCAAACCCCATATAAAACCCTAGGTGGTCATCTAAAGAAGCTAATGTCCACCTAGGAAACACCCCTATAAAATAAGGGTTTCTTTCTAGGTGGTCATGAATGCCACACGGACTAGGGACAGGCTTCGAGCTTGGTCATCTGATTAAGTGGTGTCTTTTAATCGAAGCCATCGAAGGCACGGCGTCGGCTTGGTCCATTGGTCAAGGGGAGGCCGGTTAGGTTCTCCCCGGAAGATACATAACAAGGGCAAAATCGGTGGTCGGGGTAAGAAACTGAATGAATGGTTTTGAATTAATGCATTTTGACGGATGCGGACGGACAGCCGGTTTCTGGCTCGTGCGAATCGCGGGTAGAATCAGGGATAGGGGATTGAACGGGCTGCCTTGCCGCTGAAAACCCAAAGCCACTTGGTTGAACACCCGCGGTGACGACCAAACCCTGCGCCGCAGCTGCGTTTACCACCCCATAGCGACGGATATTTTGAAAGTGCCGCCTTCGACTTCTGGGATTTCGCCTCCAATGTGGACGGCGCAAATATGGCTGTTAATCATTCTCCAGCGTGTCTCCCGAGCAGAAGTGTGGCGCGATAGAACTTCAAACTGAAGAAATGCGTGTTTTCGAGCCGATATGGAACCCACTGCTACCGCTTACTTGGCTGGCCAAAGGGCATTAAGGACGACTTGCCTTGAAACGCTTTGAGGATGCTGCCGGAAGCTCGAAGCCAAAAACCGACCGGCCGCCGTATGAATGCGATTTCTGAAGCTCGTCAGCGATCAACTGTTCGACCGACGGTCCTGAGGCGAAACGCTCAAGCTGACGCGCTTGCGCGTCGAGCCGTTGTAAAGCTCCGAGCTCTTCATCGCGGCCGAGTTTGGCCTTTTGCATGGCAGATTTCAGGACGCGGATCGTCTCGTCATAGATTTTTATCGGTACGGGATACGGATGCCGATCTTTGCCGCCATGGGCGAGGGAAAATCGCGCGGGATCCGAGAAGCGGAAGGGGGCGCCGTGGACGACCTCCGCTACCATCGCCAAAGCCTGCACCGTGCGTGCCCCAACGCCGGGCGTCAGCAGCAGTTCGGAAAAATCCTTTGGACCACGATCCGCAGCTGCGGCAAGGTTGCCGAGCAGACGTCGCGCGATGACGTCGGTGCTGCGAACGTCGTGGCGCGCGGGCATGACGAGGAAAGGCAACTCAGCCTGCGCCTCGGGAGGGGCGACTCTTGCGTCTGCTCTTTCCAATGCAGCAAATTTGCTTGCAATTTTGACGGGTCCAAGCGACCCAAGAATATCCAACTGGGCGCGGCGCGACGCGTCAGCACGGCGATCGGCAAGATTGACTATCTGCCCCTGTGCTACGCCGTCGATCGCGGCGTGAGGATCGTCGACAAAGCTGGTCAACCCTTCAGACAGCCAGTGATAACGGCGCGCCTGCCGGCGCTCGCTGTTCATGCCTTGTTGGACGATTGTCCATTTGCCGTCGTCGGTGACGATAAAACCATGGAGATAAAGATTGAAGCCATCCTGGACCGCCGCGTTATCCACCTTGGCGACAAGCCGGCTCGATTGGGCTAGCGCAGCACCGTCAATGCCGACGCGGTCACCAATGGCGATCAACTCCTGCGGCGTCTGCCGCGAATGCTTGCCGCGGCCGCCGCAGACATAAATACCGAGTTCGCCCTTCAGCGGAGCCAAGCCCCGTTTCAGCGCACCGATCACACTGGTGGTGATACCTGACGAATGCCAATCCATTCCCATGACCGCGCCGAACGACTGGAACCAGAAGGGGTTGGCAAGGCGGCGAAGCAGCTCATCTCGGCCGTAATGGTGCACAATTGCTTGCGACATAACTGCGCCAAGCCGGGTCATGCGATCCGCGAGCCATCGCGGAACCGCGCCGCCGTGCAGTGGTAGATCCGCGCCTCCAGTTCGTCGTGCCATGTCTATCCAATTGAGATTCGTCCTCTCATATCTACAGGGCACTTCTCGCCAGGTCGATTCTAATTTTCCATCGGACGTCACGTTAATGGTCGCCTTGCTGACCGCCTGCCAAGCCGCCGGATGGGGGCTCCCTATTGGCAGTTTTTTCGCAGCCTCAGGCGTACGTTCCGGGTCGTCGGCAAAGTTTCCGCAACCGCCACGTTGTTCGTTCGCCCTGCTATCTCTTCAGATTCAACGAGGACCCTGTGCCCTACATTCGCTTCTTACGTGGGACACGCTTGCCCTTCTTGCGAGCTTTCGACAGGCCAATCGCGATTGCCTGCTTTCTGCTTTTGACCTTGCCACCCTTCCCGCCACGGCCGCTTTTGGCCTTGCCCTTCTTGTAGCGGTGCATCTCGCTTTTTACCGACTTGCCGGCACCTCGCGAGTACTCGCGTTTTTTCTTTTTTGCCATGGTTTCCTTCCTCGGCCCCAAATAAATGATTTGATGAGCTTCCAGACGTTTTGCTACGACGACGACGCGCGGCGTTTCGCACCAGTAAATTACTCTCACCCTCCGGGGCGGACATGGGCCAGGAACGGCCTAGCTGCACCGGCGATGAGGCTCGTTTCCGCCGGATCGACCTTCATTAAAGCCGACGCGAAATGCTTTGCCTGCTCCAAGGTGATGTGCGGCGGCAGTGGCGGCACCTCCGGGTCGGTCTTGAATTCCGGCACCACCGGTCGGTCCGAACTCAACGCCTCTTCCCAAGCCGAAGCCACCGCATCCGGCCGATCGACGTATATTCCTTTGAGCCCAATCGACTCGGCAAACTTGTGATACGGCACGTTTGGGATCCGGTGCGAAGCTTCGAACTTCGGGTCACCCTCCATGACGCGCTGCCCACGCCACGGCCCGGTGCGGAACGCCCGGTGCTTATATGGCCTGCCACACCGAATGTCCCGTCCGCAAATGCTTTGATAGAGTCGCCACGTATGATGCCTATCAATTTCGTAGGGCGGCGCGTGACTCAAGGGAGTCTACTTCTGGGCTGACTGTTGCTGCGCTGTTACGCGCCAAACCGTATTGCCGACGTCATCCGCGATCAGAAGTCCACCTTGGGGGTCCATAGCGAGACCAACGGGCCGTCCGTGTACCGTATTATTGCCCCCCAGAAACCCCGTAACTACATCCTCGGCCATCCCGGAAGGCTTTCCATCTTTGAACGGCACATAGACGACCTTGTAGCCATTATATGCCTGCCTGTTCCAGCTACCGTGCTCGCCGACAAACGCGCCACCGCGATAATTGCTCGGCAGATTTTGGCCAACAGAAAATACCATGCCAAGCGGAGCGACGTGCGAGCTCAACGCATAGTCTGGCGGAATAGCTTTGGCCACCAGATCCGGACGCTCTGGCATAACGCGCGGATCGACATGCTGCCCGTAATAGCTATAGGGCCAACCATAGAATGCGCCGTCCTTCACTGACGTAAGGTAGTCCGGCACGAGGTCCGGCCCAAGCTCGTCACGTTCGTTTATAACCGCCCACAGGGTTTTGGTCTGCGGCTCAAACTGCAGACCATTCGGATTGCGCAGTCCTGTCGCAAATTCGCGGCCTGCCCCAGTTGCCCGGTCAATCTCCCAAATCGCGGCCCGGCCAAGTTCAGCGCCGATGCCATTTTCCGTAATATTGCTGTTGGACCCTACTCCCGCATAAAGCTTGGTTCCGTCAGGGCTGGCGGTGAGGCTTTTTGTCCAGTGATGATTGATGGGGCCCGCCGGAAGATCAGCGACCTTGATGCCCGCAGCAGTGATCTGGGTCTCGCCTTCTTGGTAAGGGAAGCGAAGTACAGCATCGGTGTTGGCGACGTAGAGATCGTTGCCAATAAGCACCACGCCGAAGGGTGAATCTAGGTTATCGATAAATACGCTCTGCTGCGCGGCCTCGCTGCTCTTGCCCGGTCGGATCAGTACAATTCGATTGCCTGCCTTAGTCTGCGAGTGTGCCTGCTTTTCAATCAGGTTCATGACGAATTCTTTGGGCCGGTTGACGGGTGCTTTTGGTCCCTCAGACTCCGCGACTAATACGTCGCCGTTCGGAAGAGCATAGACCGAACGAGGATTTTTCAATCCTCTCGCCAATGCCTCAATTTTCAAGCCGGCGGCAACTTTAGGCTTTTCGCCTTGCCATCCGACCACTTTGGCGACATGCATCGGTGGCAACAAATACTGATGTATTTCTGGCAGATAGGGATTGGCTCCAATCTGCCTCTGAGGATCGACTGGATCTGGGCCGCAACCGCTCAGAGCAAATACAGACACACCAATCACAAGCAGAGTCGATACCTTCATTGCCTGTCTCCCGCGGTCACGCCGACGCCATGGCGGTAGACCATCGTCCAACCGTTCCAGCCTGTAACCAACAAAATGAGAACGACGAGGCCCGACAAAAAAACGCCGGTCGGAACGACCGACGTATATGCGTCTCGGCTGTGAATGAAAGCGTTGATGATTGACAACACGATCACGACGACATTCCCGCCCGCGTGAATCCAGGCAGCCCGCAGACTACGAATTGATCGACTGGCCAGAAAATCAATAAGCCCGGCTACTGCCGCAACTCCTGCAAGCGCCAGGCCAATAGTCAAAAGCCACGCTGAAAAATTGGCCCACTGCATGTTGGCGGTTTGCCAATACGCAAGGTCACTCACGAACGTTCCGACGAAACAGACAATCGGGAACGGGACAAATATTACATGGAGCGGATGACCGGCCACGGATGCCGCAGAACGCGGACGAACTTCAGTCATGGCCTTCTCCGTTACCCGAACTGTCTCACAACAGTCGAACTCGGGGACACAGGCCAAAGTTCCAGTCGTGAAGCGGTCCTTTTTGAAATAGTCTACTTGAAGCTCATGAAGTTAGAGCACGAGTTTCCAGCTGCCACCCTCAAAGCAGAATACTTCGGCAATGCGTAGCGTCATCGCGATTAGCTCTTTCCCATCAATTTCAACCTGCGCCCCAGACCGGTCCAGAATGCAATCTCGCCATTTGCCAACGAATTCTCGGTCAGATGCTCAGCCAGATCGCCGCGCGGTTAGCCGCAGACCGGAACCGATTTCGGTACAACTCCGTTACATCACGTACCTGAGCCTAAATGGAGCTTTAGCATGTCCATGTCTGCCGCCCAGCGGGACCACTTTGCCGAGGCCGCCGAAAAGATTGCGGCGGACGAACGCGACATTCAAAAGGAAATCAACCGAAGGCAAAAACAAACCCCGAAGCCAAAGCAAAAAAAAAGGGGCGATGCAAGCTGGCGCGCGTCGCTATCCCGAGCCCCCACTTCCTGGTCAGCATTTGGCCAAACCTGGACATGAGAGCGAGTTGGAATTGGCGCCAATGTATGATGCGCCGCATTACAAGGGCTCCGACAAGCTCAAAGGAAAGGTCGCCGTCATCACAGGTGCGGATTCCGGGATCGGAAGAGCTGTTGCTGTGCTTTACGCCCGCGAAGGCGCCGACATTGCTGTTTGCTATCTCAGCGAGCATGACGACGCTGCGGCGACGAAGACCGCTGTCGAGGAAGAAGGCCGCCGCTGCATTATTATTGCAGGCGATGTTGCTGATTTTAATTTCTGCAAAGCTGCAATTGAGCGCACAGTTAAAGAATTTGGTCGTGTGGACATTCTGGTCAACAATGCCGCGTTCCAAGAGCACGTCATGGAATTCGAGAACCCGACAGAGGCCCATTTCGATCGCACCCTTAAAACCAATCTGTACGGCTATTTCCACATGGCCAAGGCAGCGGTGCCACATATGGCCGAAGGTAGCTCTATCGTGATGACCGGCTCGGTCACTGGCCTGCTCGGCAACGCGAGCCTTCTCGATTATTCAATGACAAAGGGAGGTATTCATGCCTTCGTGCGCTCGCTGGCCACTCATCTGATCGACAAGGGTATCCGCGTCAATGCCGTTGCGCCGGGGCCGGTTTGGACTCCTCTTAATCCGGCTGACCGCGATGCCAAGGGAGTTGAGAACTTTGGTGGCGAGACCCCGATGAAGCGCCCCGCACAGCCGGAAGAAATTGCTCCGGCTTTCGTCTTTCTCGCCGCGCCAAGTTGCTCAAGCTACATCACCGGTGAGATATTGCCTATCATAGGGGGATATTCGGGAGGCTGATCCGCGTCGGAAAAGCGGTCATTTGCTTGCGAAATTGCGAGATGTGACCGAGTAACGCAGTCTATCCAAGGGCGGTATGCTGTTTCCCAGCTTTGGCGTGATGCCTCGGGCGCTGCGAATACTTTGGTCGAGCGCAAGCAAGCGCTGTTAGTTGGATCGGGGATAGCGTCGCATCAATCCTTGCTGACGAAGAAAATTCCGTATCAATTCCGCTGAGCCGCAGGGCCGATGGCCGGCCTTGCGGCAGGCGGCCCCGATAGCAAACAAAAGGCGCTGTTTTGCAAAGACAATCCGGTAAACTTCGCGGATCGTATATTTCGGGTCCCAAGCATGAACCGCTTCCGAGCCAGCACCATTGACTTCCATGATCGTAAAGTCCCCGCTGCCTAGCGCCTCAACCGTCTTGAAACGCACGTCGAAACGCCCGACATGAAATGCGCTCATGTTTTTGGCGATTTCGTTAACCCGCTCGATCAGCCGCGGTGTGATGAACCGGGTACCGTCGAAATAGGCGCCGCCCACGCGAGTCGAGCCGATCAAGGCCAGTCGCACGCTTTCGTCTTGGAGGGGGATGTAATCGGGGTCAAATCGGCATTCATGCAGTGCATTATCGGTCAGGCGCCGCAGACGGATGTCAGCGGCAATCAGTTCTCTGATAGAACTAACGCCGTCGCCTGTCACTTTCGGGAACTGACGCAACAATAGGCCGATCAGCCTACCCTTGGCCTCGCCCGGTTCGCAAACGTAGAAAATGCCGGCCTCTCCCTCATCGGGTATATAACGTTGCAAAAGGAATGTTTCGTTCGCCGGGTATGTCCGGAAATAGTCCTCGAATTCCTGCCAGCTTGCGAGGAGCCGGACGCCATAACCGCACCAGCCAAGATCGGGTTTGGCAACAACAGGAAACGCAAGCTTGGCCGCCTGCATGTGCGGCCAAAAACGGGCTGGATCGCCGTCAGTTGTCACGGCGATGAAATCCGCTGTTGCGGCGCGCGCCACCGCACCCATCGAGTTGAAGTATTCTAGCTTCCCATCGCCGACCATGCCGCCGGTCGTAATCTGCGGGTTGACGCTCGAAGGCAATGTCATGCTGCCATGGTGCGCGCCAAGCCAGAGCCATTGCGCGACCATGGGAATGAGATTGAGCCATTTCGGAATTCGTTCGAAATTGCCTGCCGACGGTGCCTCCATGCGTTCGGGGCCCACTGTGAGAATGGCGGAGAGCGCGTCGGTCATGGTTTGGTGATTTCGTAGTGAATAGGCTTGAATGAAAAATTGTTCGACTGCCCGGCCGAACAGGCGGTCAACGCAACGATGAGGTCCATCTTCGCTTCGAAGACGATGTAATCCCCCGGTCGGCTGAGTGGAGGATCGACGCGGATAACGCCGGTTTTCGAATCGATCGGGACATTCATAAAAATATTGAAAGCCACGGGGATCTGGTCGGGGCCGACGCCATAAGGTTCGAGCGCAGCAGCCAGGTTTCCGAAGCAGCCACGATGCGGATTTGTGTCGCCGTAAATCTTGCGAAACATCTCCGCCGAACAAGGCGTCAATAGAAAATCATGCCGCCCGACCGTATCCTCACGGATGTCGAGCATGACGTTGCTGCGGTTGGAATAAAGCAGATCGCCTTTTGAAAGGTAAATCTTGCTTGCATAATCGATGGTGCGGCCGGATGAAATCGCTTCGCCGATATCATGGAAATTGAACGCCAAAAAATCCGAGACCTGCTGGCCATGAGGGTCGATAACCTTCAGGCGCTGACCCTTATTCAGGACGAACGCTACACCGCAGCGCGGTGCTATTTCATGACGCATCGGAAATATCTTCCGCTACCGCACGGAACGGGCATCGCCAATCGGATCGGGTTTCGCGACCGCTATATTGACGGGCCTCAGAACTTTCGCCGTGCTCGGCCAGCATCGGATTTTTCGCTCCGCTTAGGACGATGTCTCGCCGGGCAATAGCCCTGCTCAAAGCCGCATATCGCCCATCCGCGCGCAATTGTTCGAACTGACTATGCAAATTAAACACGAGTGCCGCGTATTCAAAACGGCGCGCCTTACGGCTTGCATTGGGGTGAATGCCGATGACGTAAAAGGCTTTGCTGCCAATACTCAAACTGAAGAGAGGCTCTTGTGGGTTGTTGCTGACATGCGGGTCCCAGCCGAAATCAGCCCTATCCAAATCATGCAGCGATTGAAGTCGGCGCCACAATGCGGTGTCGAAATCGAGCTCGTTCATCGGCCTGGAATCAACGAAGCCTACAACCAAGCTCACAAACAATGCTTTCGGACTTGTTACGCTGGCAAACCGCTGGATCCGGCGTGTGATCTCGGTGTCACTCTCGGCCGACTCGATGTCTCGCGCCACACAAAATTCAATTGAATGGCGCGCATTCGCCGCCTTGGCGCCGACGCAAGGATAATTTGCCGTTTCGATGAAATTGGCGAATGATCGTTTGAAAATGGCATTGTCTGAAACGTGAACCATTGAAAAAACTCCGATACCCCACCTTTGAGCGAACGGCGTAAGGATCGAAATGTTCCGTTTAAGAATTGGTCCGAGGAATTCATTAAAGCCATACGGATCTGAAAAACAATAGCTCCCTTAGTGAACTTGGTCAGTAAGCTGAACGAGTGTCTATTGTGATGGCCCGACTTCGCAACGGGCTGTGATCCAACAACATACGCCATCCAGAGGAAACTCCAGGCGGCTCGGGCCATTTAAATCTTTAGCCAGTACTTCCTGTAGCAGGCGACTTCCGAATCCTTTGCGAGAAGGCGGCAAGACGCGGGGACCATCTAATTCGCCCCAATTCAAATGTAGATACTGATCTTTCACTTCCAACCGAAGCTCCACTCGCCCTTGAGGACAGGAAGGAGCCCCGTGAGGCATTCGTAGCGAGCTCGTGCAAGGCCAATGAAAGCGCCAGGGTCTGCTCTGGCGTGATCTTGCTCCGGTCAGGCTTACCGGAGACGCCCTGAGGACCAAGCTGCTCGCGGGCCATGTCGTCTTCAGTCGGTCGTTTATCGTTGCTTGCCATGTCTGATTCTCAGAAAAAGAGGCCCCCGACTGCATGTCGGGGGCGAGTGAGCTTGGCGAGGGGATGGGGGCCAAGCTGAACGTGTCGATCCGCTTGAATCGAGTTAGTCGTACTTGAACTGCGGCATGGCTTTGAGCTGGTCCTTCGTCGCGCTGATGACGGCGTGGTCGGGGTACCACTTGCTCTTGGACTGCGTGTTGGCACTGCCGGCGGTGTTTGCAGTTGCGCCCGTCGTGGCCGCGCCTGTTCTGGGAGCGGTATTGGTCGTGCTGGTCGTCGTCGAAGCCGAGCGTACCGGCTCGTTGATGAATTTCACCTGATCGAGCGGCATGAGCACTTCTTGCTTACCAACGCCAAGGAAGCCGCCGACGCCGATGACAAGACCGGCCACCTTGCCGCTGTGATCGATGAGGACCTCGTCGATTTCGCCGACGCTTTCGTTCTGATCGTTATAGACGTTTACACCGACCAACTTTGATGCACGCCATTCGCCCGTAGCATTCATCGGAGCGGTTGTTGTGGCGGTCGTCGTTGGGGTGGCAGAGGGAGCCGGAGCCTTCGTCTGGGCAAAGGCAGGAGCCGAGAGCGCGGTCGCGGCGAGCAGCAAGGCGATGGTGGTTTTCATGGAAATCTCCCTAATAGCAATATCGCTACCTGATAAGGCCACATCCTCGCCTTGGTTCCATTGAACGAACTGGAACTCGGATAGCACAGCACTCCAAACGACGGAGGCCCTCCGTCGGAGGAGCCAATTGTCGCCTGGGAGGTCACTACATGGAGATTCCTTACCAACCGCGGCAACAACTATTAGTTCCCGGTTCGGAGGCGGTCTTATAATTTAATCGCTACTGTTTTCGGCATGGGACGCGACACCCGTAGCAGTAGTCGCCCAGATCCTCTTTGGCATCGAACACATAGCCCTCCCCCTCCAGGTCCTGAATGCGGGCGGAAAGCCGGAGGATCGCAGAAAGCTGACGGACGCATTCCCTCTTGGTGATCCTACCAACCTGATGCAAGCGCGATCCCTCGCGAGAGCGTAACCCTTCAATGATTTCATACAGGCCGCGTTGGCATAACTAAACGGCTTCTAAGCAAGCCGCGCGGCAGCCCGTAGTCAGGGATGTCTGGTACGTCACGCCACGAAATCTCTCCGCACTGATAGCACTGGAAATAGTCACGTCCTGAACAGGTGTGTCCGGCGGCAACATTCGCGACAAATTCTACAGTGCCATTGCACCGACGACACGGCGACGAATGCTTCATAGCAACTTCCCCGAAAGATGGGGAGAATGCCTCAGCCCGCTGGGCGTTCCCGCTCCGTCGTCAGGATTACCGAACAAAACCTTAATAGTTACGGGTCACACACGAGCTTAAAATTTGAAGACACCAGAAAAAATCGAGGGTCAAGCTAGGGCGTCGCGGCGTGCCGAGGGACAACGACCGACGTGTCCTCAACGGCATCTTCTGCTTATTGCGGTCAGGCGCACCATGGCGCGATCTGCGGGACAGCTTTGGGTCTTACACGACCTGCTACAACCGGTTCGTCTGTTGGCGGATGGCTGGCATCTGGGGCTTGATCATGGAGGTCCTCGCGATGCCGGTTCCTTCCAGATGATCGACACTTCCGTTGTCCGCGTCCATCAGCACCGCGGTTGCGCCGGAGGGGCGAAACAAGGCTGATGGGCCGGTCGATAGGTGGGCTAACGACCAAAATACATGCTCGCGTCGATACCAACGGAATGCCCGTTCGCCTTAAACTCACGACCGGTGAGGCCCGTGATACCCCGTTCGTCACCGAGCTGCTGTTTAATCTAAAATCAGGCGCGATCTTGCTTGCTGATCGAGGATACGATGCGGACCGGATCAGAGCATTCGCCGGTGAACACGTTGCGGGGGCCAACATTCGAGCCCTGAAAAACGAAGCGTGGCAGCATACGCCCGCGATAGGGGTGCGCAAGCCGGGTTGAAACGCACGGCTCTGAGGCTCTAGAGAGAATGTGAACTCAATGATTCAAACGCGGCCTGTGCGATCATGAGAGGGCCGTCACTGACTTTCATCTGGAGCCGTACCGCGTCGTTTATTTTGCGGCCCAAGCCAGACGGATTCATTTGACGCTGAATAGCCAAATCCCAAACGATTTTGTAGGCCGCATTGAAGATTTGAATTTTTCCAGCAATAGTCATTCAAACCGCAGCCAATATCTTTGATCTGATCTATTTCGGTGATGGAGCGGGATCAGCGTTAGCGCCGCACGCGCTGAACGCTCACCCAGTCACACGACAATCAAGCGACAACGAAAGAGGCCGCCAACTGAGACGGCCTTATTTTAGGGTATTCGGCAATACGTCTCTGGCGGTAATCCGCTTAATTTCGTCGCCTTTTTCGTTTGCGATGATGACCGCCGCCAAAGGTTTAGTCGAGGTGGATTTAATATTGTCCGACAGCATTTCTCGGGCAGATTTAATTGCCGCAGTCTCAGCCTCGTCAAGACTCGGTAAATCTATCCCGTCGTCATCAGCGGCCAAGTTACCGTCACCATCTATGAAATTGAAGAAGTACTTTGGCATGATTAGCGTTTTAAGAAGGGCGAGATTCACTATTGAAACTCGGATCGCCGTTCAAAGTTGCTGTGTGATGCCCTAAATAAGTGAAATTAGGCCACTGCCGTTTTCAAAATGGGCCACTTCGGGTCGAAACGGGCCAGCACCCATGAGTTCGATGAGGATACCCGCCATGCTCAACAAGCTCTTTGTAGGTACCGCACGGAAAGTCGAAATCCGAAGGAGGGAAGTGATCGCCCTGTTGGGCGCGGGCGCTTGCGGGCGCCGCGGCTTCCAGGCTTCGGCCCGCGTAACGGACGTGGAGCGTGGCTGCAGCGTTGTCCGACACGGGAGTGAGGGTGGTGGGACCGCAGAGAAGGGTGGAAGTCGCGGCGTGAGCCGTCCCGAAACAGGGCGGAAATGAGCGCGCTTTTGAAGCGCGAGGAGTGCTTACATAGGGAAGCGATGTAGGCACGGTTTGTCAGACACCGAATGCCTTATCCGTTCGCACCGACGCCTAAGGATTACGCCGACCTCGCCAAGCTAAAGATGATCGGCTATCGCACCGCCGCCGAAATGATCGGTGAGCGCTTTCACATGGACGAGGATCTGGTGCGCACCCTCAACCCAACAATCGAAAACTGGAGAGAAGGCGACCGCCTTGCAGTCACTATGGTCGGCGCCATCATGCCAAGCCTGACGGGTGTCAAGGCGAAGACCGAGCTGCGCGCGACCCGCATTCTCGTCGAGCGTGGCCGCGGCGCGGTCAGCGCCTTTGACGCTCAGGACCACGTGCTCGCGATCTATCCGGCCACCGTCGGAAGCAGCGAAACGCCGACGCCGACGGGCCGTTACGTAGTCAACGGCGTGGCGCGTAACCCGACTTACTCGTACCGTCCCGACGTTAATTTCAAACAGGGCAATAACACGGAAAAGCTGACGCTGCCGGCCGGGCCGAACGGGCCGGTCGGCTCAGTGTGGATCGCCCTATCCAAGCCGACCTACGGCATCCACGGCACGCCTGAGCCCTCTGCCGTGTCCAAGACGGCATCGCACGGCTGTGTTCGGCTGACCAACTGGGACGCCGAAGATCTCGCCTCCATGACCGGGCCGGGTGTGAAGGTGGAGTTTGTGGATTAACCTGGGCCCGACGCACCAACGAAGCCGAACTAAAATCATTTGCCACCATAAATGCCATAGGTGCGGCGTAGCGAGACTAATAGGCCGCGAGGCATCATTTCTTTCGACCCGTCGGCAGCGCGCAGTCTTTCGACCCGGAGAAGTTCCGCTCGTTGTCGAAGCCGAAAAGCTGTAGCGCGAACGGCAGGATGAACTGCTGTGCTCCAGCCTCTATGGGTTGTACAAAGGCTCGCCCGCTCTCGACGCTGCCGCCTTGCGCGGCTGCGCCGGTTGTGGAGCACTTCGAAATCTCTGGTACCCTGCGTACAAAGGCTAAAGAAGTCAGTCTCTCACCCTGCTCAACGAGCCCGCATCCTCAGTTCACTCGCGATACTTGGCGGCCTTCATCACCATTACGTTCGAGTTTAGATCCGTACACAACGGTCAAATTGGTGGTTAGTGGCTTTCATCGGTGAGGCCCAGCTTGTCACCGGGCCTCACCTAGAAGAGCGATACGTTAGGCCCTTATCCGCCGGCCAAGGATATTCCAGCGGCTTACTCCAGGGGAATCGTCACGATTTTGTCCACCGACCATCGCCGCGAACCACGCTGCCACTGCACCTAGCAACGCTGCGGCACCCGCCATGAAGGCCAAAATGACCGCGCTCTTGCGAGCGCGTGCCAAATTTTCTTTGGCATTCGCGATAGCCGTATCTACTCGTCGCTCCGCCTCCGGCGGGGCGAGGCCTGTCTTCGCTGCAACAAGACGAACAAGATAGGCGCGGTCATCAGATATCACACCAGAATGGCTCGATGTTGTAAGCAAGATTCGGCCCGCTTCTCCACGGATTGCCAGCGGATCACCTGCGTCGGCGGCGCTCCGTCGTTCTCCACGAAGGAGCCGGTCGATATCCAGCGCGATGGTATTTTCTCCCGCTACAGAGCCGGCGTTTCCGGTGGGCTGTGTCGCGAGGCGGCTTCCGGCCGAAGCGGCCACGACAAGCAGAAAGGCCGTGAGCATCGTTGCCACGGCCCACACGAGGAGGCCGTGAATACTATCACGAAACTCTACTTCCTCGAGGACGACTGAAGTGCCGAAACGCTCACGCAGGAGGCCGGCTACGTAGCCACCAAGCCCGTATGACGCCAACGCTACGACAATCAGATAGACTCCGGATAAAATCCAGAGCCCTACGGATGCATCGCGCCACGTCGGCGCGGCTGAACTGACGGCTAGTCCCATTGCGGCAGCGAATGAATGAAGAACCGTTGCTAAAGCCGCGGCGGCTAAAGCGCCGGCAATCACAGGCCCCCATTGTACATAGGGCACTGAAGATACAGGAGCGATAACTCGATCGGTTGTAATGGTCATATTTCTTCCTCCCCTAGTGCAGGCCGAAGAAGGACAGGATGGCCAAGATCACAACAATAAGTCCGACGAGGTAAATGATCCCGTGCATGGTCGCCTCCAAAGTACCAACGAAATTGTCGGTATTAAGCAACCGCCGAACGTTTTAAAAGTTCCATGGCCCTTCGCCGACGCGGGGGTGTTTAAGTTTTTACCGGATGCCGAAGTCGGCTGGGGTGATGTATGGTTGGGTGCGATCATCACCGGCTTATTATTTGAACGCAGAACGTTTTTGATCGGACTGCATATCGGAAAATAGGGTCTCGAATCTAGCTTTGTCGCCGCGTCTTCCTCGTTGTTGTACTTATCTCGGCCTATTACTCGGCTCAGATAGCACTAATGGGCGCGGAATTTACTCGCGCCCATGCCCTAAGCCGACACGCAAACAGGAACTGACTGATTATTTAAACGGCTGCGAAACTGTGTCCCGCGCGGCCGCTGCGACGTTGCCGATCTTGTTGGCGACTGATGCCGACGCGTCCTTTGCTGCATCAAGTGTGAGGCCTTGTGCTTTGGCCTCCGCCTGCACGTCGGAGATGACCTGTCGTGACCGGTCCTGAGCCTGCTCGACAATATCTTTCACAGTTTCTTTAGTCCGAGCAGCTTGTTCCCCCATCAATTCGCTTTCCATCGCAGTTGCTGCGAAGGTAGACGCGAGACCGGCACCGATTGCCAGACCGATTACACCTAGCAGCAAAGGCTGTTTTTCCAGGCTTTCGGAGAGCTGCGATTGGATCGCAGACGTATACTGCCGACCCGAATTAGTGATCGCTTGGAAATGTTCACCAGCGGTGATGCCCGCATCGATGACCGCGCGAGACGCCGCAGACGGATTTATGCTCTGATAGTCCGGCACTGCAGAGAGCATCCCGTCGGCAGCGCGGCTCACCGCGTTTTTCACTGATGAAGTGATATCTGATCCGGCGTCGATTGACGCTGAGCCAGCATTTTTTACCATTGACCCTGCGCCTGAGATCGCAGTCGCCGCCGTCATGCCTGCGCTCTTCGTAAACTCGCCGATTGTGCTTATGCCCTTCGTACCGAATATCATCCACGCCACGCCAGCGCCAATAAGTCCAGCGGCGAGAGGATTGTCTCGAATAACGTCGTTTAAACGGTCAACTAAATGGGGCGAAGTGTTCGATTGATTTTCTTGATTCATCGCGCTAATCCCTTTGCTGTGGCAATATCGCGATTGATCGAATTAACCGTGGCTTCGGGGGCCAGGTTTTCCGGTTTTAAGTAGCTCAATCCCATTGCGGCGAGAATTCCGCACACCACGACCCCGATCCCGGCGGCGGCAAAATGCGCCTCTATCGGCGATAAGCCCAATTGCACGAGCCATAAGGCTAAAGCGATCAGGAAAACGACCAGTACTGGAATAAAGAGAATGGCAGCGCCGCCTACATACGCGGCGCCAATTCCAACCTGCGTTATCTTTTGCGAAAGCTCAGCTTTGGCCAACTCCGCTTCGGTCTGAACAAGTTTGCCAAGTTGTTCGACGGCGTTTCCGAACAAATGAGGTATCGTATGGAGGTCTTCAGACAAAGCCATTTTGCTTAGTCCTTATGGGAGGAGTCGAGCGAGCCATTTCGTCCTTCAGACGAATTATCTTTCTGCGGCGGGGTGCTTTTGAAAAATCTTAGAGCGGCAAAGCCGAGCAACACTGCGCCCCCAAAAAAGAGGGTCGGCTGCTTGCGAGCGAAATCCTGCACATCGCTTACCAGTTCCCGGACGTCGCGATCTCGGACGCTATCGGCAACCCCTTGGAGTTGGCTCGACGCATTGCGAATGTATTGCGCTGCTTGCGGCAAATCGCTTTCAAAGGCGGCAGCGGCCTGTCCGGTCGCATGCGCGATCGAGCCAATGTAGTCGGCGCCGACGGATTTGCGTTGGGTAACCACCTCGCCAACTTTGTCTTTCGCGGTGTTGGCATAAGTAAGCGCGGTATCGCCAAGCTGTGCCGCGTTGTCTTTTACCGCCTTTGTGAGGTTATCGTTCACGTCCGAAGCTTTCTGTTTCACGTCGCCTAAAACCTCTTTCGCCTTGCCGGCAACGTCAGTTTTCAGGGTGTTGGGCTGGGGGTGGCTGGGAGTATAAGACTGGCTCATGGGGCTTTCCTCTCAAATGACGATGAATCGAAAGATTCGGTCGCGACAGATTTTTGCTGTTTGCCCAGCGCGGTATTGAGACCGCGGTCGGCGACGGTCCGAACCTTTTCTGCAACTTCATTCAGAGCATTTTGCACGCCGGCGGAGTGCAACCCTTCTGAGGTAGCTGCTACGGCGACGGCTCCGGCTGTATCGGCAGCGAGTTCACCGATCGCTTCGATTCCCTTTGCTGCGGATTCGCGCGCCTTTTCCTTGAGCTTCTCGCTGCCGGATCCGAAAAGGCGGTTTTCGGCGTCCGACGGCGGAATAGAAGCGGCGATGATGGCTCCAACGACTGCCCCGATGCCTGCAACAAGCAAGCTATTATCTTTCACGAAATCAGCGATCGCATTACTGGAGTTTCGAGCGGTCGCCTGAAGCTGGTTTCCGATTTGATTCGCAGATCTGGAAGTCGTTGCCGTCATATCGTTGGCGTAATTACTGACGCCGGCAGCTGCGTCTTTGGCCGAGTCGACAAAAGAGGTGGTTGCGTCACTAACGACTGTCTTCGCGTGATCAGCAAATTCGGATACCTTTGCGGCGGCGGTATTTTGAGCGTCGGCAAGTGTCTGTTGAGAGGTGTCAAGCTGTCCTTGAACATTGTCCTGAACCGCTTCCGCAATGTCGGTTATTTTGTCCGCTCCGTGTTGGACCGCCCCGCCTATCTGCGATTTAAGGTCGTCGCCTATTCGACGGCCTTTACGGCTCGTCAAAAAAAGGCCTGCTCCGATAAGCCATAAAGGTTTCGGTAAGGTGCGAAGTAGACCGAGTGCCGGATAAGCGACTGCGGCGGCAAAGGCCGCAAGCTGAAGTGGGTTGTCCTTGGCTGCGCGTTGCAAGCCATAGAAAATGCTTTCTTTTTCTTGTCGCACGTAATTACCAATTTCTTGTTTTATATGCGATGGCGATACGAGGGTTTTTATCTCTGAAGCCGTTTCGCCCACACGGTCGCGAAGTGCGGCGACGGTAGTGGCCAATGCCAGTCTTTCTCGTTCCGACCCCCTGCGAAGATCATCGAGGGAACGCTCAGTGTTGATATTCATTGCGATTTCCCCGCTAGGCGTCCAAAATACCTTCTGCGGCGAAACAACCGCGCGGTCGTAGGATTGTTCCGCCAAATGATGTAAATCGGCATAGCGGCGTTGCTGAAGCTAACAGCGATAACGCTTTGTGGGCTATCGAATATCGGGGTGGGGCCACGATCGGCGCCGGTCATGACCCCACCCCCAACGCTTATTCCGCCATGCCCACCAGAAATTACTGCGGATAGTTCGTGGGCTTACTTGGGCGCCGATTTACAAACGCCTTCTGCCGCCTCAAGGATTTCCGACGCATCGCAACCCGATACGACAGGCTCGCCAGAAACTTCCTCGCCTCGGTCTGCCTCGTTGCCATCGTATGGTGGATTTATTGAGTCTTGGCCCTGGCTCAGCCGAATACGCCGATTAGGAAAAAGCGCTCATGATCTTGTCAGGTTGTTGATCGCTTGGCTCAGTTCAATCAGGTTATAAGGCTTACGCAAAACGGGGAATTGTGATCGCACACTCAAAGCAGCCTCGCTGTAACCCGTGACGAGAAGCACAGGCACTTGTGGATGCCGTTCCTTCAGCACGCGCGAAATGGCTCGTTTCCCTTTTGGCCTTCGGCAAATAAAGGGTGACACGTGCGTCGCCTCTGCGTAACAATGCGTTGCCTCTCATCGCCGAGATCGACAGAGTTATTAGATGATCAGCCCTTGGTATTCTGAGCCACAAGACTGCTCAGATTGTCTATCGACTTTTTGCCGACGCGGAGTGCTCGCCGCCGAGATAGCGGTAACCGGCAAACAACTTGAAATTGTCGCACTCGACGGCGCGCTGGCCGCCGTTGAAAGCAACATGGGAGAATCCTGGAAGGAGACCGCAGTGTCCGTCATCACTGAGTTCCGCCGCACTGCGCGGGTAAACGGGACGGAGGGCACCGACCACGGCACCGGCACGGTGGCCTTGCTTGGATTCATGCAAGCCAAAAGGTGGCGACGACTTCGTCGAGGGTCGCGACGGTGCCGATGTTCGTCCGCGGCCGTCCGTTTCGCACCCGCTGGATGATCTCACCCAGTCGGGCATGATCGGCTTCGACAACGAAGTCGACCGTCAGGCGATAACCGAAAGCCCGGGAATAGCGATAAATCTCCACGCAAAGCGATTTGTCGCAAGGTCAATCAAACTTGAATGGCTGAAAGAGTGCCTGGAAAGAGGGTCTTCCCGGCTCTGCCGCGTAACGTCCATTATGGAATAGGTGGCAGTACAGGATCGAACAGGTCTGACATTATCGGCACGCAGCTTGGGAAGCCGCCGTTCTACCATCGAACTACGCCCGCAAATGCGCCGTTTCCTGGTGCGCCACGAAAAATGTCGTGGGATTGCAGAACGACAATTGCGCCTCTAATAAATTTCTATGCGCTCTCGATATGACACGTCGCCTCCGCTTGATAAAAAAAGGGAAAGCCAATCCCGATCATCTTTAGGCCGCGTGATTTCGAGGTCGTGAAGTTCCGGCGCGGGCGCAAGGCATTCGTGATCCGTGGAGCTATCAATATCTTCCGAGCGTCTCGGGGGTCTTTCGCTGTCGGTTCTTCCAGAAGCTTTCGCAGATCGGTTATCGTCGATTCCTGTCGCGAGAGAATGAGGCGCACCGCATACGCAAAGAGGGTCCCCATTCGTGATGTCAGATCATCGTCATCGGACGCAAAGATATAATTGAAGAGGGCAATGACCTCGCTTTGCATGTCCTCTCGCACAGACCGCAAAATGACGCCACGTGTGTATTCGCCGCTGAAAAGCTGAGAGACGGTATAGCGTGACGCGTAGGAAGCCATATACAGCCGAGAGGCAGCGCAGCAACCATCGTCAATGATCCTTTGCCAATTCAACGCACAAATGGATGAAGGCCGAACGAGCCTCAACTCAAGAAGGCACGAGGGTTAAATATTTTAATACGAAGCGGCCGATCAGCTCGGGAGGCTGAAACACAAAACTTGGCTAGTTTCAATCACCTGGACAATTTGATCCAATATAAGCGCCGGGAAAGCCGGCGCTTATTGCTTCGAGAAGCAGGCTGCCTTACGCGGGTGTCAACCGAACCGGGTGCAGGCCACTTTGCTGGAGGTAAAGGTCGATTTCTAAAGGCGATCGCTTCAATGGCCTTGGTCAACACTCGGAGCTCCTACCGCAGATGAAGCTGCGGCACTGGGCCCCGTCTGCTCTCTGCGCCCAGCAGGTGGCCGGAGAAGGTGGAGGCACCCGCCACCAAACCAAACACGCTAAACTCGTTGTAAGACCAGTCTTATTTTTCTCGCAAGAGCTTCGCGGGTGAATGGCTTTCCTAATAGGTCCACTCCGGCATCGAGCCTGCCGTTGTGGACGATCGCGTTTTTTGAATATCCAGTCGTGAACAGCACTTTTAGCTCTGGTCGCCGGGCCCGCGCCATTTCTGCTACTTCCCGACCGGTCATACCGCCCGGCAAAATGATATCGGTAAACAGAAGATCGATGTCTTTTGAGGTCTCTAGGATGTTGAGGGCAGCTGGGCCGTTTTCTGCCTCTAATATTTGATAGCCAAGCTCTGCAAGTGTCGTCGTGGTGTAGTGACGCAGATTTTCGTGATCCTCGACGACAAGGATCGTCTCGTTCCCTTTCGGGAGTTCGACGAACAAAATACTTTCCTCACGCGCGTTGTCATAGGGCCGAGTCGTGCGCGGCAGATACAATTTCACCGCAGTGCCGTGACCCGGCTCGCTGTAGATCCGTATGTGACCGCTCGATTGTCGAACAAAGCCATAAACCTGACTCAGGCCGAGCCCCGTCCCCCGTCCCACTTCTTTCGTCGTAAAAAACGGCTCGAATGCGCGATTAACGGTGGTTTGGTCCATTCCCGCGCCTGTATCGGATATTGCAATCATTACATACTGACCCGGCTTCACGGGCTCAGCAAGTGCAGCGACATAGTCGTCATCTAGGCTGACATTGGCCGTCTCGATGGTTAGCTTCCCGCCGCCGCCGTCGCGCATCGCATCGCGAGCATTCACTGCGACATTGATTACCGCTCGTTCCAGTTCCGACGCATCCACTTCTGCCCACCAGAGTCCGCCGCCAGCAACAACTTCAAGCGAGACTTCCTCGCCAATTGTGCGTCTAAGTAGCTCTGAGATGTCCGCAATGAGTCGGTTGAGGTCTATCGGTCGCGGATCGAGCGGCTGCCTGCGTGCGAATGCGAGTAGCCGAGATGTCAGGGTGGCGGCCTGACGCGTCGCCATGAGAGCCATGTCGCAAGAACGGTGTGCGCGCGCGAATTCGCGATTGTCTGGAAGTGTTCGTTTTATTGAATCGACGCCGCCAAGGATCACGGTCAGGAGATTATTAAAGTCGTGTGCCACCCCCCCCGTCAGCTGGCCGATCGCTTCCATCTTTTGCGCTTGTCGGAGTAGCTCTTCGGCACTCATGCGCTCCTGGACTTCCTTGCTAACGCGCTCTTCAAGCGTCGCGGTCAACGTTTTGAGTTCGCCATTGAGCAAGCCCGCCTCCGCTAGCGACCTCTGCAATTCGATCGTTCGTGCTGATAATTGTGACCGAGACTCCTCAAGAGCTCGGGAAAGCTTGGCTGATCGGTGCTCGGCATTAGCCGCAGCTTCGGCGCGATGTTGGGCGGTCGCCACTTGCAATTCGGCCGCCAATAGCGGCATTAGGAACGGAAAGTCGGTCAAAAGAGCGCGCAGGCTGATAGTTGGCCGGCCGCCGATCAATAAGGCCACTGCGCCGCTCGAATCGACTGCCGCAACAGCCGTAGCTAGAGTATTTCTGGCCGGGTACGCCACCTCGGCGGAAAAATCCGAGGCGGTACATCGTCGAAAAAGCGCTCTCCAGGTTGGACCGCCAGGAAGGGTCTGAGCAAACCCTAGTGCAGGCCGCAATGATCCAGTGTCTGGATCGCGGACTAAAACCAAAAAGGCCTCAGCGCCAACTTTATCTGCAAGGATCCGAGCTGCTTCATCCCGCGTGGGAAGGGATGCTAGGCGGTTAAAAAGAGGAAGGAGGCTGTCTCTAACGCAAGTCTCTAGGCGGGGAAAAGACATACGACGGCCGTACAATTATGAAAGCCTTCAAACTGACCTTCTGCCCGCACAATTTGCCCATGAGTGTTGCAGCCAGTGAAGGGGATAGAAGGAAGGGCGTCGGCAACAGCTGCCAGTTCCTTGCCGAAGTCATCTCCAAGACGAAGCCTCGTTGCGACGCAATCGAAGAAAAGGCCTGCCTCTGCGTGGTTGTTTCCGAGCGCAGCCATAGCCGATCGCGCCGCTCCCTTTGCTGCCTCGACGGCGGAGGAATTCGTGCTGCGCATGATCTGCACTATCGAACCGGTTGGCACTTCGGATGCGCAGACGATGGAACCATCTTGCTCAACAGCTAACGGGACGCGCAACAAGTGCCCGGCGCTCGATTGAATCCCGATGACGTTGTGGAGAAAGAATGGGATCGGCTCGCGAACATCCAGTTGCTGATTTGTTTCGGCAGCATGACGTTCGAAGGCATCTTGCGCGGGGAAGCCGTCCATACTGACAATGGACATTCCCCGAGTGTCGGTTACCCTCATGGCCCGCGAGGCGGGCTCCCAGCCGTGAACTGCTCCGATTCCGATCGGCTTGTCCGATAAAATCTCCAGCGCGACCGCGGCATCGCTCAAGACGTCCCGACCGCAGAACACGGTAGTTTTCGAAAACTGCGCGTTGTCGCCAGCACCACCGCCAAAAAAAGCGTACTGTCCACCGGTTGCCAGGGTCAATTCGTCGATCAAGCCGCTCGCATGTCCCGCGAGGGCATCGGTGAGGACCAGAGCAGAGCTAAATGCACGGCGCCCCTCCATCGAGCGTTTGAATTTTGAGGCGATCTGCCTCGCCGCCTGAGCCACGTCGGCCTTCAGGCCAGTTCCTACCCCAGCCCGAAACTCAACATCTTCGCCGCGCAGGCCGAGGGCTACTACTCCTTCGGCGACGTTGCCTTGCGCAAACTCCCCGGCTGAAGATGAGCCGACAATTACAGTCGAAGGAAAGTTGGAGCACAAGCTCCCAAGGATGCGTTCATGATCATACTGCGGGCTCGCAAAGAGGATAACAGCTGCGGGCTCCCCACCGTCGGCGCCCCGAAGTTGCCGAACTAAGTGCAAGGCTGCGATTTCGCTGGAAGGATCTTTAGTACTGGCGAACGATGCGCGCAAATTCTTTTCCCCGACTAGCTTCCCGCCCCACTCATACCTAACGCCAAGCTAGGCAGTTCGTTCCTCTGCCCGGACTGTTCCGATTGATCCAAGCTATTCGAAAAGCCGGTATCGAGGCCGCAGCAATCGAATGTGGTGAACAAGAACTTGAGATCAGCCCGCGCCTCTCTCCAAAAAATCTAGACCCAGCAGTGTTCGAGACGTCAAGTTTTCGCCTTCGGCGGCTTTGGTCCTATTCTGTCTTCGTGGCGTTCTTTGTCAGAAATGATGTTCAAAGGAGTGTCCCTTCGTGTTAAGTCTTGCATTCACCCATCGGAATCCGACCTGAAGCATGCGTTTAGGTTTTTCACCCGTGCGCCCATGCTGCTCGTATGCGAAACGATGGCCGCGGGCAGGCTGGCGAATCACGGTCGAAGCGCTGCCTTCGCACGGACCCGATTGGAGTAAAAGGCAGCAGATTGACTAGGACGCGCGGTATCGCCATCGCGAAGCTTCGGTACGGCAATCGCAAGGGCGCGGCAGAGCGCACAACCTGGATGCGGATGCGGTCGCGTACTGCCGGCAGCACTAGCTATCAATGAATTAACCGGTCCTGTTCGTTTGCTTCCCGTTTATTCTTTCGTGCGCCGCCGGCCGATCGCGGTCAACCGTAAGCCGTCGCTGGCTTCTTCAATCCAGCCCTGGTGCAGCGCCTCTCTGGCGGCAGCCTTTACCTCATCGGCTGACAATGAGGTAATCTGTATCCACTCTTCTAAATCCTCCTGATCCAACGGCCGTTCGGGCTCAAAAACTTCGAGGAACTCGAGTGCAACACGCAGGGGTCTCGAAACCGGCTCTTTATCCACCAAGTTCTCGACGTCTGACATGTGGACGGTGGCCATCTTTTTCTCCGTAAGCTTTCAGTAGTCGCCGAAGATATCTTTTGGGCCCAGCGCTTCGACCTTCGCAGCACCAGCATTTGTCCATCAAGCGACCGTCTGAAGTATTGGACTTTAGCGGTGCCCGACGCTCCGTTAAACGCAGTGATGACTGTCTCATTGAAAAGACAATTTCAAGAGCAGGCCTGCCAGCTTATCGTCAAAAAGTATTTTTTCGACATTAGATCGGAATTGCGAGATCGTCAAAATCAACGCTGGATTGATCTGCTCCCTCAAAGGCACTCAATTGTAGGTAGACGCCGTTCCCTACGGGAGACGGAGACCCTGCAAGGCGCGCTAAACGATGACGCGGTTCCTCTGACTCGGCACAATGGCCTGCACCCCGACCCTCGCGAGAGAGTAACCCGTTCAATGATTTCGTGGAGAGCGCGGTGGCGTGATCGATACTTTATCCCGTCGGCCTACTCGTATTCAGCAACTGAGCGAGAGCCGTCAAAACCTGAACAGGAAGAAATGTCTTTCTGATATGTACACTGCTCGGCACCCCGTTAGCTGACCAAGCATCAACATCGTAGCTGGTGGTGTAGATCACAGGCAGGCTTGGGTTGAGTTCCCGCGCCTTATGGGCGACATCCCAGCCCGAGGTGGCGTCGGCTAAAGTGACGTCGGTGACCAAGGCACTTATCTCAGAACTTTTGTCGATCAGAGTTTCGATCGCCGCCGCGCCACGTCCCTCTGTAATAACCTGAAACCCCGCTTCTTCAAGCAAATCGGCAAGTTCGGCCAGCAAGATGGCTCGTCGCTTTTCTCCTTCTCAGTGCGAAGCGCCCAACAATGCTCCCAATATTGTGGCGACACCGAACGCCGCGAATATCATCACGACAGGTGTATATAAAACGAGCGACGCCTCGAAACGCAGGAAGCGCGGGCTCTCTCCCGCTTTGTTCGGTCGCCCGATAAAAACCAGACCAACGGCGATGGCCAGCAATACGCCGCCTATTAGAAGGTCATCGGTCATTTGTTTTCACTCCGGCTCTCAGCAGTGATCATGCGCATGAACACGACGGCCCACGCGACGAAAAGGACAACAGAACCAATCAACCACGCCCCCCCAGGGGGCCGCGCATAGCCGAGCAGAACGTGCAAGGCGAGGAAGGCGAGGAAGGCGACGCTAACAATGATCCACATGGCGCAATATCGAACGCTTGCAGTATAAATGCCATGCAAATAACCAGCCAGATCGCGCGCCCAGCGGCACAAAATGTCGCAGGTCAGGCGGTAACGACTATCAGCATTGGCGCAGGGCGTTTTGCAGCAAAATTCGTAACGCTTTCCGCACTTTTACCTTTATCCAAGCAACGGGCCGATGGTCTTTTTCTCCCTCGCTAAGACACCGGCCCTCGTCGACTTATAGAAACTTCACTGCCATTAGCCCGGTCAGTTTATCTCAGCCCAATCGCCGGACCGGTTTATGCATGCGACAAAATAGGCAGCGACTCGGTTAGCTGCACGGTCGAAACCAGATGTGATCTGGCTGAGAGAGGCCCTGAGTAGGGCCAAGGCCTCGGCGGCGGACGCATTGGGAGGTCGCTTCATGCCCAGGCAGGTCTCGGCAATGCGAAGGGTCAATTCCGCTGTATCTAATTCAACCTCAAGGATCCGCTTAGACATCGGTTGCCCCTCAAAAAAACCAAAAAATCCATTCATTACGCCCGCAATGGCGCCCACACCGGATCGGAAAAGCCATCCTTGACCTGGCAGCGCATGCCGGTTCGTCGATTGATCACCATGATGTCGCCAATTCCTTTTTCCCGAAGGAAGAGAACGCGAGCCGCGGCGATAGCCTCTGCCTCGACGTCCCGCCACGTTCGCGGAACGCCATTGAGCAGAATCTCGTAATGGACGGAATCAGACATGCCCCGGATATATCAGAAGGCACGCCGCCGCGAACGCCGCCACTTGACCGCCCTAATGCCGAGCGTAGTCTATCCCACAGTTGCGGGGGTATGGCGTCACTAACACCGGCCGCAAAGCTGATGCCTCCGACCGGGCGCGCTAGCGTCGGTATGACGCCCAGGTGCCCAGAACAGAGAGCACCGTGCTTGAAATAATCCCTTGGGATGTTTGGACCGCTGTCATCCTCGCGGGGGCGGTTGTATTAGCGAGGATTTTTGAGCCCGAACCTGCTGCATTGATTATCGGCTATATCTTCTTATGCGTCTACATCGTTGTTCAAACGATCAACGGAGCTCAGAGCTGACCAGCCAAACCCAAAATTGAACAATCACCGTTCTCTTGTCTTACCAACATCGGCAACGCGAGTTTTCGGGCGTCGATGCATGAGAGACGCTTCAGCGCTTCCGCTTATCAAGAGAGGGCGCTATGACAAGAATCCACATTGTGCCTGCAAGGCTTCATCTCGAGCGCCCGCGCCGCCAAGAGTGCGAAGTGGAAATGTCGCTCGTGCGAGTTCAAGTAATGGGCGCTCGACGCGAGAGACGAATCTATCGGTGTCCGGCACTTATCTTCAAACAGTCCCGTACACAGCACGTCCACTGGACAAGGATCAACATCGTATTCAATCGTACGACACTCCTTTCTTATTCATCGGCAACAATCGTTATGCGGTGGCGGGCATGGAGATCGGCACACGCGCGATCTTGGACGGTGTGCATGCTTTTGCGCATGTCTCCGTCTTTCGTAGGGAACGGAGCCTTTCATAAATCAAGGGCGTAAGGGGAGCGGGCCACGAGTGGTTCCCACAACCAAGCTATTTGCATGACTGAGAAAGGAAACATGCTGTTCGTAGCGCGCAATTAGGTTGATTTTTTTGCGCTCGGAAAATAGCTTATAAACGACGTTTGAGGGCTCTTAGTCATGTTACACTCTGTAACGTCAAGCCACAGACATATCGCGCACGAGAATTTGCACGCAAAGTGGCCGGCGCGAACGAATGCTAATTTTGTCTTTTTTATTGTAACAGCGATCATCGTGGCCAGTATTGTGACGACTGTGATTAGGGCAAACCGGATAAATCAGGTGAGTGCGTTGTTCCCGCAGGTTGAACTCGTTGCTCAAGAGGCTCCGGTGACAATCACTCCGCATGGCGACATCTGTGAAACTGGAATAGACGGCTATAGCTTGAATATAAAAGGCTATTCTGAGAGTGGCAGAACAGGAAATGATTGCATGGCTCGCCAAATTAACAGCGGCGCCGAACTAGGTAACTAAAGAGGCTTCTGTTGGCTTGTGAGAGCGTGCCCACACTGTCACAAAGGCGAACGAGTATGTGGGCTAAGTAGAAGGAGGTCGTAGAATGAAACACATCTTTATAGGTACAGTGCTCGCGACCTTTGTTGTGTCGCCCGCTTTCTCAGCGCCCATGCAGCCGCAAAAGCCTCAAATCGCGATCTGTAATGGTCAAGTTGTTGGTCAAGACCCAGATCTAAACATTGTGGCCCAGCTCGTGCGGGATTGCGGGAACGTACCAAACGGAAATTAGCCGAGAGAAAGCCCGCGGTTTTCCATATTTGCGCTGAGTGGTCCCAGACGGACCCGCCGTTTGTGATCAATTTCGTGGAGTATCCTGCAATGCCTTTGGCATGCGCAGCAGTAACCATGCATAAATGAAATGAGAGCGCCGTTTTCGGCGCTCTCATGAAAGCCTTATTCGCAGGCGACGTAAATAACTGCGAAAGTCTGACCGACAAAGTTAGGCAATTTCCTTGTCAGGTAGCCGCAGCCCGTTTTAAACTGGGCTTGGCTTCATGCTTCTGAGCATTGTCAGTGCATAAGTTGACGGCTGAGCAGCAAATGGCACAGGCCGCAAACGTCCCGGCTCACCCATTGGCAAGACCGCCCCCGGTAAGGCAAACCCACGTATAAACGTCGTCTCGGTCAGCCGTGAAGAAGCGGGAAGTCCGCGGGCCGGAGATCTCTCGCGAACAACCATTGCCTCATTAGTTCCCAGGCTACTGGGTGCCGATACCGACCCTAAGAGTCGCTAGCAAAAGTGAGCGTCTCAGGGCGCGACAATGAGTTGGTCGCCGTCGCATCGATCTGCACCTCGATGGTCACGACCACCAAAGTGGCGTCAGCGTCAATTTGCGCCCGAATACGGACTCCACCGCAGCGGCCCGCCCGGGGACACGGCAGTTCGCGGCCTACTCTTCTCTAAGCAGCGGCATAGCGAACGTAAAACGAGTTTCGTAGGGAGCGGAGGTCACTTCAAGTCTGCCGCCATGCGCCTGAGCGATTTGCGACGCGAGGTGAAGGCCGAGCCCCAGGCCTTGCCGGCTATCACGCACGTCCCCTCTGAAGAGCTCAAAGAGTCGACGCATTGCCGTTTCGGGAATAGGTTCGCCCGCGTTTGCGACTGAAAGTGTGAAGGTATCCTCTTCCGCTTTGGCTCTCACGCGCACTGGCTTGCGGACGAGATCGCGGCATGAGGCGCAGCTGAAAGTTTCAGATAGATACGAATAGGCCCGCATAGAACACACGACCAACGACAATCCCGCACCCGCGCTGAGCGCTGAGCGCCGAACGGTGAGCGAGTTAGTCGCTTCTTTAGCGATGCCCCCGAACCTTCCCACTTCATAAGCGTTGTGCGTTTGTGGCGCTGCGAGAGGAATCGATGGGGTCGGAGTATATAAGTACCACCGTAAGGCGACCGGGGTTCGACGCTTTGCAGAGCTTTGCTCGGGACGGATGGGAACTTGTTGCCATTGCTGACGTTCCGAACGATCTTGATAATGTGACCTTCCACTTCAAGCGTCCCCTGAAGGTCATAAACGAAGAGCGCGACCGATGCGCCTATAGGGACAAAGCCATGACAAATTCAGCAGCGGTGAAGCAGATAGTCGGCGAAATAGCGGCGATGGAATATTCCGGTGACATGCGTGCCATTGCTGCCGTGATGATCGACAAAGACGGCGATTTGAGAACGGTTATTGCCTACAACGAAGGATGTAAACTGCCGATCATCGCCGGCGTTTCAATCCTGCAGAGCCAACTTCTAAGTGAGGCGCGAGCGTGTGATATGCCGAAGCCTCGCGATATATAGAGTCGACGAATTGGCCGCCCGCCACCGAGTATACAACGCGAAACGCCGCCCCAGGTGCCCGGAGCGGCGTTTCTTTGTTCGGGGTGAATGCGACGATCACCAGAGAATTTGAAGTATCTGCCGCGCATGCGACGGCCACGACGATGCGGATCAGCATGCCGCCGGCAACCGCTACATGTGCTCTATGAGGACTGCACGACGCTGCGGGAGGCAGAGAGCTTCCTCATAAAAGCCGACTCGTCCTGTTAATGTCCGCTTCATCCCAAAACGACCATCTCGCGTTCAATCATAATGTGTCGCGAAGTGCCAATAACGGTCTCATGCACGCAAAAAGAAAGACCGCCTAGCCGCGGCCAAGAATGGCGGGGCATGTTTTGCCCTTAGGGCGCTTCGAGAAGCTTGAACACCTGGATTAGCGGTCGACCTGAGGCTCGAAGCTCGTCCGAATTGATGGCTTTCGCCATCTTCGGAAGCGCCAAAAGTATCTTCTTTTCCGTGTAATAAATATCCTTGAGGTTTTCGAGAAACAGGTCTTCAAGGGCTTTGCTTTGTCCGGCCACTATCATGCTCCTTCATAGAGGTTCAGCAAAGTAATTGAGGCAGCTGGGCGAAGGAACAATCTCGGCCGCGGTCCACGCCCCCGACGTTGCATCCAGAATCGCACAACGCCGGAGTGCACGTTGGGTTCCGTGCCGCAGATTGAGCTGCCGCGGGGCCTAGCCGAGGCGTTCGCGGTCCATCGTCTTGAGCTCAACTTGGCGATCTGCCGCTGGCCGCCGCCGTGTGGGAACTTGCATTCAAGCTTACGATCCTGAATGCGCGTTTGTCGCGGCCCGCGTCAGGGCGATGATCGCCGCCTGACCCTTGATGACGCTGTATAGGTTATACATCAGCCGCGGTCACTCGCGAGCGCTACATCGGTCACGACGGCCCACCCCTTGGTCACGTCGTTGATAATGGTGACTTCTGATGACGGGTCACGGTGTTTCAGCACCCGGCTGGATCCATGGCCGTTTCCATCACGTCGCGATAGGTTCGAGAGACGCCGGTTGACGCCAAAGCCAGGGAGGCGAAATGCCGTCTTCCAGTGCGAAAAGGTCCTTGCCATCCTTGCTCGTTGCCCACATGGCGGCTTGGGTGCGGTTTCGAACGTCAATCTTGCGAAGGATTCCCTTCACATGAGCTTTTACGGTCGATTCCGCGATAAGAAGCGTGCGCGCGATATGCTTGTTAGAGTCACCTTCGGTAATGCGTCGTAGGATAAATCTTTCGCGTTCCGACAGCCGCGGCCCGCGTTCTACCGTCTCCCCGCCGTGTCCATTACTGCCGTGAGATCCTCCAGAAGGCCCCTTCGTTGCCTTGCCGATGAGATTCAACATTTCGCCGGGCAGGACCGTCTCGCCGAGCATGACAAGCTCAAGCACCTTGATGAACGCTTCGCACGTCTGCACGCCGATGAAATATGCATTCGTGCCCGCGCGAAAGGCGGAGCGCACTTCCTCCAAGCTGAGATGGTCGGTGAAAAGGATCACCTTGCCATCAGGAAGCGCGGCCTTGAAGTGCTGAATTTGCTGAATCGCGCTGCTAACGTCGTGACCGCATTCGACAATGAGGAGATAAATCGACTTGGCGAGAGCGCCCAAGTTAATGTTCTGAAGATCGGTCTCGGTTGCGACAATCCGGAAGTTTGTCGAGTCAAGCGCTCGCGCGATGCCTTCCCGTCGTAGGGAGCGAGGTCCAACAAGAAGTGTTTGAGTGGCGAGTTGCACAATAGACCTGTTTACGCAAATACATTTACAGACTTACGCAATTTACAGACTCCATTTTCTCCATGCTCCGAACAAGCTGGAATTTGTGAAGAAATGTACGCTTCCCGGCCCTCCCAAAACCGACCGTCGACCGCCCCCTTTCTCTCGCCGGCATGATAAAGACGACATCACGCAACGCCGCAAGGGATAGGTTCAAGCGGTTCCCGAAGGCCGCCTACGAGACGAAGGTGGAACGCCGGCGGGAGGCCGCGGACGGCAAGATAGTTCACGATGCACCGGCTGCCGACGGCGGACTGAGAACAAACACTCGCCGCCGGGTACTGCCTACACCGGCGCTGATGGCCTGGACATATCGCCCCGCGCGCGTCTGCTGGCTGAAGAGATTCCAGTAGCTCTCGTCTACGGTGGCAGTACCGAGGCGGTTATGATGGCAACGCCGGCCGACCTCGAGGATTTCGCGATAGGCTTCAGCATCACCGAAGGAATCATCGATGTTCCCGGTCAAATCGCGGAACTTGCCGTGGTTCACGGGCCGGACGGCATTGAGCTTCGGATGTGGCTCGCGGGCGAACACGCGACAGCCTATCGTGGGCGGAGACGGCGGCTCGCTGGCCCTACCGGCTGCGGGCTCTGTGGCATCGATAGTCTGGCTGAAGCATCGAGATCCGCCGGGCGGGTCACCCGCGCAGCCTCATTCGACGCGCGCCACATCCCGGAAGTTACTACCGCGCTCGCATCCGCACAGCAACTCAACCAGCAAACTCGCGCCACCCACGCCGCGGCGTTCTACCGGCCGGAATGCGGCCTCGTCGCGGTCCGCGAGGATGTCGGCCGCCACAACGCCCTCGACAAGCTTGCCGGCGCGCTACGGCGCAAGGCCACCGACCTTTCCGGTGGCGCAGTAGTCCTCACCAGCCGTGTATCGGTGGAGATGGTGCAGAAGACCGCGGCCATCGGCGCGCCCGTGCTGATCGCCATGTCGGCACCCACGGCGCTCGCGGTATTCTTCTGTGGTTGCAGGGCATTGTTACGTTCCTCCCCCGCAAGCTTGCGGCCCTCCTGGGTGCACGCAAACCCAAACTTTATCGCACAGGCAGAATCGAAGATTTCCCGGACGAATTCGCCCCCCAAACCCTGTATCTGGCAGGAGAGGAAGGTTCACTTTGGGGCGCTGCTTTGTTGTGCCCGTGCGGTTGCGGCGAGAGGATTGAGCTCAATCTGTTGAAGCAGGCGCGGCCGTGCTGGTCTGTGCACATGAGCGTCGATGGCGCGGTGAGCCTCATGCCTTCCGTTTGGAGGCAGAAGGGTTGCGGAAGCCACTTCTTTCTGCGGAACGGACGAATTGAGTGGTGCCTGACGTCGGGCCCGATTCACTCCTAACGTATGCAGTCAGGTGAAGCGGCAGGTGGGCAGAGAATCCTACTAAAGCTTCAGCATCAAATTACATACACTCCGCTCGATTTCGTCTGCGGATTCGGCAATTGAACGCGCCGACCACGCAAGAGAAGCGGCGCTAGTCGCAAAAGCCATTAGCTTTTTTTGAGTTTTTATGTCTGGCAGCGGGACCGTCTCCGAAAGTAGCAACGCCTCCTTCAATCGCTTCCGGTTGGTCGTGCCTCGACTTGCCCGCTTGCAAATCTCCGTGAACTCCTCGGATTTGAGAAGAAGCGCTAGGTATTCAGGGAGAATCTTGTCCGGATCGATCCGGAACATGGGAAAATCTTGCGTGACAAGCGCTCCGTCGAGTTCGGGTGGGATAATTCCGAAAGCACCGTTCCGCGCATCGATGCGGCTCATAATTAGATCGCCAGCGTGCGCGAGAATTTGCGGTCGCGTCTTGATTTCCCGGCCCAGCAGAGTCGTTCTCTGGATCACGCCCTTCCCGTACAGCTTCACCGTTATTTGCTGATAGCTCGTATCGTCATCAACCTCTGCCTCTATTCGTACGCGCTCTAACAGACGACTTAGCGGTAGCCTTTGCCAGGACGACTGCGGGAGATCATCAATTTCCTTGCTCGTTGAAGTCAACGTATGGACCTGGTCGTCCAACGTCTTGATTGGTGCCCGAAGACATGCGCTTAGGTCGGCGGCGGGAGTGGCGCTTTTGTTCTTGCGCGAGGGGTTTCGAAAATCGAAACTGTAAGCGCATTCGACAATCTCTTTGCGGTTTACGTACCAGGCCAAGTCGCTCGTCTTCTTTTTGGCTTTCCATTTGAGGATGGGGACGAGTTCGTCATAACCAATTGGTGAAGTCACTGTGTACTTCGGATCGCGCATGCTACGGCGTGCCTCTGGCACTTCATGCTGATAGAACCAGACGACATCGGTGGCGCCTGAAGTATCGAAAAACAACAAATTCGTCTGAATATCCGAATACGGCTCAAACACGCCCCTAGGTAAGCGTACGATTGTATGTAGTTTCATTTCCTCAACAAGTTGCTGCCGTATTCTTTGTGCAATACCCGAATCCGACATTACGCTTTCAGGCACCACCACTGCGGCTCGCGCAGGACGGCCGGCACGCGTCGGATGGCGGTGCAACCGTCTCATAATGAGTTGAAGAAACAAAAGAGCCGTTTCCGCTGTTCGCCGATCATCAGGAAAGTTGCCTTGGATGCCGCGCTCCTCCTCGCCGCCGAAGGGCGGATTGGTGAGGATCACATCGACCCGGTCCTTCTCGCCGATTTCCGAAAGTTTGAAACGAAGCGCATTGCCGGGATCGATCTGCGGCGCGTCCAACCCGTGCAGCAGAAGGTTCATCTGACAGAGCAGATACGGCAGAGATTTTGGTTCGTATCCAAACAACGATCCATTCTGCAGACTCTTACGATCTGCTATTGTTTTTACCTGCGTCGCAAGGTGGGTATAGGCTTCGACAAGAAAGCCACCTGTACCCGCAGCGGGATCTAAAATCATTTCGCCAAGTTGTGGATCAGTCATTTCGACCATGAGTCGCACGACTGGCCGCGGGGTGTAGAATTCGCCGGAGTCCCCCGCCGCATCGCGCATTTCGCGGAGCATTGATTCATAGAGCGCGCCAAGCGTGTGCAGTTCGTCTGACGACGTGAAATGAATCCCGTTAACCTTGTTGACGATGTCGCGGAGCAGATAGCCGCTCTTCATCCGGTTATCGACGCCCTTGAATACCGTGGCGATCACATCGCGTCGATTGTCGCCGTTGGAGCTTGAAAGCGACCGCAGATAGGCGAACAGACCGGGGCCTTTTTTGCCGTCGGCGCGCACTGCCTCCTCGGCGTTGATAAAGGAAAGCAATTCATCGCCCGTGATGCCTTGCGGATCGGCGGCCCAATCGCGCCAGCGGTAAGGAGCTTCGATTGCCGCCTTGAACTTCTTGCCGGATAGTGAGGCTTCTTCCTTCCGCTGCTGCTCCAAGTCGTCGAGGAACTTAAGGAACATGATCCATGTCAGAAGCGGCAGGCGATCGAGGTCGCCGTTCAAGCCTTTGTCCTTGCGCATAATGTCGCGCGCGGATTTCAGGACGCTGCCGAGCATCTGAGAAGTTGTCATCGGTGCGGCATCGGCGCCGTTCTTTTTTTTAATTCGTGCCATAGAGCAATCCTTGCAGGTCGTTTACGGCCCGACGAAGCTCGTCGGGGCCGCCGAACAGCTTGATGATTTCGGCGGGTTGGCCGTGGGTTGAGATGGGTGGAACTTTCAGAACATCGGGCAGGACAAACTGCGCATCACCGTGTTCCGCATACTTTTCCAGAAGCTCGTCGAGCACCTGACGCGCTTCGGGGGAGAACTTCTCGAAATAATCCTTACGCTCGGATTTGAGCCGCTGCGCGCGCTCGCGGCGAGTGCGAAGCGGCGCATTGAAAGCTAGATGGCAGAGCAAGTCGAAGGGGTCCGCGTCAGTCTGCCCGGTCTGTTCGGCCAGCACATCGAAGTCAATGCCGCGCTCACCCAGCGCCGTTATGATCTCACTGCGCTGGTCTGCGTTCGTCCAACGCTGGCGGAGGTCAGCGGAGGTCGGTGCAAGCGAGCGAATGCTTTCAGCCGCGTATTCCGTGTATTTGACGACGCGGAGCTGCTTCCCATTCGGGTCCAGCTCGTGGACCAGATGGGCCACGACCTCGACCTGGCCCCCGTCAAAATAGAATTTGCGCGGCTCGCCGGTCGGCGGTTCGATCACCCCGGATTCGCCGTCCTCAGGCGTGGCAGGCTCCGGTTCCTGCCCTTCCGGAACGGTTTCCGTTGTCGAGGTGGTTTCCCCGGCATCGTTCACATGTTCTTCGGTGATACGTACCGGATCGCCGTCGAAGTCCGGGTCGGCGAACATGCGAGTGGCTGCCCCGGTGTAATCGAGGATGTTGAACCAGAGCTTGCCGTAGTCGTCGCGCAACCGTGTTCCCCGTCCGATGATCTGCTTGAACTCGCTCATCGACCCGACGACACGCGCGAGAACGACATTCTTGCAGGTCGGCGCATCAACGCCGGTCGTCAACAGTTGCGACGATGTAAGGATAACCGGCGTCGTGGCTTCAACGTCTTGAAACTTCGACAGGTGGCCGCGTCCTATAGCGCCCTCGTCAGCGGTGACGCGGGCAACATAGTCAGGATGCTGGGCAACGAGGTCTGAATTGAGATTAACTAGCGCCTCGCGCATTGCCGAGGCGTGTTCCTGATCGACACAGAAGACAATCGTCTTGGCAAAGCGGTCGGTCTTCTTGAGAAAGTCCGTCAGGTGGCGGGCAATGGCGTGTGTCCGGGCACGTAAGGCGATGACGCGCTCAAAATCCTTGGTCTGATATTCATCGTCGGGGATCGCGCGGCCATAGCGGTCCAGTTCATCCTTGCTTGGCCTCCATCCGGCGGCGTCCCATTGCGTGATGATGCGATGCACCCGGTAGGGTGCAAGAAAGCCGTCATCGATGCCCTGACGCAGGCTGTATTCGTAAATTGGGTTACCGAAATAGAGATAGGTGTCTCGGTTGTCCTGGCGAAGCGGCGTCGCGGTCATGCCGAGTTGATAAGCCGGCTTGAAATGCTCAAGAATGACGCGCCAGGAGCTGTCGTCGCGGGCGCTCCCTCGGTGGCATTCATCGACGACGATAAGGTCGAAGAAGTCCGGCGGATAATCCCGGAACAGACCTGCGCGCCGCTCGTCCTCGGCAAGCGCCTGATAAATGGCGAAATACATCTCTCGGCTTTTTATGATCTCGCCGGATTCGATTTTATGGCGAGCGTCGCCGAAGGGCGTAAAAGTCTTATCCTTCGGGTCGTCAATAAGGATATTGCGATCCGCAAGGAACAGGATGCGTGGCTTGCGATGCTCTCTGGTTTTATTCCAGCGGCTTGACCAGAGCTTCCAGCAAATCTGGAAGGCCACGATCGTTTTTCCAGTTCCCGTCGCCATCGTGAGAAGCATGCGCTTCTTCCCGGCAAGGATGGATTCGACGGTCCGGTTGATAGCGATCTGCTGATAATATCTCGGCGGTTTGCCGCCCACCGTGTTGTAGGGGGCGATCAGGTGATCCACGCGATCGGGCGTGTTGATTCCGCTCCCCGCCTGATAACGCCGCCAAAGCTCTTCGGGCTTTGGAAAATCTGCAACGCGCTTTTCGGTGCCTGCGAAGTAGTCGATCTCGATGATGTCAACGCCGTTGGTCGCGTAGGCGTATTTGAGGTCGAGAATTTCTGCGTAGTCACGGGCCTGCTGCACAGCATCGCTTGCTGATTTGTAAGCGGCCTTGGCTTCGACCACGGCAAGGGGAAAATCCCGCGTGTAGCGCAGAAGATAATCGACCCGTTTGGGCGGCTTTCGCACGAAGCCCTTGCCCACGGGAATGACACGGCCATCCGTGATGCTACGTTGCTCGGCGATGGAATGAGGTTCGTTGTCCCAACCGGCCGATTGCAGCTTGGGCACGACGAATTTTCGGCAAGTGTCGGCTTCGTTCGTCATGCTCCCCCGTTACTCCCCTGCTGCTCCTGAACCTTTCGTTTGATCCATCTGGCAATTTCTTGCCTCTCAAAGCGCCAGGACCCTCCCACCTTGAAACCGGGAATTTTCCCCTCGGCGGCCAGCCTATAGGCGGTCTTCTCGTTGATCTTGAGAAGCTCCGCCACTCACGGATGGTGAGAATTTCGTCGGCCATGCCCCGCCCGGAATCGCCCTTGCAGGGAATTATAAGGAAAATTGGGGAAAATCGCAGAGAAATATAACGAAGGGACCGGCCTTTGACGTAATGGGCGTCTTTAGCGCCCCCGGTCGAAGTCCCGGTCGCGCCGACGGCGGCTGGCCGGGGGATCATTCCCCGATGGATTTTCGTCCGTCCTGTCCTGCTTCGGGCGCTTGGGTTCTGCACTGCGATCGGTCTCCTGCGACCGTTCCCGCGTCCGCCGACGACGCTGGATCGTGATCTCGGCTTCAGGCGCCGGGTCCTGAACCGCGCCTCCCTTTGACCCGTTGCTGATCCCGACGCCCGCTCGAATTCCGCCGTCAGGTCGATCGGCTTTTTGGCCGCCTTGTTGAATTCGTCGGGGTGCGAGCGGATCGGTTCGGGCAGCGGCTGGCGTTCTGTCCGCGCCCGCTCCTCGACGCGCCGGTCCTTCAGGAGAGCAATTTCGAGCGACTTGCGCTCGCGCTGCTCAACCAGCTCCCGCGCCCGCAGCCTCCCGCGTTTCGGCTGCTTGGCGGACACCTTCAGCCCCTCACGTCGCCAGATCCGTTCCACGCGTTTGAAGCTCACCGTCCAGCCGGAAACGCACAACATCTTGGTAATGCGGCGGTAGCCGTAACGGCCGTACTGGATGGCGAGCGCGATGATGTCGGCGGTCAATCTCGCCTCATCATCACGCGGCTTGGGAATCTTGCGTTGCGTGGAGCGATGCTGCTCCAGAACACGGCAGGCAAGCCGCTCAGAGATGCCGTGTTCAAGGATCACACGCTCCACGCAAGCACAGCGACGTGCGGGGCTTAAAAGTTTCCCGAGGCAGCCTCTTTCAGGATCAGCTTCTCAAGAGTGAGATCCGAGACCGCACGCCGCAGCCGGGTGTTCTCAGCCTCAAGCTCCTTGAGCCGCTTCACCTGGTCGCCCTTGAGCCCGCCGTACTCCGAACGCCAGCGATAGTATGTAACTTCCGTCACACCTATCGATCGGATCGCTTCGGCAACCGGCTTTCCCTGCGCGGTTAGCACCTCAACCTGCCGCAGCTTCGCGACAATCTCTTCCGCCTTGTGTCTCTTCTTCGGCATTCTGCGTCCTCCATCAGGCTCAAAGCCATACTTCAGGGAGGACCACTTTCAAGAGGGCAGACCATCTCATGGAAACAAAAAAGCCCTTTAAGGTCAGAGAGGCAATAAAGGCGCCGTCTCCGGCGCAAATCGCGGCACTCAATGCCCAGGGTGTTTCTGTGCAGCGCATTGCTAATCGTTTCAAGTGCAAGCCGTTCGATCAAGGGGATTGCAAACAAGGCCGACATTAAGCTTTTAAACAACAACGACCTACGCAAGCGTTACGGCAGAATCAACGGCCCTCATAAGCGCCGAAAACCTGAAGAAGAAGGCGTAGAATCACCATCCAGCTAAGGCATAAAAAGCCTGCATGAAATCTATGTCCATGAGGGCCCTTTTTATTAATTGCAAGTACGAATGCGTTTGACCACTCAGACCCCACGACATCGGTTGAAGCGCGCGCTACTTGAACATAGTAGCGCGCGCCATAGGAGTGGGCGCGGTGCCTTTAGTACGGGCGATAGCCGATACCACCGAAGCCGAACTAACGCCTGGAGCAAGAGGCCGAAATTCGCCACCAGCATTTAATTGCAGGTGCGAATTCGTCTCACAACCCACACGCCGCGATAGCGATTGAAGTGGCGTACTACCCGAACATAACAACGTCCGCCATAGCCATAGGCTCGGGACCGGTAGTGCGGACGATATTCGTAGCGGTCGTCGTAGGCGTGATGACGATAACCACCACCGCCGACCCCAAAATACACGCCTTGCGCAGATGCCGAAGTGGCCGCGCCCGTTATTGCACTAGCGGCCACCAAAATTGTTATAAGAGTTTTCCGCATTGTTACCTCCACAGTTAAATAATGAGAAGGAGGCTCGACGCCTTTCGGCGCCGAGCCGACAATATCTGCGATTAGTCGATCACTTCGACTACCGCGTGCGTCGACGGGTCCACGAGCACGGGGTGCTCGTTGACGATCGTATACTTGTATTTGGTCGCGCCATATTCCTTCGGCACGTCGTAGTAAGTCACGCCGGAAGTCGGCAGCTTCGCGCCCACCCGCACTTCGGACGTATACTTATAGGATGGCCGCTTTTCCTTGACCACGTACTCGCGGAAGCGCGGGCGGTTCGCATCGCTGATGCCGCCCACAATCGCACCGCCGGCGGCGCCCACGGCCGCTCCGACAGGCCCCCCGACCACTGCACCGCCGACCGCGCCGGTCACAGCACCGGTCGCAGCGCCGCTTTGAGCATTGGCAGCCATCGGTAACGCCAGCAAGCCAGCGATTGCCGTTGCGTAAATTAGAGCGTTTTTCATGCTTATCTCCCTTTGCCGCCCATGCGGCTCTCTTACAATGCCGCAAATAACTAAGCGTTCCAGGGGCTTAGGGCGGGAAAATGTGAAGGGATGTTCACTTTGACAGCAGTCCTAAGCATAAAATTCCTGCGCATATATTTTGCGTTCCCCCCGATCACACCGGGAAAGGGCACGTTTCGACCGGCCCGAACGACCAAGCTCCTTGCAAAAATCCATAAATCGAAGCAGTCCCGCAAGCGTTACAAAATGGCATGGGATGACAAAATAACATTGAGCCGTGACGCGGCCCCTTCAGCAGGCGTTCATCTCGAAAGTGCTCGGCTTCAAACGCCATCCGCAAGGACCCGCATAAGGATCCGCATATGCCTTTTTTTCTGAGATTCTTTCTAGCCGCAGCTCTCATTGCCTTCACGTCGGCGGCTTGGGGAAGAGAGCCCGAAAAGCGCATTGCGCTCGTGATCGGCAATGCAGCGTATGAAGCGGGCGCATTACCAACGGGAGCCAATGACGCGGGCTTGATAGCGCAGACGCTCCAGGCAGCGGGCTTCGACGTTGGCTGGCGCAAGCGCGTTTCTTCCAAAGCCTTTCACAGAGTCCGATCACCAAACAGCTATAGAAAGAGTTTTCTTTTTAAGTACGTAATTTGGCCTGCATCGCGCAGCCCGCGCCGTCAGAGCGATGAAGAGCTGAGCGACACGGTTCGCGACAGCTTCCTGGACAGCGCCCGGATCTATGGCGCCACATCGAGCGCTTCTATAATCCGAAACGTCGGCACTCGACGATCGGCTATATGGCCGCTAATTGGACAGGTCATGACACTCGAAGACAAAGAAGAGCCGTCTGTCGCTCCCCTGCATCGCAGGGATGAGCTCGAATATCGTTTGCACCAGCAATCTCTCCTCGGAGCGTTGCAAATCGTCGCTTGCAGCACTGAGGCTCAAGATAACCGTGCGTGTCGTTGATTTGCAGGATTATCAAATTGCGTTGCACGTGAACCTCGATCGGACTCCTTGCTGGTGACGCGCAGCATTATCGTTTGGAAAAAAGATACTTAATGAGCGCGGCCCCAGCCAACACAAGGACTATGAGAATAATGACCCATGTGATCCCCATACCCCACATTCCACCGTCCATCATACCGTTCATCATCGCTTAGTATCCTCGCACAGAGCGCCTGCTTGTTGCAGAGCGGGGAAGCCGCCAGCCACGTGCGCGACATTTGTAAAACCCATCTCCGTTAGAGTCTTGGCTCCCAGAGCAGACCGGCTTCCGGATCCGCAATAAAGCACCAGCTTTTTGCCGCCAGCGAGTTCCGGCTTGTGCGTAGGGCTCGTCGGATCAGTTTGGAATTCGAGGAACCCGCGCGGTACATGCACGGCGCCCTTTAGGGTGCCCGTCTTTCGCAACTCGTCAGGCTCGCGAATGTCCACAAACACCACATTGGCGTCGCCCGCTAGCTTCGCCGCCTCGGCGCCCGACAGAGTTTCAACATTGCGATTGGCCTCCGTCACTAAATCTTTTGCACTCTTCGTTGCCATGATGGTCTCCTTGATTTTGATTTGGGACGATGTCGGGTTTTGAGGATCGGATCTGCCCGGGCGGCCAAGGCGCCCGATCGGTAAGAGCTGGCATGGGGTTCCTACGCATCCCAAGGTGCGTTCCCGAGCGCATTCAACGGAATTTTGAGATAGCGTTTGCCGTCTTCTTCCGCTTCGGGGAGCCGGCCTCCGCGGATATTCACCTGTAACGACGGTAAGATGAGCTTCGGCATCGGGAGTTCGCGGTCTCGTTTTTCGCGAAGAGTCACAAAATCTTGCTCCGTCCGCGCTTTAGTCAGATGGATGTTCTCGGCGCGCTGCTGGGCGACCGTGCTTTCCCACAGTGGCTTTTTTCGTCCGGCCGGGCAATAATCGTGCCCCGTAAACAGACGCGTCTCATCCGGCAATGCCATGATGCGCTGGATGCTGTTCCAAAGCACGCGCGCGCTGCCGCCCGGAAAGTCAGCCCTGGCGGTACCACCGTCGGGCATGAAGATGGTGTCGTGAATGAATGCGGCATCGCCAATCAGATAGGCGATCGAAGCCAGCGTATGTCCTGGTGTTAGTAGGACTTCGACATCCATATCGCCGATCTTGAACCGATCCCTGTCGCGGAAGAGCTTGTCCCATTGCGACCCGTTTGTCGGGAATGACTCTGAGTAATTGTAAATCTCTTTCCAGAGCTTTTGCACTTCAATGACTTTCCCGCCAATCGCTGTGGGCACACCGGTCTTGTCTTTCAGATAGCCAGCCGCCGAAAGATGGTCCGCGTGAGGATGCGTGTCGAGAATCCAGGCCAATTCATACTTTTCTTGTTTGATGTGCTGCAGTAGTTCATCGGCGGAATGAGTCGCCGTCGCACCGGAGTTGGGATCGAAGTCGAGGACCGGATCGATGATCACGCACATCTTAGATTTGGGATCGGCGACGATGTACTGAACGCTTGAGGTCCGCTTTTCAAAAAACCCCGCGACGATGGGTGTCCCTTTGCTGATGTGTGTGTTTGACATTGCACTTCACTCTAAGTTGTCATGAGAGCGTTAAATCCACGGACCGTGACGTAACCCCCCACGACGATAACGAGACTCGCGAAAACGATATTGAGAGTGCGCTTGCTTTCAGCCAAAGCCCGGCCGGCTCGCACGCCGAAAAAGCCCCCGGCGAGCCCGCCAAGCACAAAGATCGCTGCGAGTGGCCAGTCGACCAAACTTGACCAAGCGTAGCTGGCTGCTGTTGCGGCTCCAAAGGCTGTGATAGCGACCAGTGAAGTTCCGATGGCAGAGGTCAGCGGCATGCCCGTCGCCAAGATCAGTCCGGGCACGATCAGAAACCCGCCGCCGATACCGAAAAATCCGGAGAAGACACCGACGGTGAAGCCGATGCCAAGGAGAAGCGGCAGCAGTTCCTTGGCGGTTTCAGCAGTCAAACGAACATCGGCGTTTTCGCCAGACCGACGCTTTCGTAGCATCAGGCCGCCGACTACGATCATGACAACCCCGAAGAGAGCGAGGAGCTTCTGACCATCCAGGGCTTTGGCAGCCTGCGAACCCGCGGTTGCGCCGACCACACCAGCGGCGGCGAACACGAATGCGCAGCGCCACTTGACGTTGCCTGCCTTAGAATGGGCAAGGAGGTTGCCGAGAGCGCTCATTGAGACCGCGATCGCGCTCGTGCCGATTGCGACGTGAGGCGACTTCACTCCGACCACATAGACAAGGAGAGGGACCGCAAGAATTGAGCCTCCGCCGCCGACGAGTCCGAGGACAAAACCAACTATACCGCCTGATCCTAGCGCAAGAATGCTGGTGGTGAGGTCGGGCATCATGCGTCTGCCTCTCGAGAGCGCGAAGGCGACGGCAATCCCGCGACGGTGGAGGGCAGCAACGTGAAAGCGCCCATACCCGCGAGCATCGCGGCAAAGAACAAGACTCCCTGCTGCCCTGCCAGCGGTAAAGCCACAATGGCAGGGCCGGGGCAAAGTCCGACGAGACCCCAACCGATCCCAAAGAATCCAGCGCCGATGATCAACCGGACATCGAGGTGGCGTCGGTAAGGGATTTCGAATTTCGCGGCCAGCAGGGGCGCGCCGCGCCGTCTGGAAAGGAAATAGCCAAATGACGATACCGCAGTTGCTCCGAGCAGAACGAATGCCAAGCTCGGATCCCAGCGTCCTCCAACATCAAGAAATGCCAGGACTTTCTCCGGATTAATCATTTGCGAGATGATCAATCCTAGACCGAAAATAAGACCGGCCGCGAGCGCAACGAGAACTTGCATCCTTAGCCTCCGATGAAATGTCGCGCGATATACACGGTCAGGATGGCTGTTCCCATGAACACTGCGGTCGCAACTAATGATCGTCGCGATCCGCGTGACAGCCCGCAGACGCCGTGGCCGCTAGTGCAACCGGAGCCGAGACGCGTTCCGAACCCAACCAGAAGACCGGCGATGATTAACATTCCGGCCGACTGATTGATCGAAATGCGAGGTAGAGTGGCCCCGCATGCTGCGTAGACAACAGGGGACAGCACCAGACCGACGATGAACGCGACGCGCCACGCCACTTCCCCTACGCTGGCGCGGACGACCCCGCCGATTATTCCGCTGACGCCGGCTATTCGCCCGTTAATCAGAAGCAAAAGGGCTGCAGCGAGACCTATGAGCGATCCGCCGGCCAAGGCGGAGAAGGGTGTAAAGTTATCCATGGCGAACGCGCCTCACATCCTTCTTGCTTCGTGAGGATTTCCTGCAAAATAGATGATGCAAGGTGGCAAAGAGCTGCTCGATCCTTTGATCAGCGATGCGATACCAGATCGTCTGCCTTTCACGCCGAAATGTGACGATGCCCTCGTCGCGCATCTTGCCTAAATGTTGTGACATCGCCGATTGGCTGACGCCAATTTCCTCGACGAGAGAGCCGACCGTAGCTTCGCCACATTCCACGAGTTGACACAGGATCATGAGCCGCCGCTCGTTTGCGAGGGCGCGTAAGATATTCGCCACCTCGACCGCATTATTCTTAAACTCCGTGATCTCGCCAACCGTTCCCATTCGAGTCGCCTTTATTAGTGATTGCTAATTTAGATAGATATAGTACCAGATCAATCCCTCTGGCCGGTCGCTCACGGACAGGTGATGTGCCAGAGTCGTCTGGTATTTTCTTTTGGAAGCCGGGCACTGTCGCGGAAAGAGTCCCGTTCAGGCAGTCACAAAGTGAGATTCGGCGCGCCCTCTCCGACATCTGCCTCGCCGAGCTTGTCGACTTCGTCCTTTTGAACCCGGCAGCGCTCGAGGAACCTGACGCGCCGTTGGTATACGCCCGACTGCTCGAACTCGAACGACTAGCTGCTTCATCGCGCGCCCGGTTAGAAGAGGCGATCAATAGGGCGTCGGCTCTGGCTACCGCATAGTCCCTTGGAATTTACAATCCTGGCGGAATTGACATCATGAAACTGATCGAAAATCTGCAAGCCGAAGCCAGGTCAATCACGCCATTGCTGATGCCCTATTCACAGTCATGAAGGAACTACTGTTTCTAACTTAGTTCGACCGGCTCAACTCATGAAGAAATTGCCCTTTCCTCATGAGTTCGCCATTCTGCGTACTGCGCGGTAGCTGCCAGCTTCGACCCAGCTCAGTCTACGCGACTTAATCTGCGGAAATGGGACAGAGCGCCGCTCGACATTGGCGAGGTGTCGCGCCCATTTTGCCGAATCAGACGCGGAATCTCGCTCGAACACCCGCGATCGACTGCCGAATAGGAAGTTTACAAGAAGGTGGGAGAAAGGACTGGCTTTGCTCGTCGATTGGAGCATTACTGTGTTCACTAAGGGCGCGGAAACGCCCCTGATAGTTCGCTCCGCCGGCAATTTGTCCGTAACGGGGCCTTCGGTGGTGACGGCCCTTTTGCCGCGAAACCGAAGGATACCATCATGCCCAAGCGAAGCTCCAAACGCCCGAAACCGGTGAAGGCTGCCAAATCTGCCGCGAAGCCGAAAGCGGCGCGTAGACCGCAAGCGGCGGCCGACAAAGCAAAACCACTTAGCTCAGCTAAAGTCGCGTTGCCCGAGCAATCTAAGGCTAGGTCTTCAAGTCGTGCCGACAGCAAACAAGCCAAAGTCCTAGCGTGCTTGCGTGCTCCCTCTGGCGCAACGATCGATGCAATGATGAAGGCAACTGGCTGGCAGCAGCATTCGGTTCGGGGCTTCCTGGCCGGTGTTGTGCGCAAGAAATTAAGCCTGAGTCTGGTCTCCGAGACTGGAGACAACGGTCGGGTCTATCGCATCACTGGCGATGCGCCCCAATCGCGCGCTGTCGTTCAATCGAACCAAGCGTGATTGATGCGCCAGGCGAATGTGCGGCCTAAGCGGCGACAGCCATCTTTGAATGACGAGATCGCGCATCTGCGCGATCTCGATCTCAAGGGCGTACGGATCAGATGGGGCGGCGTGTTTCAAGGCTCGCCTCCCGAACATCTTCCAAAACATCTGCTTATCGCGATGCTGGCCTACAGGATGCAAGCACAGGCTTACGGAGATCTTGACTCAGCAACGGTCCGACTCTTGAAGCAGATTGGGACCGGCGGTGCCCACGTTGATGCGGTCGGTCTAACCGCGGAACACGAGCAACGGAGGGCCTGCATAAAGCCTGGCACCATCCTCATGAGAGAGTGGAACGGCCGGCCGCATCGGGTGATGGTTGTTGATACGGGCTTTGCATGGAACGGAAAAACCTATGACAGCCTGTCGAAGATCGCGTTCGCCATCACGGGCACTAAATGGAATGGTCCTCGATTCTTCGGACTGAGAGATAAGCCCACCGCGGAGGTGAAACAATGACCGCGACAAACGGCAAAACAGTCCGCTGTGCGATCTACACCCGGGTTTCTACCGATGCCGGCCTCGACCAGGACTTTAATTCTCTGGATGCGCAGTATGAGGCAGCTCAAGCGTACATCAAGAGCCAGGCCCATGCCGGCTGGGCTCTTGTTCGGACCAGATACGACGACGGTGGGTTCTCGGGCGGCTCGACCGATCGCCCTGCCCTCCAGAAGCTTTTAGAAGATGTGAAAGCTCACAAGGTCAAGATCATCGTCGTTTACAAGGTAGATCGCCTAACCCGGTCGCTGGCCGACTTCGCCAAGCTCGTCGAACTGTTTGATGCCCACGGCGTATCATTCGTATCAGTGACACAGCAGTTCAACACCACGACATCTATGGGACGGCTGACTTTGAACGTGCTGCTGTCCTTCGCCCAGTTCGAACGCGAGGTCACTTCCGAACGCATTCGCGACAAGATCGGCGCGTCAAAACGAAAAGGTCTGTGGGTCGGCGGCGTTGTTCCTCTCGGATATCACGCCAAGGATAGAAAGATTACAGTCGTCGAGGAAGAAGCCAACGTGGTCCGCCATATCTTCCGTCGCTACTTGGACCTTGGCAGTTTAAACCTCTTACTGGCTGACCTGAGTTCGACGCGCGTTAGAACAAAAATCCGGCCTCTTTCAACTGGTCGCACTATTGGGGGTATCCCGTTTACAAGGGGGCCCCTCGCCCACTTCCTTCGTAACCGGTTTTATATCGGTGAGGTTCAATTCAAAGGGGAGATATTCCCCGGTGAGCAGCCGGCTATTCTGGATCGCACCCTATTTGATGCTGTTCAGGCGAGGCTCGAAGAGCAGCGGACGAATTATACGACCGTAAGGAATTCCACTGAATCGCTGCTGATGGGGCGCATCTACGATCAGCGCGGCAATCGCATGACGCCAACCTATGCCACCAAGAACGGGGTCCGATATCGGTATTACATCTCGGCATCGCTCGAACAGAGCGGAATGGGAGCTCGCGAAAAATTAGACCGCCTCCCTGCCGCGGAGATCGAGAAAGTGGTTGCCAGTGCCATCCGCAAGCATCTCGGAAACGAGCTAGAGAGAGGTGGGGATGATCAAGGGGTGATTGTTTCGAATGTTGATCGTGTGGATGTGAAGCAAGATCATATCGCAATCCAACTTTCCGCTCCTCGGCCTTCTGATAACCACGACACCGCTTCGACGGAGGACGCCGTGATGCCGCAGGATCCAAAGTCGGCGGCCGGCAGACGCCGAGGAACGCCCAAGTCACTGACGCTAAAAGTTGCCTGGACAAAAACACCTTCGAGGAAGCCGCGAGAGCTTATTCCACCAACGTCAACTTCGTCTCGGTCGGATCTCCGGCCCATCCGATCAGAAACTCGGACCAAGCTTATTGGCGCAATTGCCAAAGGTCGGCGCTGGCTCGACGAGCTTATTACTGGGACCGTCACGAACCCGGACCAGATCGCGGCCAGGGAATCTTGTTCGGTTCGGCAGGTGAATATGACGATCTCACTCGCCTTCCTTGGACCGGATCTGGTGAATGCAGCGATCGAGGGCCGCCTACCTCGAGGAGTCGGAGTCGCAAACCTGCGGGATGCGCCGCTCGTCTGGTCCGCGCAAAGCGAAATGTTGGGCTTGGCACCCCGAGGCTAAAGACCGCAATTCGGCACCCAACCCTCGCATCAATCTGACAGCCAAATCAGCGAGCCGCAAATCCGGCCCCCGCCTTCCCGGAACGGAATTTTTGGCGCCAGAGACAGGGGTCAAAATTGGCCTGCTTGCTCTCCCAGGAGCGCAACACGATATTTCAAACACAGAAAAGGCCCCGCAATGGGGGCCTTTTCTGCATAGTCTCTGTCTCTGCCGATTTCGGTGAGTGCGTGGTGGGCCCCGCAGGACTCGAACCTGCAAACAGACCGGTATGAGCGAACTTCTGGAGCGGTCTAGCCGCTGAAAACCCTGAGCCCCCGAGGGGATCCGATGAGAGCGGAAATTATCTTGTCGCCGGCTTTACTTTCGTAAAAAAGTGCTGCGCTACAAAATCAGCTAAGTGATGGCGCGCCCGGAGAGATTCGAACTCCCGACCCTCAGATTCGAAGTCTGATGCTCTATCCAGCTGAGCTACGGGCGCCTCGACAGAGCTTTTAGCGCGTTTCGGCGAATTTGCCAGCGCGTTACCTGAGGCTGTCGTTGTAACGGGCGATACAGGTGGTCAGAACCTCGTCGCCGGACCGGGTCCACCAGTCCTTGGCGGAGAAAATCTCGATCTCGGTGTCGCCTTTGTAGCCGGCCGCTTCGATCCAGCCGCGGATGCGCGGCAGGTCGACAACGCCATCGCCCGGCATGCCCCGGTCCAGCAACAGGTCCTTGGTCGGCACCAGCCAATCGCAGATGTGATAGCCGAGGATGCGCTTCTCGCGGCCGGCGCGCGCGATCTGCGCCTCAAGTTCCGGATCCCACCACACATGATAGACGTCGATGGCGACGCCGACGTCGTCGCCGAGCTGGCCAGCCATATCGAGCGACTGTTTGAGCGTGTTCACGACGGAGCGGTCGCCGGCATACATCGGATGCAGAGGTTCGATCGCCAGCGGCACCTTGTTGGCGCGGGCATGCGGCAGGATCGCGGCCATGCCATCCATCACCATCCGCCTTGCTTCGCCGATATTCCGCGAGCCTTGCGGCAAGCCGCCGACCACCAGCACCAGGCACGCCGCGCCGAGCGCCGCCGCCTCGTCCAGCGCGCGCTTGTTGTCGTCGATGGCCGCCTGACGCCCCGCCGCATCGGCCGCCGGAAACATGCCGCCCCGGCAATAGCCGGAAACCCGCATGCCGTTGTCCTTGATCGCCTTGACCGCGACATCGAGACCGACGGCCGCGACCTGATCGCGCCATGGATCGACGCAAGAAATGCCGTGACGCGCGCAGGCTTCCACCGCCTCGCGCAGATTCCATTGCTGACGCACGGTGGCAAGATTGATCGAGAGACCGTCGGTCCGCATTGTCACTTCGCTTCTCACTCTTCGGGTATTGGACTTTCAGACATGACGGACCAGTCCGGCATCACCGCCGTCGCCAGACCGTTCGCCTGCGCGATGGAGCGCAGCGATACCGTTCCGTTGCGAATATCGAGCCGGGCGCGTCCGTTATCGGCGCGCTTATACAAATCGCCGTGCGATGAAAGAAAAGCATCCTGTTCGGCTTGCGGCGCGCCGGCCATGCCGTCGACATAATGGTGCCCGTTGCGCTCGACATGCGTGGCGCCGACGAGGGACGCCAGCAGCAAATCCTGCTGCACGGCGACGCCGCCTTGCGTCGTGAGGTCTTCGGCCGACATGACGAAATGACCGTCCCCTTGCGCGTTGTAATGCGCGACACGGGCGCTGTTGAGCAGCGCGCGATAAAAACCCTTGCAGGATTTGGCCGAGATGCCGGTATAGCCAAGCGCGCGGGCCCGCGGAAACACATCGAAATCGGCGTCCGACTCGTCGATCTCCACCGCAATATCCTGCGCCAGTGCGTGAACCGGCTTGCTCAAAGCCTGCGCACGCGTGATCGGTTGCTCGATCAACAACATCGACGCCTTGAGCCGCGCCAGCCGCTTGTCCTCGCCGATACGCCGCCACAGTTCGATCACGGCATCGATATTCTCGTATTGCTCGTTGCCGTCGAGCGTCGCCTTGTACGGCTCGGACGCGCGGTCGAGCACGGCGGCGATCCGCGCCAGCCGGTCGAGATCGGCAGCAACATCGCCACCGACCTTGAGCTTGAAATAGCGGTGGCCGTAAGCCGCGATGACTTCTTCCAGACTCTCGGGCAGTCCGTCGTCGAGCCGGTTGCCCTCGGTCTCGGCGCGCGTGATCGCATCGACCAGGCCGACGGTGTGACGCGCAAAGATCGAGTCGGCGGGCTTTCGCTCCGCCATAAACCTGCCGAGGTCGAAGCCTTCAAGGTCCGGCGTCAGTGTTGCGTTCAATCCAAGCCTGTTGTCGCGCACCAGCATCGACGCCGGCACGCCCTCGATACGCCCCAAGGCGTCGATGATCGCACCCTCGATCAGCGCGAGGCCGAACGATGCCACCAGCCCGTTCAATCCGGCGGCCTCGCATTCGGCGCGGTGGCCGGCATTGGCGGCCGCCGAGATGCCAAACGCGGTGTCCTCGCCCGCCGCCATCATCTGGCGCAATGCAATCGCCACCGAACGGCGCAACTGGTTGAAATTGTCCTCGTTCGACAGCGCCGGCGATTTGTCGAACCATTTCGGCACCAGCATTTGCGCCGAGACGCCCTCGCCTTCACGGCCGTCGGCCATGCGGACACGGACACGCAAGAACATCTGCGGCGCTTGCCGCAAGGTAACGGCGCCGAAGCGGAACGGCAGCCGCAAGGTCACGGGCCGCTCAAAGCGCTTGGCATCGACCAACCGCAGCCGCGGTGCCACGCTTACCATCGCAATCCCCTCACGCCATCCCCTGCGCCGCCAGCAGCTTCGTCATGCGCGAGGCCGCCATGTCCGGGTCGTGCAGCACCCGCGCCTTGTCGGCGAGACGGAACAGCTCCGCGAGATGCAGGATCGAGCGCGCGCTCTGCTGACCGCCGACCATGATGAAATGATCCTGCAAGCCGTTGAGCCAGGCCAGGAACACGACGCCGGTCTTGTAGAACCGGGTCGGCGCCTTGAAGATGTGACGCGACAGCGGCACCGTCGGCTCCATGATGCCGTGGAAGCCTTGCAGGTCGTTATTGGCGAGCTTGGCCAGCCCCGCGGACGCGGCCGGCGCAATGGCGTCAAATATGCCGAGCAGCGCGTCGGAATAGCCGTCCTCGTCACCGGCGATCAGTTCGGCGTAATTGAAGTCGTCGCCGGTATACATCCGCACGCCTTTCGGCAGGCGGCGGCGCATGACGATTTCCTTCTCCTTGGACAGAAGCGAAATCTTGACGCCGTCGATTTTGGCGGCGTTGTCGCGCATGACGTTCAGGCAGGTGTCCATGGCCGCCGTGTGGTCATCGGAGCCCCAATATCCGGCCAGCGCCGGGTCGAACATTTCGCCGAGCCAGTGAATGATCACCGGCTCCTTCACCTGACGCAAAATGCGGCCGTAGACCCTTTCGTAGTCGGCCGGCGACTTGGCGGCGCGCGCCAGCGCCCGCGACGCCATCACGACGAGTTTGCCGCCCATCGCCTCGATGGCTTCGATCTGTTCCTCATAGGCGCGGATGATGTCGTCGATGGTGACGCGGTCGCCTGGCTCAAGATGATCGGTGCCGACGCCGCAGCAGATTTTCGCACCGGGCCGGCTCTTCGCGGCTTCCAACGCATGCTTGATCAGCAGCTTGGCCCCGCCCCAATCGAGGCCGCCGCCGCGCTGCGCGGTGTCCATCGCTTCGGCAACGCCGAGGCCAAGATCCCAGAGGTAGTGGCGAAACGCGATGGTCTTGTCCCAATCGATATTGGTATCGATCCACGGATCGTTATCCGCCAGCGGATCGGCGACGACATGCGCCGCGGCGTAGGCGATGCGGTTGAAGCGGGCCGTTTCTGCCTTCGATGGAAACTGGATCGGCTCGCCCGTGGTGTAGGACGCGAATTTGCCGCCGGCATTGGGAAGCGAAAGCGTCGCCATGGTCCTGCTCCTGTCTCGGTGTCGTTGTTCGCGACGGCCGACGTTAAATCCTGATTTCCGGCACGTCGAGCCAGCGCCGTTCGGCCCAGCTCTTCAAGCCCAATTCGGCAAGCTGCACGCCCTTGACGCCCTCAATGAGGCCATGATGCCAAGGCGTATCGGCGACGACGTGGCGGATGAAATCTTCCCACTGAATCTTGAAGCCGTTTTCGTACGGGATGTTGTCCGGCACTTCTTCCCACTGCGCGCGGAAATCCATGGTTTGCGGGACATCGGGATTCCAGACCGGGCGCGGCGTGTTGACGCGATGTTGTGTGACGCAACTGGTCAGCCCGGCAACCGCCGAGCCTTCCGTGCCGTCGACCTGAAAGGTGACGAGATCGTCGCGCTGCACGCGCACAGTCCAGGATGAATTCATGTGAGCGATGACGCCGCCTTCGAGCTGAAACGTGGCGTAAGCCGCGTCGTCGGCGTCGGCCTTGTAGGTCTTGCCGCTCTCATCGACGCGTTCGGGAATATGGGTGGCGCCGAGGCAGCTCACCGCCTGCACCTTGCCGAACAGGTTATCGAGCACGTAACGCCAGTGGCACAGCATATCGAGGATGATGCCACCGCCCTCGGCGCTCTTGTAATTCCAACTCGGCCGCTGCGCCGGCTGTCCCCAATCGCCTTCGAAAACCCAGTAGCCGAACTCGCCGCGCACCGACAGCATGCGGCCGAAGAAACCGGCGTCGCGCAGCATCTTGATCTTGCGCAAGCCCGGCAGGAACAGCTTGTCCTGTACGACGCCATTTTTCACGCCCTTGGCCTTGGCGAGCTTGGCGACCGCAATGGCCTTATCGAGCGTATCCGCGATCGGCTTTTCGCAATAGACGTGCTTGCCGGCTTCGATCGCCTGCGTGATGAGATCGGCGCGCATCTGCGTGGTCGCCGCGTCGAAGAACACTTCGTCCTTCGGGTCTTTCAGCGCCGTCGTGAGATCGGTTGTGTGGCGTTCGATGCCGTATTCCTTCGCCAGCGCCGCGATTTTTTCGGCATTGCGGCCGACCAGGATCGGATCGGGCATGACCCTGTCGCCGTTCGGCAGCAACACGCCACCCTGCTGGCGGATCGCCACGATCGAACGCACCAGATGCTGGTTGAGCCCCATGCGTCCGGTGACGCCGTACATCACGATGCCGAGCCTGCGGGTTACCACGCGATCCTCCGGTTTTTCTGCAACAGCGCGTTTATTTCAAAAGGCGCCCTAAGTAACCAGATGGTTACTATGCGCCAGGGCCGACGCCGCCGTCAAGACCGCGATCAGGGCCACGGAAACGTCCAGCTCCAGGCCAGAATCGAAATGACCGGTGCCGGCAACGGCAGAGCCTCGACCATGCCGTTGATGCTCACCGACAGCGCGACGGCGCCGGCGAGCGAAATCGCCGTGCCGGCAATGACGCGGCTACCGAACACCTCGTGATGAGGATTAAGCACCGCACCGAAATAAATCCTGAAAACGAGCGACAGCCGCTGGATCGGCGACACCACCGACACCGGGGCAACGGCGAGCGCCATATAGCGCGTCATCTGGGACAGGCCGACCGCCACACCCGAAATCAAAAACCATTTGGCGGATTCAGGGCTGATGCTGCGAAAGCTGCGCCATTGTCCGGGCGCCAGCAGCGGCAAAGCGATAGCAATGGTCGCGGCCACATAGGAGACAAAGCCGCCGGCGATACCGATGGCGAGCCCTTTGGTCTCGAATGCCATCCCGATCAGGATCGGGCTGAGGCCAAAGCCGACCGCCGACAGGAGTGCAAAGAAATAGCCTTCACGGTAATCGGGAGCGAAGGCCTTGATCGCAGCACCGTCCACGGGCGCGACCGGCGACACGGGAAGCTTCTTGTCAGGCCCCATCGTGAAGGCGGGTCCGCCCACCACCAGGATTATTCCGACGATGCGCAACACCGTCAGGGCTTCGCCGAGCCAGACCACTGCCAGCACCAATGTAATGACCAGACTATATTGCTGAATCGGCGCCACCAGATTGGCTCCGATTGCTTTGGTGGCCCGGTAATTACAATAGCGCGAAACCGCGAAATGGATCACGCCTGCCGCCGTCAGCAACGCAAGGGAACGGCCGTCGAAACTCGCCAGTTTCGCAAAGCCGCCGCTGATCCACATCGCCACAACGAAAAACGGCAAGGCAATGGGTAGGCTAATCGCCACCGCCTGCAATACCGTGCCGGTCAGGACGCCGCGGCGCGCGCTGGCGTTGGCGTAAGCGAAGGTCACCGCCGAGAGCAGCGAGAGCAGGCCGCCAAGCATGAATTACATTCCAATTGCCTGCGCTGGCCTACTTCTTCGCCCGTCCGCGCGCAAGCGAGGACGCAAAGCGCTTACGAACAGCAACGGCAGTTCATTGCAAAGACAACCCGCTCCTCATCCGTGAGCTTCTCCGACACCTCGTTTCCCACCGGCTCGATGTGGACCGGTTGCTGGAATACCGGCATCGGCGCGATGGGCTCATCGATGGGAAGGCCGGCTCGCCGCATCTCGGCGCGATTCTTCTCCGTTGCCGCAGCGTTGGCCGAACCATCGGCCTTGAAGACGACGCCGTAGTCTCTCTCGGCCATTTCACGGCTGACATAGCCGCAGCGCATATCGTGCGCGATGGCATCAAGATCGCGGTCCAAAGGCGAGCCGTAACCGCCGCCGCCGCCCGAGCGCAGAATGTAGGCGTCTCCCGGCTTGATCACCTGATTGATCGCCTTGCCGTTCGGAAAGTGCGTTTCCTTGTCGGCCCCGGCGCGATGCACCGCGACCGAATTGCCGAAACCGGACAGGCCCTCGAACAGCCCCCACGGCTTGCATCGCACGCGATCCATCTGCGACGAGAAGTTGATGTCGTTGAGCGCCTGCATCACCTGCTCGGTGCCGAGACCGCCACGATAGCGTCCGGCGCCGCCCGAATCCGGACGCAGCGTATAACGCTCGACCAGCAGCGGATATTTCGCCTCCACCTGTTCGGACGGGCCGTTATGCGTATCGCCGTCGTTCATGGCGATGGTGGCATTCATGCCGTCGCTATTATGCTTGGCGCCCCAGCCGCCGCCGATGAGACCGCCAAGATAGATATAGAAGGAGTTGTCGGTGGCCTTGCGGCCGTTTACCCGTCCGACCACAAGGTCGGCGTGGTGGCCAGCGACGACCTGGTCCGGCATGGCCGGCGCCACCGCCTTGAAAATCGTGTCGACCACCGTCATCGGATAAGTCATCCACATGCGCATCGCGGCCGGCTTGACCGCGCTGACCACGCGGCCCGGCGGCAGGATAATATCGAGCGCACGGAACTGACCTTCGTTGATCGGCATGTCGAGCGGCGACGTCAGGCACTTGAACGCCACCTGACAGCACGACAGACCCGCGGTCGCGCCGGAATTATAGAAACCGCCGACCTGCTTGGAGACTTCGGAGAGATCGACCGTCATGCGGTCGCCCTTGATCTCGACCTTGACGCGGATCGGCACGCGCGCGCCGACCGAGACGCCGTCATCATCCATGAAGGACTCGGCCTCATAGACGCCATCAGGCATCGCGCTCACGCGTTCGCGCGCCAGGGCCTCGCTCTGGTCCATGATCGCGTCGATGGCGCCGAGCACATCGTCGCGGCCGTACTTGCGCAGCATTTCGACGAACCGCTTCTCGCCGGTCTTGACTGCCGCCACCTGAGCGCGGAAATCGCCCATGGCACGTTCGGCCAGACGCACATTGGTCTTGATGATCGAGACCAGTTCTTCGTTGATCTTGCCTTTGCGGTAGATCTTGACGATCGGCATTTGCAGACCTTCGGAATAGATATCCGTGGTCGAGCCCGACAAGGTGCCGCCGACATCCGGCCAGTGCGCCATGCAGCAGGCGTAACCGACAAGTTCGTCGTTGTGGAACACCGGCACGGTGAAGGTCATGTGGTTGAGATGGCTGCCGGTGATGTAGGCGTCGTTGGTCAGCAGGATGTCGCCCGGCTCGATGTCGTCACCGAAATGAGCGATCTTGGCCCTGACCGTCTCGCTCATGCCACGAATGAACATCGGCAGGCCGAGGCCGATCGACACGGTCCGGCCTTTGGCATCGAACAGACCGACAGTGAAGTCGAGCGCCTCGTAGATGATCATATTGTAGGCGGTGCGCATCAGGTTGGTCTTCATCTCCTCGGTGGCCGCGATGAGACCGTTGCGCACGATTTCGGTGACCACCGGATCGACGGTCTTGTGGATTTTTTTGTCAGCCTGGCCCTTGTTCACGATCGCGTCCATGTTCAGGCCCTTCCAATTTCGATATGCAGGTTGCCGAAGGCATCGACCTCGACGTTGTCCTTCGGACCGACCACAGTGGTCGCGGCGTGTTCTTCGATCAGCGCCGGCCCGGCGATGCGGTTGCCGGCGGTGAGCCGCATGCGGTCATAGGTCGATGTGTCGATCATGCCGGTGTCGGAGAAATAGACCGGCCGTTTGCCGGTGAACGCGGCGTCCGGCGATGCGCCACCCTTTTCGAGCGGCGCGCGGTCGGGTTTCGCCATCAGACCGATGGTTGCCGAGCGCAGGCTGACGATCTCGGCCTTTTCGTCGGCATTGTGATAGCCGTAGCGGGTTTCGTGCACGGCATCGAACAACTTCTTAATGCCGGCGCGATCCTGCTTCTCGAACAGCTCCATCGGAATATCTACGGAAACGGCGTGCTCCTGGCCGACATAACGCATGTCGGCGCCACGCTGGACGACAATCCCGGTGGTCATCGAACGGCTGCGTTCAAGGTCCGCGGCGCCGCGCTTTTCCATCACGGCGTAAAGCGCTTCCATATCCTCGAACGAGGCATCGGCGAAGGGCTTGAACCAGGTATTGACCAGATCGCGGCGCAGGTCGGCGAACAACATGCCGTAGGCCGAGAAATGTCCCGGCGCATGCGGGATGATGACCTTGGCGATGCGCAGTTCGCGGGCGATCATGACGGCGTGCAGCGGCCCCGCCCCGCCGTAGGCGATCAGCGCGAAATCCGCGGCATCGAGCCCGCGCTCGGTCGTCACCCAGCGCACCATGTGCGACATCTTGGTGGTGGCGACGCGCAGGATACCGTCGGCGGCCTCAACGGTATCGAGGCCGAGCGGCTTTGCGACTTTGATTTCCGTTGCAGAATGCGCGGCCGCCAGATCGAGTTTCATCTCGCCGCCGAGGAAACGGTCCGGCGCGAGACGCCCGAGCACCAGATTGCAGTCGGTGACGGTCGGTTCGGTGCCGCCCTGCCCGTAGCACGCCGGGCCCGGCTGCGCGCCGGCGCTTTCCGGACCGACACGCAGCGCGCCGGCCTCGATGCGGGCGATGCTGCCGCCGCCGGTGCCGACTTCCTGAATGTCGATCATAGGAATCTGTAGTGGCAAACCTGTTGCGTAACCGCCAACCAACTGGCCGCCCGTCATCAAAACTTCGCCGTCATAGATGACGCCGGCCTTGGCCGTGGTCCCGCCCATGTCAAAGGCGATGGCGTTCTTGAGGCCGATCTGGCTGCACAAAGTCCTGGAACCGATAACGCCGGCGGCGGGGCCGGATTCCAGCATGCGAATGCAGGAATTCTGTGCTTCCTCGATATCGAACAGTCCGCCCGTGGACTGCACCACCAGGAAGGTGCCTTTAAAGCCGGTATCGGTCAGGTGCGAGTCCATTTCGGCGAGATAGCGCCGCACGCGAGGGCCCACATAGGCATTCGCCGCCGTGGTCGAGGTGCGCTCGTATTCGCGATATTCCTGCGACAATTCATGCGAAGCCGTCACGAACAGGTCCGGGAACGCCTTCTCGACGATCTCCTTGGCCCGTTGCTCGTGCTTCGGGTTGCGATACGAATGCAGGAACAGGATCGCGACGGCCTTGACGCCGCGCTTGACCGCATCGCCGACAATCGAAAGCACCTGCTCCTCGTCGAGCGGGATCAGCACGCGGCCGGAGGCATCGACACGTTCGCGAACATCGAAACGCATGTCGCGATCGATCAACGGCACGTGCTTCTTGAAAAACAGATTATAGGCTTCCGGCCGGTTGACGCGGCCGATCTCGTAGATGTCGCGAAAGCCTTGCGTGGTCAGCAACACGCAAGGCGCACCGGTGCGCTCCAGGATGGTGTTGATCGCAACCGTGGTGCCATGCAGGAACAATTGCGCCGCCGCGAAGGTCGCATCGGCCTTGCCGACGCCGGTCTCGATGCCCTCGACCAGCTTGTGCGGCGTCGTCAGCGTCTTGCCGAGCTTCAAACGGCCGGTCGGCTCATCGAACGCCGCGACGTCGGTAAACGTGCCGCCGACATCGGCCGACAGGCGCAGGCGCCCCGGTGGCTTATTCATCATGTTCACTGGTCGTCACTCCGTACTTCAGGTCTCGTTTTCAAGGCGTCATCAGGCCGGTCGCCCGCATGTCGGTGATGAAACTGTGCGCCGCGGCGTGCGTGATAAAGAGCGGCAGCCTCGCCGCCTCCGCCGCCGATTGCGGCGTCACGCCGCAAGCCCAGAACAGCGCGGTCTTGTCGCGCGGCATTTCCGGCACCGGACCGCCAAACATCGGATGCGCCGTGTCGGCGCCGATGCCGGCCGGATCGCCGATGTGAATCGGCGCACCGTGATTGAATGGAAACCGCGCCGACACTTGCGTCGCGGTGATCGCCTGCTGCGGCGTCAGCCAGCGCATGGTGACGATCAGATCGCCCTTGAACGGACCGGCCGGCTCGGTCGGCTGATTGGTGCGCAGCACCCAGCGATCCTTGTCGGTTGGCACGCCGGCGCGCTCGAAGGCATCGTCGAAGGTGATGCCGGAGCCGATCAGGAACGACACCAGATCGTCGCGCCACAGATCGTTGATATCCGTGCAGTCTTCCTGGCGCTCGCCATCGACAAACACCGAATATCTGGCGCAGTCGGTGCGCAAGTCGGCATTCGGCGCGAGCTTGTGCGGAACCGGATCGCCGGCATCGAGCACCTCCAGAACCGGACAGGCGCGCTGGTTGCGCTGGCAATAAAGCATGAAGTCGAAGGCATAGGCCTTCGGCATGATGGCAAGGTTGACCTGCACAAAGCCATGCGCGAGGCCGCGGCTGGTGCCGCTCAAGCGTCCGGCACGGATTTCGGCGCGGACGCGCTGACTTTCGAGCGGTGCGTCGGCCTTCATGCCGCGCTCCTGTCGAGTTCGACTTCGTAGATTTGTGCGTATCCCGTCTTGTCGGAGGTGAAGACCACGCGCGTGCCATCCGGAGAGAAACGCGGATGCGGATGGGTGTGCTGGCGTGCTTCGACGGCAACCGGGCCGTCATTATAAGGAAACGGGTACGCCCAATGCGCGCCCTCGGACGTCGCCTCACTGGCGCAAAGAAATTCCGGCTCGCCACCGCTTTGAATGCCCGCAAGCGGGAGGATGTGCAGGCCCTTGTCGGGGAAATTGGTGTCGCAGACGAAGCGTGTCCCGCTTGCATCCGGCGCCGCGTGCCATGCCGGGAAACGATGCAGCCATTCGGCCTTGCCGGTTGCCATGTCGATGAGGCGCATGCCGCGCGGCCAGTCGACGAAAGCGATGGCCTTGCGGCCCGGCAGCCAGACCTCGTGAGTCACCCACTGCATCTTGTCTTCGCGCTCATAGACGCGGCGGTTGTCGGCGCCGTCGCGGCGCACCGTCCACACCCGGTCGGTGAGCGGACCCGCATAGAGAATGAGATTGTCCTCGTCCGGACAGAACTGCGGATGGCCGATGGTGTCGCGCTCGAGAATGACGCTGCTTTTGCCGGTCGCGGTATCAACGACGATGAAACGCGACGTCTTGCCGGTCTTCACCGGGATCGCCCAGAAGTCGCCACTCGCGGACAGCGCGGTGGTGCCCATGGCCGCGCCGACCATGCCCTTTTCGCGCATTTCGACGGCGCCGAAGTCGGCGAGTTGGGTTTCCGCAAACGTGGCGAGATCGACCTTCCACGCGCCGGTGCCGGCGGTGAAATAGACAAAGCGCCCATCCGGCGACGGATAGATCGACCAATCCGCCAGATCGGGACGGTCGGTGACTTGCACGAGTTCGCCTGCCGCGCGGTCCTCATAGAAGATTTGCGGCTTGCCGGTGCGATACGACACGAAAATCAGCTTCGTCCCCGCTTTGTCAAAGGCGGGCACGAAGAAGAACGGATGATGATGAATGCTCGGGTGATCCGTCACCTGACGCACGCGCCGCCCCGAACGCGGGTCGGTGAATTGGCGGGACTCGCCGGCAAAGCGAGCCCCGCGTCGATGCGTACTTTGAGCGGTCGTCATCACGATAGTCACGACGACGCTCCTTGCGACTGTACTTCGAGCATTCGCTGCGTCAGGCCTTGTAGTTCTTGGCCTGCTCGATGATTTTGTCCCGATCGAATTGATTGATCTCATCGATCAGCGCGTTCGACATCAGCGGCTTCACATCCTTGATGTCGAGGCCGAGGAATGCCGCGTCGCGCTTCAATTCGGCTTCGTGAATAAAGCCCATCTTGGTGTCCGGATATGGCGGCCGGAACAGCGGAATCCGGCGCTTCGCGGCAAACAGGACCGACTTGACGGCATCGGCCTCACTGGCGCCGCGCGGAGCGGTTTCCGGGAAGAGCTTGAGGAAGACCCGTGCGCCTGCTTCCGGATTTGCCAACAGGAACTCGGAGGACTTCGCCACGGCGCGTGCGAAGCCGACGCAGGTTTTGCGATCTGACTTGAGGTAGTCCGCCATGGTGCTGAGGTAGAGGCCGCCGATCAACGGTATTTCTTTCGGACGTGGCAGCATGCGGATCGGGATTTTGGCCGCTTCGATCTGACCGAAGCCGGTGTCAAAGTAAGCCAGCGCATCGATGACGCCGCGCTGCAAGGCAACGCCCGCCGTGACGCCAGCGCCGACCGCGATCCACTGCACGTCCTTGTCGGGATCGATGCCGATGTTCTTGAGCACCGCGCGGGTGACCGGGTAGTCGGTGGTGCCGAGATCGGAAACGCCGATCTTCTTGCCCTTGAGCTCCTCGTAGGACTTGAGCGGAGAAGTTTCGAGCACCGCGACATCCCACTTATAGGGATAGGTGTATTCGTAATAATTGACGATCGGCGGCAATTCGCCCTTGGCGTAGAGCGGCATCTGGAAGCTGGGCGTGCCGACGGCGAACTGCACGTTGCCCTTGTCGAGCGCGATCTGTGCGTTCGAGTTGGTGCCGAGCGGCTTGGCGGTGAAGTCGAGGCCTTCTTCCTTGTAGTAGCCCAGACCGTTGCCGATCAAAATATTGATGATGATGGGATTGATCGACTTGATGCCGAATCCCATCGTGATCTTTTTCATTTCCTGCGCACGCAACACGGACGGGGCAGCGAAGCCGGCAAGCGCGGCCGCGCCAATTCCCTTAACGACGGTACGACGAGTTGTCATGATTTCCTCCGAGCCTTTTTTAGTGTTTGCCGCGATCCGCCCAATGCACGATGGATCGCTCTATCCAGCGCACGATGAGGTGCAACAGGATTCCGGTAACGCCCAGCATCACAAGCGCCGCGAACACGCCGGCGACGTCCGTGACGGCCTGGGCCTTGGTAATGGCGACGCCCATGCCTTGCTGAGCGCCAAGAAATTCCGCGACGATGGTGCCCAGCAGCGCATAGACGATGCCCATGTCGAGGCCGGCGAAGATGTACGGCGCGGCCGAAGGCAACTTGACCAGCCGATACGTCTCAAGACGCGACGCCGAAAGCACCTTCATGAGTTCGATGCGCTCGATGTCCGCTGCGCGCATTCCGGCGAAACTGTTGACCATCATCGGGAAGAAGGCGAGGAGCGCCGCCATCGCTACCTTCGAGCCGTCGCCGAAGCCGCACCAGATCACGATGAGCGGCGCGATTGCGACTTTTGGCAGGCTTTGCAACGCGAACGCATAAGGCATCAGGGCAGTTTCGACCGGCCGAAACTCGGCCATCAGCGAGCCGAAAAGCAGGCCCAGCAATGCACCGAGGAAAAAGCCCATCAAGGCGTTGGCCATCGTGCTCCACAACGGCAGATACCAGCCGAGGGGGCTGGAGATCGGAACGGCGAGGCCGCTCCACAGCGCGACGACGACCTGATCCGGCGCCGGCAGGATATAGGACGGCACGTCAAACAGATCGACGCTGCCCTTCCACACCAATATGAGAGTCAGGAATCCGGCAAGGCCGATGCCGACACCGCGGATGCGCGCGTAGCGGCGGCGGCTCTTTGCCGCCAGCGAGGACGACTCAATCAGGTCCAGCGCGTTCGATTCGCTGCGAGTATCGGTCATGACGGGTTACTCCAGCAACATGCGAATTTCGCGCGCCAGCGCGGTGTGTTCTTCATTGCCGAGCATGTCGGTGGCGACACGCGGTCGCGGCAAATTCACCTTCAGTTCGCGCACGATGCGGCCCGGCCGCGGCGACATGACGACGATGCGGTCGCCCAGGAAGATCGCCTCGTCGATCGAGTGCGTGATGAGAACGACCGTCTTTCCGCTCGCCATCCAGATGCGCTGGAGTTCGGCATTCATGCGCTCGCGGGTGAGCGCGTCGAGCGCGCCGAACGGCTCATCCATCAGCAGAAGCTTCGGATCGCGCGCGAGGGCGCGCACGATCGCGACTCGCTGCTGCATGCCGCCGGAAAGCTCATAAGGATATTTGTTCTCGAAACCCTCGAGACCGGCGACACGGAACAGCGCATTGACCTGCGCGATCAACGTATCGTTGCGCTTGGCGCCGCCGACCGACAGCGGCAGCAGCACGTTCTGCATCACCGTGAACCACGGCAGGAGATTGGCCTGCTGAAACACGACGCCGACTTCGGGTGACGGTCCGTTCAGCGTCTTGCCGGCGAGCGACGATGTGCCGGCATCCGACCTATCGAGGCCCGCAAGAAGGCGCAGCAGGGTCGTCTTGCCGCAACCCGACGGGCCGACGAGACAGACGAACTCGCCTGCACCGACGTTGAGGTTGACATGATCGAGCGCCAGGATCGCTTCGCCCGCGACCGTCGGATAAATCTTGACGACGTCCCTGACCGAAATGAGCGGGCTGCGCGCGGCCTGCGGCGGCGTGCCAGCGACCGCCCCTATTCCGGCCGTGGCCGACGTTTCAACAGCAACAGACATTTAAAAGCCTTCTACCTTGGCGTTGCGCTTTTCCTCGGACGGCGTGGCGAACACACGGGCCGCCGTCGCTGATTTTCTTGTTGGTATCGAACCTATATCCCTCTCAAACCGCGACCAGAACGGCGCCGCTCGCCTGGACGGCGCGGCCGATGTCATGAGCCGCGCGCCGCACCGCATCGAGCGCCCGCGCCTGGAATTCTTCCGAGGTCATTTGCATCTGCGGCACGGCGACACTCAAAGCCGCTACCGGATAATTATCGGTGTCGAGCACCGGCACTGCCAGCACGCGCAACCCGCTGCCGAAATAGGAATCCCGCAGCGCATAGCCGGTCGCGCGAATGCTTTGCAGGCTGCGCATGATTTCGTCTTTGTTCATCGGCTTATGTGGAAAGACGCCGGGGCGCGGCTCAATCGACAGAATGCGCGACAATTCCTTCGGCGGCAGATAGGCCAGCATCGCTTCGCCGATCGTGCTCCAGAACGCCGGAATGGTGGTGCCGATGCGGATATCGACGCCGATACGCGTCAAGCCCGCGCGCACGCGCTCGATATAGAGAATGTCGGCGCCATCGAGCACGCCGAGGCTGGCGGCCTCGTTCACTTCGCCGACCAGCGAGCGCAGGATCGGCCGGGCGATCTCACGCAGATCGGCGCGGCCGATCGCATGCAGGCCGAGATCGGTCACTTTAAGCGTGAGGCGAAAACGCTTACTGTCGGGAATGCGGGCAACGTAGCCGGACATCACCAGCGTGTTGAGCATGCGGAAAGCTGTGCCAGGATCGAGCCGCGCCAGTTTCGCGACTTCGCTCAAGGTGAGTTCGGCACGCTCCGCGGTGAAGGATTCAAGAACACGCAGGCCTTTGGCCAGCGAGTTGACCAGATTGCGCTGATCTTCCTCGGCATCAGGCGCGGCGTCGGCTTTCAGCGGTTTGACAGGTTTCGGGGCGACGGCGTCAGGTGCGCGGATTTCGCGCACGCCATTGGCGTTGCCCGCGTTGGCGAGCTTGTTCGCGCCCCTAGTTGTTCGTCGTACTCCCCGCATCGCGTCCGCTGTTTTTCGGATTACGAAACTTCTTTGCAGAAATATTAAAGTCCGAATGACGGCATCCGTCAATCGCGCCGAACGCGAAAGCCGGCGCGGGGACACGGGATGGAATCGCGGATTCAGATTTCCCGGCGCTCCGCGATGGGGAGACCTGAAGCGGTTGGGCTACGGTGATTTCCGAATATCGAGGCCAGACGCTATCGTTGCGCCATGATCAAGTCCCTTGCCGATATTGCCGACAAAGCGCGCTACGACGTGGTCGTAGCCGGCGCTGGAGGTGCCGGCATGGCGGCGGCGCTCTTTGCCGCGATCGCCGGCCAGAAAGTGCTGCTCGCCGAGCGGACCGAATATCTTGGCGGCACCACGGCCTTTTCCGCCGGCACAGTATGGGCGCCGAACACACGTCACGCCGAAGGCGCGGGCGACAGCCCCGAGAAGGCAGCACTGTATCTCGACAATGTCGTCGGCAATTATGCCCGGCCATCGATGCGCCGCGCATTTCTGCGAAGCGCGCCGGACGCCATCGCCACGCTGGAAGACAACACCGAGGTCAAATTCCGGCCCTACCCCCTGCATCCGGATTATGTGCAGGAGGTCGAGGGCGCGACGGTGCGCGGACGCGCGCTCGAGCCGCTGCCGTTTGACGGTCGCACGCTGGGAGCCGCATTCGCCTTGCTGCGGCCGCCGATCCCCGAGTTCACGGTGCTCGGCGGCATGATGGTCGGCCGCGCCGACATCGATCACCTGATGAAGATGACGAAGTCGCCCGCCTCCTTCGTCCACGCGGTCCGGCTGCTGGCGCGGCACGCCAGCGACCGTTTGCGTTATCCGCGCGGCACGCGGCTGGTGATGGGCAATGCGCTGGTGGCGCGGCTGGTACGCTCGATGCTCGATCGCGACGTCGACATCGTGATGAATACGTCGGTCGCCGGCCTGCAAAGCACCGACAGCGCGATCACCGGCGTCACGCTCAAGAGCGGCGAGGCCGTGCGGTGCATAGATGTATCCAGCGCGGTGATCCTTGCCGGCGGCGGCTTTACCCGCAATCCGGCGCGGCGCAACGCGATGCTGACCAAGCCGGTGCCGGAGCATTCGCCAGCCGCGCCCGGAAATACCGGCGAATTGCAGGACCTGGCTCTGAAGGCCGGCGCGCGGTTCGGCGAAGGCAATCTCGACAATGCGTTCTGGGCGCCGATGTCGATCCGCAAGCGCGCCGATGGCTCCACGGCGGTGTTTCCCCATTTCGTCCTCGACCGCTCCAAACCCGGCACGCTCGTCGTCAACCAAAGCGGCAAGCGCTTCGTCAACGAAGCCACGAGCTACCATCTGTTTGCGCGCGCCATGTTCGAGGCGCATAAACGCAGTCCCAGCATTCCCGCCTATTTGATTGCCGACGCGGCCACGCTTAAGCGGTACGGGCTCGGCATGGTGCGGCCCGGCGGACATGGATTAAAGCCATTTCTCGCCGACGGGTATCTCACGCGCGGCGCGACGTTGCGCGAACTTGCGGACAAGCTCGGTATCGACGCCGATAATCTCGCGTACACCGTTGCCGCGATGAACGACTATGCCAAAACCGGCGTCGATCCGGATTTCAAGCGCGGCACCACGCCCTATCATCATGCCCACGGCGATCCGGCGGTGAAGCCGAACCCGAATCTCGGGCCGATCGCGACCGCGCCGTTCTATGCGGTGAAGCTCTATCCCGGCGACATCGGGGCCGCCAACGGTCTTGTCACCAGCGACGACGCCCAGGTGCTCGGCCACAACGACGTGCCGATCGCGGGGCTGTACGCCTGCGGCAACGAGATGCAGTCGGCGATGGGTGGCACCTATCCGGGGCCGGGTATCACGCTCGGGCCAGCCATCGTCTTCGCCCACCGCGCGGTGCGCCATGCGTTGGGTCAGAGCGGAAAACGTCTGAAATGAATATTTTCGAAGAACCGAAGATCGACTGCCATACTCATGTGTTCGATCCGGCGCGGTTTCCCTACGGCAAGGACATTGCCTACCACCCCGCGGGCCAGGAGGTCGGCACCGCCGCGCAACTGCGGCAGGTGATGAAGACTTATGGCGTGACCCATTCGCTGATGGTGCAACCGAATTCGGGTTACGGCAGCGACAATAGCTGCATGCTTGATGCCATCGCGCACGGCGACGGCCGGCTCAAGGGCATCGCCATCATCGATTTCGATGCCGACCGCGCCGCGCTCGAAGACCTCAAGCGCCAAGGCATTGTCGGCGCGGCGTTCAATCCGACCTTTCATGGCAACGACTATTACAAGGTGGCGGAGCCGCTGATCCGACGGCTGGTCGAAGCCGACATGTTCATGCAGATCCAGAGCGAGCAAGATCAGCTTTTGATGTATGTGCCGTGGATCGAGACGATTCCCGTTAAGGTGCTGATCGATCATTGCGGTCGGCCAACGCCATCGGCGGGTCTTGGCCAGCCTGGCTTTCAGGCGCTGCTGAAGCTCGCCCGCACCAAGCGCGTCAGCGTCAAACTTTCCGGCTACTCGAAATTCTCCCAGCCGGGCTATCCATTCGAGGACTGCTGGCCTTTCGTGCGTGCCCTGGTCGATGCGTTCACACTCGAACATTGCATGTGGGCATCCGACTGGCCTTATCTGCGCGCGCCGCAGCGGCAGGATTACGGGCCCTTGGTCGAACTGGTAGAGCGGCTGTTGCCGAGCCCCGCCGACCGGCGGCAGCTTTTCGTCGACACGCCAAAACGGCTGTTCGGCTTTTAGCCTGCGCGCCTCCCGGCATTGCAGAATTGCGTCAATCTCATGAATTATTGTTGCATTGCGACATTTTTGATGTTGCAATGCACGCAGCTCGACTGGTCGAAAGGTGACTATGGCGACTGCAAAACGTTTACGACGGCAAGCGGAAACCTGCGCGGCGCTCGCGGCTGCGACCTATGACGAGGAAAGTCGCGAACGATATTTGCGGCTGGAGCAGCTTTACCTGCATCTGGTAAACGCCGAAGAAGGCGAGAGCGAACTGCCAGGCGTTTACGTGAGCGACAGCAGTACTGAAACGGCCACGCAGCGCGTCAGTTGACTACGGCTCGGCGTCTCCAAATCCCATCGCTGCGAGTTTCTCAGCGCTGGCGACAATATCACGATCGGCGTCGCGCGAGATAATTTCCAGCATCGGCCGTTTCATGTAGCCGCAGGCGTCGAGTGCGCGCGGCACATCGGCAAACGGCACGGTACCCAGACCGACCGCATCGTGGCGGAAGATTTCGCGACCGGTGTCGGACAGGTGCACCAGTTCCAGCCGGTCACGGCATTGCATCAGGCCATCGGCGAAATCTTCGGCGATGAAATGCGCGTTGGCGATGTCGTAAATGATACGCACGTCATCATTGCCGTAACGCTTGAGCGCCGCCATTAATCCCGCAATGGTCGGAATCCAGGTGGTCGGCACGTTCTCGATCCACAGCTTGACGCCGGACTTGACGCCCTCGGCCGTCAGACGGTCGAGCGCAGCGAAGAAATAACCCATCAATTCGTTTTCAGGCGGCGGAAACAGCGAACTGGCGCGGCCAGGACTCATGATCACGGCGCGCGCGCCGAGTTCGCCGGCGAGCCTGACCGTCTCGGTAATCAAATCGACCGAATAGCGGCGCATCTCCGGCACCGTGCTGGCGATATTGATGTCGATATTCGGCAGATTGAGGTTGGAAAGTTCAAGCGAGCGCCGGTCGAACAGATTGCGAAATGCGGTGCGTTGCGCGGCAGACATATCCGCTGGCCACAGATGGCCCGGATGCATAATGTATTCGAATTCGACGAATCCGATATCGGCAAGCCGTTGCGTGACCACTTCGGCCGGCTCGGTCATCATGTAGGCATAAGTGTTGCACCCGAACAAAGATGCAGCGTTTTGCTGTGCGGTCATGGCTGGCTGCCTTTCGCTGCTGCAATCGCACTCCAGATACGCGCCGGCGTGGCCGGCATGTCGAAATGCGCGACGCCGACGGTACGCAGCGCATCGAGTACCGCGTTGACGCAAGCCGGCAGCGCTCCGGTCGAGCCGGCCTCACCGACGCCCTTGACACCCAGCGGATTGTTCGGGCTCGGCACCACGACGTTCGATAGATTGACCGCCGGTACCAGATGCGCGCGCGGCATGCAGTAATCCATGAAGCTGCCGGTCAGGAGTTGACCGTCTTCCGGATCGTACTGGCAGTTCTCACCGAAGACGTGGCCGGCCTCCTGCACGATGCCGCCGACGACCTGCCCATCGGCGAGCGTCTGATTGATGACAGTGCCGATGTCGTCAGTCGCCGTATAGCGCACGATCTCGACCGCGCCCGTATCTGGATCGATCTCGACCTCGACCACATGCGCGCCGCTCGGAAACGCCTGCGAGATGCCGCGCTCAGCGATGGTGTCGAGCGGGCTCGGCACGATGGCGCAGGACTTCTCGATCACCCGCGTCATGCTCATGGCGCGGTCGGTCCCCGCGATGGTGAAGACGCCGTCGGCGAATTCGAGATCGTCCGGGCTGGCTTCAAGCTCGTCGGCGGCAATCTTCTTCGCCTTGTCGATGATGATATCGGCGGCGACCTTGTAGGCGCTGCCCTGCGACATCGCCGAGCGCGAGCCGATCGATGGATTGCCTTGCAGATGCGGACCATCCGGATCACCCGACTTGAGCCGAACCTTACCTTCGTCGATTCCGAGCCAGCGCGCGATCATCGCCGGAAACACGGTCTCGTGGCTCTGGCCGCTGGGACCCGCGACGTTATGCAGGATGATCGAGCCATCCTTCTCGAACAGCACGGCAACCTCATCTTTCTTGATGCCGCCGCCACCGGAGGGCTCGACGAACATGGCCGAGCCGAGACCGCGCAGCTTGCCGTTCTTGCGCGACTGACGCCTCCGCGCGGCAAAGCCTTTGTAATCGGCCTCCTGCTTGACCTTGGCGGCGAGCGCCGAGTAATCGCCGCTATCGAACACCGCGCCGGTCAGCGTCTTGTATGGAAACTGCGACTTCTTGATCAGGTTGCGGCGGCGCAATTCAAACGGATCGATACCGAGCTTGGCCGCCGCTTCGTCAACCAACCGCTCGACGATGAAATTCGCCTCCGGCCGCCCGGCGCCGCGATAGGCATTGGTCGGCGCCGTATTGGTCATCACCTGACGGTGACGGCCATAGAGCGCCTCGACATTATAGACGCCGGCGCCAACCACGCGGCCATTAAGCGAATTGGTGAAGACGCCGGCATGAGCCAGGTAGGCTCCGGAATCGCAGAGCCATTGCGTGCGAATGGCGAGAAATTTGCCGTTGGCGTCGTATGCGAGTTCGCCGGAAAGCTTCAACGCGCGGCCGTGATTATCGGTGAGAAAATCCTCCGAGCGGGTCGAGAGCCATTTCACGGGCCGCTTGAGCTGCCTGGCGGCATACATCAAGGGCGGATATTCGGGAAACGGGTCGGTCCGCGCGCCGAAGCCGCCGCCAACGTCAACCATGCGGGCGCGGACCTTGTCGTGCGCGACGCCCGCCATGATCGACAGTTCATGCGCGAAAGCAGGACCGCCCTGGCTCGGAGCATAGAAGTCGTAACTGTCGTCCGCCTCGTTATAGGCGCACAAGGCGCCGCGCACTTCCATCGGATTGGGCGCGACGCGCGGGCTTTCGGCGCGCACGCTCACCGACCCGGCGGCGCGGGCGAAGATTTCGGTGGCTTGCTGCTCATCGCCGTATTCGTAGTCGAAGCAAACGTTGCCGGGGATATTATCGTGCATCTGGAAGGCGCCGTCGGCGATCGCGCGCTCGACACCGATCAGCACGGGCAGATCTTCAAATTCGATTTCGATCAGCTCAGCGGCATCGCGCGCCTGCGCCGCCGTTTCGGCGACGACAAGCGCGATCTCCTCGCCGGCAAAACGCACGCGCTCGCCCGCCAGCACCGGTCGCTCGGGTACGAGAACCGTCATGCCGTTGCGGCCGCCGGGCGGCGGCGACAATGGCGGCACCGTGGTAAAGCCGGCATCGATCACGTCCTTGGCCGTGAGCACCAGCAACACGCCGGGGGCCTGACGCGCGGCCGTGGCGTCGATCGACGTGATGACGGCGTGGGCGCGGTCGGAACGGCGGAAGGCCGCATGAGCCTGGCCAGGCAGATTATGATCGTTGGTGTAACGGCCCGCGCCGGTGATGAAGCGCCGGTCTTCGCGCCGGCCTTTGTATTCAAAAATCATGTCCGACATTCCGATTGCAGTGTTCGGAGCACCATACAATGTCAGACCGTCCGCTCAAGTCTCTAGGCTTTCCGGGATCACCGCGGTCGCCTCGATTTCAACCTTGGCGCCGTCCTCGATCAAAGCCGAGACCACGATCGCCGACATCGCCGGAAAATGCCGCCCGAGCACGCGTCGGTACGCAGCGCCTATGTCCTTCTGACGCGCCATATACTCAGGCTTGTCGGTCAGATACCAAGTGAGACGCACCAGATGCTCAGGCTTGCCGCCAGCCTCGACAAGCACGGCGACGATGTTCGTCAGCGCTTGCTCAACCTGCGCGACAAAGTCGTCGCTGACGAGGTGCGCCTGCGCATTCCAGCCGATCTGCCCGGCAATGAAAACCTGACGGCCCTGCGCCGCCACGCCGTTGGCGTAGCCCTTGGCCGGCGCCCAGCCTTTTGGCTGAAGAACATGGATGTGATTTGTCATCGGATGCCTATAATTGGCGCAAGCGGAAGCGCTGGATCTTGCCGGTCTGCGTCTTCGGCAAGGCGGCGACGAAGTGCACGGCACGCGGATATTTGTATGGCGCGATTGTCGCCTTGACGTGATCCTGCAACATCTTTCGGCAAAGTTCGTCGCCTGCGACGCCGGCCTTGAGCACGACATAGGCGGCGACGATCTCGCCGCGTTCGGTATCGGCGGCGCCCACCACCGCACACTCGGCGACATCGGCATGGGACAACAGCGCGGCTTCGACTTCGGGACCGGCGATGTTGTAACCGGCGGAGACGATCATATCGTCGGCGCGGGCGACGAAATGGAAATAGCCGTCAGCATCCTGCATAAAGGTATCGCCGGTCATGTTCCAACCATCACATACGTAATCTTTTTGCCGTTTGTCGGCGAGGTAGCGGCAGCCGGTCGGCCCGCGCACCGCGAGGCGGCCGAATTCCCCGGGCTTGGCGTCGTTCATGTTCTTATCGACGACCCTGGCGACATACCCAGTCACCGGCTTTCCGGTCGCGCCGGCGCGCGCGTCACCGACACGGTTGGTAATGAAGATGTGCAGCATTTCGGTTGAGCCGATGCCGTCGAGGATCGGCACCCTGACCTTCGCGTTCCACTGCTCGAACACCGGCGCAGGCAACGTCTCGCCGGCCGAGACTGCGAGCCGCAGCGACGACAGGTCGGCGCCCTTGTCCATCGCCGCCATCATGGCGCGATAGGCAGTCGGCGCGGTGAAGCAGATCGTCGCCTTATAGGTCTCGATGATCTGGATCATGTTGGCCGGCGAGGCTGTTTCGAGCAGAGTTGCGGTGGCGCCGAAACGTAGCGGGAAAATCGCCAGGCCGCCGAGCCCGAAGGTGAAGGCGAGCGGCGGCGAGCCGACGAAAATGTCGTTCTCCGTAACGTTGAGCGTTTCGCGGGCATACCCATCGGCAATCATCAGCAGATCGCGATGGAAATGCATGGTCGCTTTCGGCTCGCCGGTCGTGCCCGAGGTGAAGCCGAGCAACGCGACGTCGTTGCGGCCGGTCTTGATCGCATCGAACTTGACCGGCTTGTCGAGCGCAATGCGGTCGAGTTCGGCATCGTGATTTGAACTGCCGTCGAAATTGACGACCTGTTTGAGAAACTTGCTGGTCTTGGCGCAGGCAACCAGTTCGTCGGCAATACGGCTGTCGCACAGAGCCAGGCTGACCTCAGCCTTGTCGACGATCTTGGCGAGTTCGCCGGCGCGCAGCATCGGCATGGTGTTGACGACAACAGCACCGGCCTTGGTCGCCGCAAGCCAGGCAGCAACCAGTGCCGGGTTGTTGCCGGAGCGGATGAGCACGCGGTGCCCCGGCTTGACGCCGTAGTTCTCGACCAGCGCATGCGCGAGCCGGTTCGACCAGTCGGTGAGTTCCTTGTAGGTGCGGCGGCGGCCATTGCCGATCAGCGCGATGCGATCGCCGAAGCCGCGCTCGACATTGCGGTCGGTGAGTTCGACCGCGGCGTTCAGGTACTCCGGATATTGGAATTCCGGCCGGTCGAGCAGGACTTCCGGCCACTGGTCGAAGGGCGGAAGATTGTCGCGCGCGAAAGTATCGACATGCGCGGACGGGCCAAGCTGGATGTTTGCCATGTTAGCGCTCCATCGACGATAAAACCGCCCGGGCAATGATGACTTTCTGAACGTCCGACGCGCCTTCGTAGATGCGCAAGGCGCGGATCTCGCGATAAAGCGTCTCGACCGGATGACCGGAGCGAACGCCGTCACCGCCATGAATTTGCACCGCCGCGTCGATGACGCGCTGCGCGGCTTCGGTGGCATAAAGCTTGGCCATCGCCGCTTCGCGCGTCACCCGCGCCGCGCCTTTGTCCTTGGTCCAAGCGGCGCGATAGACCAGAAGCGCGGCGGCATCGATTTCCAGCGCCATGTCGGCAAGATGGCCCTGCACCATTTGCAGCTCGCCGAGCGGCGCGCCGAACAGGTTGCGCGTGGCGGCGCGCTTGAGCGTTTCGTCAAGCGCGCGCTGGGCAAAGCCGAGCGCGGCAGCGCCGACCGTGGTGCGGAAGACATCGAGCGTCGCCATCGCGATCTTGAAGCCATCGCCGGGTTTCCCGATCATGCTGTCAGCGGACAGGCGGCAGTTCTTGAAGGCGATGCGGGCGAGCGGATGCGGCGCAATCACGTCGATGCGCTCGGCCACCGACAGGCCAGGATTATCGCCTTTGACGATGAAAGCGGACAGGCCGCGCGCGCCCGGCGCCCCGCCGGTGCGGGCGAAGACGACGTAGAGATCGGCGATGCCGCCGTTCGAGATCCAGCATTTCTCGCCGTCGATGACGTAACCGTTGCCGTCCTGCCTCGCGGCGGTCGTGATGTTGGCAACATCGGAGCCGGACGCGGCTTCGCTCAAGGCGAAAGCAGCGATGGCGTTGCCGGCGCGCGTCTTCGGCAGCCACGCAGCGCGTTGTTCTTTCGTGCCGTAGAACGAAACCGGCCCGGCGCCAAGGCCCTGCATGGCAAAAACGAAATCGGCCAAGCCCGAATAGCGCGCCAATGTCTCGCGTGTCAGCGCCAGCATGCGCACGTCGATGGTGCCGCCCTCATCCGGCGCCGTATGTTGCAAAAAACCGGCATCGCCCAGCTTCGTCACGAGCGCGCGACAGGCGGCATCGACATCGTGATGGTCGACATGCGCGAGATTGGCTTTCGCCCATGCTTCGAGCTTTTCGGCATAGGCGCGATGGCGATCCTCAAAGAATGGCCAATGCAGGAAACTTTTGTCGGGCATCGATCAGTCTCCCGCGAATGCCGGTTTGCCCTTGGCGACGAAAGCCTCGTAAGCGCGGCGGAAGTCCTGCGTCTGCATGCAGATCGCCTGCGCCTGCGCTTCGGCTTCTATCGCCATGTCGAGCGACATCGACCATTCTTGCCCCAGCATGGTCTTGGTCATGCCGTGCGCGAAAGTCGGACCGCCGGCGAGCTGCTGCGCGAGCTTAAGAGCTTCGGCTTCAAGCGACTCAGCGCCAACCAGACGATTGAAGAAGCCCCAGCGTTCGCCTTCGTCGGCCGCCATCGTGCGTCCGGTGAACAGCAGTTCCGCCGCACGGCCCTGCCCCACCACGCGCGGCAGCATGGCGCAAGCGCCCATGTCGCAACCGGCGAGGCCGACGCGCGTAAACAGGAATGCGGTCTTGGCCTGCGGCGTGCCGAGGCGCATGTCGGAAAACAGCGCGATCATCGCACCGGCGCCGACACAGACGCCATCAACCGCCGCGATCACTGGCTGCGGACAGGTGCGCATTGCCTTGACCAGATCGCCGGTCATGCGCGTGAAGGCGAGCAAGCCTTTCATGTCCTTGTCAAGCAGCGGACCGATGATGTCGTGTACGTCGCCGCCGGAACAGAAATTGCCGCCGTTGGAGCCTATCACCACTGCCTTGATGTCGTCGGCATAGACGAGTTGACGGAAGGTGTCGCGCAATTCGGCGTAAGATTCGAACGTCATCGGGTTCTTGCGCTCGGGACGCGAGAGCGTCACGACTGCGACCTTGCCCTCGACGCGCCAGTTGAAGTGCGCCGGCTTGTAATCCGTCATGTTCATAGCTCGCGTTCCTTCATGCCCGTTGCGGCGAGGCCACCCAGTTGCTCGATCAGCGCTTCGGCTTCCGCCTCGTCGAATCCGGCGAGCAGTTCGTCGACCCAACTTTCGTGCGCCTTGGCGACGATGGCGAATTGCGCCGCGCCTTTCGGCGTCAGACGCACGATGTAGGATCGCCGGTCGTTCGCCGGGGCCTGCCGCAGCACCAGCCTGTCGGCGGCCAGCCTGTCGATGATGCCGGTGACGTTGCCGTTGGACACCATCAGCATGCGCGACAGCTCGGTCATATTGATGCCGGCCTCGTAACGCGCCAGTGCCGCCATCACGTCGAACTGCGGCAAAGTGATCGAGAATTCGGTACGCAGGCGGTCGCGCAACTCGGCTTCGATGCTGCGCGACGCGCGCAACAACCTGATCCACAGCCGCAGCCGCTGCTTGCTCAGTGGGCGCACCGGCGCGCGCGTTTTGCTCGCCACCGTCATATGGGCCCTCCGGTGACGGCGATGGCCTGGCCGTTGATCGACCCTGAACTCGGCGAGCACAGCCACAGCACGGTCTGCGCCACTTCCTGCGGCGTAATCAGCCGGCCGTGCGCGTTATCCTTGGCGAGTTCGGCGCGCGACTGATCGGCGCTGCGGCCGGTCTTGCTTGAGATGTTCTTCGCGGCGGCGTCGAGCAACGGCGTATCGGTAAAGCCGGGACAGACCGCATTGACGGTGACGCCCTTCGCCGCCAGTTCGATACTCAGCGCCTTCATCAGTCCGACGACGCCGTGCTTGGCCGCGACGTAAGCAGCGACATAGGGATAGCCTTTCAGGCCGGCGGTCGAAGCGATGAAAATAATACGGCCGCCGGGCGCACGGGTGACATCGGCCAGCGCCGAGCTGACGGTGAGAAACGAGCCGTTGAGATTGACGTCGATCGCCTGCTGCCAATGCGCGAAATCGATTTTCGCCGCCGGCGCGCTCGAAGCAGCGCCGGCATTGGCGATGACGATATCGATTGCGCCGTGCGCCGCATGGGCACCCTCGACCATCGCCGTGCAATCATCCGGTTTGGTGACGTCCGCGACGACGGCGCAGGCGCGCGGCAATTCGGCAACCATGGCATCGAGCGGAGCCTTGCGCCGGCCGGCAAGCGACAGACTGGCGCCCTCGGCCGCCAGAGCGCGGGCGATGGCGGCGCCGATGCCGGTGCCGCCGCCGGTAATCAGAACGTGACGGCCCGCGAGTTGGCTTCCTTGGATGCCCATCACACTTTCCCCGTCATCACGTCGGGCCGCGACTTGATGCGGTACAACTGATCGCGGCCAGGCCAATATGGCTTCGGCCAGATCGTGCCCTGATAATGCGCGTCGGCGGCGGCGTGCAGCGTCCAGTATGGATCGGCGAGATGCGGGCGCGCCAGACAGACGAGATCGGCACGGCCGGCCATCAATATCGAGTTGACGTGATCCGGCTCATAGATATTGCCGACCGCAAGCGTGGCGATACCGGCCTCGTTTCGAATGCGATCGGAAAACGGCGTCTGGAACATGCGGCCATAGACGGGCTTGCCCTCAAGTGTGGTCTGACCGGCGGAAACGTCGATCATGTCGACGCCCTCACCTTTCAGGACTTCCGCGATAGCGACCGCGTCCTGCGGCGTCACGCCCTTCGCGCCCATCCAGTCGTTCGCCGAGATACGCACCGAGATCGGTTTGCTATCGGGCCAGACGGCGCGCACGGCGCGAAACACTTCAAGCGGAAAGCGCAGGCTATTTTTGAGTGAGCCGCCGTATTCGTCGGCGCGCTTGTTGGTCAGCGGCGTGATGAAGGCCGACATCAGATAGCCGTGGGCGTAATGCAGTTCCAGCCAGTCGAAGCCGGCGCGATGGCCCATCTCCGCGGCGTGCACGAATTCGTCGCGCACTCTGTCCATATCGGCGCGGGTCATGGCGCGCGGCGTCTGATTGCCGGCTCCCCACGGTTGCGCCGAGGCCGACATCACCGGCCAATTGCCGGAGGCGAGCGGCGCGTCGGAAATTTCCCAGCCGAGCTGGGTCGAGCCCTTCGGACCGGAGTGACCCAACTGCAAGGCGACTTTCGCGTCGGTCTCGGCGTGAATGAAATCGACGATGCGCTTCCACGCCGCCTCGTGCTCGCCAGCATACATGCCGGTGCAGCCGGGCGTGATGCGGCCCTCCGCCGAGACGCAGGTCATTTCAGTGAACACCAGCCCCGCGCCGCCCTTGGCGCGCTCGGCGTAATGAACGAAATGCCAATCGTCCGGCGTACCATTCGTGGCACGGTATTGCGCCATCGGCGACACCACGACGCGATTTTTCAACTCGACGCCGCGCACGCGCAACGGCACGAACATCGGCCGCCGCGCCACCCGTGGCACCTTGCCGGTGGCCTTGGTCTCGAACCACATTTCCGCGCCGGCAAGCCAGTCGGGATCGCGTTCGCGCAAGTTCTCGTGACTGATGCGCTGAGAGCGCGTCAGCAGCGAATAATTGAACTGCACCGGATCGAGATGCAGATAGCGCTCCACGTCCTCGAACCATTCGGTCGAATTGCGCGCCGCGTTCTGCAGGCGCAATACTTCGAGACGGCGCTCATCCTCGTAACGCGCGAACGCCTGCTCCATCGTCGGCTCGGTATCGAGATAGCCCGCCAGTGCGATGGCGCTTTCCAGCGCCAGTTTCGAGCCGGAGCCGACCGAGAAATGCGCCGTCGCCGCCGCGTCGCCGAGCAGCACAACGTTGCCGGCGCTCCAGCGCTCGCACAGAACGCGGTTGAAGTTGAGCCACGCCGAACCACGCAGATGCTTGGCATTCGACATCAGCGCATTGCCATTGAGATACGGCGCGAAGATTTTCTCGCAAGCGTGGATCGCTTCGTCGCCCTGCATCGTGTCGAAGCCGGCCCTGCGCCATGTGTCCTCCGAGCATTCGACGATGAAGGTCGCGGTGTCGGCATCGAACTGGTAGGCATGAGCCCAGATCCAGCCGTGCGTGGTTTGCTCGAAAATAAATGTGAAGGCTTGGTCGAATTTCTGGCGGGTGCCGAGCCAAATGTATTTGCAGGCGCGCACGTCGATATCGGGCTTGAAGATATCGGCATGGGCCGCGCGGACGCGTGAATTGACGCCGTCGGCGCCCACGATCAGGTCGTAGTCCTTATACGCATCAAGATTTTGCGCCTCGGTCTCGAAGCGCAGATCGACGCCGAGAGCGCGGGCGCGCTCCTGCAAAATTTTGAGGAGCCGCATGCGGCCGATGCCGGAAAAGCCATGGCCGCCGGAACGCATCACCGCGTTGCGATAATGCACCGCGACGTCGTCCCAATAAACGAAGGAATCGCGGATCGCCTTGGCGCTGACGGGATCATTGACGTCGAGATTGCCGAGCGTGTCCTCGGACAGGACGACGCCCCAGCCGAAGGTGTCGTTCGGCTTGTTGCGCTCAATCACGACGACTTCGTGGGCGGGATTACGCAATTTCAGCGAAATCGCGAAATAAAGTCCGCCGGGGCCGCCGCCCAAAATGACCGCCCGCATTGCCGCACGCATCATCGGAGGCGTTGTCGGAGACACTGTCGGAGGCATGGCCCGGCTCCGTAATCGAAGGTCAGAGCCGCAGTCTGCGCCAGGTCCGGCGATATTAGCAATATAAATATTTTAGGCCTGAAGCATTTCCGACGGGCGAAGCGAGCCGAACAAAAAGCCGTCGGCGCGGAATGGTTTCGATGGCCTGCCCCCCGGGGTCCGCTGCGCTCCATCCGGGCTACGGGCCTTTCAAGCCTTCGGCGCGACGGTGGCCGACTGCTTGTGGCGCGCGATCGCCGCGGCGACAAAGCCCGACGCCTTCGCGTCCTCGATGAAAGCATGCAGGTACGCGGCGCCGTCGAGACGGCCCTTGCTCGCGGCCATCGCCTGCCGGATTTCCATGAAGCGGCCATCCATCACCCGCACGCCTGCGTCGGACGTGACATGACCCTTGGCATAACCCTCAAGCGCCTGACGCACGCCGCCGATAGCGTCGACGCCCGAGGCGAGCGCCTCCGTGATACCGTCGAGTCCTTCTTTGCCGCGCACCAGCGTGGCGTGCTGAAGCGAGCGCGTCAGAAACAGATCGTAAGCCGCGCCCCGCGTGACGCCGATGCGGCGGCCGGGACGATCCACGTCTTCGATCTTCAGGAGCGGCGAATTGGCCGGCACCATATAGGTGCCTTCGATGACGACGTAGGGCGCGGTGAACTCAAGCTCGTCGGCGCGCTTCGGTTCGATGGCGAGAAAGGCGATATCCCAGGCGCCGCTGTTGGCCGCCTCGAAAACCTTGCCGGCGCTGCTGAAAGGGACCAGTTCGACCGGAACGCCGAGACGCCGGCCCAACTCATTGGCGAGGTCCGGCGTGATGCCTGTCGGCGGGTTTGCGCCGTCGCCATGCGCGAGCACGACATTCGAGAGATTGATGGCGGCGCGGATCTTGCCGCCGGGCGCCAAATCTTTAAGCGCGGTTTCTTTGGATCCGTCGAGCGTCAAGGCGGCCTCCGCTTCAAGTGTTTTGTTGCGAGAGGCGTAGCCGTTCGGCGCGATGCCGACAATCGGGGTATCCTAGAAAGTTCAGGCCGCGCGGCCGAAGCGGTCGTCCAGCGCGTAGCCGGCGCCGCGCACCGTGCGGATCGGGTCGGGCTCGGCGCCGCGATTGATCGCCTTGCGCAGCCGCCCGACATGCACATCGACGGTACGCTCGTCGATGTAGATTTCCGAACCCCAGATGCCGTCGAGCAACTGCCCGCGCGAGAACACCCGGCCGGGACGCTCCATCAGGAATTCGAGCAGCCGGTATTCGGTGGGCCCGAGTTCGATGGCGCGGCCGTTGCGCGAGACGCGTTTCTTATCGCGGTCGAGTTCGATGTCGCCGATGTTGAGAATGCTGGCGACGCGCTCCGGGCTCGCCCGCCGCAGCAGTGCGCGCACCCGCGCCAGCAATTCCGGCACCGAGAATGGCTTGACGATGTAATCGTCGGCGCCGGTGGCAAGGCCACGCACCTTCTCGCTTTCCTCGCCGCGCGCCGTCAGCATGATGATCGGCAGTTGCCGCGTTTCCGGCCGCGCCCGCAAACGCCGGCACAGTTCGATGCCGGACAAGCCCGGCAGCATCCAGTCCAGCACGACGAGATCGGGCGTCGATTCCTTGAGCTTGGTGTCGGCGTCGTCGCCGCGCGCGGCGGTATCGACCTCGTAGCCTTCGGCTTCGAGATTATAGCGCAGCAGCATGGCGAGCGACTCTTCGTCCTCGACGATCAGGATTCGCGCGCTCATTCGTATGCTCTATCCTGGCTATGCGTTACGCTTCACCGGCGCCGGTCAACAGCGCCGGGATCGTCGTGGTGTCGCCCTTGGGACGACGCTCAGTGATCGGATTGCCGTCGATGATGTAGTGCACCGTCTCGGCGATGTTGGTGGCGTGGTCGCCCATGCGCTCGATGTTCTTGGCGCAGAACATCAGATGGATGCAGAACGTGATATTGCGCGGGTCTTCCATCATGTAGGTGAGCAGTTCGCGGAATACCGAGGTGCAGACGGCGTCGATCTCCTCGTCGCCGCGCCACACCGCCATCGCCTTGGTGTCGTCGCGGCGGGCGTAGGCATCGAGCACGGCCTTCAACTGGCCGAGCACCAGATCGGCCATGTGCTCGACGCCGCGGATCAGCTTCGGCGGCGGAAACTCGGCGTTAAGCGCGATCACGCGCTTGGCAATATTTTTTGCAAGGTCGCCGATACGCTCGATGTCGTTGGCGAGACGCAGTGCCCCGACGATGGCGCGCAGATCCACCGCCATCGGCTGGCGGCGCGCGATCGTCAGCACGGACTTTTCCTCGATCTCCTGCTGCAAGCGGTCGATGGCGGTATCCGCTGCGGTGACGCGTTGCGCCATGTTGGTGTCGCGCTTGGTCAACGCATCGACGGCATCGGCGACCTGCTTCTCGGCAAGCCCGCCCATTTCCGCGACCATGCGGGCGAGGCCCTGCAAATCGAGGTCAAAAGCCTTGGCGGTGTGGAGATCGTTCATGATCGTTATCCCGGAATAATCAGCCGAAGCGGCCGGTGATGTAGTCCTGCGTGCGCCGATTGCGCGGCGTCGTGAATATCTTCGTGGTCTCGTCGTATTCGACCAGTTCGCCGAGATACATGAAGGCCGTAAAGTCCGACACGCGCGCGGCCTGCTGCATGTTATGTGTGACGATGGCGATCGTGTAATCCTGCTTCAGTTCGTCGATCAGTTCCTCGATCTTGGCGGTCGATATCGGATCGAGCGCCGAGCACGGCTCGTCGAACAGGATGACTTCCGGCCGCACCGCGACGGTGCGCGCGATGCACAGGCGCTGCTGCTGGCCGCCTGACAATGACAGGCCGTTGGCGCCGAGCTTGTCCTTGACCTCGTCCCACAGCGCGGCGCGCTGCAATGCCTGCTGCACGCGGGCGTCGAGTTCGGGCTTCGGCAGCTTCTCGTAGAGGCGAATGCCGAAGGCGATGTTCTCGTAGATCGTCATCGGGAACGGCGTCGGCTTCTGGAACACCATGCCGACCTTGGCGCGCAGCAAATTGAGGTCCTGCGACGGCGACAGGATGTCCTCATTGTCGAGCCGCACCGTGCCGGTGGCGCGCTGGTTCGGATAAAGGTCGTACATGCGGTTGAGAACCCGCAACAAGGTCGACTTGCCGCAGCCCGACGGGCCGATGAAGGCCGTCACCTTGCCGTGGTACAGCGACACATTGATGTTTTTCAACGCGCGATGATCGCCATAGAAAAAATCGAGGTTCCTGACCGTCACCTTTTCGGTCAAAGCCTCGAGGCCGCCCGCCGGATCGGTCGCCGACGGAACGATGACATTGGCCATGCTCATGATTTTTTACTCTGTGACCCAAGGAAGCGTGCGGCAATGCTGAGCGTCAGCACCGCCAAAGTAATGATCAGGGCGCCGGTCCAGGCCAGGCTCTGCCAGTCCTTGTACGGGCTGAGCGCGAACTGGAAGATGACGACCGGCAGGCTCGAGACCGGAGCATTCATGTCGGTGCTCCAGAACTGATTGTTGAGCGCGGTGAACAGCAGCGGCGCCGTTTCGCCGGAGATGCGCGCGACTGCGAGCAGAACGCCCGTGATCATGCCGGCGCGGGCGGCGCGATAGGCGACCTTCCGGATCATCAGCGAGCGTGGCAGGCCGATGGAAACGGCGGCTTCACGCAACGTGTCGGGCACCAGCGTCAGCATATCCTCAGTGGTGCGCACCACGACCGGCACGACGATGACGGCAAGCGCGACCGCGCCGGCCCAGCCGGAAAAATGGCCCATGGTGGCGACCATGATTTCGTAGACGAACAGACCGATGACGATCGACGGCGCGCTCAGCAGAATATCGTTGATGAAGCGCACCACCGTCGAGAGTTTATCGTAGCGGCCATATTCGGCCAGATACGTGCCGGCCAGTATGCCGAGCGGCGTGCCGATGACGACGGCGATAAAGGTCATGGCCAGGCTGCCCATGATCGGGTTCAACAGACCGCCGGCAGAACCTGGCGGCGGCGTCATCTGCGTGAACACCGCCAGCGACAGGCCGGAGAAGCCTTTGTAGAACAGGACGCCGAGGATCAGTGCCAGCCAGGTCAGGCCGAAGCCGGTGGCGACGTAGGACAGCGCCATGGTGATGACGTTCTTGCGGCGGCGGCTGGCGTAGAGCGGCGAAGACGCGCCTGAAATCACCGTGGCCATGATGTCAGCTCCCCAGCCGGGCGTTGAGCCGCATCAGCATCAATCGGGCGAAAGCCAGCACGATGAAGGTGATGACGAACAGGATCAGGCCGAGCGCGATCAGCGACGAGGTGTAAACGTCGCCGACGGCTTCGGTGAACTCGTTGGCGATGGTCGCCGAGATTGTCGTGCCGGGAGCGAGGATCGAACCCGAGATGCGGTGCGCGTTGCCGATGACGAAGGTCACGGCCATGGTCTCGCCCAGCGCGCGGCCGAGGCCGAGCATGACGCCGCCGATGACGCCGACGCGGGTAAACGGCAACACGACATAACGCGCCACTTCCCATGTCGTGCAGCCAAGGCCGTAGGCGGCTTCCTTGAGCACCGGCGGCACGGCTTCGAACACGTCGCGCGAGATCGACGTGATGAACGGCAGCACCATGATCGCGAGAATGAGACCTGCGGTGAGGATACCGATGCCGTAGGGCGGACCTGCGAACAGTGTCGAGAGCACCGGGACAGGGCCGAAGGCCGAAATCAGGAACGGCTGTACGTGCTGCTGCAAGAACGGCGCAAACACGAACAGACCCCAGATGCCGTAGATGATCGAGGGAATGCCTGCGAGCAGTTCGATGGCGATGCCGATCGGGCGTCGCAGCCACATCGGACATAGTTCGGTGAGGAACAGGGCGATGAGTAGGCCCACCGGAACCGCGATCAGCATGGCGATGAGCGACGTGACGATGGTGCCGTAGATCGGCGCAACGGCGCCGAATTGTTCGGTCACCGGGTTCCAGCTTTCATCGATCAGGAAATTGAAGCCGAACTTTTGCAGCGCCGGCCAGGAGCCGTGGATCAGCGAAACAATGATGCCGCTCAGGATGATGAGAACGGTGATCGCGGCGGCACGGGTGAGAAGGCGGAAAGACTTGTCGCTGAATTGTAGCTTCTCGAGTACCTTGGCGCGGTCTGCTTTTTCCGCCACCGAAATGGCACCGCTGCCTGGATACGCTACGTCGACCACGGGTTGCCTCCGGGAGGAATTCATTCGGCTCTCCTTGGCGTCAAACCATCTCGGGGAGCCACTGAAGCGGCCTTACGGCCGCAAGACAAGTGCACTGAAACCGGAACAAAGCCGCCGCGTCACCATCTCCGCTCATTCCCGCGATACCGGAAACGAGCGGAGGATGACATTACGCGACTACATGGAGGCGGCGACTTCGCCCTTCCAATACGCTTCCACATCCTTGACGACCTTGGCGGGCATCGGAACGTAGTCGAGTTCTTCGGCCATCTTGGCGCCGTTCTTGTAGGCCCAGTCGAAGAACTTCAGCGCTTCGCCGGTGGCCTTCGGATCGACCGGCTTCTTGTAGACGAGGATCCAGGTCGCGGCGGTCATCGGCCACGACGCTTCGCCCGGCTGGTTGGCGAGGATGACGCCGAAGCCCGGCACCGAACTCCAGTCGGCATTGGCAGCGGCGGCCTGGAAGGCTTCCGAGGTCGGCGCGACAGTCTTGCCGGCCTTATTGACCATTTTGGTGAAGGTCAGCTTGTTCTGGAGCGCGTAGGCGTATTCGACGTAGCCGACCGAACCCTTGGTGTTGGCGACGTTGTTGGCGACGCCTTCGTTGCCCTTGGCGCCGATACCGGCCGGCCATTGCACGGCGGTCGCAACACCGACTTTCGACTTCCAGTCGGCCGAAACGTCCGCGAGATAGGTGGTGAAGTTGAAGGTGGTGCCCGATCCGTCCGAACGATGAACGATGGCGATCGCCTGATCCGGCAGCTTGACCTGCGCGTTCAGCTTGGCGATGGCCGGATCGTTCCACTTCTTGATGTCGCCCATGAATATTTTGGCAAGCGTCGGACCGTCGAGAACGAGTTCCCCCGGCTTGACTCCGTCGAGGTTCACGACCGGCACGATGCCGCCCATCACCATCGGGAATTGAGCCAGACCGCTCGAGTCGAGTTCCTTGCCCGAAAGCGGAGCGTCGGACGCGCCGAAGGTGACGGTCTTGGCCTTGATTTGCTTGATGCCGCCGCCGGAGCCGATCGACTGATAGTTTAGCCCGTTGCCGGTTTCCTTTTTGTAGGCGTCGGCCCACTTGGCATAGATCGGATAAGGGAATGTCGCGCCGGCACCCGAGATGTCGGCAGCGTTGGCCGGTACGAAAGCCGCTGCGGCTAAAAAGCCGGCGGCGGCGATGACGGTCCAGTGTTTCAAGAGAACTCTCCATGTTTGCGGGCCTTCGGCGATCCTGGGGCCCTTACGCGAGCCTGACCTAGGAGCCGCGCGTCACGGTTCTATGACGCTTCCATGACAGAGACATGACAGCGCAACATACTGTTAAGTCAGGAAAATATTAGCCTTTAGGCGGTTTCGCCGGTGCGCAGCGGCAGGTGCATGACAAATGTCGCGCCCTGTCCGAATGTGCTCTCGATCGCGACCCTGCCGCCGTGACGATTGAGCACATGCTTGACTAGCGCCAAACCCAGTCCGGTGCCGCCCTGAGCGCGGCTGTCGGCGACATCGATGCGGTAGAAGCGCTCGGTCAGGCGCGGCAGATGTTCGGGCGCGATGCCCGGACCGTAATCGCGCACGGCGATGCGCGCTTCCGGTTGACCCGCATCGGTGATCGCGCGCGATAGCGTGATGTCGACCCGTTTGCCGGCCGCGCCGTATTTGAGCGCATTCTCGACGAGATTTTCCAGCGCCCGGATCAACTCATCACGATCGCCAAGGACGACAAGCGGCCGAACAGACGCGCCATCGCTATCGACCTCGACATTGATCGCGACTTCGCGATCGCGCGCCAACGTCTGCAAACCGTCGGCGACCTGCCGCACCACCGGCGCCAGATCGACCGGGGTATCCGGCTGCAAATGCGCGTTAAGTTCGATGCGCGACAGTGACAGGAGATCGTCGATCAGCCGCGCCATACGGGCGGCCTGTTGCCGCATGATCTTCAAGAACTTCTCACGCGCCACCGCGTCGTTTTTGGCCGGTCCTTGCAGCGTTTCGATGAAGCCCAGCAAGGCCGCCAAGGGCGTGCGCAATTCGTGGCTGGCATTGGCGACGAAGTCGGCGCGCATTTCCTCGACCCGGCGCAGCGGCGTCAGGTCGTTGAATGTCATCAGCAGGATATCGGAGACGGCTTCACCCGCGCCCAGCCGAACCGGCGTGACGAAAGCCTCGAACCAGCGATCGCGCGGCACCCGCTCGAAGAACTCGACGCGCTGTGGCTCGCGCCGTTTGCCGGCGCGGCGGATGGCATCGACCAATTCCGGCATGCGCAAGGTAATGAGGGCCGGTTCGCCGGCGCGCAAGGACGGCGCAATGCCGGTCGCCGCCGGATTGAAGGCGATGACGCTGCCGTCGCCGTCGAGGACGATGGCCGGACCCGGCAGGCCGCCGATCAACTGCCCGATCAACTGGCTTTGCGGATGCGTCGCGGCGCGGTTGGGCGCGGCGGCAGGTGGCGTACGGTCACCCTCGCCGGCAGGGCCCAACAGAATTCGCCGGGCGCCGCGCAACCGGGCCAGCCATCCATTGGTCCCATCCTCGTCAGCGGCCATGACGCACTGTTACATGACGCAGTGTTACATGACGCGTTGTTACAGGGCGCGCCATCACGATCGGCCGCCCATCGCCTTTTCGGTTTCTTCTTTGCGATGCTTGCGCGCCTCAAGCTCGCTTTTCAGCGGCGCGGTTGCGCTTTTCACCGGATGCAGCCGTGGCTTTTCCCGCGCGCCCCGCATGTTGAGCCAGACTTCACGTGAGCCGAGGATCACCAGCGCGATTGCAAACGGCACCAGATAATACAGCACGCGAAACAACAGCAGTCCGGCCAGCAAGTCCTCTTTATCGAATTCCCACAGTGCCACCAGCATTGCGGCGTCGAATACACCGAGGCCGCCGGGAGCGTGGCTGGCGAAACCAAGCAACGTCGCCGAAACGAAAATCACCGCCAAAGTGATAAAGCCGATATTCGGCTCGCTCGGCAACAGCATGTACATCGCAAGCGCGCAGCACATCAGATCGACGATGCCGATGCAGATTTGCAGGAGCGTCGTCGGGCCGTCGGGCAACCGCACGGTCCAGCCGCCACGACCGAGTTCGCGTGGCGCGGTCCATACCCAGGCGACATAGGAGGCCAGCACGACCAAAAAGCCGATGCCGATGCAGCGGTTCGGCAAAATGCCGAGTTGATCGATGGCGCCGGCCGCGGCCGGATGCAGCGTGACGCCCAGACCGAGCACCGTGACGTTGCCGAGCCAGAAGGTGAGACCGGCGACGAAGCAGATCTTCGCGACTTCGATGGCATCGAGACCGTAATGCGAATAGATGCGGTAGCGCACAGCACCGCCGGTGAATACGGTGGCGCCGATATTGTGGCCGATCGAATAGCTGGTGAAACCGGACAGAGCGGCCACACGATAAGGAATTTCGCGGCGACCGATCGCTCGCAGCGCGAACAGATCGTAGAACGTCAAGGTGAAATAGCCGCCCGCGACGAAGACGGCGGCGGCTGCGATGTGTTGGACCTTGGTCGCCTTGATCGCCGTCGTCACCTCGTCGACATCGATGCCGCGCAGCATGTGGAACAGGACGTAAAAGGCCACGCCGATGATGGCGATGCTGAGAACGACACCGAGCCGGTTCCAGCCGATGTATTTGCCAAATGTTCGCGCCACGGCGCGCAGCGATTCAAGCATCGTTCCTCCGCATCGGCGCCCCGATCCCGGTACGACCCGCATCCGGGTCTCATGGGAACGCCGTGCGCCGTTACGGGCGCATTGCTGACCGACCCAGTAGCAGAACTCACAAGCATGCGCGAGGGGAAGGCCGAAACGGCCAGGAGGCGCAATATTTACGAGCATGCCTGAACAAAACAGGCCCGCCGGACGGCCCGGCGGCTTGAGCCGCCCGGCCATTAATGAAAAAACGCCGTCAGGGCAACCGGACCCGTCGCGAGATATAGTTCCGGAACTTGCCAGCGCCGCCAAAAGCCGCAACTGTCGACCGTTGCAGCCTAAGCCGGAGCCGATAATTCGTGACCTTTGAACCCGACACCATGGCGTTGCGCGTCGCCCGCGCCGAGCAGATCGCGGATGGCATTCACCTATTCGAATTTCGCGATACCAACGGCGCCGCGCTGCCGGAATTTACCGCCGGCGCGCATGTCGCCATCCGCACGCCGAGCGGCACCTTGCGCAAATATTCGTTGTGTAACGATCCGGCCGAGCGCGACCGCTATCAGGTGGCGATCAAGCGCGAGACCAACGGCCGTGGCGGCTCGATCGAACTGATCGACACGGTGAAGGCCGGCGATACTCTGACGGTCGGCGCCCCGGTCAACGATTTCGGCCTGCCGCCGCGCGCCACCGATTTCCTGTTCATCGCGGGCGGCATCGGCATCACGCCGATGATGGCGATGATCCGGCAGGTCAAGGCCGCCGGAAAGCGCTTCCGGCTGTTCTATTTCTCGCGGTCGCCGGAGACGACAGCGTTCTGCGATGTGCTGGGCGCGGCGGAATTGAAAGACAGCGTCACCATTCACTACGACGGCGGCGATCCATCCCGCTCGTTCGATCTCAAGCCGGTGTTGAAGGAACGGCAGAATCGCGAACATCTTTATTGCTGCGGTCCGCGACCGCTGATGGAGGCGGTGCGGGCGATGACCGACCACTGGTCGCCGACTGCGGTGCATTTCGAGGCGTTCAGCGAGGCCGAGACGCACAAGGCCGGGGACAAGCCATTTGCCGTGAAGCTGGCCAGGACCGGCAAGACGGTTACCGTTCCGGCGGAGAAGACCATTCTCGAAGTGCTGCGCGATGTCGGGCTTGAGGTGCCGAGTTCATGCGAGACCGGCACTTGCGGCACCTGCCGCACCAAAATGCTTGACGGTATCGCCGATCACCGCGATCTGGTGCTGGCCGAACACGAGAAGGCGGACACCATCATGATCTGCGTGTCGCGCGCGAAGACGGATGAGTTGACGCTGGATCGGTAGCAACGGCATCGGACGCGAGCACTGCGCGCTTCCTCTCCCAACCAATTCGGGTTTACCCGAGTTGGGCATTTAAAATGCCAAAGTCAGATAAATCCGACTTTGGATAGGGAGGGGTCGGGGGTGGGAGTTTCGCCAGGGCGAGCGGGCCTGACGGCCGGGCGCTCCTGAATGCTGGCGCGATGAAAAGCGCCTGTTATTATTGAGTGATTTCGATTGTTACGATAACGCCGCGGAACGGCAATGGCCCGAACGATAGAAAAGCTAACGACCGCCGGTCCGGCGGCATCCCTCGGACCCAGCCGGTGGCCGTTCTCGCCGGCTTTGCGCTATGCCGCCCTCGCCGTCGGCCTTACCGCCATGACGGCAATCACCATGCCGGGCGTGCGCGCGCAGGGCTCGCCATGGCTGCTAGCCGTGCTTTGGTGTTGCCTCGGCATTTTTGCTGTGGAGCTGGCCATCAAGGCGTGGCGTTCGCCGCGCTTCCTTGTATCCAGCGATGGCGTGATCGATGCCTTGGCGGTTTTTCCGGTCCCGCTTGCCCTTCTGGCCGGCGCACCGGCCGAGACGGCCTGGCTGTTTGGCGCGCTGTGGGTGTTCAAGCTGGCCAAGGCTGTCCCGGGCCTGTCGATGCTCGGACGGATCATGCGGCTGGAGGCGCGGCCGCTAGCCAGCGTGTTGATCATCTTCCTGATGGTGCTGCTGCTGGCCGGCGTCAGCTTGCACCTGCTGGAACGCGCCGGACAGCCGGACAAATTCGGCAGCCTGCCGATGTCGCTCTGGTGGGCAGTGGCGACGCTGACCACGACCGGCTATGGCGACGCCGTGCCCGAGACTTTCCTGGGGCGCGCGGTCGCCGGGCTGGTCATGATCTGCGGCTTAGGTGTTTTCGGACTGTGGACCGGCATTCTAGCGACCGGCTTTGCCGCCGAGCATCGCCGCCGCGAGTTCATGCGTAACTACGATCTCGTGGCGCGGGTGCCGTTCTTGAGCAATCTTGACGGCCCATCGATCATCGAACTGACACAGATGTTGCGCCGCGTCGATCTGGCGGAACGCAGCAACGTGGTCCGGCAGGGCCGGCCCGGCGACTGCATGTATTTCATCGCCGCCGGCGAGGTCGAAGTGAAGGTCGAGCCGAAATCGGTCCGCCTTGGCGCTGGATCGTTCTTTGGCGAGTTCGCCCTGCTCGACGGCGGCCCGCGCACCGCGACGGTGATGACGACGCGGCCCTCGACGTTCCTGCTGCTGGACGTCAGCGATTTCCGCGCTTTCACCGGCCGTCATCCCGAACTGGCGCGCGAAATCGAACGTGAAGCCAACCGGCGAAAACCCACGGCCCCGGCGGCGCAAGCGACCTGATCCGCATCCATGGCTGAACTGTGCTCACCAGCACAGTTTGTCGCATGCCGGTTCGCCTAACCTCCACCTCGTATTTGTGGCGTGGGCAAAATCGACTATGACAGGCCGCGTCAAGGCAATGAGACGATGGTGACTCGATGCGGATTCGATTCTGGGGCGTACGTGGCAGCATTGCCTGTCCGGGTCCTGAAACAATTCGATACGGCGGCAACACGCGCTGCATCGAAGTGCGCTGCGGCGACCATGTGCTGATCTTAGACGCCGGCACCGGCCTACGGCCATTCGGCAACGCGCTGGTGCGCAACGCCAAAATCCGTGATGTCGATATTTTCCTCACCCATTGCCATCTCGACCACGTCACCGGACTGCCGTTTTTCGCGCCGTTTTTCGTCGATGGCTATACGGTCCGTGTCTGGGCCGGCAATCTGGCGTCTGAGAGCAATGTCGAGCAGGTGATTCGCAAGCTGATGAGCTCGCCGCTGTTTCCGGTCGAGGTCGAGATTTTCAGGGCAGCGATCGAGTATCACGATTTCCGCTCCGGCGACGTGCTGACGCCGCACCCGGGGGTGACGATCCGCACAGAACCGCTCGATCATCCTGACGGCGCTTGCGGGTACCGGCTGGAATACGGCGGCCGCGTTTTTGCTCTCATCAGCGACACCTCCGGTTTTCCCGGCAAGCGCGACCGCGAACTAGTGTCGCTCGCTCGCAATGCCGACCTGATCGTCTACGATGCGACATTCACCGAGGAAGAAATCGCAACGCGCGAAAGCTGGGGGCATTCGACCTGGATGCGCGGCATCAGGCTCGCCGAGGAAGCCGGCGCAAAGAAGCTTTGCCTGTTCCACCATGAACCGTCGCACGACGACGATTTCATGGATGCGCTGACCGCCGACGCCAACGATGCCCGGCCCGGCACGATTACCGCGCGTGAGGGACAGATCATCGATTTGTGAGGCGACGCCGGGGAGCGTCGCGGAATTTGGGGGATCGATATGGACCACGACATAGCACACACCATTACAGTGGGTTTGGGCTTCATCGCCGGCGCGCTTTACATAACCAGCCATTACATGAAGACGATGGTGCCGCTGCGCATCTGCGAAATCGCCAGCAACGCGCTGTTCGTTATTTACGGCGCCATGTATCCGTCGTGGCCGACACTGGCGCTATACAGCATTCTGGTGCCGTTGAATTCGCTGCGGCTCTACGAAATGCTGCAACTGGTCAAGAAGGTACGCACCGCGTCGCAAGGCGACCTGTCGATGGACTGGCTGAAACCGTTCATGCACCAGCATTCGTACAAGAAGGGTGCGGTCCTGTTCCAGAAGGGCGATCATGCCGACGAAATGTTCTACATCGTCAGCGGCACCTGCCGGGTCAGCGAACTCGGCCTTGAATTGCGTCCGGGACAACTGGTCGGCGAGATGGGTTTTCTCACGCCGGGGCACCGGCGCACCGGCACGGTCGAATGCCTTGACGATGTCGACATGCTGAGATAACGTTTAAAAAGTCATTTTAAATGAGGTTGATTTTACACACAGGTCCCGTAGCAAGTGGCAATTCATCTAACATGGTTAAACTGCAAGTTGCAGAAAATTTGAGCACCAGCGGCGCACGCCTCGGCAAAGGCGCGTTGCGCCTCCTCGCCTTGCCGGCTCCGACGACCGGACTTACGTAATTAACCCGCTAGCGCTGGACACATAAACTCACTTTTTCCAACAACATTACGGCGACTGTTATCTCAAGAACAAACACCGAACTAGCCTTTTTTAAAGATACACCGGCCTATTCCGCCGCAGCGACGCGCATCACCCGCCATTGCGCCAGCAATGCACGCAAGGCAGCCGGCTTCAGCGGCTTGTTCAACAATTGAATGTCTTCTGCGCGCGCCCGTTCGCGTACCGACAGTGAACGTTCGGCTGTAATCAGGATCGCCGGCAGTTCGCCGTACTGCTTGCGTAGCATGATGATCGCTTCGATGCCGTTGCCCTGGTCGAGGTGATAATCGACCAGGAGCCCGTTCGGCGGCATTGCGCTCGCTGCAATCGCGGCGATTGCGGTCTCGGGATCGGGCGCCTTGATGACCTCGCAGCCCCAACCGCGCAGCAACATTTCCATGCCGTCGAGAACCGAAGGTTCATTATCGATACAGACCGCGGTGGTGCCGGCGAGTTGGCTTGGATCGACGCGCGCGTTGTCGCGCGCTGGCAGTTCGACCGGCGCGGCATTCGAACGCGCCACCGTAACCGCGAAATGCGAACCGCCGCTCTTGAGATGACCGACTTCCACGGCGCAGCCGAGAACGCGCGCGACGCGCTCGACAATCGACAGCCCGAGCCCCAAGCCGCGCGCGATCCGTGCGCCCTGTTCAAGGCGGTGGAACTCGATGAAGATGTCGCGCCGTTTCGACTCTGGAATGCCGACGCCGGTGTCGAAGACATCAATGCGCAAATTGCCGCCGCGTCTGCGGCAGCCGACCAGGACGCGCCCGGTCGGCGTGTATTTGATCGCGTTCGACACAAGGTTCTGCACCAGCCGGCGCAAGAGCCGCCGGTCGGAACGCACCACCAGAGCGCAGGCTACATATCTGAGTTCGATGCCTTTGGCGGCGGCAAGCGGCGCAAATTCCAGTTCGATCTGGCGCATTAGGTCGTCGATACGGAACGACGAAAACTCCGGCCGCATCGCGCCGGTGTCGAGCCGCGACATGTCGAGAAGCGCGCCAAAGATTTCCTCCACGGCTTCCAGCGACGCGTCGATATTGTCGACCAGCCTGCGATCGTCGCCGCCGCCCCGCTCGATAAGGCTGGTGACGTAAAGCCGCGCCGCGTTGAGCGGTTGCAGAATGTCATGGCTGGCGGCCGCGAGAAACTTGGTCTTCGAGATATTGGCAGCGTCGGCCTCGCCTTTGGCGTGCGCAAGCGCGGCGTTGAGCCGCGTGAGTTCCTCGGTACGTTCGCGGACGCGCCGTTCCAAAGTCTCGTTGGACCGCTCCAGCGCCTCCGCGGTTTCGACGCTTGCCGTGATGTCGGTAAAGGTGGTGACGATGCCGCCGTCCGGCATGTGATTGGCGCGCACTTCGATGACCATGCCAGCTTCGGCGAATCGCTCCAGGAATACATCGTTGCCCGAGACGTAACGCTCGATCCGGGCGCTCACGAAATCCTCAATGCGGTCGGGCGCGACATCGCCACGCTGGCTGTTGAAACGCAAAATCTCGGCGAGTCCGACGCCAATGCGAATCAGGCTCGGTGGCAGGTCGAGAATTTCGCCGAATTGCCGATTCCAGCAGATCAATTGCAAATCGCGATCGAATACGGCGATGCCCTGACGGACATGGTCGAGCGCGGTTTGCAGGATTTCGCGATTATACTGGATTGCTGCGTTGGCGTCATCGAGCAGCTTCAGCGCGGCTTTGGTCGAGACGGTGCGTTTGCGCAGCAGCAGCGACATCACCAATCGCGACGATGCGCCACCGATGGCGGAAGCGAGAATATGCTCGGCGTGCCGCACCAGCCGGAAGTCGGCTTCCTCTGAAGGCTCCATGCCAATGCGGTGCGCGGCGGCGAAATTTTCGAGCGCGTTGCGGGTGCGCTGTTCGCCGAGATAGCGCGCCACCGTGGTGACAAGCTCGTCGACCGCGACCGACGAACCCCAAAACCGAAAGCTCGGCGCCATCGGTGTCAGAGTCGACGGTACGAAGGTATTGGCCTGCATCCGCTCGATCGATGACGGCTCCGTTCGCAGCGAGAAGCCCACATAGAACAAAATATTGAGCGTCAAACTCCAGAACACGCCATGCACCAGCGGTGCCAGATTGAGGCCGAACATGTGTTCCGGCCGCAACATGGCGATACCCCACGGGCCGTCAATGAGGAGGTGCCGGCCGACGAAGCCGACGTCGGCGAAAGTCGGCAGCAGTAGCGTGTAGGCCCAGATGACAATGCCGACCACCATGCCGGCGACGGCGCCGGACGCGGTGGCGCGGCGCCAGAACATGCCGCCGAAAAAAGCCGGCGCCAGTTGCGACACAGCGGCAAACGACAACAGGCCGATCGAGGCGAGTTGCGCCGGTCCCGCCGCGCGATAGTACAGGTAGGCCAGCAGCAGGATGGCGAAGATCGCCAACCGCCGCACCGTCAGCAGCAGCGACCCGACATTGTCGCGGCCCGACAGCAGCGCCTCGCGCCGCTGCAACACCAGTGGCATGACGAGGTCGTTCGATACCATGATCGACAGCGCCACCGACTCGACGATCACCATCGCCGTCGCCGCCGAGAGCCCGCCAACAAAAGCGACGATCGTGAAAATATGCGAGCCGGCCTGAAGCGGCAGCGCGAGAACGAACATGTCGCCGTCGATCACACCTTCCGGAAAGGTCAAAAGGCCGGCGAGCGCAATCGGCACCACGAACAGGTTGATCAGCACCAGATAAAGCGGGAAGAGCCAGACCGCGCGCTTGATCTCGTCTTCATTGTTGTTCTCAACCACCGCGACGTGAAACTGGCGCGGCAGCAGGAAAATGGCAACGAACGACAGCAGCGTGGTGGCGACGAAAGTGTCGAAGGCGGGCTGGCGGGTGAAAATGGCAGCGGTCTGCGAATTCGCCCATGCCGCCTCGAACAGCGCACTCGGGCCGCCGAACATCCAAAAGGTGACGAAGATGCCGACCGCCAGAAACGTGAACAGCTTGACGATCGACTCGGTCGCGATCGCGAGCATCAGGCCATTCTGATGCTCGGTGGCATCGATATGTCGGGTACCGAACAAAACCGCGAACGCCGCCATCGATAGCGCCACGAACAGCGCGATATCGCCGAGCACAGGCCGAGTCAGGTCGGTGACCGGCGTGACGTGAGCAAGGATGGTCTCGAGCGACGCCGACACGGCCTTGAGCTGAAGCGCGATGTAGGGGATTGTTCCGACGATCGCGATGAGGGTAACGATAGCCGCGACCGCCTGACCTTTGCCGTAACGGGCGGCGATGAAATCGGCGATCGAGGTGATGTTCTGCGCCTTGGCCAGCCGCACGATGCGCACCAACAGGGGCGAGAACAGCCCGATCATCAGGACCGGCCCGATATAGATCGTGAGGAACTCGTAGCCGGTGCGCGAGGCCGACCCGACCGACCCGAAGAATGTCCACGACGTGCAGTAGATCGCCAGCGACAATGGATAGATCATCAGGCGGGTGCGGCCGGATTCCTTCGCCGCGATCTGACCGCCTTTGGAAATCCGGCTGCGTCCGCGCGCGCGATCGCCATAACTGGCAATCAGGAACAACAGGCCGATGTACCCAAGCGCCACCGCGATGACGACCCAGCCTTGCAGCATCGATAACTCCGACAAAGCGGGGCTAAACCCGGCTCGGTGTTGAATTTATCCCGGATAGGCCGCTGAAGATAGCGATTCCGCCGCTGATTGACGGCAGCCATCGTGCGCGGCATGGATGCGGTGTCGATTACGGCTTGATAAGACTTGGTAAAACTTGGACCCCCACCGCCGCGCTTTTCGTTCCAGGTTCCGCGAAAGCCCCTCTGCCCTTGTCCGTGCCATTTTTCATCACCCGTATCGCTGCACTTCGCGATGTCGCGGAAACGCTGGTCTTTGCCGCCATCGGCGGCCTGACATTGGGCCTTTCAGGCATGCCGGCCGGATATTTGTCCGGCTCCATTCTAGCGGTGGCCTGCGCCGCGCTCGCCGGCCGGCCGATGCACGTGCCGATGCCAATCATGCAGGTGCTCCTGATCCTGATCGGCATTTCGCTCGGCGCGGTCGTGTCGCCCGAAACTCTGCAAGGCGTGACGGCCTATCCGCTAAGCATCGCCGTTCTTATTCTCGCCAGCATCGCCATCGCGGTCGTCGGCTCCAGTTATCTCCGGATCGTCCATGGCTGGGACACGCTGACGGCTTATCTATCCGCCGTGCCCGGCGGACTGTCGCAGGTGATGGCGCTGGCGGTCGAACTGAAGGCGGATGTCCGCGCCGTCGTTATCGTGCAGACCCTCCGCATTATCATCATCGCTATCGGCTTTCCGGCACTGCTGACGGCGCTCGGCCTGGTACACGGCGCCCCGCGCACCGTCGGCGGTACGTTCGTGTGGTCGCAGCTCGATGAACTCGCCGTTCTGATCGCGATCTCTTCGGCGATGGCCTATGTCGCGTACCGGATCCGGTTTCCCGGCGGGCTTCTGTTCGGCGCGATGCTGACCTCGGCGGCGCTGCATGGCACGGGTATGTTGCACGCCGTCCTGCCGTGGTGGATGTCCTACGCGGTGATGATCGCGTTCGGCGCCGTCAGCGGATCGCGCTTTGCCGACACGTCGGCCCGCATGCTTCTGCGTTATGTCGGCGCAGCCTTCGGATCGTTCGCCACCGCGCTCACCGTCACTGCCGCCTTCGCCGCCACGCTGGTGCAATTCGTGACGGTGCCGCCTGCCGAAGTGATGATCGCCTATGCGCCCGGGGCGTCCGACGCCATGATGCTACTGGCGCTGGCGCTCAATCTCGACCCGGTCTATGTCGGCGCGCATCACCTGACGCGCATCTTTTTCGTGCTGATGACAATGCCATGGATCGTGCGCCGGCAGGCCCAGGCTATTCGCGCGACGGCGGCCACGCCGCGGCCACCTCAGGGCGACGGGTTTTAATTACTCCGCCGCCAGCGCCTGACGTCGTTTCGGCAGTTGCAGCCGCTCCCAGACATCGACCAGCGCCTCGGCCAGCGCATCGATCAGTGCATCATCGTGATAGGGCGATGGCGTGATGCGCAGACGCTCCATGCCGCGCGGCACGGTCGGGTAGTTGATCGGCTGAATATAGATGCCGTGATCGGCCAGCAGCATGTCGCTTGCCTGCTTGCACTTCTCGGCATCGCCGATCAGCACCGGCACGATGTGCGTGCTTGATGGCATCACCGGAAGCCCGGCGGCATTGAGCACCGCCTTGACGCGCGCGGCGCGGTCCTGATGACGGTCGCGCTCCCACTGGGACGTCTTGAGATGCCGGATTGCGGCGGCCGCGGCGGCGCAGATCGCCGGCGGCAGTGCCGTCGTGAAGATAAAGCCCGGAGCATAGGAGCGCACCGCGTCGATCATCTCCGCAGTACCGGTGATGTAGCCCCCGAGACAGCCGAAGGCCTTGGCCAGTGTGCCCTCGATCACATCGACGCGCTGGGCAGCGTTGTCGCGCTCGGTGATGCCGCCGCCACGCGGGCCATACATGCCGACCGCGTGGACCTCATCGACAAAAGTCATCGCGCCGTATTTGTCGGCCAGATCACAGACCGAGTGGATCGGCGCGACATCGCCATCCATCGAATACAGACTCTCCAGGATGATCAGCTTCGGGCGCGCCGGATCGGCGGCCTTAAGCAATTCTTCGAGGTGGCCGACATCGTTATGCCGCCACACTTGCTTGTCGCAGCCGGCCTGCCGCACGCCCTCGATCATCGAGTTGTGGTTGAGCGCGTCCGACAGGATCAGGCAGTTCGGCAGCAGCTTGGCGATGGTCGGAATGCCGGTCTGGTTCGAGACGTAACCGGACGTGAACAGCAGCGCGGCTTCCTTGCCATGAAGGTCGGCCAGTTCGCGCTCAAGCTCGACCAGCGGATGATTGGTGCCGGCGATGTTGCGGGTGCCACCGGCACCGGTGCCCATCCGCGCGGCGACATCGACCATGGCACCGATCACTTTGGGGTGCTGGGCCATGCCGAGATAGTCGTTGGAACACCAGATCACGACCTCGCTCCTGGTCTCGCCGTCGTGCCAGTAAGCGTGCGGGAACCGGCCGGCAATACGCTCAAGATCGGCAAAAACCCGGTAACGTTGCTCGTCGCGCAATTTATCCAGGGCGATTTTGAAAAAATCGTTGTAATCCATGCAACTTCCGCCTTCCCGCCCCAGGGTCTAGCGTCTTTTAGAGCCGTTCCAGGCCCCTTGTCGAGGCGAGATATCGCATTCCAAGGTAGCTGCATTGACCGGATCGGAAGGCGTCCCCGCGAGCGGATAGCCGCCCGCGGGGGCATTCAGGCCTATGTCAAACCATAACTATCCACCAGATCGACGGTAAATCGGGTCGGTGTTGGGGGAACGGCGCAACGATCCCGGATGGACTTCTCAAAAGCCTTGAAAGTCGGCAATTCGGTCACGGCGTCGGAACTGTCCTCGGCCAGATTGATGAACAGATGAACGAAACTCACCCCGTCCGGCTCCTTGAACAGCCCGTAGGCAATGTCGGCAGGTTTCGTCTTATGAAGTTCGGCAAAGACCGCCCGCGACAGCGCTTCGTTTTCGGCAGCGCAATCCGGCTTGGTGGTGTAGCGCACCAGTGTCACCCTCGGCATGGCTCTCTCCTTAAATGGGCGCGGCAGGATGCGCGCGCCGATACCGGAATTGACGCTCGCCGGAGGAAGAAAGATTCGGTCGTCGAAAATATTTCGCCGGAGCGAATCCTTTGCCGGTGGTGCGGCGTCTTGAGGGAAAGGACCAACAGTCAGGGATGGCGATGACCGATACCGTGATGACTCCGGAGACCTTCGGGCAATTATTGATGGAGATGCGGCCGCGTCTGCATCGCTACTGCGCCCGCATGGTCGGCTCGGCTTTCGACGGCGAAGACGTGGTGCAGGATGCGCTCGCCAAGGCCATCGAAGCTTTGCCTGCGGCGGGCCATCTGGAAAACCCGGAAAGCTGGTTGTTCCGTATTGCCCACAATACCGCGCTTGATGCGCTGCGGCGGCAAAAACGCCAGAGCGCGCGGCAATCGAGCACCGAGATCGCGCTGATCGAAGATCCCGCCGCCGATGCCGCATCGCGCGTCGAGGCAACCGGCAGCTTTGCGGCGTTCCTCGCTTTGCCGGCCACGCCACGCGCCGCCGTGGTGCTGATGGATGTGCTTGGCTATTCGATTGCCGAGACAGCCGATATTCTCAGCATCACCGTCGCGACGGTGAAAGCGGCGCTGCATCGCGGCCGCGAAAAACTACAGGCGTTCAAGGACGCGCCCCGGGTCAAGCCGTCGATCGGCGACGACGAGAAAGCGCGGCTCCGGCATTACGCCAATCTGTTCAATGCGCGCGATTTCGACGCGTTACGCAATCTTCTGGCCGAAGACGTGCGGCTCGATCTCGCCAACCGCACCCGGCTTTCTGGCCGCAAGGACGTATCGGTGTACTTCACGCGCTACGCATCGGCGCCGCCGTGCCGCATGTCGGTCGGCATTGCGGAGGGACGGCCGGCGTTGCTGGTCAGCGGCATCGATGACGACACCATTCGCTACGCCATTCTGCTGGAATGGACGGACGGGCGCATCGCGGCGATCCGCGATTTTCTTTACGCGCCTTACGCGATGGAGGGGCTGGTGGCCGACCGCGTCTAGCTTTTTGTCTTGACGCGTTTTCTTCACGCGAACCGGTATCCACTTCGCTCGAAAACGCTTTAACCGCGCGCGAAGGCGGTCAAGTCGAGGAAGCCGCGCATCCCGGCCAGCATCAGCGCGCCGATGTGAAGCTGCAACGTGAATTCGCCGGAAAAGATCATGGCGGCGAGTTCGTCCGGGCTGACCAGATTGAGTTCAATGCCTGCCTCGATCGCCTGGCCGGCCGGACGGTTGCCAGCTTCAACGAAAAACGAATGCACCCGGTTCGACAGCCGCGCCGTGCAAGGCGAATAGATGCCGAGCGCGTGGACGGCCTTCGACGGATGTCCGGTCTCCTCCATCAATTCGCGCTCGCAGGTGCGCGCCGGGTCTTCGCCGGGATCGACCAGTCCTGCCGGCAATTCCCAGGTGTGGCGCTCCATCGCCGGGCGGTATTGCCGCACGACCGGAATGCGTCCGTCCGGCGTCAGCGCGACGATCGCAATGTAATCCTGCTGACCGACCGCGTGATAAAGCTCGGTCGTGCCGTCCTTGAAGGCGACTTCGCGTTCAAGGACTTTCATCCAGGGCGACACTTCGATGGTGCGCCGGGACGTGATCTTCGGAAATTCACCCATGGTCTTCTCCGTCATTCCGGGGCGCGAGCGTAAGCGAGCGAACCCGGAATCCATATTCACAGATCGGGGTTATGGATTCCGGGCCCGCGCCAAGGGGCGCGTCCCGGAATGACAACGTAGAGACTTCGGACGCAGACGTATCACAAATACTTCGGCACCGGCAGCGGTGTGATCAATTGCCCCTTGAAGCCCTTGGCGCGCAGCTTGGGCGCCAACTCGTCGGCGATGTGCCACGAAAAGATAATGGCGCAGTCCGGCTGATCCTCGAACAATTTGGTTTCATCCACCACCGGAATGGCGGTGCCCGGCATGCACTTGCCGATCTTGAGCGAGCCGGGAATTTCGCAGACATAATCGATAATGCCATCGTCGAGCCCGACATAATTGAACAGCGTCGAAGCGCGCGACGGCGCGCTGATGCCGACGACACGCGCGCCTTTTTCCTTCAAATCGCGCAGCATCGACAGCAGCCGCAGCTTCGACAGCAGCACATCGTGCTTGAACTGCTTGAGGCGCGCCGCCATCGCGTCGCCGCGCGGTTCGGCGTCGAGCATCTTGCGCACGCTGTCCTGAACCGGGTGCGCGCCTTTGCGCCCGGCATAGACCCGGATCGAGCCGCCGTGGCTCGGGATCGGTCGCGCGTGGAAGACTTCGAGCCCGTGCATCTCCAGGAGATGTTTAAGGCTCGCCACCGAATAGTAGCGCAGGTGCTCGTGGTAGACCGTGTCGTATTGCAGCGTGTCGAGCAGGCCGATGAGGTAGTGCGACTCGGAAATGAACACGCCGTTGTCGCTGAGCATTTCGACGATGCCCTCGACGATGGCATGCACATCCTCGATATGGGCAAAGCAGTTCGCCGCCGTGACGAGCGTCGCCGGACCGTGCGAGGCCAAAACTTCGCGCGCCGTGTCCTTGCCGAAATAGCGCTTGATGGTCGGGATGCCGCGCGAATTGGCGATGTCGCCAACGTCGGTCGGCTCGATGCCGAGGATGCGATTGCCGGCCTTCTGGAAATTCGAGATGAGCGTGCCGTCGTTGGAGCCGATATCGACCACCAAATCCTTCTCGGTCAGCCCGAGCATGGCTGCGCTTTCGCGCTGCAAGTCGGCGAAGTTGTCGCGCAGCAGCTTGGTGGTACCGCTGGTGTAGGGATATTCCGGCGGGAAGATGATGACCGGATCGACGGCGAGACCCAACTGCACCAGATCGCAGTTGCGGCAATGCAGCAGGTCGGTCGGAAACCACGGCTGCTGCCGCGGCACCTGCCCGATCGGCACCATCTGGTTGACCGGCGGCATATAGCCGAGCGACAGCACGGCATCGAGATTCTCCGAGCCGCAAATCTGGCATTGCTCGACCGGAACGCTGCCGCCGGTGCCGGCGCCGCGCGCCACTTTGGTGGGGAACAAGAAAGTCTCCTTCGGAGCGAATTAATTCTTTGGCGCCAAATCGGCGTTCTTCCAGTACCAGTCGAGGGTCGGCTTGAGCCCCTGCTCCAGCGACACGCGCGGCTTATAACCGAGTGCGGCGAGTTTAGAAATGTCGGGGCAACGGCGCGGCGTGCCGCCGGCCTGGAGCTTGCCGGGAACAATGTCAATCGCGCGCCCCGCTCCCGCCGCAATCCGGCGCGCTACGTCGGCAATCGACAGTTCCTCGGTGGTGCCGACATGATAAATGCCGAGGTGTTCGCCTTTGTCGCGCATGACCATGACGCCATCGACCAGATCGTCGATGTAGCAAAATGAGCGGGTTTCCTCGCCGGTGCCTTGAATATCGAAACGCAGCACGCCTTGCGGCTGCGCGGCGGCAAGCTTTTGCAGACGCAGCGCGAATTGCGGCACCACATGTTCCCAGCCCATGTCAGGACCGTAGACATTGTGCGGCCGGAAGATCAGCACGCGCTCGAAATACTTGCGGCCGAAATTGATCGCCATCAGTTCGCTGATGAGCTTGCCGCCGCCATACGAATAGCGCGGATTGAGCACATCGGGCACCGACAGCGGCGCGCTCTCGTCAGTCGGGGTTTGCGGCGGCGTCTGATAGACCTCCGACGATGACGCAAGAATGAGATTGCCGACGTCATGTTTGCGGCAGGCATCAATGACGTTGATCATGCCGCGCACACCGACATCGAGCACCAGATCGGGCTGGCTGTAAAAGAATTCGGTGCCGTTGACGAAAGCGAGGTGATGCACCTCGTCCATGCCCTTGGCGGCGGCCTCGACGGTCGCGGCGTCACGAATGTCGCCACCGATGAATTCGATATCTTCCTCGACGCGATGCAGGCGTCGCGGCCGGCCGCGCGAATTGTCGTCGAGCACGCGCACCTGCGCGCCGGATTTGACCAGCGCCTTGACCAGCCCGGAGCCGATAAATCCGCTGCCGCCCGTGACCAGAACCTTGGCGCCGCTCATACCTTATTCTCCTTGACGTCTTCCGCCGCGAGATCGATCCACGTACCGCCGCGTTGCGAGCGTTGCGCGGCATCGATCAGGCGCTGCACCCGATAGCCTTCGGCAAAGCCCGGCGCGGTCTGCTTCCCGGTCTCAATGGCGTCGATAAATTTGGCGATCAACCGTGACACAGGCGCGATCCGCCCGTCCGGAAATTGCGCGTCGAGCGGATCGTCCACCCCTATGCACTCGATCCGGTCCGGTCTCCGCGCATAAGTAAGCTCGAAACCGCGCATGTAATCGGCGGTCGGGTTGTGCAGCACCAGCGTGCCGTCCTCGCCGAAGAACTCGATCCGATGACCGATGCCGGCATAGGAGGCGCAACTCATCGACAGGCTGACCAGCGGACCGTCCGCCAGTTGCAACGCCATCGCGACGGTTGCCTGCAATTGCGCATCGTCCGGCAGCCCCGCGATCCGCGCCTGCAACCCGGCAATCGGCCCGGCGAACCATTCGAGATAATGGAAACAGTGCGACACGAAGTTGCCGATGACGCCGCCGCCGCCGTCGCCGCCGGCGGTCTTCCAGGTGCGCATCCGCTTCTGGATCGAATAGCTCTCGACGTGCCAGTGCACCGTGACGTGACGCAATGTGCCGATGGCGCCGTCGTCGAGCATCGCCTTGGCGCGCTGCCAGGCCATGATCTGGTGGAAGTTGAAATCGATGCCGGTGGCAAGCCCGCTGTCCCGGGCGGCGGCAAGCATCGCGGCCGCCGCCGTCAAATCGCCCGCCAGCGGCTTCTCGGCGAATACCGGCTTGCCCGCCTCGAGGGCGGCGATGGCGATGTCGGCTTGCAGGCTGGGCAGCGTGGCGATGGCCACGGCATCGATGTCCTTGTCGTCGATCAGCGCGCGCCAGTCGCCATAGGCCTTCGGCACGTTCGCTTCGCGCGTCAGTTCCGCGGTGCGCTCAGGCTTGCTGCCGGCCAGCGCCACCACCGCGCAGCGCGGGTCGGTGCGGAACGCGGGCAACTGAACCGTGCGGCCGTAATTGGTGCCAACGATGCCGAGCCGGATCACGATGCCACCAGATGCAGCATCATCTTGTGGCCGGACGCAGCGCGACCGTGCGCGGCGAGCGGCGCAGATAGGTGGTCGCAAAAGCGTAACGGAACCATCGCATATAAGCGGGCAGCCATTTGAGCACCTTGAACCGGCTGGTCCCGTGTTTGCGTTCGAACCAGACCGCCGGGATTTCCGCGACCGGCCATCCGAGCCGGCAGACCTTCACCAGCAGCTCGATGCTATAACAAAAGCCCTCGTCCGACTCGACCGTTATCCGGTCGACGACCCGCCGCGAGAAAAGCCGGAACCCGCTGGTCGGGTCATGCGTCGGCAATCTGGCGAGGCGGTGCAATAAAAACGCGGCAGTTCGCACCAAAGTCGCCTTAAGCCACGGGCAACCCTCCATCCTGCCGCCGCGCATGAAGCGGCTGGCGCAGACGATGTCGTTTCCCTGACCGGCCAGCATCACCATTGTGTCGATGATGCCGGCGTTGAAATCGTCGTCGGCCGGATAAACGATAACATAGGGCGCGGTGCTGGCGGCAAAGCCAGCCATCACCGCGGCATGAGCACCGCGGCCGGGATTGCGCACGAACGCAACCTCGAGCCCGGCATGGACTTGCGGATTGTCCCGCACCGCCGGAAGCGTGTCGTCGTCCGGCAGATCGTAACAGATCAGCACACGCGAACGTGTACGTACATTCCGCGCGAGCGCGCCGAGCGTCCCGAGAATATTCGGCCCTTCATTATAAACGGGAATGACGATATCGACCGCGGCGGACATCAGAGCGATGCGCGACGGAACGGGGCACCGGTCATGGCTTTGCTCCGAAGCTCACCACGAAGGCACGGAACGGGCTCATGAAGGACGGCGCAAAGAAGGCGCTGTCGATGAAATTATAAACCGGCAGAAACCGCCGCGCATTTCCGGAAGCGATATAGCGATACTTCAGCCCGGAAATATATTCAGTGCCGGCGTGAAATCCGGCCGCGCGAAACGTCCGGGCGATCTGGCCCGCCAACACCGGCCGCTCGTTTTCGGTAACGCCGATGGAACTGTAGAGCGGCGACGACCTGTCCCGGTAAAGATACATGAAGGGATTCATGCGGTTCGGATCGAACGCCATGTATTTTCCGCCCGGACGCAGAATGCGCTTCACCTCCGCAACGCAACGCGAGATGTCGAGAAAATGATGCAGCACGCCGCTCAGGAGGACGCCGTCGAAATGGCCGTCTGGAAAAGGCAGCGCTTCGATATCGCCTTCCAGAAATTCGATCGCGGGATATTTCTCCCGCGCGATCTCGATGAGCTTGGGGCTGAGATCGACGCCCGTGGCTTGATAGCCGTGCGCCTGCAAGCGGTCGGTAAAAACGCCTGAGCCGCAGCCAAGATCGACGACGCGTGCGCCGGCAGGCAAGCCGGTGACGCGGGCGAATGTCTCGATCAGGCGCTCGTTGGTCTCCGGCGAAAAGACATCGTAGGCATCCGACGCGCCGTGGCTGTCGAAAAACGCGACTTCGCTCGATTTGTTCTGGGTCGGGGCTGCCATGCCGCGGCTTCTAGCACAGCGGCTTTACGACCGACAACAATGGCAGTGGCCGAATTCTGCCGTGACGATAATGCCTTACGCCGGCTTCGGATTGCCCGCGCGAACGGCTTGATGATATGGGAAGCGCATGCCCGATGCCGAAAACGCGCCGCAGCCCTGGCGGCTGCCCCTGACGCTCGCAACGCTGGCGTTGGCGATTGTCGCGATCGGGCTACCGATCAACGATCTTTGGAATTATGTGCTTTTGCTGATCGTGACGGTGGCGGCGTTCACCGGCAGGGTGAGCGCGGACCGGCGGAACTGGCTCGCCGCGATCGGGATCGTGGCGGTCGCCATCGTGGGTCAACTCTGGCTGGCGCCGCCGCGCATCGACGAGGGCCATAACGTATTCCTGCCGGGCGGTCCCGGCATTCTTCAGCGTGACTTGCCCGCCGACGTTTACCGCCAACTCTTGGCGACGTTCGACGAACAATATCCCCCGGCCGTGCGTTGCGGGACGGGCACGCCAGGCTGTTGGCAAAACGGTGGATTTCCGGACCGCGCCTTCGCATTTTCCGCCGACGGCATATTTCATCGCTCGCGAAACCCTTCCGACATGATGTCGCGCGCGGTGACGAGTCTCGATTTCTCCGATCCGGTCTGGCTCGGCCTCGGCTTCGTCAACGAGAAGCAATACAACTGGTACACGACGGCGCCCGATGTTCATCGCGCCGATCAGGACCGCCGCTTCTGGATGGGATTGCATCGCTGGCATCTCGCCATGCCGTGGTTCGAGATGATCCGGATACCGGCGGCCTATGTCGGCGGACAATTGTGCTGGCGCGGCGACATCATGTGGGAAGGCTCGGGCGAGCACTTTTCGCTGTGGCGCGGCGAAAGCTGCCGTCCGATCGAACCGGCCGATGCCGGACGGCGCGTTGTCGGCATCGGCATCAAACCGGATTCACTGGCGATGCGGCTGACGCCGCCATGGAGCGTGTGGTTCCTGCAGGCGGCCGCAACCCTGCTGAAGTTCGCGGCCGTGTTCGGCGTGATGGCGGCCTTGCTGCGTTTCGATCCGAGGCGGCTCGCGCTGCCGGCGCTGCTGATCGGGCTGAGTTTGCTGGTCATCGCGGTCGCCGATGCGAGCTTTATCGCTGGGCTGCGTCCGATGGAGGGCGGCGACGACGGACTGTTTTATGACGGCACCGGCCGCTTGATCCTGCAAAAATTTCTGGCCGGCGATATTTACGGCGCGCTCGAAGGCGGCGAAGCGGTGTTTTATTATGGCGGACCGGGCCTGCGTTACTTCCGCGCTCTCGAACACGTCATTTTCGGCGAAACGTATCTTGGCTACCTGTCGCTGGTGCTGTTGCTGCCGCTTCTCGTGCTCATGCTGTTTCGCCGGTTTGTTTCGGAACGATGGGCTGTGGTCCTCGTCATCATGTTCATCGCGGTGCCATTGGGCGAATTGTTTGGCACGACCTTCATCGACTACGCGAAATGGGCGTTTCGCGGCTATGCCGATCCAGCCGCCTATATTCTTTTCCTCGCGGGTTTGATTCCGCTTCTCGGTTCGAGAGCGCACGGGCCGACCAAAAATTTCATGCCGGCGTTTTTCGGCGCCTTGGTGCTGGCCTTGGCCATCGCGATGAAGCCGATCGTTGCGCCGGCCGCGGCGGTGTTTCTCGGCGGCGCCGGCCTCGCGGCACTCTATTACAGGCAGTGGCCGCGCCTGACCGGCATGTGCATCGGCTTTCTGCCGGTGTTCTCGATGGCGCTGCACAACTGGGTTTATGGCCATGCGCTGGTTCTCTTCAGCGCCAACGCCAATCATCCGCTCGTTCTGGTCATGCCGCCGTCGGCTTACGTTGCGGCTTTCCATGAACTGATCACGCTGAATTTCAGCGGAGGAAATTTGCTGCGTGCGCTCAAGCACATTCCGGACTGGCTGTCGGGACCGGCCGAGTCGTATTGGACCGTGCCGCTCAATGCCGCCGGTGTGGTTATTCTCGTCTACGTCGTGGCATTTGGCCGTCGCTTCGATCCATGGCTGCGCCTGGTTGGCGGTGCCGCCATCGCGCAGCATATTGTCGCGCTTTTCTATGTCGCGACCGCACGCTATCATTTCCTGACTTGGTTCTTGACGTTGCTGGTCGTGCTGGTCTTTGTGCAGGAGATCGGACTTGATTGGCTGCGCCGGCGTTACCCGACGATGTCGGAACGCCTCGTTCTCCATCCCTTGTCGCGAAAGTTCGCCAACGGCGTTTCGTGGCTACAGAAAGTATCCGCATGAGCGACCATCCTGTCGGCATCGCCAACGGTCTCACCAATTACGGCGACCGCGATTTCTCGCTCTACTTGCGGCGCTCGTTCGCCAAGTCGATGGGCTATTCCAGTGAAATGCTGGCAAAGCCCGTGGTCGGCATCGCCTATACCGCGTCGGGATTCAACAATTGCCACCGTCATTTCCCGGAACTGCTGGAGGCGGTCAAACGCGGCGTGCTGGCGGCCGGCGCACTGCCGATTGATTTTCCCACCGTGTCGCTCGGCGAAGGCTTTCTCAGCCCGACCAGTCTGAAATTCCGCAACCTGATGTCGATGGACACCGAGGAAATGGTGCGGGCGCAGCCGATGGATTCGGTGGTGCTGATGGGCGGCTGCGACAAGACGGTGCCGGCGCAGTTGATGGGCGCCGTGTCGGCCGGCCGGCCGGCCGTGATGCTGATCGGCGGACCGATGATGACCGGCCGTCATCATGGCGAGCGGCTTGGCGCCTGCACCGATTGCCGGCGGTTCTGGGCGCAATATCGCGCCGGCAAGGTCGACGAAAAGGAAATTAACGAGGTCGAGGGCAATCTCGCCACCACCGCCGGCACCTGCGCGGTGATGGGCACCGCGTCGACCATGGCCTGCATCGCCGAGGCGCTCGGCATGATCCTGCCGGGTACCGCGGCCATTCCGGCCGTTCACGCCGACCGCCTGCGCGCCGCCGAAGCGACGGGCGCGCTTGCCGTCAAGCTGATCGGCTCGACGCTCACGCCCGACAAGATCATCAACGCCAAGTCGATCGAGAACGCGCTGCGCGTGCTGCTGGCGATCGGCGGCTCGACCAACGCGATCATTCATCTGACCGCCATCGCCGGTCGCGCCGGCGTCGCGGTTTCGCTCGACCGGCTCAACGAATTGTCCGACACTACGCCGGTTCTGGTGAACCTGAAGCCGGTCGGCAATGGCTACATGGAAGACTTCTATGCCGCCGGCGGCATGGGCGCGCTGCTGCGCGAGTTGAAGGACCTGCTGCACCTCGACGCCGTGACGGTGACCGGCGAAACGCTCGGCGAGCGGCTGGATTATGACCGAGGGGCATGGATCGACCGCACCATCATTGCCGAGCGCAACAAACCGCTTGAGCCGGAAGGTGGGCTCGTCGCGCTGTTCGGCAATCTGGCGCCGCAGGGCGCAATCCTCAAGCGATCCGCTGCCGACTCGAAATTGTTCGAGTTGGAAGGCCGCGCCGTGGTGTTCACGTCACTGGCCGATCTCGCAGCGCGAGTCGACGATCCGAATCTCGATGTCGAGGCCAACGACATTCTGGTGCTTCAGAACGCCGGCCCCCACTCGACGTCGGCCATGCCGGAAGCAGGCTATCTCCCGATCCCGAAAAAACTGGCGACCAAGGGCGTCAAAGACATGGTGCGGGTGTCGGACGCGCGCATGAGCGGCACAGCGTTCGGCACCATCGTGCTGCACGTGACGCCGGATTCGGCCTCCGGCGGTCCGCTCGGCCTGGTACGCAACGGCGACCGCATCAGGCTGTCGGTTAAGGATCGGCGGATCGACCTCCTCGTCGATGCCGCGGAACTCGAAACGCGCAACAAGACCCGTGAAAAGCCTCCGGAAGTTCCGTCGCGCGGATATTCTAGGCTTTATGCTCAGGAAATCACCGGCGCCGACCAAGGCTGCGACTTCAAGTTCCTGGCGCCGCGCTAAGCCGCAAACGGACTGTGAATTTGGCCGGTTCAGCGGTTGTCCGTATTTACCGTATCGTAGGGGTAACGGGAGATTTGCGCTCGCGGCAGACGGGTATTAACGCACGTTACAGGCTGAGCGCCTAGGCTTCGAGCCAGGCAGCGGTGGAGCGGCCCCCACCGACAAACCTGATCGGGCGCTATGATCCGGACACTTGGCTATCTGCGAAAATTCCGCGACTGGCGAACGCTCGCGTTCGGCGGCGTGCTCGGCTGTGCCGTCGCGCTCGCCGCTACATTATCGATTGCCGCCGGCTCGGCTGCACCGGACGCGCTGCCGATGGCGTGGATCATTTCCGCGGGTGCGTTGGCCGGCATTCTACTCGCTTTCTCGTGGAGCGTATTACGCGTCGTCCGGAAGATCAGCGAGCAGAACGCCAGACGCGATTTCGCGCTGAACAACATGACGCAAGGTCTGTGCGTGTTCGACGGGCAGCACCGGCTCGTCGTCTGGAACAAAAAATACGAGACCATGTATGGCCTCACCTCGACGATCCGCCGCGGCTGCAGCATCGGCGAACTGCTGGCCGCCCGTCAGGCGGCGGGCACATTGCAGCGCAACCCGGAAAATTATGAAGCGGAGATGCGCGCCACGCTCAAGCGAGGCGAGACCTTCACCGCTGAAATCGAAACCATCGACGGCCGCATCCTTGCCGTTATCGATCAGCCGACCGCTGAAGGCGGCTGGGTCGCCACGCATGAAGACATTACCGAGCGAAAGCGCGCCGAGCGCGAACTGGAGAATACCCACGGCTTCCTCGATTTGATCGTCGACAACGTTCCGTCGCCCATCATCGTCAAAAGCGCCGACGACCTGAGATATCTTTTGATCAACAAGGCGGCCGAGACCTATTTCGGCGTCGATCGTGCATCGATCGTGGGCAAAGTCGCCGCCGATATTTTGCCGAAGGCCATCGTCGACACAATTGTGGCCGAAGATCGCAAAGCCATCGAGTCCGGCGAGATATGTTTCCAGAGCGAGCATTGCGTCGTCACGCCGGGCAATGGCCCGCGTATTGTGACGGCGACGCGGCTTCCGGTCAAAGCTTCGAGCGGCGCCTCGAAGTATTTGATCAGCGTCATCCACGATATCACCGACATCAAGCGCAGCGAACAGCGCATCGATCATCTCGCGCACCACGACCCGCTCACCGATTTGCCCAATCGTGCCGCATTCGGTGCTTGCATCGAGGCGACGGTGGCGCTGGCCATGGCTTCGGGCGAAGCATTTGGCGTGATCTGCATCGACCTCGACCGCTTCAAGTCGGTCAACGACGCCTTCGGTCATCCGGTCGGCGATGCGCTATTGAACGAGGTCGCGCGCCGGCTTGAGCAGGTCTGTCAGGGTGCCTTCCTGGCTCGCGCCGGCGGCGACGAATTCACCGTGATCACGCCGACCGCGCAACAGCCGCAAGCCGCACACGCGCTTGCCGAACGGATCGCCGCGGCATTTGAAACCGATATCACGATCGATAGCCATTCGATGCGTATGGGGATCACCATGGGCGTCGCGATCTATCCGCAGGACGGCGCCGAAGCATCCGTTCTGGTCGCAAACGCCAATGCCGCTTTATTCCGCGCCAAATCGGAAGCGCGCGGCTCCATCCGCTTCTTCGAACTGGCGATGGACAAGCAGCTGCGCGAGAAAAGCGCGTTGCAGGAAGACCTGCGTAAAGCCATCGCGCAGAATGAATTGAGGCTGCATTACATGCCGCAGGCCCGCATCGACGGCGAGATCACTGGCTTTGAAGCGCTGGCCCGTTGGCACCACCCGCAGCATGGCCCGATCCCGCCGGATGTCTTCATTCCGCTGGCCGAGGAAAGCGGCCTCATCGGCGCCCTCGGCACATGGGCGCTGCGGACCGCGTGCCGGGAAGCAGCGTCATGGCCGAACAGATTGCACATCGCCGTCAATCTTTCGCCGGTCCAATTCCGGCATGGCGATCTGCCGAGCCTGGTGCATCAAATCTTGCTGGAAACCGGCCTGTCGCCACGCCGCCTCGAACTCGAGATTACCGAAGGCGTTCTGATCGGCGACCTCAACCGCGCCGTTGCCATGCTGCGGCGACTGAAGAGCATGGGCGTGCGCATCGCCATGGACGACTTCGGCACCGGCTATTCGTCGCTGTACTACTTGCAATCGTTTCCGTTCGACAAGATCAAGATCGACCGCGCCTTCGTTTCAAATCTGAATCACGGCAGACAATCGGGAACGATTATTCGCGCGGTCATTGCGCTTTGCCGCGAACTGGGTATCCCGGTGATGGCTGAGGGCGTGGAGACCGACGAGCAACTCAGCTTTCTTGCCGTCGAAGGCTGCGATGGCCTCCAGGGTTATTTGATCGGCCGGCCGTTGCCGATTGAAGATTATGCCAATCTTGTCGGACGTTCGATGCCGCCGTCCCCGATTGCCCTCATCGCCAACGGCTGAGGACGCTCAGCCTTCAACCGGCGCGCCTTGCGACCAGTGTCCGGTTTCGATCTTGGCCGCCGCGATCACCGCCTGGGTTCGGCTTTCGACGCCAAGCTTCTGCAGGATCGCCGACACGTGCGCCTTCACCGTCGCTTCCGAGACGGTAAGTTGATAGGCGATCTGCTTGTTGAGCAGCCCCTCGGACAGCATCATCAGGACGCGAACCTGCTGCGGCGTCAGCGTCGCCATGCGCGCCATCAACGCCGCCATTTCGCCATCGAGGCCGCCGCCGAGGTCGACATCGGCTGGTGTCCAAACGCCGCCTTTGAGAATGCCGGAGATCGCTTCCCGCATCGCGTCGACGCTCAGAGTCTTCGGAATGAAACCGGACGCGCCGAATTCCATGCAGCGGCGGATCGCGGCCGGATCGTCATTGGCGGAGACCACGATGACCGGCACGCTTGGGTATTGGGCGCGGATATAGATCAACCCGGAAAACCCGCGCACGCCCGGCATCGCCAGATCCAGCAAGACCAGATCGACGTCGCCGTTGCGGTCGAGCAGCGCAACCACATCGTCGAATGCGCCGGCTTCGGCAACCTCAACGGGTTCCAGCAGGCCGATCACCGCTTCGCGCAGCGCACCGCGAAACAGCGGGTGGTCGTCGGCGATAACCAACCGGTACTGCACGATACTATTCAACCGCTAATTCCTCCGACCGGACCGGACGCCACAGCCATGCCGCTGATCCCTACGACTATAGTAGCCAATATTCAGCTAGCCCGTCTCACAATACAGCGAGATCAAATTGCATGTTGCGGCGCAGCATGTCCAGATGCAGTATCATTGCGGCAGCATGAACGACAATAAGCTCTATATCACAAGGAGTTCCGATCCCGCCTCTGGAGGTCGATCGTGCAGCAGGTCCCCGGCTTATCCCGGTCAGACCGCGCCGCCGATGAACTGAAAGACGATCTGTCGCACATGTGGCCGGCGGCGGTGTTCCACCAGATAGAGTCCCTGCCACGTGCCCAGCGACAGTTTGCCCTGGGCGACAGGAATGTGCAGCGACACGCCATTGAGCATCGCTTTGACGTGCGCGGGCATGTCATCGGGCCCCTCCGCGTTGTGAACCCAGGGCCGGCCTTCCGGCGCGAGGCGATCGAGCGCTGTCGTGAGATCGGTCAGTACATCGGGATCGGCGTTCTCCTGGATGGTCAGCGACGCCGAGGTGTGGCGCAGAAAAACCAGCAGCGCGCCATCCTGAGCGCCTGATTGCCCTCCCGTCTGCGCGACAAAAGCGCGGGCGTTGGCTGTGATGTCGGTAAAACCGGCACCGGGTGTATCGACGCGCAACGTCGCGGTCGCAATTGTGGAGACGGCAGTCCGGACTATGGGCGAAAGGTGCGCAGACATTGGGTCCTGTTCTATCGGGCAATATCCCGAGCACCGCTCATTCGCTGACGGAGCGGACTAGTCCTTCTTCATCATGTCGCGCTGAAAATCGTTGATCATGTCGACCAGCCGCCGCCAGGCATTTTCGATCGCCGCGCGGGCGCGCTCCATGTCCTCATGCGACGGCATCTTGATCGTCGCTTCGGGCTCACCCTGCGCAGGCGGCACAAGATCCTCAGGTGGCCGGGGCGGCGGCGGCGGTTCACGCAAGGCAGCGATTTGCTTTTTCTGATCGGCGATCTGAGCCTGAAGCCGGCCGATTTCTTTCTCCAGCGCGGCGCGGTCTTCCGGCACCGTATGGCAGACCCAGCCCGCCGCGCTCTGGCCGCAAATCGTCAAGCGCCCACTGACGCTGTCCATGCGCAGAATGGCGCCATTGACGCGGTCGAATGAATAGCGGCCCGCAAATTGCGGCGGCGCCTGCGTCAAAGTGTCTGACGGTTCTTGCGGCAAGTCCTTGATGTCCGGGCCATCTTTTGTTTCTGGCAAGTCCTTTGCTGGCGGCAAATCTTTTATTGCGGGTACGCCCTCCTGCGCCGCGGGCGCGCCATCCTGCGGGGGCGCGGTCTGCGCGAAAACAGGGGCCATGCTCGCCAGAGCCCAAACAGCGCCGACGACCAACCCCAGGCCTATTCTGTGCATGGCGGTGCTCTCCTTCGCCCAACGCTGCCACTGCCGTAAGTGTCGCAGCGTTAAGGGACCAGCCTAACATTGGTTGCGCGGCGGCTGAACCGGCCGCGCGCCCTCGCCTGTTGATGACATGCCGCACTGCACTCAACCGGGCTGCGGCGGCAGCGCAAAATATCGACTTTATAAGGCGATATCAGAGACTTACGTCAGGAAGCCGTTTCCTTGACTCCGGCATACCCGATCAGTATGGTCCGCGCGGCTTTTAGGGCGGCGGAACGATTGCGAAGCCTTCAGAACTACGCGAGTCGACAGCATGGCTAACGGCGCGCGCGGGGATGACGATCGCAACAAACTGCCGGACGACGAGGCTGCTCTCTCCGCGAGGCTCCAGCGTCTCGGCGACCGGATCGCAGATGCGAACCGGCATCCCGAAAACGCCCAAGGCTCTCGTCAGGCGGCGGATCCTTCGGCCTATGCCAAAGGCTTCCGCATGTCGACCGAACTGGTCGCCGGCGTGATCGTGGGAGCGGGCATCGGCTGGCTACTCGACCGGTGGCTCGGAATATCGCCATGGGGGCTCATCGTATTTTTGCTGCTGGGTTTCGCAGCCGGAGTACTTAACGTGATGCGGGCGGCCGGTGTCGTTCGCGAACAATCTGATCGATTAAAGCCGAAATAGAGCACGAACAATCAAATGGCCGCCGATCCAATCCACCAATTCCGCATCGTCGAGTTCTTTCCGGTAGCCCATATCGGCAACACCGAGATCGCCTTCACCAATTCGGCGCTGTTCATGTTCGTCGCGGTGATCCTCATCACCGGATTCCTGATTCTCGGCACGACCAAGCGCGCGCTGGTGCCGTCGCGTCTGCAATCGGCGGCGGAATTATCCTACGAATTTGTCGCCACGACGATCCGCTCGACCGCGGGCGCCGAAGGCATGCGCTTCTTCCCGTTCGTGTTCACGCTGTTCATGTTCGTGCTGACCGCGAACTTCATCGGTCTCATCCCCTTCACCTTCACCGTCACCAGCCACATCATCGTGACGGCGGCGCTGGCGTTTCTGGTGTTCGTGCTCGTGCTTGGTTACGGCCTTTATCGGCACGGTCTGCACTTCTTCAATCTGTTCGTGCCGAAGGGCGTGCCGATCTACATCCTGCCGCTGATCGTGTTCATCGAAGTGCTGTCCTTCGTGTCGCGGCCGATTTCGCACTCGGTGCGTCTGTTCGCCAACATGCTGGCGGGCCACATTACGTTGCAGGTTTTCGCCGGCTTCATCATCCTGATGGGCAGCACCATGGGCGCGGTCGGCTGGCTCGGCGGCATCCTGCCGTTCGGCATGATCGTTATCCTGATGGCGCTTGAGACGCTGGTGGCATTCCTCCAGGCATACGTCTTCGCCATTCTGACCTGCATCTACCTCAACGACGCAATTCATCCGGGTCACTAAGACCCGACGAATAAAGCTAACACCATAAAAAGGAGCTTGGTTATGGATCCAATCGCAGCGAAATACATCGGCGCGGGCATTGCCTGCATCGGCATGGGCGGCGCCGGCGTCGGCGTCGGCATCATCTTCGGTAACTACCTGGCGGCCGCGATCCGCAATCCGTCGGCGGCGCAGGGCCAGTTCGGCAACCTGATTTTCGGCTTCGCCATCACCGAAGCGCTCGGCATCTTCTCGCTGCTGATCGCGCTGTTGCTGCTGTTCGCGCTGTAAGTCGGACACGCGGCAGGCGCTGGAGCTAAACGATGGCTGAACCACAACACACGACGAGCACCGAGCACGCGCCGGCGGGCGGGCATAAGGCGGCCTTTCCGCCTTTTGACCCGCACTCCTTCGCCTCGCAGCTTGTCTGGCTGGTGATCGCTTTCGTGCTGCTCTATGCGCTGATGTCAAAATGGGCGCTGCCGCGCGTCGGCGGCATCATCGAAAACCGGCAGAAACGCATCGATGACGATGTCGCCGATGCCGGCAAGTTGAAAGCCCAGTCCGAGGAAGCCGTAGCGGCCTACGAAAAGGCACTGGCCGATGCCCGCGCCAACGCGCAAGGCATCGCCAACAAGACTCGCGACGAGCAGGCCGCGGTGGCGGAAGCCCGCCGCAAGACGCTCGAAGACGAGTTAAACGCAAAGCTTGCCACGGCCGAGACCACTATCGCGGCCACCAAGGCGGCGGCGATGAGCAATGTTCGCGGCATCGCCGAGGACGCCGCCCGCGCCATCGTCGAACGCCTGATTGGCGTCGCACCCTCGGACAAGGCCGTCACCGACGCGGTCGCCGACGCGCTCAAGAGGTAACGGTCATGGGTGAGTTGTTTTTAGACGCCGAAACCTGGGTCACGCTGGCCTTCATCCTGTTCCTCACCGGCATGGGCTATATCGGCGTCCACAAGATCGTGGCCAAGGCGCTTGACGACCGCTCGGGCCGCATCAAGGCCGACCTCGACGACGCCCGCAAGCTCCGCGACGAGGCCGCCCAGTTGCTGGCCGAGTATCAGCGCAAGCGTACCCAAGCCGAGGGCGAAGCCCAGGAGATCGTCGCCGGCGCTCAGGCCGAAGCGGAGCGACTGGGGATAGAGGCGAAGGCCAAGATCGAGGAATTCGTCGCCCGCCGTACCAAGATGGCCGAGACCAAGATCGCCCAGGCCGAAGCTCAGGCCACGGCCGACGTCCGCAGCGCGGCCGCCGAAGCAGCGATTTCCGCCGCCGAACGTATCCTGACCGCCGAGACGACTGGAAAGCTCGCCGGCGACCTGATCGCCAAAGGCATCGAAGACGTCCGCAAGAAGCTGAACTAGCCTCGCTACCGACCGAACCGAAGTTCTAACCCGAAGTCGGCTTTAAGCCGCTTCGGGTTTTTCTTTGGCGGTAACGCCGAGGCTGCACCAATGCGTCTCGTCAAAAATAGTTGCGGCAGGTCTTTGCTTACGGCTGGGCGCCGAATTAATGTCACCGTTAATGATTCGTTACGTCATTAACGATTCGTTAGTGCAGTCGGCGTAGCCGTCAGCGTAACCGTCATTTTCCACATTGTTCGTGAGTGTGCTGGGTAATCAGGCCCAAGCATCGGGGGACCCGTGGTCATCTTCGATTGCAACGGCGTCCTCGTCGATAGCGAGCCGCTGGCAACTGCAATTGTGTCGCAAGAGTTCATGCGCGCCGGTTTCGCGCTGACACCGGATATTGTCGCACGTTATTTTGCCGGCCGCCGGCAATCCGACATGTTCGCCGAGGTGGAGATCGCCGCCGGCCGCAAGCTGCCGGTGAATTTCGCCGCCACGGTGGCCAATGCCACCTTGCGCAAGTTCAAGGCCGAGCTTCGCGCCACGGCGCACGCCGCTCATGCGCTATCCTGGCTGCGCGGGCCGAAATGCGTCGCGTCGTCGGCCACGCTCGACCGCATTCGCGTCAGCCTGGAAACCGCTGACCTCCTTCGTTTCTTCGAGCCGAACCTGTTTTCGGCGGCCGACGTGCCGAATGGCAAGCCGGCGCCCGACCTGTTCCTGCACGCCGCCGCCAAGATGCGAGTCAACCCGGCCGACTGCCTGGTGGTCGAGGATTCCGCAGCCGGGGTCGCCGCAGGAGTGATGGCCGGCATGACGGTCATCGGCTTTGTCGGCGGCAGCCATGCCGGCAGTCAACTCGGCAACCACCTGCGCGCCGCCGGCGCCCGCGTGGTGATCTCGGACCTGCGCGCGCTCAAAGGCACCGTGGTCGATTTGCGAGGGTGGTGACGTCCTGCTTTTCCCCGGACAAGGCGCAGCACGAAGTGATGCGCCGCAGAGCCGGGGGCTTACCAAACTCCGAATTCCTGACGATCCCGGGTCTGCACGCACCGTTCGGCCTAACGGCCTCACGCTGCATTGCGCCCGGGACAAGAAGCGTCAGCCTTGCGTCTTGGCCCGCGACCTGCGTTTGACCGGCGCCCTCTTCTGTGGCGCGGCCATCGAGTCGAACCCGACATAGACGACATACGCATCGAGCAGCCCGGCCGGCGCCGGCATCGGAAACGTGATGTCGGTCGCGACGTGCGAAAACGAAACGCGATCCACGTCGCCGGTAATGGTCACCGGAATGTGGGCGAGCGTCGATACGATGGCTTTGGGATTGACGCCCTCCTGCACCACGGCAACCCGGAGCGGCACATCGACCGTGCCGGGACCGCCGGCCGGCCCGGTGATGACGCGGCCTTCGACGCCGACCTTCATGGTCATCACGCCGGCATTGAGATGGCATTCGCGCGCGGTGCGGGTGATGCTGCCTTGATATTTGAGGTCGAGAGCACTTGGATCCGCCGCGCCTTGCGTTTTGGCGCCGATCATCAACGTGGCCGCGCCGGTGCGTATCTGCACCTCCGGGCAATTGAGATCGGTATTGGCCATGACATCGCCGGAACCGTCGGATTTCGGCGCGTCGTCGGTGGCGACCTTCTTGGAGTCGAAAATATTCAGCGACGACAGCGATGTCCCTGACAGCATGCCGCTGCTGCCGCAGCCGGCCAACAGGAGGGCCAGCAACGGCGCCGTCATTGCGGCGCGGCCAATGGCCTTGCACGCCTTTTGTCGGTGTAGTTCCCCAAGCATTTTTTGACTCACGTTTCTTGATGGAATGTCAGTCCGAATGGACAGACCTTATAGCAAAGCAAGCATGGCAAGCCCAAGGCGCCCTTTTCGCTATTGTGGGTCGTCGATCAGCCGCGCATAGAGCAGATGGTCCTGCCAGGCGCCGTTGATGCACAAATAGCTGCGCGCGTAGCCTTCGCGCCTGAAACCCGTCTTTTCCAGAAGGCCGACCGACGCATCGTTGCCGGGAATACAGGCCGCCTCGAGCCGGTGCAGTCGCAACGCGCCGAAACAATACGGAATCAGCGCCCGGACGGCGGCCGTCATGTAGCCGTGGCGCGCGAACGGCGCGCCGACCCAGTAGCCGATACTGCCGGTCTGGGCGACGCCGCGCCGGACGTTGGCGAGCGTCAGGCCGCCGACCATCGCATTGTCGGAGTTGCGGAAAATCAGGAAGGCGTAGGCATTGTCGTTGCGCTGGTCTTCGGCGTAGCGCTTGAGCCGGCGGCGGAAGGCGCCCCGCGTCAGGTCGTCGGACGGCCACACCGGCTCCCAGCGGGTGAGAAACGCCCGGCTGGTCTCGCGCAACGCCGCCCATTCGGCATGGTCGCCCGGTTGCGGCGCGCGCAGCAGCACATCGGTGCCGATGATGGCAGGACCGGTCTCGATAACGCTGACAGTGCGGAAAAACGCCATGGCCTTGTCCGCCGGCTGACCTTCATCTTGTTATCATGCCGCCGGGCGGACCAGACTTTCGGCAATTGCGGCGGTGCTTTCAAGCCCGCTGCCGGGCCCGAGCGCGGCAATCGCCGGCTTGCCGCGCGCGATCAAGGCGCGACCGGCGGCGCGCGCGCTTTCGACCGTGACGGCCTCGACCTTGGCGACGATCTCGTCGAGCGCGATCGGCCGGCCGTAAGCCAGCATCTGGCGCGCGATCTGGCCGAGCCGCGCTTCCGAGCTTTCCAGCGCCATCAGCAGGCCGGCCTTCATCTGCGCCTTGGCGCGGGCGATCTCGCTGTCGTTCAACGTCTCGGTGGCGTTTCCGATTTGGTCGATGACGACGCGCATCAGTTCAGGCGCATCGGCCTCGTCGGTGCCGGCGTAAAGTCCGAACATGCCGGTGTCGGAATACGGCATGTGGAAAGCTTGAATCGTGTAGCAAAGCCCGCGGATCTCACGCACTTCCTGAAACAGCCGTGACGACATCCCGCCGCCGAGCACGCTGGTGAATACCTGCAAACTGTAAAGCTGCGGGTCGCGCACCGGCACGCCCTGAAGCGCCAGCGCGATATGAACCTGTTCGAGGTCGCGCGTCTCGACGCGTGTGCCGCCGCCGAAGCGCGCCGGCTCGGGCTTCGGCGCATCCGGGCCGACAAAGCTTGCGAAGCGGCGCTCGGCTTCGGCGACAATCTGCTGATGATCGACCGCACCCGCCGCCGCCACCAGCATGTTGGGGGCGCGGTAGTTGCGGGCGAGATAAGTGCGGAGGCTTTTAGCGCTGAAGCCGCGCACGGTTTCCGGCGTGCCGAGAATCGAGCGGCCCATCGGCTGATCGGGAAACGCGGTTTCCTGCAAGCGGTCGAACACCAGATCGTCCGGCGCATCCTCGGTCGCGCCGATTTCCTGGGCGATGACGTTCTGCTCGCGGCGCAATTCTTCCGGATCAAAGGTCGGCTCCGACAGGATGTCGGATAGAACATCGAGCGCCAGCGGCACATCGGCCTTCAGCACGCGCGCAAAATAGCCAGTGCTCTCGACGCTGGTGGCGGCGTTGAGATCGCCGCCGACCGCCTCGATGGTTTCGGCGATCTGGCGCGCGGTCCGCTTCTTGGTGCCCTTGAACGCCATGTGTTCGAGGAGGTGCGAAATACCGTGTTCGTCGGGCTTCTCATCGCGGCTGCCGGCACCGGCCCAGACGCCGAGCGAGGCCGACTCGAGATGCGGCATCCGATCGGTCACCACCGACAGGCCGGAGGCCAGACGCGTTACTTCCACCGTCATACCGCAACTCCTTCACGCGCCGCGCGCGACGCATTCGATACAAACTTCTCCACGGCCGTCTGGTCGGCGGGCAGCACACTGACACGTTCCGGACGCTTAGGCAGGTCAGACAGCCAATCTGGGAGCGCCGGGCTGATACCGCAAGCGGCGGCAACTGCGTCCGGAAACTTGGCCGGGTGCGCCGTCGACAGAACCACCATCGGCACCGCCGGATCGCGGGTTTCCTTTTCGGCGACCGCCAAGGCGACGGCGGTGTGCGGATCGGGGCAATAGGCGGCCTCGCGCACCCAGGTCCGGATTTCGGTGGCGACTTCTTCTTCGTCGGCGCGGTCGGCGGAAAACAGCGTTCGCATCTGCTTGAGCGCGTCGGCGGGAACGGTGAAGCGGCCGGACTGTTTGAGCGAGCCCATCAGCGCCGCGATCGTTTGCGGATCGCGATTGCAGGTCTCGAACAGCAGCCGCTCGAAATTCGACGACACCTGAATGTCCATCGATGGCGACGAGGTCGCGGTGACGCCGCTCATCTCGTAATCGCCGGTGGCGAAGGTGCGGGCGAGAATGTCGTTGACGTTGGTTGCGACGACCAGACGATCGATGGGCAGGCCCATCCGCGAGGCGACGTAGCCGGCATAGACATCGCCGAAATTCCCGGTCGGCACGGTGAAGGCGACCTTGCGATGCGGCGCGCCCAGGGCGACGGCGGCGGTGAAGTAATAGACCGCCTGCGCGACGATGCGGGCCCAGTTGATCGAGTTGACGCCGGAGAGACGCACGCGGTCGCGGAAAGCATGATGGTTGAACATCGCCTTCACCAGCGCCTGACAATCGTCGAAGGTGCCTTCGATAGCGAGCGCATGAACGTTGTCGTCGGGCGCGGTGGTCATCATGCGCCGCTGCACCTCGGAGATGCGGCCGTGCGGGTAAAGCGCGACGACGTCGACTTGAGCCCGGCCGCGGAAGGCTTCGACCGCCGCGCCGCCGGTATCGCCCGAGGTCGCGACGACGATGGTGGTGCGCTGGTTACGCTGAATGAGGACATGATCCATCAGCCGCGCCACCAGTTGCATGGCGAGGTCCTTGAAAGCGAGCGTCGGCCCGTGAAACAGCTCGAGCACGAACAGGTTGTCACCGAGTTGCGCCAGCGGCGCGGTCGCTGGGTGGCGGAACGTGCCATAGGCCTCGCGCGCCATGCGGGCGAGATCGGTCCCGGCGATCGTGTCGCCGACGAACGGCTTGATGACTTCGACCGCGATCTCGGCATAAGGCCGGCCGGCGAAACCGGCGATGGTCTCTGCGGCAAGCGTCGGCCACGACACGGGCACGTAGAGGCCGCCGTCGCGGGCGAGCCCTGCGAGCATCACGTCGGTAAAATCGAGCGGCGCGCCTTCGCCCCGCGTGGAGATATAACGCATTGAATTTACTTGTTTTTGTGAGCAAGATCGTCGAATTGGCTGCACCCTAGCGCCGTCCTTCGCCCGGCACAAGAAAGCCCCAGATCCGGGTTGGTTCAGTTGCTCACGGAACGAGGCCTGTTACCGCTCGCCTCTTGCGGCGGCCGGTCACAGCGACAAACTAATCCCTGCACCCGCTTATCGCGGACCAGCGCCGGAGGAATCAGCAAGCCATGAACAAGCCCGTCAAGATTCCCAATGCCGATCATCCGATCACTGTTACGCCGTCCGGCAAGCGCGTCGTCGTCACCCTCGGCGGTAAGGTCATCGCCGACAGCCGCAACGCTCTGACGCTCCGCGAAGCGTCCTACCCGGCGGTCCAGTACATTCCATGCGCCGACGTCGACATGACGCAGCTCACCCGCACCGATCACGCCAGCTATTGCCCGTACAAAGGCGACGCGAGCTATTTCAGCATCCCGGCCGGCGACGCCCGTTCGGTCAACGCGGTGTGGAGCTACGAGACGCCTTACGACGCGGTCGCGGCGATCAAGGACCACGTCGCGTTTTATCCCGACCGCGTCGATAAGATCGAGGAGCGATGAGTTCAGGTGCCCCCCACTTTCGCCGGTACAAACGGAGGGTGAAAGGCTCGCCGCATTCGGTCCGCTGCTACGCAGGCGCGAAAACGCGCAGGCGATGGCCATCGGGATCGAGCGCAACAAAGGTCGTGCCGAAGTCCATTTCTGTCGGCTCCTGCGCGATCGGCAGACCGCGCTGGCTCCAGTCGTCATACGTGGCGCGGACGGCTTCGGATGTCTCGACGGTGAAGGCGATTTCGCTCGCACCGGCCGCCCCGGCTCGCCGTCGATCTGCGCGCCCTGCGCGTTCAGTGTGGCGATGTCGCGGTACAGCGAGCGCAGCGAGATGCCGAGTTCGTCGGCCAGCGCGGCGCCGCTCACCGGCCGGCGATGCCGCCGCAACAATTGTATGAGATCGAGCAGGCGCTCGGCGCGCGACACGGCTTTGCCCCTTCGTTTAGGGCGTCAGCCTATCACATCCGCTGCCAACTTATGTCAGGAGCGCCGCAGCCTGCCGACGAGCCACACGGCGTAAACGCCGAACAGTGCCAGCGCGAGGCCGAACCAGGTCAGCGCATATTGCAGATGGTTGTCGGGCAGGCTGACCTTGATCTTGCCCGGTTTCGGCAGGCCGCCGGCCGGCACCGGGGATTCCTGATCGATGTAAAACGGCGCGGCCACGGACCAGTGATGGGCCGCGGCCATCGCCTTGGGATCGCGCACGTACCAGACATTGCCCTTGACGTCGTCGGCCGGGGTGAACTGGCCGCGATGCTCGGGCCAGCGCAGATAACCGACGATATCGATGCTGCCATGCGGAGCACCTTGCGAACGTGTGGCGGCATCCTTTCGATCGAGCGGCACGAAGCCCCGGTTGATCATGACAAGACTGCCGCCGGCAAGCCGCGCCGGCGAGAACACCCAGTAGCCTTGCCCCACGACATCCGGCCGCAGCGACGAACCCGCCGTATAGGCCAGCGCCTCTTGGGCTTCTTGCCCTTCGAGAAACTCGGCTGAAAAGGCGACGCGGGCATATTCGTTTGCGTCCGGCGACAGCCGCCCCCAATCCTCGCGCGGCGGCAACGGCCGTGGCGGCTGCGAAACCCGCGACGTCACGGTGGCGATCAGGTTTTCCTTCCAGACTTTGCGGTCAAGCTGCCACTTGCCCAAGCCGATCAGAATGGCGAGCGCAATGAGGGTCGCAATCGTCGCGCCGATCACGCCGGCACGGCTTCTGGTGGGCGAAACGTTCACGCGCCACCCTGCCCTTCATTGCCGGCGGCAAGACGCCCCGGCTCCGCTTCGTGATGATATTGAAGCGCGATCAGCAGGCCCTTGATCATACGCAGCGGCAACAGCGTGACAATCAGGATCAACGGTACCCAGAGCACCGCGTGCACCCAATACGGCGGTTGATAGACCACCTCCGTCAGCAGCGCTGCGAACACCACGATGGCGCCACCGATCAGAATGACGAACACCGCAGGGCCATCGCCGGCATCGGCGAAATCGTAACCGAGACCGCATTTCTCGCACGAAGGACGCAAGGTCAGAAAGCCGTCGAACAGCCTGCCCTCGCCGCAGCGCGGACAGCGCCCGCGCAGACCGCGCGCAATCGGCAATGGCCGAGGTGAAGCGTGGTCGGACATTTTCAAGTCCCTAAAAATGAAAGGGCGGCGTTGCCGCCGCCCTTTGTCGAAGAATTGCGCGGGCGGTCGTCACCCGGCGACGTGTTCGACGCCGTGACCCCACACATATATGCAGGCGAACAGGAACAGCCACACCACGTCGACGAAATGCCAGTACCACGCGGCGAATTCAAAGCCGAGGTGCTGGGTCGGCGTGAAATGCCCCTTCAACGTGCGGGCGAGGCAGACGATCAGGAAGATCGTGCCGATCAGCACATGCGCACCGTGGAAACCGGTCGCCATGAAGAACGCCGCGCCATACATGTTGCCGCTGAAATTGAAAGCGGCGTGGCTGTACTCGAAGGCCTGCACGCAAGTGAACGTGGCCCCGAGCAGGATCGTCAGAATCAGTCCCCACTTGACGCCCTCACGATCGTTTTCGAGGAGCGCATGGTGCGCCCAGGTCACCGTCGTGCCCGAGGTCAACAGGATCAACGTGTTCAGCAGCGGCAGATGCCACGGGTCGAACGTCTCGATGCCGGCCGGCGGCCAGACGCCATGGGTAAAAGCGAGCCGGCCGACTTCGTTGGCGGCGTCGGGGAACAGCGCCGTATTAAAGTAGGCCCAGAACCAGGCGACGAAAAACATCACCTCGGAGGCAATGAACAGGATCATGCCGTAGCGGTGCGAAATCTGCACCACGCGGGTGTGGAAGCCCTGGAATTGGGCTTCATTGATGACGTCGCGCCACCAGGCGATGAATGTATAGAGCACGCCGATGACGCCGAGGCCGAACACCAGAGGCGCGGCGGCGAACATGTGGTGCATCCAGGTGATGCCGCCGACCGCCATGACGAAAGCGGAGACGGAACCAACCGCCGGCCACGGGCTCGGATCGACCAGGTGGTAGTCGTGGTGTTTGGCGTGAGCGTCAGCCATGGCGATCTCCGTTCAGGTCTTTTTTGCTCGGGCGCGAATGGCGCCCCCCAATTTACTGCCTTAAGTGCCGCAAGATATGGTCCGAAACCGGTTAGCGCTTTTCGGGATCGTGCGGGTTTAAAGTTTACTCGACTTCCTCTCGGCCGCGTCGGCAACCGGCCGCTCCGGCTCTTTCACCGGGTAGAACGTATAGGACAGTGTGATGGTGTTGAGCGTCGCCTGGTCGCGGTCTTGCACGATCTTGGGGTCGACATAGAACACCACCGTCATCTCGCGCGTCTCGCCCGGCTTCATGGTCTGCTCGGTGAAGCAGAAGCAATTGATCTTGTTGAAGTAGGCGCCAACCTGCGGCGGCGACACATTGTAAGACGCCTGTGCGGTGATGGTGCGCGCGGCCTGATTGATGACCTTGTAGTGGACCGTCGTCACTTCGCCGATGTGGACGGTGACGCTGTTCTGCTCCGGCACAAACTGCCAGGGCAGGCCGGGCGTTACGTTCGAATCGAAACGGATGTCGAGAGTGCGGCCGAGGACGTGACCGGGCGCCGCCTTCGCGACCTGGGTCGTGCCGGCAAAGCCGGTGGTGCGGCAGAACCAGTTGTACAGCGGCACCGAGGCGTAGGCGGCGCCGACCATCGACGCGACCACAACGCCGCAGCAGGCGGCGATCACCATATCGCGCCGGAGCGGCCTGTTCCTGTCGGTGGGGATGGGTGCGTTCATCGCTGCTCTCTGCCGGCCTAGATCGGACGCATCAGGACGATCGGTCCTTTTACCAGGGTCATCACGTAAAACAGGATGACGAGGCCTGCGAGCGCGAGCGCGATTGCGATCGAGCGCGAGCGCCGGGCGCGCCGCTGCGCCTCGGTGAGCACGATGCCGCCATCACTTTTGCTCGTGTCGTCCTCCGGCTCAGTCATGATCCAATCCAAACTCACGTGCCGAACCGGACGAACAGTCCGCCCCAGCCGCGATCCACCAGCAGGACCGCGAACAGCAGAAACAGATACAGAATCGAGAAAGCAAACAGGTGGCGGCAGGCTCCGTCCGCCGGCAGGCGCTCGCGGAACACCCGCAACGCCAGCACCAGCATGCCGAAGCCCATCACGACCGAGATCACACCATACAGCGCGCTGGCATAGCCAAGCGGCCACGGCAAAATACCGAGCGGAACCAGAAGCAGCGTATAAAGCAGGATCTGGATGCGCGTCGTGTTCTCACCCGCGACCACCGGCAGCATCGGCACGCCGGCGCGCTTGAAGTCTTCCATGCGATAGATCGCGAGCGCCCAGAAATGCGGCGGGGTCCAGAAGAAGATGATCAGGAACAAGAGGATAGGCTCGAACGACATCGATCCGGTCACCGCCGCCCAGCCGATCATCGGCGGGAATGCGCCGGCGGCGCCGCCGATGACGATGTTCTGCGGCGTCGAACGCTTGAGCCACATCGTGTAGACGACGACGTAGAAGAAGATGGTGAAAGCCAGTAACGCCGCCGCCAACAGATTGACCAGCAGGCCGAGCACCACCACCGAAAAAACCGACAGCGTCAGGCCGAAGGCCAGCGCCTCGCCCGGCTGAATGCGGCCCATCGGCAGCGGACGGCGCGCGGTGCGCGTCATCAGCCGGTCGATGTCGCAATCGTACCACATGTTAAGCGCGCCCGAGGCGCCGGCGCCGACGGTGATGCACAACAACGCCGTGAACGCGGTCGCCGGATGGATCGTGCCCGGCGCAACGGCAAGGCCGACCAGCGCCGTGAACACGACGAGCGACATCACCCGCGGCTTTAACAGCGCGAGATAATCGCCGACCGTCGCCAAACTGGGTTCGGCAACCGTCCCGTTGAACCTCGCGCCTTCGCTGATCAGCGACATCGCTTGCGTTACGCCTTGTTGGCCGTCGCGGTTACTTGATCCGCGGCAGCGTTTCGAACTGATGGAACGGCGGCGGCGACGTGAGCGTCCATTCCAGCGTCGTCGCGCCAACGCCCCACGGATTGTTGCCGGCGACGCGCTTCTTCATGAAGGCTTCGGCGACGCCGTAGAAGAACACCAGCATGCCGATGCCGGCGATGTAGGAGCCGTAGGACGACACTTCGTTCCAGCCATGGAACGCATCCGGATAGTCGACGGTCCGGCGCGGCATGCCGGCGAGGCCGAGGAAATGCTGCGGGAAGAAGATGATGTTCACGCCGATGAACATGATCCAGAAGTGCAGCTTGCCGATGGTCTCGTTGTACATGTAGCCGGAGATCTTCGGGAACCAGTAGTACCAGCCGGCGAAGATCGCGAACACGGCGCCGAGCGACAGCACGTAGTGGAAGTGCGCGATCACGTAATAAGTGTCGTGCAGCACGCGGTCGACGCCGGCATTCGACAGCACGACACCGGTGACGCCGCCGACGGTGAACAGGAAGATGAACCCGACCGCCCACAGCATCGGTGTCTTGAACTCGATCGAGCCGCCCCACATCGTGGCGATCCAGGAGAAAATCTTCACGCCTGTCGGCACCGCGATCACCATGGTGGCGGCGATGAAGTAGGCCTGCGCGCCGGTCGACAGACCGACGGTGTACATGTGATGGGCCCAGACCACGAAGCCGATCGCACCGATCGAGACCATCGCATAGGCCATGCCGAGATAGCCGAACACCGGCTTCTTCGAGAAGGTCGAGACGATCTGACTGATCATGCCGAAGCCCGGCAGGATGAGGATGTAAACTTCGGGGTGGCCGAAGAACCAGAACAGATGCTGGAACAGCAGCGGATCGCCGCCGCCGGCCGGATCGAAGAACGTCGTGCCGAAGTTACGATCAGTCAGCAGCATGGTGATGGCGCCGGCCAGAACCGGCAGCGACAACAGAAGCAGGAACACCGTCACCAGGATCGACCACACGAACAGCGGCATCTTGTGCAGCGTCATGCCGGGGGCGCGCATATTGAAGATGGTGGTGATGAAATTGATGGCGCCCAGGATGGACGAGGCGCCGGCCAGATGGATCGACAGGATGACGAAGTCCACCGCCGGTCCAGGATGGCCCGACGTCGATAGCGGCGCGTACAGCGTCCAGCCGGTGCCGGCGCCGAGCGAGCCGGGCTCGCCTTCGACGAACAGCGAACAGATCATAAGGGCAAACGCCGCCGGCAGCAGCCAGAACGAGATGTTGTTCATGCGCGGGAATGCCATGTCCGGCGCGCCGATCATCAACGGAACGAACCAGTTGCCGAAGCCGCCGATCATCGCCGGCATCACCATGAAGAAGATCATGATCAGGCCGTGGCCGGTGGCGAAAACGTTGTATTCGTGCGGAGCCGGGAAAATCTGCAAACCGGGATTTTGCAGTTCGGCGCGGATGGCAATCGACATGCAGGCACCGATGATGCCGGCCATCATCGCGAACACAAGATACATCGTGCCGATGTCCTTGTGATTGGTCGAATAGACGTAGCGCCGCCATCCGGTCGGATTGGCATGATGCGTATCGTGATGGGCGTCGTGAGAGCCGTGTGCTTCAGTGTGAGTGGCCATCTTATTGTCCTCGACCCGTATGCGTTGTCGCCCGGATTTTCATACTTCCAACTTTACTAACCGTCATTTCACGTCGGCCGCCGACGCCAGCGCATTTTTCGGCGCGGTATCGGCGTTGGCGAATTTCTTCTTCGCTTCCTCGACCCAGGCAGCGTAGTCCTTATCGCTGACCACTTTAACCTCGATCGGCATGAAGGCGTGATCGCGGCCGCAGAGTTGCGAGCACTGGCCGTAATAAGTTCCCTCGCGCTCGGCCTTGAACCAGGTTTCGTTGATACGGCCCGGGATGGCGTCGATCTTGATGCCGAAGGCCGGCACGGAGAATGAGTGGATCACATCGGCGCCGGTGGTCAAAACGTGTACGACCTTGTTGACCGGCACCACCATCGCGTTGTCGGCGGCGAGAAGCCGCGGCTGGTCCGGCTTGAGATCCTTGGCCTGAACCATCAGCGAATCGAATTCGAATTTGGCGTCGGGATATTGGTAGCTCCAAAACCATTGCTTGCCGGTAGCCTTGATGGTCACGTCGGCCGCGGGCACCTTCAATTCGTAGAACAAGAGGCGGAATGACGGCACCGCGATCGCCACCAGGATCAGCACCGGAACCACCGTCCAGATGACCTCAATTGTCGTGTTGTGCGTGGTGCGCGAGGGCACCGGATTGCGCTTGGAGTTGAATCTCACCGCGACGATGACTAGAAGCGCCAGGACGAACAGCACGATGGCCGTGATGAGCCACTGCAGGAAATCGTGGAACCAGACAATGTCGTCCATCACCGGCGTGACCGATGCCTGCAACCCGATTTGCCAGGGATGCGGCTGACCGGTGGATTGCGCGAGCGCGACCCCGCCGCCACCAATAACGGCCAAACTTGTGACCACGAAAGCGATCAACCGCTTGAGCACCAGCATTTCTTATGCGCTCCTCGACGAGAAAAACGGCCTCGGACAAGGCCCCTTTTTGCGCCCCTTGTTGCCGTACCAGAGGCGGGATTTACGGCTCTGCCCTCACCGCACGGCATTTTGCCACGGGCGTGGCAGCTTTTTTGCGGTGCGACGGGACGGGGGGAAATCCCGGCCTCTCAAACCACAATTCCGAGCCTGCCGCAATGCACCTGCTCATAAGTCTCATGCGACAATCGGCTTATCCTCAGACGGCCGATCAATGTCGCATTTAAGCCATGGGATGAGCGTTCTGGGAACCAGTGGCGTCGTTTCCGGGGGCTTCGCCCTTGCCTGCCATGATCAGGCGAGGCATGACCGGATCAGAAAGAATAAAGTCGCGGCACGGCAGTGATTCGCAAGGAGCGGCGACGATCGCCGCCCCGGTCACCTTCGCTAAGGGATTGAATTATGCGGTTTTTTCAGCAAAGCCGAGGTGCGGTGCGGAGCCTTCGCAAGACCGCGCCGGTGGCTGCCATTGTCGCACTGGCTGTTTTTTCGTGCGCCGTGTCCGCTGGCCCCGCTTCGGCGCAAGGCGCGGTCAAATCGGTCCATAAAGACTGGCAAATCCGCTGCGATACGCCGCCCGGCGCCAAGGCCGAACAATGCGCCCTGATTCAGAGCGTCACCGCCGAAGACCGCGCCAATGTCGGCCTCACGGTGATCGTTTTGAAAACCGCCGACCAGAAAAGCAAGCTGATGCGGGTGGTGGCGCCACTCGGCGTCCTGCTGCCGTCAGGCCTGGGCTTGAAAATCGACAATGTCGATGTCGGCCGCGCCGGCTTCGTTCGCTGTCTGCCCAACGGCTGCATCGCCGAGGTGGTGATGGATGACGCGCTCATCGGCAAATTGCGCAACGGCAAAACCGCGACGTTCATCATTTTCCAGACGCCGGAAGAAGGCATCGGCTTTCCGATGAGCCTCGCCGGCTTCGGCGAAGGCTACGACAAACTGCCGTAAGGCCCCTCCGCCCAACCAAGCCCACCCTCGCCTTGGCTTTCCGATCCGTAGATACTGCGGCGGGACTTCTCGGCCGGGAGTGCAGCATCGTGAAGTTGGGATTTATCGGTCTGGGTGCGATGGGACAGTTGATCGTCCCGCGCTTGATGCAGGCCGGACATCAGGTGACCGGCTGGAACCGGTCGCGCGACAAAGCCGAAGCGCTGATCGCGCAGGGCATGGGCTGGGCCGACACGCCGCGCCAGGTCGCCGAGCAATCCGAGATCGTGTTTTCCATCGTCACGGACGCCAAGGCGGTGAAAGCCTGCGCGCTCGGGCCCGACGGCGTCGTCTCGGGTCTCAAGAAGGGCGGTATCTACATCGACATGAGCACGATCGAGCCGGACGAGAGCCGCGCCATTGCCGCCGAATTCGCCAAGGCCGGCTCGACCATGCTCGATGGTCCGCTCTCCGGTTCGCCCGTCACGGTCAAGGCCGGCAATGCCTCCGTCATGATCGGCGGCGATGAGGCCGCGTTCGAGCGGGTCAAGCCGGTGTTGCTCGCCATCGGCCCCAAAGTCACCCGCATCGGCGCCAACGGCTTGGCGTGCCAGATGAAGATCGCCGTCAACCTGCTGCTGATGGTCGAGATCATTTGTTTCGGTGAAGCCGTGGCGCTCGCGGAAAAGGGTGGCGTCACGCGCGAAGCCGCGGTCGATGCCATCCTCAAGAGCGTCGCCGCCTCGCCGGTGATCGGTTATCGCGGCCCGTTCATCCTCGACGGCCAGATGCCGGAGGTACCGCTCGCCGACGTGACGCTGCAACAGAAGGACATGGTGCTGGCGCTCAATCTCGGCCGCAAGCTCGGGTCGCCGGTGCCGCTCGCCGCCGCCGCCAACGAGATGATGAACGCCTGCCGCGGGCTCGGCATCGACGCCAACGACTTCGTTGTGGCGCATCGGGTTTATCGCAAGCTCGGCGGCCAGGAATAAGGCCCGCCATCGCAATCGGGAGAATGCACCGTGACGACACCGGTAGAAAAATTCGGACGCGCGCTCGGCAAAGCCGTGAAAGGTGCGACAGACGTTATGAATGAGAAGAAACCCGCGCCGGCGATGTTCCGCACCAATCTACGCGACGTGCCCAAGGTCGAGGGCCTCAAGCGCGAAGACGGCTGGGTCGACATGCAGGTGCAATTCCTGATCGACAAGCGCTCGGCCGGCGTCAACAACGTCGTCGGCTGGACCGTGCTCAAGCCGGGCGCCAGCCACGAAAGCCATCGCCATCACAATTGCGACGAGTTCTTCATCGTGCTCAAGGGCCACGGCCACATCATCACCGATCACGGACTCGAACCGTCGGCCGAAGGCGACGTCGTCTACTCGCCGCGCGACTGCTGGCACGGCTTCAACAACACGTCGAACGAGGACGTGGTGCTGGTCTGGGGCTGGATGGGCGCGGGCACCATCGAGGACTCAGGCTACGAGGTGCATCCGGAGCACCATAAATAGGGTTCGTCATGGCCGGGCTTGTCCCGGCCATCCACGTCTGTCTATTTGTCACGTTCGGAAGCTAGACGTGGATGCCCGGCACGAGGCCGGGCATGACGGTCGAGAGGAATCGGCATCATGAATGCCTGGGACCATCCGCTGATCCAAAAGGGCATGCCGGCGCAGCTTGCCAAGCGCCGTGCCCGCATCGCCGCCGGCGAGCGGCCGCTCGGCTGGAAGGTCGGGCTCGGCGCACCCGCCGCGATGGAAAAGCTCGGCCTCAAGGCGCCGGTGGTGGGCTTCCTGATGCAGCGCGCACTCGTGCTGTCCCGCGGTACGGTGTCGTTTGCCGGCTGGACGCAGCCGGTCGCGGAAGCGGAGATCTGCGTGCGCATGGCGACCGATCTGCGCGGCGGCGCGACGGCTGACTCGGCGCTGTCGGCGATCAAGGAAATTCTCCCCGCCATCGAACTCGCCGATTTCGACCCGCCGCCGACACCCGACAATCTCGATGTCGTGCTCGAAGGCGACATCTATCAGCGCCATGTCGTGTTGTGCGGCAACACCCGTTTCGGCGGCAGCGTCGAAGGCCTGACCTCGCACGTTTATCGGCGCGGCGTTGAATTCAACAAGACGACCGACCCCGAAGCGCTCACCGGCAAGCTCACGGGCATCGTCGCCCATGTCGCCAACACGCTGGCCGCCTACGGTGAGAAACTGTCGGCCGGCGATGTCATCATCACCGGATCGATCACGCCGCCGATGATGATCGAGGCTGACGAGACCGAGATCGTCCACGCGCTCGATCCGATCGGCGAAGTCAGCGTGAATTTCACGCGCGATTAGACCACAGACGACAGCCAAGGGAACATTCGTGTGCCCGGCTTTGGTCGCATAAGCCGTGCGCTTGTTATCGGCGCATCAACTCCCATGTCCCGTGCTCGCTATCCGTCGAACACTCTGGACGAAGGGAATGCCGATGTCGTTGCTCTATTCCAAGGCCAAGCTTGGCCCGCTGACGTTGCAAAATCACATGGTCATGGCGCCGCTGACGCGCAGCCGCGCCACCGGCAACGTGCCCAACGATCTGATGGCAGAATATTATGCCCAGCGCGCCGGCATGGGCCTGATCGTTACCGAAGGTACGTCGCCCTCGCCCAATGGTCTCGGCTACGCCCGCATTCCGGGGATTTTCTCCTCCGAACAGGTCGCGGGTTGGAAGAAAGTCACCGATGCCGTGCATGCAAAGGGTGCAAAAATCTTCGTCCAGCTCATGCACACCGGGCGCATCGCGCACCCGCTCAATCTGCCCGCGGGGGCGAAGCTCGTGGCGCCATCGGCGGTCGCAGCAAAAGGCCAGATGTATACCGACGCCGAGGGCATGAAGGACCAACCGGCGCCGCACGCGATGACCGAGGCCGAGCTTGCGGCGACGAAGGCGGAATATGTGCGGGCGGCAAGAAACGCCGTCGCCGCCGGCTTCGATGGCATCGAGTTGCACGCCGCCAATGGCTATCTGCTCGAACAATTCATTCGCCCGAACTCGAACCTGCGCACCGACAGCTATGGCGGCTCCATCGAAAATCGCGCGCGTTTCGTCCTTGAAGTCGCCGAAGCGGCCATCGCCGCGATCGGCAAGGACAAAGTCGGCATCCGCCTGTCGCCTTATGGCGTGTTCAACGACATGCCGCTCTATCCCGGGATGGAGAGCGACTACGCCTATCTCGCCGGCAAGCTCAACGCGCTCGGCCTTGTCTACGTCCACCTCGTCGATCACTCGGCACAAGGCGCGCCAACGGTGCCCGATTCGATCAAGGCCACATTCCGCAAGACATTCAAGCAGGCGCTTATTCTGTCGGGCGGCTACGACGCCGCGCGCGCCGAGGCCGATCTCGCATCCGGCAAGGCTGACCTGATCGCTTTCGGCAAACCGGTCCTCGCCAATCCGGATCTTATCGCGCGCTTTCAAGGCGGCAAGGCGCTCAATCCGCCGGACATGGCGACCTTCTACACGCCGGGACCAAAGGGCTACACCGACTATCCGGCGCTTGCTTCGCAGACAGCCTGACCGCTTTTCCGTGGACCGATCAAAGAGCCGCTCGCACTCATTCGCGGGCGACTCTTTATTGCGTTTCCGATGCCCGCATTGCCGGCGGAACTCAGATGCGGTGTGACCGTTCAATACGGGTTCCGGGACTGCCAAGGGTCAAACGCTGCGTGAGGCCAAGGCGTGAAGATCGCCACCTTCAACATCAACAACGTCAATCGGCGACTGCCGAACTTGCTGCAATGGCTGAAGACGGCACGGCCCGACATTGTATGCCTACAAGAACTAAAGACTACCGACGCCGAATTTCCAGCAGCCGCGATCGAGAAAGCCGGCTATCAAGCGGTCTGGCGCGGCGACCGCACCTGGAACGGCGTCGCGATACTTTCGCGCGGCGGCACGCCGATCGTCACACGCACGGCGCTGCCGGGTGACGCCAATGACAAGCAAAGCCGTTATATCGAAGCCGCTATCGACGGCATCCTGGTCGGATGCCTGTATCTGCCGAACGGCAATCCGCAGCCCGGACCGAAATTCGATTACAAGCTGAAATGGTTCAAACGGCTTTCGGCGCATGCCAGGAAACTGTTGGCTCAGGATGTGCCCGCCATTCTCGCCGGCGATTACAACGTCGCGCCGACGCCGCAGGATATCTATCCGACGACATCATGGGACAATGACGCGCTGATCCAGCCGCAGAGCCGCGCCGCCTTCGCCCGGCTGGTAAAGCAAGGCTGGACCGATGCGATTCGCACGCGCCATCCGGACGCGCCGATGTTCACCTTCTGGCATTACATGCGCAATCGCTGGGCGCGCGACGCCGGACTGCGGCTCGATCACCTGCTACTGAGTCCGAAGTTGGCGCGGCGTCTTACCGACGCCGGTATCGATCGCGCGGCGCGTGGCAAGGCAAATGCCAGTGACCACGCGCCGGTCTGGGTCGAATTGAAAGCCGAGCGAGTAAAAACTAGTCGGCAGCCTCCTCGGCCTTCTCCGCGTTCTTGACGATGTCGCCATCGACGAGAACGACACCCTTTAATATCTTCCGCCAATCGGCCTTGTGACGCAGCAGAAATTCAAGATCCATTGAGAAGTGCTTGAATTCTTCCTTCTGGGCATTTTCCATGATCGCCCGCGCGGTCTTGTCCTTCTCCAGAGAAAGACGCTGCTCGTACCAGCCAATCGCTTCCGCCTCCTCGATCAGCGCCGTGATCATGCGCGCGAATGTGCGGGTTTCTTGTGAAAGCTCTTCGGGCGGTTCGTGATATTGGTCGGTGGGCATAATTCATTTCCTGGTTTGCAATGATGCACGGACAAAACCGGCGACGATGACGGTGGTTCCACGGCGGGCTCAGTTCTGTGCGCGCTAGGCCGGCCTGACCTCAAGCATCAGCTTGCCTTTGAGGTGACGCTCCTCGCTGACCTTGTGCGCTTCGGCGGCGCCGGCCAGCGGATAGAACGTCATCGCCGGCGGCTTGATTGCGCCGGCCGCTACCAGTTCAAGCATGCGCTCAAGATGAGCGCGGTCGCGCTTCACGTTCGGGCGCAGCGTTTGTACATCGTCGCGCGGAATGACAAAGCCTTCGGGCGCGGGCGCGATCCACACCAGCCGGCCGCCGGGTTTGAGCACCTTGTAGGAACCCGCGCGCACGCCGCCGCCCACCGTGTCGAACACGACGTCACAAATCGGACCGATCTGCGAGAAATCCTCGCTGTGATAGTCGATGATCTTGTCCGCGCCGAGTTCGCGCAGATAAGCGTGATTGCCTTTGCTGGCGGTGGTGATGACGGTGGCGCCGATATGTTTGGCAAGCTGCACGGCAAATCCGGCAACGCCGCCGGCGCCCCCTTGAATGAGGATCGTCTCGCCGGATTTGAGATGCGCGGTGTCTTCGACCGCGGTCAGCGCCGTCAGGCTGACGAGAGCAAGCGCGGCAGCTTCCGCATGGCTCAACGACGCCGGCTTTTTGGCAACGATGGCGGCGTTGATCGCGATCTTCTCGGCGTAAGCACCTTCGATGCCTTGATCGGTGACCCCGAACACGGCATCGCCTATCTTGAAATCCGTCACGCCCTCACCGACGGCGCTGACGATGCCGGAGAAATCGCGGCCGAGAATATGCGGAAATTTCTTGAGCGTGTAATTGCCGCCGCCTTTGCGAACCTTCGGATCGGCGCCGTTGACCGACGCCACGTGAATATCGACCACGACTTCGTCGGGCCCGGCCACCGGATCCGGCGCGTCGCCGTACCGCAACACATCGGTGCCGCCGTGGCCTGTCATCAACATTGCTTTCATGATTTTCTCCGGTTTGTGGCCGGACGCTAGCAATCGCGACGCGGTCAGACAATGCGCCTGCCGGCATTTGCCGGCTTGACGCGTGACCGCGACAGGCCGAGAAAAAATCCATGATCCCGTGGCAACTCATCGACACCGCGACCGTGCCTGGCGGCGGCGCGCTGCGCCTGATGCGGCGCGGCGCGGAATTCTCGATCAAGCTCGACGGCAACGAATTGATGAACAGCCGCCTGAGCGGATCGGAACAGGCGCTGGCGACACTCGCCTGCGCGCGGATCGCCGGGCGTCAAGAACCGCGGCTGTTGATCGGCGGTTTGGGCATGGGCTTCACGTTGCGCTCTGCCTTGGGCGCACTGAAGCCTCAATCCCATATCGACGTCGCCGAATTGGTGCCGGCGGTGGTCGCCTGGGCGCGCGGACCGATGCTGGAGATTTTCGGCGACAGCATGAGCGATCCGCGCGTCGCCATTCACGAAGCCGATGTCGGCGTGCTGATTGCCGCAAAGACGGAATCGTATGATGCCATCCTGCTTGACGTCGATAACGGCCCCGACGGCTTGAGCCGGCCGGGCAATGATTCACTTTACGATGCCGACGGCTTGGCGAGAGCGCATGCGGCGCTGCGGCCCGAGGGCGTGCTGGCGGTGTGGTCGTCGGAGCCTGACCGCGATTTTACGCAGCGGCTCACCCGCGCCGGATTCGCGGTCGATGAAAAACGCGTTCGCGCCAATGGCGCTCGCGGCGCGCGGCACGTCATCTGGCTGGCGACGAAGGCCTAATCGTTCTCGGAAATGAACGAAACGCCGACACGATGCGGCTCGGCGCGCCACGCCACTTTGCAGGTGCGGAGCTCGCTCTCGCCCTTGATCTCAAGTTTGAAAACGTCCGGCAGTCCGCCGATGTGGACGAATGTCAGCCCGGCGCCGCCTTCGGAGATATCCGCGACCGTACACATGATCGGCGCCGCGTTCGGCTGGGTATAGGCGATGGCGGCGCGATTATTGCCCGGCGTGCGAGGATGTTTACGGAGATCGGCTGTCATTGCCACGCCTTGTTCTGTCGCAGGAAGTTCACTCTGCCGACAATTTATTAAAAAGTTTTGCGGCGGCCGGCGTCTTTTTTGCCGAGAGTTTTGTCAAATTGTCGGCGCTTTCGGGCCGTGTCGTGCCGCACCGCACACTTTCAATCCAGTTTCCTTGGCGAGACGGCGATCGGATTGCAATTGCGCCGTCCGGATTCAAGGCACAGTTGCGCCTTGCGCGAATCGGCAATCGCATCGAACAGCCAGATGCCACCGGCGACGATCAGAATGCCGGCGACCGCGAGAAAAATGTTAGTGTTGCGACGCTCGGCGTCGGTTTCCGGATCGTCGTCGGGTTCGTGTCGCGGCAGCTTCGGGCTGTCCATCGGACGCTCTTGAGATCATCGGCGGCGCTGCCATTGTCGCCGTAAAATCGGGCCGGATTGAGTGAAAACGGCGGCGGCCGGAACCCTCGCAGAATCGCCACAGACGCCCTATCTGAATGGCACCCCGCGACCCTGAATGGGGTCTCGGCCTCGCCTTCCGGAGAATTCAGCCATGAATCCAGCTATTTCGTCCCTGATCGACCGTGCCGGGCTCGACAAGAGCAAGGTCCGGCAACTGGTCGGACGCGGGCTGGAAGGCGCGGACGACGGCGAGCTTTTCCTCGAATACAAGCAGACCGAGGCGCTCGCCTTCGATAACGGACGTCTCAAGCAAGCAACCTATGACACCTCGCAAGGTTTCGGCCTGCGCGCGGTCAAGGATGAGGCGGTTGGCTATGCCCACGCCTCCGATCTGTCCGAAGGCGCACTGACGCGGGCCGTCGAAGCGGTGCGCGCGGTCAAAGGCGGCCACAGCGGCCACTATGCGGAAGCGCCCGGCCGCACCAACCGCAAGCTTTACGGCGATGTGAACCCGCTCGGCGAGCAACCGTTCGACGCCAAGGTGAAGCTCCTGGAGACCATCGACGCCTATGCCCGCGCCCAGGATCCGCGCGTGCGGCAGGTCACCGCAAGCATCGCCGCGACCTGGCAGGTGGTCGAGATTCTGCGTGCCGACGGCGAGACCTATCGCGACATCCGTCCGCTGGTGCGGCTCAATGTCTCGGTGGTGGCCGGCGACGGCGACCGTCAGGAATCCGGCAGCCATGGCGTCGGCGGACGCGAGGGCTATCAGCGCTTCATCGAGCCGGCCATGTGGCAGAGCGCGGTCGATGAAGCCGTGCGGCAGGCCATGGTCAATCTTACCGCTGTGGCCGCTCCGGCCGGCGAAATGGATGTCGTGCTCGGCGCCGGCTGGCCCGGTGTCATGTTACACGAAGCGGTCGGCCATGGACTCGAAGGCGACTTCAACCGCAAGAAGACGTCCGCCTTTGCCGGCCTGATGGGCCAGCAGGTCGCGGCCAAGGGCGTCACCGTGATCGACGACGGCACGATGAACGCGCGGCGCGGGTCGCTCTCCATCGACGACGAAGGCACGCCGACAAACCGCACCGTGCTGATCGAGGACGGCATTCTCGTCGGCTACATGCAGGATCGCCAGAACGCCCGCCTGATGGGCATGAAGCCGACCGGCAACGGTCGCCGCGAATCGCACGCGCACGTGCCGATGCCGCGCATGACCAACACCGCGATGCTGGCCGGCGACCGCGATCCGGCCGAGATCATCGCGTCGGTGAGGAACGGGCTTTACGCCGTCAACTTCGGCGGCGGACAGGTCGACATCACCTCGGGCAAATACGTGTTTCAATGCACCGAGGCTTACAAGATCGAGAACGGCAAGGTGACCGCCCCGGTCAAGGGCGCCATGCTGATCGGCAACGGGCCGACCGACCTCAACCGCATCTCGATGATCGGCAACGACTTCGCGCTCGATCCGGGCATCGGCACCTGCGGCAAGAATGGCCAGGGCGTGCCAGTCGGCGTCGGCCAGCCGACCTTGCGTATGGACCGCATCACCGTCGGCGGGACCGCCTGATGTCCACTGAATCCGAATCCGCCCCTGAGGTTACATCCATGACTGAGCAGCCATCGCGGCCCCGCCGCTGGGCCAAGGCCGCCGTCGATCTGGCCTGCATTCTTCTGGCGGTGACGGCCGCCAAGGTCGCGGTGGCCGAGCCGTTCTATGTCCCATCCGGCTCGATGGAACCGACGCTGCTGATCGGCGACGAGTTGCTGGCGACCAAATATCCTTACGGCTACAGCGTCGCCTCGCTGCCGGCCTTCGTCGTTCTGCCAGACAGCGGCCGTATCTTCGGCGCGCTGCCCAAGCGCGGTGACGTCGTCGTATTCCGCTGGCCCGGCGACCGCAGCCAAGTCTGGGTCAAGCGCGTCATCGGCCTGCCTGGCGACCACATATCGCTCGACCATGGCCGCGTTTCGATCAATGGCACGCCGGTCGGCCTCCAATCGACCGGTACCGGTCAGGCCGAGAACGAAGACGGTTCGCAGACCAGCGCCGCGCGGTTCATCGAGACGCTTCCCGGCGGGCGCCAGCACACCATCTTCAAGTTGTCGTCGCTCGATCCGCTCGACAACATTCCGGAAACCGTGGTGCCGCCCGACCATGTCTTCGTCATGGGCGACAACCGCGACAATTCCGCCGACAGCAGGGTGCCGCTGCGCGCCGGCGGCGTCGGCATGCTGCCGGTCAACGACCTGATCGGCCGCGTCGACGCCATCGTCGGCTCGTGGGACCTCGGTATGAAGGACCAGCCGGTGTGGACCTGGCCGAAGGGACTGCGGCTGTCGCGGTTTTTCTCAAGCGTGCAGTGAGGCCCGCTCAATTCCGGTGGCGGATAGCTACCGCACCACACCGGAGATGCAGCATGGCTTCTGCCGGGGCCGCGTGAGCTTGTCCTTGAGAAAGCAGCGCGCGGCCGGCCCGACATAGCCGGGACGGAGATAGGTCCAGGCGCGGCACTTGTGGTCGCCCTCGCAGGCCGCATTGCAGGCGTCGGGCGAGGGATCGGATGACAATTCGATATCGCGATAGTCGCCGCCACGGCGATCGATGCCGAATTCAAACGTTCCGTTGCGCGGCTCGATCACGCCGGCTCCGCGCACCCCCGAGACGCAGCATTTGTCGTCATTGCGTGGCGGCACCTTGTTTTTGAGCCAACAGGTGGCAAGCGCATTGGCGGTGCGCGGATAAGAGAAGCTCCAGGCCAGACATTTGGCGTCGCGCTCGCAATGCGCCGCGCAGACCGCCGGATCCCCGGTCCTGATTTCGAATTTCAGGTAGTCGCCGCCGCGCCGATCGAAGCCGGTCTGGGCCTGCGCCGCCGACACGACCGAAATCGCCGTCAACGCCAAGGCGGCCGTCGCCAAGACCCATCCCAATTTGGGCCGCCCAAATTTGGCCGGTCCGAATTTAGCCCGTCTGAGTTTGCCGAGAAACAGCATCCCCGCCCGCTCTGCCGCAGCTTTATTTTGTAGATGCAGCATGACAGATGGCCTCCGACAAGACAAAATCGCATCAATAAGCGCGTGACGACGAAGGGCATGCCCACGGACCTGGTCCCAAGGCATAAGCCGCTTTCCGATAACGTTATGCGCAAAATGGGGGGAAGACGACCTGCGGGGGTCTGACACTTTGCCGCGCCGTGTCGCGGACGTGTTCTTGCGCGCGCCATTGCGGCGAATCGCGCGGGATATCGCGCGTCTGCGTGCATTCCTTGCCGCCGTCGACCCTTACGACATGGCGGTAACGGCGATGATCGCCGTGCTTCTGGTGCTGGTGTTCGTAACGTTCGATTCTTACGCCATCTCCAACGACGAGCCGGTGCAGCAGCATTATGGCGAATTGATCGTTTCCTATTACCTCAGCGGCTTTGCCGACCAGGCGCTGTTTCACTACGTCAATCTTTATCTCTATGGCGGCCTGTTCGACATCGTGGCGGTGGCGGCGGAACGCGCCCTGCCGATGATCGATGCCTATACGATCCGGCATATCCTGTGCGCACTCAGCGGCGTCGGCGGCATCGCGGCGGCATGGGCGACCGCCCGCATGGTTGCGGGCGCGCGCGCCGGTGCGATCACGGCCTTTGCGCTCGCCGCATGTGGACCGTGGTACGGCTCAATGTTCAACCACACCAAGGACATTCCTTTCGCGGCGGCGATGATGGCCGCGACCTATTTTCTGCTGCGCGTCGCGCGCGGTCTGCCGCGCCCGCGCTGGCGCCACGTCATCGGCTTCGGCCTCACGATGGGCGTGGCGCTCGGCATTCGCGTGCTGGGATTGCTGCTGATCGGCTACGCGGGAGTGGCCATCGCACTGGCGACGGCAACGTTACGCCCGCAAACTTCCGGCGATCGTTTCCGCGAATCGTTGAATTTCTTTGCGCGCTCGGCCGTCTCGCTGACGCCGGCCTTCGTGATCGGCTATCTGCTGATGATCGCCACCTGGCCGTGGTCGGCGCTGTCGCCGCTCAATCCGCTGCGCGGGCTGATCGATTTCGGCGAATTCCATTATCACATTCGCACGCTGCTTAACGGCCACGTCTACGAAATGGCCGACGTGCCGCGCTGGTATGTACCGGCCTATCTGTTGTTCAAGCTGCCGCTGTTGATGCTCGCCGGCGTTGGCGTTGCCTTGCTGTTCGTGGCACGGCCGAACGAACCGGCTCTGGATCGACCGCACCGGCGGACCGAAACGCTGTTGCTCATTGTCATCGCCATGTTTCCGGTGGCGTGCGAGGTAATCGACCGTGGTCCGGCATTCACCGGATTGCGCCATTTTCTTTTCGTTGTGCCGGCCTTCGCGGTGTTGACGGGCATCGGCTTCGACTGGCTGCTCGGCGGATTCGCGGCGCGCCGGCTATGGCTGGGGCGCGGACTTGGCCTGGCCGTTGTCGGCGCGCTGGCACTCAACGCCAGCGAATTGATCCGCCTGCATCCCTACCAATATCTTTTCTACAATCCGCTGGTCGGCGGCCTCGAAGGCGCCGCCGGCCGCTATGCCACCGACTATTGGGTGAGCATCATGCCCGAGGCGGTCGACGATCTCGAGAGCTACGTCGCTGCGCTCGATGCCAAGTCCGTCATCAAAACCGGCGTTCCGGGTCATCGCTATCTCGTCGCGGTTTGCGGCGAACGGCTGCCGTTCGAGAAGGAAGCCAATTCGCGGCTGCAATGGACCGACGACTGGAAGAAGGCGGAATTCTTCATTGCCCCGACACATATGAATTGCGACCGCGCCCTCGACGGCAAGGTGGTTTCCACCATCGCGCGGATGGGCGTGAAGATTGGCGTGGTCAAGGATCGACGCTATTTGCTGCGGCCGGAGATCGCGGGGAAGCAGTGAGGCTTTGTCCCGGGCGCGGTGCACCGTCCAGCGAAGCGGAACGGTGCAAAGCAGAACCGGGACCATCTCAACTCAGAATCTGGAATGGTCCCGGCTCGGCACCGCATCACTTCGCTGCCGCTCGTGCTGCGCTGCGTCCGGGACAAGAGCCGGGAAAAAAATGCGCCCGCTGGAGGGGCCAGCGGGCGCTTTTTTGATCCGGGCGCGAGAGGGGATCTTCGCGGAGCGGATCGACGACCGATGAGAGGGGTCGGCCGTTTCTGGCGCGCATGATCCCGAAAAGCGTGCAGCGGTTTTCGGATCAGTTCATGCGCAAATGGGATGTCGTTACACAGCCTGCCGCGACGGCCGGTCGGTCGCCGGACGATGGAAGGCGCCATCGATGACCTTGAGATGCGTCACGCGGGTCACCGCCCGGTTCACGCGACGCTCGATCGCCCGCTCGCTCAGAAGCGCGGTCGGGTCTTCCCACAGCGGCGCGGAGAAGGCGTCCTGCACGTCCGAGCGCGTCAGGCCGATATCGGCCAGCATGCGCCGGTCGAGGCGGGCCAGCACGTTGGCGTCGCGGCGGTTGCGCATGGCGCGCATGATGGCTTTCGCGGAGACGACGACCGGGGCGATGAGAGCGGCAAATGCGCGGGCCAGGGTACCGGCGGCGATTGGCAAAACGGGGTATTGGGCGGTCGTCATGGCAGTCTCCATTGGGGTCACGGGCCGGAGCGTTCATTCGCCCCGATTCCGGCTCCGGAGCCACCCGGTTTCAGGCGTGCGCCCTCGAAGCACCCCCTAAATGCGCTTCGGGTATTGATTAGTGAAACGAATGTTTTTAATCTGACCGATCAGGAATGATGATATTAACGGATGCGGCAAGACGGACCCTAAGCCTGCTCAAAAATCAGCCCATTGAAACAACGGGTTGTTGTTTCCGGTGCAGACATTGAGCGGGCTGGAAGTTAACGCCGAGCCCAACCAAATTCGGATGCCTGCCATGACAGCACTTCTCGATGTCGACCAACTGCGGACTTTTATCGCCATCGCCGAGACCGGCAGCTTCACCAAAGCCGCCGAGGTCGTGAACAAGACCCAGTCGGCGGT
>JBEPUC010000003.1:0-142384 GCA_041691675.1 Hyphomicrobiales bacterium | reverse complement strand
AACGTCAGGCGCGGTCCTTTGCGGAACTATGGCACCGCCGCTTCGGTAATGGCCGCGAACTCGAGGTGGAAGGGAAAAATCACTATGAAATGATTGAAACCCTGACCGATTCATCGAGCACGTTGGTGAGGGCTATTACCGAGTGGTTCGGTATTTGACTGGACGAGCCGCCCAAAATTCAATCGACCGCGCTTTCTGAAATCTAGACATTTTCAAAAGCATAGTTTCCGTATTTGGTCGTGCGCTCTGTTGAATTCGCGCTATCAAACCGATCTATATGACGAAGGCTATGGCTTATCCACCCACGCAGGTAACACAGCCGAGCCTGAACAAGCTTGTTGGGCCGTTCGAAGTCGATGGCTTCGTCAAGATACGGCCCATCGATTTCTGTGTTTCCGAGGGCTATCGGCAGCCCGGAGTTGTCCTGGTCGGCGATGCCTTCTCGACGTCATGTCCGACGACCGGAACCGGCGCTGTCAAGGCATTGATGGACGTCGAACGTCTTTGCGACGTCCATATTCCACAATGGCTTGCCTCACCTGGCATGGGCTTGGAGAGATCGCGGCCTATTACGACGATCCGGTCAAGCAGGCGTACGACGCTTTTTGCACTACTAAGGCCTATGGCCTGAAGGCGCTGTCGATGGACACGCGCCCTGAATTGGGTCGCGCAACGCTGGGCAAGGTTCGTCTTGCACGGATTAAGATGCACGCTGCTGCAAACCCATCGGCGCCTCACGGCCAAGTGTCCAGCAAAGGCGGCCCAACCCTTTTGCGGCAGCGCGTTCTCGCCGGATTTTATAGTCGCCGGACGCCCAAATTGGGAACAGGCGCCCGTCCTGCCTTTCTTGAATTGCTCTTCCGTCTTCTACTTTGATTCAGACGAAGATATCAGAACGCTTAGCCGTCGGGACTGTCCTCCTTCCCAAGATTTGGCGATCTGACGCGTCATGTCGCGCGCGCCTTCGTGGATCGAGCGCGGCACCATCCGCTCCGGGCGTTGGGCAACATCTAGGCTTGAGATCGCATCCTGCGCAGTCGTGTTTGCTCGCGCGATAGCGCATCGTCGCATCGTCATTCGCGAGTGTGGCGTCGTGAGCGGCGTCTCCGGTCCAACGATCCGACGCCGTCGCGCGCCGACATTCCTATCGATGTTGGCCGAGCCGTTCGGAATTCCCGAGCACGACCACATCATTGTCGGCAAGGAAGACTATGCCAGCCTGAAGGGGCTGAAGCCGATCTACCGGCGTGCTCAGCGAGCCGCTCGTCCGGCCGAAGCTGCTTTGCAGCATCGGCGACTATGCGACGGAGCCACTGGTGGCCGGCATCGGCGTGACCGCGATCGTGCCAGAATGCGGCGTAGCGCATACGCTACAAACGCACCGGAGCTTCCAGTATCTTGATCGGGAGTTGCGGCAGGAAGGCCTGGACGAGCCTGCGCGGCAGCGTGGCAATGAAATCTGAGTTGGCCACCACGTGGGGGATCGTCAGATAGTTCTGCAGCGCAAGACCGATCCAGATCTTGCCGCCGCGAGCCGCAACGGCCTCATCGATGACCTGTTCGGTCGCGCCCAACGTCCGAATTGAGATCCGCGCTCCTGATCAAAACAGCATGCTGAACTGGCTCGAAGTCGTGCCGGGGGACGTGATCGGAGGGTGCCCTCTGACGATGCCTTTCCATGACGCTACCGGCCGGCGATCCATGTCCAGCCTTGAGCAATGGCGGTCGAGATGTTTGAGTCGACCCTCGCGCGCACTCACTCGGCGTGTGCCGAAACGCAGACTTCGTGCGCAAAGTCGATTGTTTGGACGAGCACCTTGCCGTTTTCTGTGCGTGCTACGCAATAGAACGGCGTATCGACAAAGATTGGCTTAAGGATACGGAATTCAAATTTTGTCAGCGGTCGCCGCAAGGAACGCGTCGCCAAATCCGCGAGCATGGTCGCCTGCAGGGGGCCATGAACGATCAGGTTCGGGTAATTTTCGACATTTCTGACATATGCAGGGTCGTAGTGGATTCGATGCGAATTACCGGTGGCAGCCGAATATCTAAAGAGCAAAATCGGATCGGCATTGACGGTTTCGACTACTGTAAATCCGCTCGGCTTACCCAAATCGTTTAACTGATGCCGTTGAATCGGCCTCGGGACGTCATTTTCCCGAAACACTAGATCTTGTTCCTCGACGATGGCGACCTCTCGTGGGCCGTGAAATACTTGTTCAAAAGTGACGAAGACCATATTTCCGCTGCGCCCGGTCTTCGGCGTGATGGACTTAATCGTCGTCGTCCGCGCTACCTCGTCACCAACGTGCAACGGAGAAATAAATCGAACGCGTGCGCCGGCAAACATACGCCGGGGTAAGGCGATCGGCGGGATAAGACCGCCACGCCTCGGATGTCCGTCCGGACCGAGTTCAGACTGAGGCGCAGGTCTTTGCAGGATCAGCAAATGCCAGAGCGGCGGTAGCGCGCCGAGCGGCGACATGTCAGCGAATGTGCGGTTGAGCATCGCGGCCATGAGGTCCATGGACTGGGCTACGATGCGTCCGCTCACCGTCTCAGAACGGCCGATGTAGTCATCAAATTCCGATACCGCGGCGTGCCCTGTGTCCTCGTCGATCACGCATTCAACCTTTCATTTATCCACGATGCTGCCATACGCAGATGAAAGTGATTACTCAGACGTCGATCCATACGCGATTCATTTGCATATTGGCATAAAGATCTGTCAGCGGCTTCCAGCCCTTAAACGACTTCGAATACGCGCCGCCATATCCGACCCAGGCGAGATTAATTTGGTAGTAAGTCTTCAAGAATTTGAGCTGAAAGTCCTTTAACAGTTGCTTGCGCTTCCCCGAATTGGTTTCAGCCGATTGAGCTCTGTAGGCGTCGTCGATCGACTCATTTTTCCACTTGCCGTAATTTCGTCCACCGAAGCTCGTGTAGCCCTCGCCAAGTATCTGGTCAGGCCGCGATCCGCTCAATCCAACGGAATGGGCCACGAGTTGAAATTGGCCGCCGGTTTCCGCGGCGTAGAAGCCGCCGGCGTCGCGCACGTCAACGGTGGCATCGAGCCCGATTGCCTTGAGCTGGGCCGCGACAGTTATAGAGGAATCACGGAAAGCTGGAATGTCGCCGCGCGCCAAGAGCGCGACCTTGAAGCCTTTCTGGACGCCGGCCTGCTCGAGTAATTCGGTTGCGCGTTTACGATTGGCTTCGATGCTGCCGCCTGCTCCGGGTATTGTGTCATAGCCGGCAAATTGCTTGATTTCCTTCATGCTCAAATTAAAAGAGCTGCCGGGCATCAACAGGCCGGTGCTATGATAGAAAGCGCCGGCCAGTGGCCCGACCGTTTTGATGAATGCCTCGCGATCAATCGCAAGCGACAGTGCCTGCCGCACGCGAATATCGTCGAACGGCTTTATCGCGACGTTTGGTATAAGATTGATAAAGGTCGGCGTTGGTCGTCGGAAAGCCGTGATATCGGGCCGCTTACGCAGGCCCTCAAGGACAGCCTCATTGGCGAAAAAGAAGCAACCATGGATCCGGCCGCTCTTCAGCGCCGAGGCCCGCTCGACCTCGCCCTTGATCGGGAACATCTGGATTTTATCGAGATAGGCTTTCTCGCCGAAATACTTCTCGTTGCGAACAAGCTCGTAGATCTGGCCGTCGATCGCCTTAGACAGCTTAAAAGGTCCTGATCCGACGATCGTTCGCTTCATTCCCTGGCCCGACGCATCAAGCGGCTCGACGACTGCGCGCGGCACGATCACATTGTAAGGGTTTGCGACCTGGAACGGGAAATCCGCTTCCGGCGCGTTCAGGTGAACGACGACCGTATGCGTATCCGTAGCCTCGACATCTTTGATACTTCCGAGGAGACCTCTGCGTGGACTGACGATTCCTTTCGGCGGCTTGCGAATACGGTTTAGGCTGAACACGACGTCGTCGGCGGTGACGGGTAAGCCGTTGTGAAATTCTGCCGCGGGACGGAGATGAAACGTCACGGACATGCCGTCGGCGGCAACCTCGTGGCTCTGGGCGAGGTCAGGAACGAGAGTGTCGATATTCGTGGCGCTGATCCGTAACAGAGTGGAGTAGCAGGGCGCGCCGATGAACTCGGTGAGGTATGTCGGTGTTTGATGCATATCCAAGGTCGGCGGATCGCCGCCGCTGCTCAGGAGAAGAGTGCCGCCGCTTTTCGGCTCCCCCGCAAAGGTCATCGCCGGCAGCGCGACCGCAGCGAGACTGCCGGCGCCAACCTTGAGGATCGTACGCCGATTCAGCTGCGGACTGCTTGCATTGCCCTTTTCATGCATGGCCAAGTCTCCCTACTGTTAGGATGATGGTGTCGACTGCTCCATAGGCTCGCCTTGTTGCTGCAAGAGGCCGGTTCGGTCGTCAAGTTTTAATCTCAAGCAGAGGCGCGCCACCGTCTTCACGCGGCAATTCCGCAGTTGCCGCAAACATTGGTTCGGGCGCTGCGATCGACTCTTTCGCTCTGCTCAACGTATCCATGCTCGCCTGCTACTGACATGCTGAACGCATAGTAAAAAATTTGAACATAAAGTCAAAATGTTTAAACTGATGTCCAAATGAGCAAATCGGCTGGAAAATCGGCAAAAACTGGAAAAGAAAGATGCCCTCCGGGCGTGCGAAAAAGGCTGGTTACAAAGAAAAATGCACGCTGGAATGGCATGGCCGACGTCAAGGATCATCGCCGCGAGGCGATTTTACCAAATGTCGCTAATGTATTGAGAAATTCGCGTCTTTCGTCGTTGACGATCCAGCAGATCGCATATGAACTTGGCATGACGAAAGGCAATTTGTATTACTATTTCAAAGATAAGCAGAACATTCTGTTTCACTGCCATATCCGCAGTGCGGAAATCAGCCTGTGCGCCTGAGCGATGCTCAGACGCTTGGTCGCACCCCGGCCGAGAAGTTGCACATTCTTCTGGTGCGCCACATGTCGCGCGGCGATCTGAAAAGGGCGATGGCGCGTCTTAGCCCTCGGGACTTTCGCGAGCGCGAGCCGCCGGATCGGGAACGGGCACCGCTGCCAGCAATGCCTTGGTGTAGGCATGCTGAGGACGAGAAAATACCTCGTCGACCGTGCCCTGCTCGACGATGCGGCCGAGATAGATTACCGCCACCCGGCGCGCGATAAACGGAACGATCGCCAGATCGTGGGTGATGAACAGCATCGATACGCCGCGCTCGGCCTGAAGCGCGCTCAGCAGATTAAGGATCTGCGCGCGGGTAGACACGTCCAGCGCCGAGACGATCTCGTCGCACGCGATGAATTCCGGTTCGACCGCCAACGCCCGCGCGATGGCGACCCTTTGCCGCTGGCCGCCGGACAGCTCATGCGGCATCCGCGTCAGAAAGCTTCCGCGTAGACCGACGTCCTCGAGCAATTTCTCGAGCCGCGTCGACCCGACCGATTCCAGATGATGCACTCGAAACGGCTCGGACAGAATGTCTCGGATGGAAAGCGATGGGTCGAGCGAGCTGTACGGATCCTGAAAGATGATCTGCAGCCTGCGACGCATCCGCCGCAGTTCTCTGCCGCGTAACGCCGTCAGTTGCTCGCCATCGAATTCAACTGATCCCACGTCTGGACGGATGAGCTGGAGAATGAGGCGAGCCACCGTCGATTTGCCCGACCCCGACTCGCCAACCAGCGCCAATGTCTCGCCGCCGTTTATTTCCAAATTAACGCCGGTAACAGCCTCGACGAATCGGCTCGGACGGCCCCGCCAGTCATATTTTACCGGAAAGCTCTTATGCAGCCCCCGCACCAGCAACTGCTTCAAGCTGGGACCTCCGCAAGGTTGAGCTCATGCATTCGGATACACCGCGCGACGTGAGCGTCATTAACGTTTTCCATCGCGATTGGACCGACCCCGCATGCCTCGATCGCGTAGGGACAACGCGGTTCGAAACGACAGCCGGGCGGATGCTGGCCGACCGGCGGCATCGATCCCGGGATGCTGTAGAGTTCCAGATGCTGCATCTTGAGATTCGGCACGGAGCGCAGAATTCCCTGCGTATAGGGATGACGCGGACGCCGGTAGATATCGAGCGCCGGCCCGCACTCGACGATCTCACCGGCATACATCACCGCCACGTCGTCGCAGAGTTGCGCCACCGTCGCCATATCATGGCTGACGAAAAGGATGGCCATACCCAAGGTCGCCTGCAGACGTTTCAGCAACTTGAGAATCTGGGCCTGGACGGTGACATCGAGCGCGGCGGTCGGCTCATCGGCAATCAGCATCGCCGGCCGGCAGGCGATCGCCATCGCTATCATCGCACGCTGCAACATGCCGCCACTAAACGTGTGCGGATAGTCGTCGACGCGCTGCGCGGCGTTATCGATACCGGTCAGTCCGAGAAGCTCGACCGCGCGGTTACGGCCGGCGCGCCGCGACGCTCCGTCATGCCAGCGTACGGTTTCAGCGATCTGTTCACCGACCTTGAAAGCGGGGTTGAAACTCTGCCTGGGTTCCTGGAACACCATGCCGATTTGCTTGCTCCGGATGCGCATGAGGTCGCGCTCAGACAGGCCCACCAACTCGCGCCCGAGCAAACGAATGCTGCCGTGCATGTCAATATCGCCACCAGCCAGCAGTCCAGGAATCGACATCGAGGTCAGCGATTTGCCCGCCCCGGATTCACCGACCAGTCCCAGCGTACGGCCGGGAAAGATGGCGAAACAGGCATCCCTCACGGCGACGATGGAGCGTTCCCCTCGTCGCAGCGTGATGGTGAGATCGCGGACCTCAAGAGTCGGCGTCAACGACTGTCTCCTGCCATAGCCCACGCCTGAATCAGGTCCGAGACTGTCAAGATGCGGGCGAAGGCGTAGCCGAGCTGCTCGATGGAGCGCTCATGACGCGACGGATCCCATTCGGCCGTGGCATCGCGCACCACATAAGCGTTCAGGCCGCGCTGCATCGCATCGCGCGCCGTCGACTCCACACAGATCGACGTTGTCACGCCGACGATCACGAGTTGGCGGACGTCGAGGCGCTGCAGCACCGCGTCCAACGAGGTGCCGAAAAAGGCACTATAGGCGAGCTTGTCCAGCACCAGTTCGCCCGGAGCGGGGCGCAGTTCATCGACGATGGCCGAATCCCAGCTATCGGCCAGCATGAGTCCCGCGCCATGCCGCGGGGCGTTATGGAAACTCGTGGTCGCGACGTCGGGCGTGAGGCTGACCTTGACCGCGTACAGCACCGGAACCCCGGCAAGGCGGGCGGCGGAAATTGCGTTGGCGCAGGGCTCGACGACGCGCTGGCAGGCCAGTTTGTCGTCGGCATAGCGCGTGAAGAATCCGTCGGGATGGCAAAACGCGTTCTGCATATCGATGACGATGAGTGCGGCCTGGCGGGCCGACGGAAAGGCCGGCGAGCCGCCCTCGCGTATTTGCTGTGGCATGCTCATACGCGTGCTCCAGGTTCGATCGAGATGGGCCGTCCGATAGCATCGCGCACGGCATCTCCGATCAGGTTGAAGGCAAGGACGGTTGCCGCGATCGCGACGCCCGGGAAAATCACGCCACTCGGCGACTGATAGAGGAAGCGGAAAGCCCGCTCCAGCATTGAACCCCATCCTGCCGTCGGGGGCTGCACGCCAAGTCCGAGAAAACTCAGGATCGCCTCGATCAGGAGAGATGTGCCCATGGCAAACGAGATGTAGACGATAATCGGTCCCGCTATGTTGCGAAGGACGTGCCAGAACAGGATCTGCAGCGGGTTTGAGCCAATGGCGCGTGCGGCCTCGATATAGGTCTCGGCCATGACTTCTTGGGTTGCCGCGCGCACGATCCTGAACAGGCGGGGCGCGAAAATAATGCCGACGACGATCATGGCGTTGCCGAGCCCAGGGCCGCGCACAGCAATAAACGCGACGGCAAGAAGCAGCGGCGGAAAGCTCATCATCACGTCGGCGATGAAGTTGAGGACGGCACCTGTCCGGCTCGACCGATAGCCCGCGAGCAGGCCCGCCGGCAGACCCAGAAGGATGGCAACCGCCACCGATCCGATTGGAAAGACGACGGAGACGCGCGTTCCGGCAACCAGCCGGCTGAAGATGTCGCGGCCAAGATCGTCCGTGCCGAACCAATGCACGGCAGAGGGCGAACTGAGCCGGTGCATCAAGTTGTTGGTGTTCGGGTTGTAGGGCATCAACAGCGGTCCGAACGCGGCGACCAGAACCGCAAAGGCAAGGACGCCGGCACCGAACAGAAATGTAGGATCGGCAGCGATGCGCGAAATAAGCCGTCTTCGGCTCGTGACTTCCGTCATGAGCGCACTCGCGGATTGAAATAGCTGTAGGACAATTCGACGAGAAGGGTGCAGCCAAGGATCATGATCGTCGTAATCAAAACGACCCCTTGGACAATGGGGAGGTCGCGCGCCACGACGGCCTCAAGTACCAGCCCGCCGATGCCGGGCAGCCCGAAGACCCTTTCGATCACCACCGAACTGCCGAGCAGAACGCTGACCTGAATGCCTGCAACCGTCGCGACCGTGACACCAGTATTCTTGAGCACATGCTTGCCGATGACGAGGCGGCGCGGCAGGCCTTTGGCGACGGCGGTGCGCACGAAGTCGCGCGGCATGAGACCGATGACGCTGCCGCGCACCTGCCGGGTGATCTCGGCGGCCGGCGCCAGCGCCAATGCCACCGCCGGAAGAATAAGATGAATCAGCCAGTCCACCGGACTTGTCGTCAACGGCACGTAGCCGGTTGCCGGCAGCAATGGGAATTTGATCGCCAGCGCCAGCACAAGCAACAGGCCGACCCAGAAATTCGGCATCGCGACACCGAGCGACGCAACGATGACGACGGCTCTGTCGATACGCCCGCCGCGGTGCAATGCCGCCGCCACGCCGGCCGCGATGCCGGCGACGATGCCGATCAACAGGCCGAGTACGAGCAGCGAGAGCGTCACCGGCAACCGCGCCGCGATTTCGGCGCTGACGGGTTGCGCTGTGAACAAAGATCGGCCGAAATCGCCGCGCACCGCCTTGCCGGCCCAGACCAGATAGCGCTCGACCAGCGGCCGCTCCAGCCCGAGTTGATCGCGGGTCCGCTGAATGTCCGCGGGCGTGGCGCTCTCGCCAGCCAACACCAATGCCGGATCGCCCGGAATGAAGCTGTCCAGCGAGAACACGATCATCGACACGCAGATCAGCAGTAACAGCGTCCTGCCGAACTGACGCATTATGGACGGACCATTTCGAGCCCGTGGAAGTCCCACGTCCAGGTCGGAGTTTCGGGCGTCACGCCCTTCACGGCGTTGGTATACACAACCGGGGTGAGCACATCGCATATACCCACGTGATAAGCCTGCGCGAGCGCGCTTTTGATGAGCGCCTCGAAGGCCACTTGGCGGCTCTCGTTGTCGGCGTGCTCCACTGACTTTTTATAGGCCTCGACAATGGCTGGCGTCGTAAATTTGCTCGGATTGAAGAAGCCTTCCTTGAGATAGAGGTTCGCCAGCAAGGCGCTCGGATCGCTCTGCCCGAGATTGATGCCGACATAAACATCGACCGCACCCTTGCCGAAATAAGTACTGATGGCCTGCGGGACCGGCATCGGCTGTAGGTTCATCTTGACGTTGAGCTGCGCGAGCTGCGCCTGCAGCGCCTCCGCAATCTGCACGAACAGCGGAATGTTGAAGACAACGGCGTTGAACTCGAAGCCGTTGCCCAGCCCCGCCTCGGCGAGCAGTTGCTTCGCTTTGGCGGGGTTATAGGGATAAACGACCTTGGGCGTCTGCTTGGCAAAGCCGAGCACGCCCTCGCGAATCGGCTGGTCGGACGGCGTGCAGTAGCCGGCGAGCAGGCTTTCGCTGATCTGCTTCTTGTCGATGGCGTAATTCAACGCCTGACGAACACGAATGTCGGTGAATTTGCCGCGATTCATGTTCATGCCCATGTAATACCAGATCGCGCCTCTGCTCCCGACCACATTGAGCTTGGAGGCCTTGGCCTCGGCGACCTGATAGGGTCGCAGAAGCGTCATATCGATCTGGCCCGAGCGTAGCGCGTTGAGCCGGGTGGCGTCGTCGGCGAACACGGAAATCTCAATGCCACCGAATGGTTGATTGGACGGATCGTAGTAGTCTTTGACGGCCTTATAGACCGCGCGCGTGCCGGGGCGATATTCGGTCAGCGTGTAAGCTCCTGCTCCAACCGGACGCGTGCCGAGGTCTGGATTGGCAAAGGCTTTCGGGCTCACCATCATGCCCGCGGTGTCGCCCAGCGTCTGGATCATTCCGCCACAGCCGATGTTGCAGTGAATCTCGACGTGACTCGCATCGACGATGCGCACGTCGGTAATGGCGCCGAGCGCAGACCGTTGCGTGGACTCCGGTAGAGTTCGGAAGCGGTCGAGATTGGCCTTCACCGCCTCGGCGTCCACAATTGCCCCGTCCTGGAAGGTGACACCTTGACGCAGCGTCAGAACGAGGACCGCGCCGTTGTGGGTGAACTCCCACTTGGTCGCCAGCATTGGCTGTGGCTCGCCCTCGTTGCTGAGCCGGATGAGCCGGTCATAAACCGGAAGAAGGTAGGCGCGGTCGCCGCCTGAACTGGAGCGCGCGGGATCGAAACTGGTGGTTCCCGTTGTATAGCCGAAACGCAGCGTCGCGTTGGTGCTCGCCACCTGCGCCGTCGCCGCTGTGCAAAGAGCAATCAGCATGGGGGCAACAGCCAATTTCCGAAGCATATCGAAAGACCAGACCTTCATTGGTAAGACTCCCTCAGGGACTCTGGGATCCGGCAAACGCCGGCGTTTGGACTTCCTCAGACTTCTTTTCGCCGGCTACGCCGAGGAGCACCCAGCAACGCAACGCCACAAAAGAGCGCCGAGCTGGCAGCAGTGCGGCTGTTCTCAGCGCATTTTGGGCCCGTGTTACCACCGAGCAACGTCGGACGGTGGCGATATAAGGAAATCATCGATATTCTTGAATACAAAGTCAAATAAATTAAACGACGAGTCCAACCCATCGTCGCGATCGATACTGAACACGATCGAGCCTGCGAGGAGGTTTGCCTCCTCTCCGCCAGCCGGCCGAAGCGGCCGAACAGGGAAACCTTCGGACATGGCGGCGCACAGAGTCCTTAACTGGTCTTGTCGCCAAGATCGGGTATTCTTACTGTTGCAATCGCAGATATGCCGGACGCGGCATCAGCGAGCCAAGTCACTCATCAATGCGACCCTCGCTTCGCTGGCTTAAATCACAAACTTATCGGACCGCCGCGTAAGAGGGCGCGAAGCGCAGCTCAACGGTTCGGTTCTTTTGGAATGAGGCCGTCCAGGAAATACTCGGACATCTGCTCGGCAATTTGCGTCGACGACAGCGACCCGGTCGGCCGGTACCACTTTGGAATCCAATTGATTGATCCAAGGATCGCGAAGCCGGTCAGCTTCACATTTAATTTTTTGAATTCGCGCGCACGGATGCCGTCCTTGATGAGTTCGCGAAAGCCGTGCTCGAACACGTCGCGTCGTTTGACGTACTGCTTGCGTTGCTCGGGAAGAAAATTATCGAGATCTGTCTGCATAACGCCGCCGAAGCCGTCGTCGAGTATCCCGCGAATGTGATTGATGAGAAGCGCGCGCATTTTCTCGCGCGGCGATCGAGATGCTGATAGCGCTCCTTCGAGCGCCTTTAAGCTGATATCGACGCTACGCATGTGACATTGATAAAGAATATCTTGTTTGTCATTGAAATAATAATACAGATTGCTCTTGGTCATGCCGAGTTCTGCGGCGATGTCTTCCATAGTCACTGACGATTGTGGAGCGCTTCTCAGAAATTTAGCGACGCTGCGCAAAATAATCTCGCGCCGATGTCCTTTCTGACCATGCGGAGGATTCCATTGCTCATCTTGTCCGCTTTTTGAGGTGGATATTCTTGAGTTTGATCGTGCAGATCCCACAGTCTCAATTCCTGGCAATACAATTTGACTACTGATTCAAATTCATTACCGCTTTGTATTTGACAGTGTCAATTGCTCCCGAGCATGGCACGAAAGTGTCAAGGAGATAAATCTGACCTGACCGGGCTTTTTGGACCAAGCTTGTGAGAAACTGAGCTTGGAAAGGTGCCTTTGATTACGCTGAAGAAAAGGTTCGGCGCGGAGCAGACCGTTGTGGTCCTTCGTCAGATCGAAGTGTTGATGTCACAGGGTAAAGAGGCTCGATGATGCCTACACCGGGAAGCTAGCGGTCAATGTCGTCGTGGCGGCGAACCGCGCGCGCCGCGATAGCGCTCGCCGTCCAGTCGTTTTGGCCTAGTCGTGGGTCTTTACCGGCCATTACCATACTTGTTCACTTTTATCGGAGCGAATATCGATAAATTCTAAGGGCCTGGGATGACTGAGATCAGATTTTATCGAGCGAACGAGAAGCCTTACGGAGCATTCAGCAATCTGTTTCGTCGCCCAATTCTTTTCGAAAGCTCGACGTTCGCAACAGCAGAGCACGCTTACCGGGCAGGCAGGGCGCGAAAACCCGAAGTGAAGGAGTGGCTCATGGCTGCGCCTTCGCCATCATTATTGGCAATGGCAGCACATGGTCTTTATGTGTGGGATATTGCGCCGTCCTGGTCGCGCATCAAATTCGACCGCATGCGTGGCGTATTGCATGCCAAGTTTACGCAACATGACGATCTGCGTGATATGCTGTTAGCCACCGGGTCAGCGCGCTTGATCAAATCAGCCACGGTCGACAAGGAGGCTCGCGGAGCTACACACAACGACTAGATCTGTCCCCGAGCGCAGGAGTGTTGCTGCTTGGATCAACGGCCTATCGTCATGCGATCATGACCAGCCGTTTCCGTGCCGTGGGCAGCAATTGTTCGACGAACATCACCTTGTCTCCCGGTCATTTCAGCCTTCGATGTGTCGAACCTCGCAGCGGTTTCTCGTTGTCACGATTGTATTCGACGCGCTCAACCGCTGAACGCAATACGTAACGTGGCTACAAAACCCGCGATGGCGAGCGCAAAACAGCCAAGACGGACCGCAATCACTGCCGCGAACTTAGCGCCAGAGTGGATGTAGTCCTCGATCACGACCTGAAGGCCGAGCGCGGTGTGGTAGAATAAGGCGATAAGGAGCACGATCATCAAGATGGCGATGAGAGGTGTCCTAAGCCAAGCAACAAATGTGATATAATCGCTGCCGGTATGCGCGATGATCGAGGCCGCGAACCGCAGCATTAGGGGTGTGAGGGCGACCGCTGAAACGCGCTCCGCCCACCAAAGCCACCCCCCCTCCTTGGCCGAGCCGAGCCCAATGGCGCGAGCCAGGGACGAGCGCATGTCTCGAAGCTCCACGGCGCTATCCTTTCATCAGCAAATTGAGGACCCAGGCTGCGACGGTGCGATCCGCGGCCGCGGCATTTCGGAGCAGAAGGGTGCGCTGGCGGCCGCCATCGTCGCCATCGCCGCCGCCGGGAAATTGGGAAAGGTTCGCGGCCGTCTGGTCTTCGCGCTCAGCAGCGCCGGCGAAACCGGACGTCATGACGCGGCCGCTGCTATCGTCGGTTCGCTCGGGTCGATGCCAAAGCTTGGCGTGCTGGCGCTTGGCACCAACAACAAAGTCAGCCTCGGCAATAAGGGCCGACGTCACGCTCGATATCCAGCCGGGCACCATCATGAGGCTGATCGGTCCGAACGGCGCCGGCAAGACCACGTTGGTCAATCTTATCTCGGGCGCGCTGAAGCTGCACACCGGCGAACTCTGGTTCAAGGGCCAGCGTATCGACGGGATGGCGGCGCATAAAGTCAACCGGCTCGGCATTGCCCGCACCTTCCAGAGGCCTTTGGTATTGCGACGCCGCCGACGGCCGCCGAAACCTATACCGATAAATATCTGCCGGCACGCAATGAGTTGATGCTGACCAAGTAGATCACGCCACGGTTGCTCTATTCCTTGATGCGCCATCGCGGACGAGGGCTTTCTTATCTATGAATTATGGTTGTCACGGAGCCACCCATGAAAGCCGCCGTCATTGAGAAGCAGGGCGCGCTGGAGAACCTGGTCTATCGCGACTGGCCGGATCCGGTGGCCGGCGAGGGTGAGGTGCTGGTCAGGGTTCGCGCCTTCGAACGTCGCCACACAAAATGGGCAACCCGGGGCCTCGATCAGTACGGCACTGGGTGAGCAATTCGAACGTGCTTGCGCTGATGCAAGCAAAACTCGAGTGGATTCTTTCGCTGCTTCTGGGGTTTGACAGAACTAACTTCCGGTGCCGCCCAACTCAAGGATGGCAATATTACCTTTGACCAGCTTTGCGGCCGCGGCGCTTAAGGGCTCATGAACAAGACCGGAATGAAGAACAGTCCGGCCTTTGAGAACTGCCGCCATCCTGCCGGCCACAGTCCAGATTCCGCTTTCCCCGTGCCCCTTAGGCAGCGGGGTTCTCCTTAGGGCGCCCCAACAGGTTCGGGAACGGAACTTTGCCGGCCGAGTCGGAGTTGGGCCAATCGGATCGCCGCGAGGAGAATTCCGATGATCAAATATAATCTGCCGATGTTAACGGCTGCGATGGCCGCTACCGGTCTATGCGCGGTTTTATTGCTGGCCGCAGCCGATGCGCAAGTACTCAAGGACACGCAGCAGCAGATCGCGCCGGGCTTTAATCCCAACAACGGCAATATAAATCCTGGTGTTCCCGTGCAGGCGCCCTCGAGTTCGCCTCCGGGTGTCAATGATGGCAGCGGGAAGGGCGATAAGGTAACGAACCGCGCGGCGCCGGTCGATACCACCAGTGCGAGCGGAACGCCCATTCCGACGCCGGAAGAAGCCCGTGCGGCGCTGATGTCGCCCGATTCCGCCGATGCCGCGATCGGTCAGATCGCGCCGCCACCGGCTGGGGGTGCGGATTCAGCCAAATCGGCGGTTGGCGATGCGCCTTCCGAGACCGCCAAGGCCGCGCAGGCCAACAACAATGCGCAATCAGGCGATCCGAAGTCACCGCCGGACTCCGGCAATCAGCCGGTCGGCGCGGCGTCGCCGCGGGATGCCGCCAAACGCGCCGCGCAACTTACCTCGCCGAATATGCCGATCGGTTCGACCGGCCAGACGCTGCCGGCCAAGTTCTCAAAGCGTAATGACACGCTAGACCGCATTCCCACTATGGCGTGGCCGATCCGCTTGAATGACGAGCAGCGCCATCGGGTTTATGAGGCCGTTATGGCGGACAAAGCCTCCGCAGCGAGTGGCGCGGACAAGCTCAAGCCTGCGAGCCAGCTCGACGCGCAGGACGCGCTCAATGCGATGCATGATTTACCGCAAAGCCTTGCCGATCTCGGAGACATCAAGCCGTACAAATTCGTCAAGACCAAAGATAAGGTGCTGCTGGTGACTCCGGCGACGCGCATCGTCACCGACGTCATTACCAACTAGATTACCCGGCGGCGGTCCGCCCCGGCGCGTCTTGAATCCGTGGTGGAATGCAACTTAACATCGCTGATGGCGCATTTTGTCCGTCCGGTATTCCGCATTGCGATTGTGCTGGTGCTTTCCCTCGGCGCCGGTCCGGCTGCGGCGCAATTGCGCGGCCATGGCGGTCCGGTGAGGGCGCTGGCGATTTCGGGCGATGGCAACAGCGCGGTCTCCGGCAGCTTCGATACCTCGGCGATCCGCTGGTCCCTCACCCGCAACGTCGCCGAACAGGTCCTGGGCTTTCACGACGGCGCGGTAAATGCGGTCACTTATCTCAAGGACGGCCGCATCGCCACCGCGAGCGAAGACGGCGCCATCGCAATCTGGACGGCGGGTCGGCAGCAACCGGATCAGGTCTTCAAAGGCCATACTGCGCCGATCGCCTCGATTGCGGCGTCGCCTGACGGGCGGCTCATCGCCTCGGCATCGTGGGATCACAGCGTGCGGCTGTGGCCGCTCTACGGCGGTGCGCCGCGCGTGCTGGAAGGCCACTCACAAAACGTTAATGCCGTCGCCTTCACGCCGGATAGCAGCGCGCTGGTGAGCGCCGGCTATGACGCGACGCTGCGAATCTGGTCGCCGCGCGGTGAAGCGGCCGCAACGGTTGTTACCTTGCCGTCGCCGCTCAACAGTGTCGCGGTTGCCGCTGACGGCGAGATTGTTGCGGTAGGCGCAACCGGCATGGTGTTCTTCCTCGCGCCCGACGGCGAACTTCGCGGTGAAGTACATGCAACTGCGAGCCCGGTGATCGCGGTCGCGGTGTCGCAAAACGGCAAGTTGATCGCCGCGGCCAGTATTCGGGGCTCGGTGGCGATTATCGACCGCATCGAGCGCAAGCTTAAGCATACGCTGGTCGGCCCAGGCCTGCCGGTGTGGTCGGTCGCGTTCTTTCCCGACAATCAGACATTGCTTACTGGCGGCACCGATCGCGTGATCCGGCGCTGGAACGCTGTTACCGGCGAGGCCATCGATTCCACTGTCGTCGGCGCGCCGGCCGATCCGCTCGCCGCTTATGGCGACGATCCGGGCGCACAGGTGTTTCGCGCCTGCGTTGCCTGTCACACGCTGTCGCCGGACGATGGGCAAAAGGCCGGGCCGAGCCTGCACGGCGTATTCGGGCGCAAGATCGCGTCGCTGCCCGGTTATCATTACTCAGAAGCGCTCACGAAGATGAGCATCATCTGGACGCCAGAAACGGTGTCGAAAATGTTCGAGATCGGGCCGATGGCCTATACGCCGGGTACCAAAATGCCGGAACAAAAAATCGGATCGGCGGAAGATCGCAAAGCGCTGATGGATTTTCTCGCCAAGGCGACCAGGTAAGCCTAGCTCTCGTCCCGCTCCTGACGCTCGCGAAAATAATCGTCGGAGGTGCGCAGTTTGGTCCGACCGGGTCCGGCCAGCGGATCGAAGCCTGCCGCCGCCATGGCGTTGACGCGGCAGTCGGCGCACATCTTGATGACGTCGAGCCGGCTCTTGGAATCCTTGAACATCCAATGCTTGCTTTCGAGCTTTGCCGTCACTCGCTCGACGGAGCTTTTCACGCCGAACGGCTTGCTGCAGACGATGCAGTGGAACGGCTCTTCCTGCTTGACGATCCGGGCCAACGCGGTGGGGGCGCGGAAATCGATCTGTGGCCGCAGGCTGATGACCTTTTCCGGGCAGGTCGCCTTGCACAGCCCGCATTGCACGCACGCATCTTCGGCAAATCGCAGCAGCGGACGCTCGGGATCGTCCGATAGCGCGCCGGTCGGGCAGGCGGAGACGCAGGACAGGCAAAGCGTGCAGCCATCGACATTGATATCGAGCGTGCCGAACGGCGCTCCGTCCGGCAGCGCGATGATATCGACCGGCGCGCGCGCGGCGGCGTGCAGCTCGCGCAACGCAAGCCGCATCACGTCGCGCTTGCCGCCGACTGGGGCGAAGCTCGCCGGCTCGGCGACGGTGTCCATCGGCTCCATGGCGCGTAAGGTATCGCCGAGCGCAAAGGGATCGTCGGTTTCGATCGTCGCGACGCGAACGCGGCCAAGCCCGAGCCCGGCGAGAATCGGCGAGGCCAGCGCGATGGTCTTGTTCAGCCCAGCGATGTCGTGGCGCGGCTTGGCGCGCAGTAGGAAGCGAACTGCGCTGGCGCCATAGGCGAAGGTGGCGGCGAGCGCCTCAAGCCCCACCTGGGTGATTTCGTTGACTTTAATTGGGAGTACATTGGCCGGCAAGCCGTCGCCGTGGCGCGCCAGCGCATCGATCATCGCGCCGCCATGCTCTTCATCGTGGAACAGCACAACGGCTTGTGCGCCGCCGGCTTGCGCGTAGGCAAGGAGCAGCGTGCGTAAGTGACGCATCAAGGCGTCGGCGCGCGGCAGCGCATAAGCCGCGGCGCCGGTCGGACAGACTGCGGCGCATTGCCCGCAGCCGGCGCAGATCGCAGCGTCGATCTGTACGTGCTCCCCGTTTGGCGTAATCGCGCCGGTCGGGCAGAGATCGAGGCAGCGGTGGCAGCCGATCAGTTTCGAGCGCGAATGGGCGCAGAGATCAGCGGTGAAGTCGATGTATTGCGGCTTGTCGAAGCTGCCGGTGAGGTCTCGCGCCTTGAGTACGGCCCGCAGCAACGCGACCGGATCGCCGGGATCGACACGCAGATAGCCGTCGCGCAGATCGGATGCCGGAAACAGCGGCGAGCCGCCGGAAAGATCGAGAATGAGGTCGCAGGTTGTGATGTCGCTCTGGCGTGGCGCCACGAAATTCATCGCGCCGCGCGAGGACGGCGATAATACTGCATGGTTCTCGATCGTGAGTTCGAACGCGCCGAGATGCCCCTTGGCGGAGTAGATCGTTCCGCAGGTCACCGGAAATTCGGTGACGCGCGGCGGCGTCACATCGTCGGCGCCGCGCAGCAGCACGGTGACATCAAGTTGGTCTTTCAGCAGTTCTGCGGCTTCGATGGCGCGCGCATCCGTGCCGTAAACGACGATCGCTCCTTCGCTGCTCAGCGGCACGACGCGATAGTCCGGCGCCGCCTCGGCGGACGCGGCGATCAGCGCCGCCATTTTGGGACCGGCGGATTTCGCATCGGCAGACCAGCCGGCGGTTTCGCGGATATTGACGAAGGTCAGAGCAGCTCCTGAATCACCGGCGATTTCGCGGAGCAGCGGCGCTTCCTGTGTGCAGGCGATCGTGACATCGCCGCCTCGCGCGGCGGCGCGAAACCGTTCGATTTCCAGCCGGCAAAGGTTGCGCCCGGCAACGACATCGGCGCCGCGGCACGCACGCTGCACCGCTTCGGTATCGAGCGGCATGGTGTCTTCGCAGGAGCACACCAGAATTTTGCGTGGACCGTCCGCCATCGATTGTGTCAACTTTGTGCCGAGTCCCCGTTTAATCTCTTAACTCGCGCCTATCGTGAATTGCGGCGGCTGCATTCTCGCTCCAGGACACGGGACTGACCTCGGAGTATCAACAAGCTATAGTTATAGTCGTTCTAAATTGAAAGGATACCAGACAATGTCGGTCAGGACCTCGACCCACGCATGACGCTACTGTCCTCCGAATTGAGCCTGCCGCCACCGTTTACGCTGGTGACGCTGCGCGAGGTTGGCGACGCCTTCGCTCATGCGACGCGGATTGCTGCGGAGCAGGGCGCAGGCACGATGGTCTATGTCGGGCGCTTCGACCTTGCCGAGTTCGCCGTCGTGATCGAACCGGACGAGCCGCTGCGGAGCGCGCGCCGTGTCTTCTATGCTGGTATGACGGCGCTCGCCGACGCGCTCACCGCTTTCGCGCCGCCCGAGACGTCGATGCAAATCCACTGGCCCGACGCGGTAACGATCAATCTCGGCCTGGTTGGTGGCGGCCGTCTGGGCTGGCCGGACGGCGCGGATGAGGACGCGCCGCCGCCTTGGCTGGTATTCGGCGCCATGGTCCGCACCGTGTCGTGGGCCGAAGAGCCGGGACTGCACCCGCTTGCCACCGCACTCGAGGAAGAAGGTTTCACCGATGCCGGCTCAGGTCGGCTGGTCGAGAGTTTTGCCCGCAATTTCATGGTGATGACCGATACCTGGCAGGAGCGCGGCTTCGACGCGGTAGCCAAGCAATATTTGCAGCGGTTGCCGTCCGAGCATGGCCTGCGCCGGAGCATCGATCAGAACGGCGATCTGTTGATCCGGCGCATGGAAAAACTTCAGGTCGAGCGTCGGTCCTTGCTGCCCGCCCTGGCGGAGCCATCCTGGCTCGATCCTGAGCTTGGCGGGCCGAAGCGATGAAGTTGCTGCGCACGATACGGCTTGATCAGTCCGATGCGTTCGTGTTCGCGTCGGCCGCCGAACCGGGCGAATGGGCGGTGTCGGGCAGTTTCGTGTTCTGGAATTCCGACCCCGCAAAACTCGAAGGCAAGTCGCGCACAGCATTCCGTAGCGGATTTCTCGGCATCGACTCGCTCGGCTGGTCGACCTTGGTGCAGATCGTCGAAGCCTCGGACCAGGACCGCGCCGATATGGTGGCATTGCTGGCGCGGCGCCTGGTCGAGCGGTTCGGCGCGCCGAATCCAGAGGTTGCGACGGTCGCCGCCGAGGAGGAGGTTACTTTCGCGCAATCGCTGGCGACGCAGGACAAGGACACGCTCGTTGCCGTCTACCGCAGTTGCAAGGACGACGAAATCCGCGAGTCGTTTCGCACGCTGCGGCCGCGCAATGGCCCATCGCCGATCCGCGTGTTTTCGTTCCCGGACGTCGAAGGCGATGAGACCGCGCAGTCGAACGATGAAATCAGCCTGATCGATATGGCGGGGCGGGAGCACAGATGATGGACTTCTGGATTTCCGGCGGTCATCATCTGCTCGACCGAAACGATAGCGGCGGTTTGGTGGTGACCGACGATTTTCTCAAGGTCTATCTGGCGCGGCCTGAATTAATGCCGCCGCCGGATTCGTGTGAGGCCGAACGCAAATTATATCGGGCGTTGCTGGCGAATCCGCGACGGCCGGTCGATCCCGATGGAATCGCCTCCATTGCCGACGATGATGCACGCGAGAATTGGCATCTGCTGATCGGCTTTCGCGACCTGCTGCTGCGGCACCAGACGCTGGAAGCCGCCTATATCGAATTGATGCGCCATGGCAGCGGATCGACACCGCCGCTGTTCATCAATCAATTGGTCCATGTGATCCTGCGCAATGTGCTCGACGGCTGCGACGATCCGGAAGTGGTGCGGGCGGCCGAGCTGTTTTTCCGAACCCAGCGCGTCACTGTGCTCGACCAGTCGCTGATTGCCGCCGACGAGGAGACGATTGGCGGCTCCCGTGGCGGCCCGACCTCGCCGCTGGTGTCTATGCTCGGCATTCCGGCGGAAGCCAATATCGACGTGCTGAATGCCGACAACGCCAATGATTATTGGGCGCGGAGCGATCAGTTCGACATGGCGATCAATTTGACGGCGGGCCAGTCGGGCGTCGCGGCGCTGGCGACAGCGATGACGCGCTGGATTTCCCATCTGCTCGGCGTCGATGTCGCGATCGAGGCGCTGACTGGAATGCGCGACGTCAATTTGGCTTGGTATGTCGGGCTCGACGGCGACGCCACCCGGATCGGCGATGCGATCTGGACAGGCGGCGAGCTTGACGAAACCAGCGCCAGCCGCATTGTCGGGTTGTTCAGGCTGACTTTTAGCGATCCGTCCGTCGTGATCGACAAGGTCAAGGGCGAGCCGGTCTACCTCATTCTGGCGATGACGCCCGACAATCTTATTCGCATGAAGCCGCAAAATCTTGTGACCGGATTGCCGATCAAACATTTGGAGGCTGTCGATTGAGTGGTGTAATCCCGCTTGCCGTGATCCCGGTCGGCGTCCTGGTCGAGCGCAGCACCAGCGCCGGGCGATGGAGCGATTTCCTCTGGCGTCCGACAGGCGTCCTGACCGGCGCGCCCGATACTCCGGCCTGGACAAAATTATCGGTCGATGGCACTCGCACGACGTTTTATGCTGGCGCCGCCGACGTCGAATTGCACCGTGCCGAAACTGCGAATTATCGCAGCAATCTGTTGTCCGGTACGCCGCTATTATGGGTGGTGCTGCGCCGAACCGATGCCGATCCGCCGTACGAACTGGCGGTGGTGACGGCGGACCCGGCGGAAGGCGAGGCGATGGCCGCGATCGGCGACGGCATCGTCGAATCGGTGGCCATGCCGGGTTCTATTCAGGATGCTGTTGCGGCATTTGTGTCCGAACACTATGTCGAGCGCGCCTTCGTGAAACGCGAGCGCGACCGCCCTGATCTGAACGCGCTGGCGCGCCGCGTCCCGCCGCGCGATGATGAGGCACAATGAGCGAATCCGAAAAGTTCCTCGAACGCTGGTCGCGGCTCAAACGCGAAGTGGTGGATGACGCTGCGTCGGCGCCGAAGCCAGTGTCCGAGAGAGACAAAATCGACAAAATCGACGAAACCGCGGCAGCGCGACCCGGCGAGGTCAAAGACGCAGCGTCGGCCGAGCCATTCGACCTCGGGAGCCTACCCTCGGTCGATTTGATCGACGCCAACACCGATATTCGCGGCTTCATGCAGGCCGGCGTGCCGACGGAGTTGAAGCATGCGGCGCTTCGCCGCGCCTGGTCAGCCGATCCCCATATTCGGGACTTCGTTGGGCTGGTCGAGAATGGGTGGGATTTCAACGATCCGACCGCGATGCACGGCTTTGGCCCGATCGATCCACGCGATATCGAGCGCCTGCTGGCGCAGGTCATCGGTCCGGCGTCGAAGCCGGAACAGGTGGCCGAGGCCACAACGGCGAAGGACGTGGGTTTACAGCCGAACAGCAGTCTCGCTCACCCAGAGCCGGAGCGCCAAGCCGAGACCACCGGCAACGCGGGGGCGCTGGACAGAACTCCAGTGCAGCGCAACGAAGAAAATGTTGCTCCGCAAAATAGAAGTGACTCGCCCATTCCGCCCACCGCGTAAGTCCCGCGCGGCACCAAGACTCGCCCTGCCTAGTCGCTGAATAGTGAGCGGACTATACCCGGAAGCTATTGACCCGGAGTTCGCCCCGGCGATAGCTTTTAACTATTCTAAGTTGGTTCCCTAATCGGCTAAGAACAAGAACCGGGTGAGGAAAGCCAGCAGTGGGATGACAGATCTAGGTCTCCAGCAAGCTATTCGCGCGGTCGGTGGTGTCACCGAACTGGCGCGGCGCATTGGCATCGCCCAGCCGTCGGTTTCGAAGTGGTCGCGGGTCCCCCCAGAACGTGTGCTTTCCGTGGAAGCCGCGAGCGGCGTCGGTCGCGCGGTGCTACGACCTGATCTTTACAAAGAGCGTGCCGATACGACAGATGCCGATGACGTCGATGTTGCGCGCGCGCAGGAATATTCGCTCCTTGCTGCATTGTTGTTGCGCGCTCCGAATACCGGACTTCTTCAGCGGCTCGGGGAATTACGCGGCGATGCAACGCCGCTCGGCCTTGCGCATATCGAATTGGCCGATGCCGCAAATGACAGTGATATAGGCAAGGTCGAAAGCGAGTTCTTCGATCTCTTCATCGGGCTCGGCCGTGGCGAACTGCTGCCCTATGGCTCGTACTATCTCACCGGGTTTCTACACGAGCGTCCGCTTGCGCGGCTGCGCGGCGATCTGGCGGCGCTCGGCATCGACCGGGTGGAGACCGTTGTGGAGCCGGAGGACCACGCCGGGATCCTGTGTGAGATCATGGCGGGCCTGGCGAACCGGCAATTGCCGGCGCCGGCCGGCTCGGACCGCCTGATCTTCGACAGACATATGGCGCCGTGGATCGGCCGGTTCTTTTCCGATCTGGAGCGCGCCAAAGCAGCGAATTTCTATCGGCGTGTCGGAACGATCGGCCGGCTGTTTATCGAAATCGAATCTCAGGCTTTCGTGTTGTCGGACTGAATGTGCGTGGGCAAGGCTAGCGAGCTCTTCAAGGAGGACTGGCGATGGTACAACAAAGTAAAACCAAGATTGCGCGCCGCGATTTTCTTCGCGTCCTCGGCGCCAGCGCCGGTGCCGCGTTAACGCCAACTGTCCTTGTGAGTGAAGCTAAGGCTGACACGGAAAACAATACCGAAAAAACCAAGGCTCGATACAAGGCCGATTCCGATCACATCAAAGCCTATTATCGCGTTAATCATTATCCGAGCTGAGGGAGGTACCCGTGCTGATCAAGAGAACAGAGCGTCTGGCTCGCCGCACCTCGCTTGCCGTCCTCGCCAGCCAGGGCAAGGCCGGCTTCGACCGCCGTGATTTTCTGCGCAAATCGGGCCTCACCGCCGCCGGCCTCGCCGTGGTCGGCGGTTTGCCGCTTGCCACCGTGCGCAAGGCGCAAGCCGGTCCGCCGGTCGCCAAAGGTTCGGTTACAATTCGCAAGAGCGTCTGCACGCATTGCTCGGTCGGATGCACAGTCACGGCGGAAGTGTCCAACGGCGTATGGGTCGGTCAGGAGCCAAGTTGGGACTCGCCGATCAATCGCGGCTCGCATTGCGCCAAGGGCGCGTCGGTTCGCGAACTGGTCAGTGGCGAGCGGCGTCTGAAATATCCGATGAAGCTGACCGGCGGTCAGTGGGCGCGCGTCTCATGGGACGTAGCGATGAAAGAAATCGGGGACAAGCTCGCCGCGATTCGCCAGAAATCCGGTAGCGACTCGGTCTATTGGCTCGGCTCGGCCAAGATGACAGACGAAGGCTCCTACCTGTTCCGCAAGCTTGGTGCGTTCTGGGGCACCAACAACACCGACCATCAGGCGCGCATCTGCCACTCAACGACCGTCACCGGGGTCGCTAATACCTGGGGTTACGGTGCGATGACCAACAGCTACACCGACATTCGCAATTCGAAGACCCAGATCATCATGGGCGGCAATCCGGCCGAGGCACATCCGGTGTCGTTGCAGCACCTGCTTGAAGGCGCCGAACTGCAAAAGGCTAACGTCATTGTCATCGATCCGCGGCTGACCCGCACGGCGGCGCACGCCACCGAATATGTGCGGATCCGGCCCGGTACCGATATTCCGGTGCTCTACGGGATGATGTACCACATCATCAAGAACGGCTGGGAAGACAAGGAATTTATCAGGCAGCGCGTCTATGGCTTTGAGGACGCGCGCAAAGAAATGGAGAGGTGGACGCCCGAGGAGGTCGAGCGCGTATCGGGCGTTCCCGGCGAGCAACTCAAGCGCGTCGCCGAGATGTTCGCGAAGCAAAGGCCTTCGACGCTCATCTGGTGCATGGGCCAGACCCAGCACACGGTCGGTACCGCCAATGTGCGCGCCAGTTGCATGCTGCTGTTGTTGACCGGCAATGTCGGCGCGCCAGGCACCGGCGCCAACATCTTCCGCGGCCACGACAACGTGCAGGGTGCCACCGACGTCGGCCTCGATATCGTGACGCTGCCGTTCTACTACGGCCTGGCTGAAGGCGCCTGGAAGCACTGGTCGCGCGTTTGGGAAGTTGACTACAACTTCCTGCTCGGCCGCTTCGACAGCAAGAAGATGATGGAGACGTCGGGCATCCCGCTGACTCGCTGGTTCGACGCGACAATCCTGCCAAAGGATCAGGTAGATCAGAAAGACAACGTCAAGGCGATGTTTGTGCAGGGCCATGCCAGCAACAGCATCACCCGCATCCCGGAATCGCTGAAGGGTCTTAAAGCGCTCGAGCTTCTTGTGGTCGCCGATCCGCATCCGACCACATGGGCTTCGCTGGCCGTCAAAGCCGGACGCAAAGAGGACATGTATCTGCTTCCGGTCGCGACCCAGTTCGAATGCAAAGGCTCGCGCGTGGCGTCGAACCGCGCCATGCAGTGGGGCGAGCAGATCGTCAAGCCGATCTTCGAATCGAAGGACGATCTGGAGGTCATGTACCTGACGGCCAAAGCCTGCGGCTTCGAGAAGGAGATGTTCAGGAACATCAAGGTCGAGAACAATCTGCCGGAGGCAGAGGATATTTTGCGCGAAATGAACCGTGGCAGTTGGTCAACCGGCTATTGCGGACAGTCCCCTGAGCGCATCAAGTCGCATATGGCCCACCAAGCCGATTTCGATATGCTCACCCAGCGCGCGACTACCGGCCCGAACAAAGGCGATTACTACGGACTGCCGTGGCCATGCTGGGGATCGCCCGAAGTCAGGCATCCGGGGACGCCGTTGCTCTACAATACCAACCTCGCCGTCATGGATGGCGGCGGATGTTTCCGCGCCCGCTTCGGCGTCGAACGCGAAGAAAAGTTGCCGGACGGAACGACCCACAAAGTTAACATGTTAGCCGAGGGCTCCTACTCGAAGGATTCCGAGATCAAGGACGGTTATCCCGAGTTCACCGTCGGTGTGCTGAAAAAACTCGGCTGGGATACCGACCTGACCGAAGCCGAACTGGCGGTGATCAACAAAGTCAATCCGACCAATCCCGACGCGGTATCGTGGTCGCTCGACCTCTCTGGCGGCGTACAGCGCGTCGCTATGAAACATGGCTGCGTGCCTTACGGAAACGCCAAGGCGCGGATGAATGCGTTCGGCCTGCCGGATCCGATCCCGGTGCATCGCGAGCCGATCTACACGCCTCGTGTCGACCTCGTGTCAAAGTATCCGACTTTGCCCGATGCCAAGCAGTTCCGGTTGCCGAACATCGGCTTTTCAGTGCAGAAAGCCGCGGTCGATAAGGGCATCGCCAAGCAATTCCCGCTCATTCTCTCGTCCGGCCGCCTGGTCGAATATGAGGGTGGCGGCGAGGAGACCCGGTCCAACAAATGGCTCGCCGAATTGCAGCAGGAAATGTTTATCGAGATTAATCCTGCCGACGCCAACGATCGCGGCATCAGGGATGGCGGTTGGGTCTGGGTGACCGGCGCCGAGAACAACTCGAAAGCCAAGGTTAGGGCGCTCGTCACCGAACGTGTCGGTAAGGGCGTCGCCTGGATGCCGTTCCACTTTGGCGGCTGGCTCGGTGGCGAGGATCTGCGTGCCAACTATCCGCAGGGCGCCGATCCGATCGTGCTGGGCGAAAGCGCCAATACCATCATGACCTACGGTTACGACCCGGCGACCGGCATGCAAGAACCTAAAGTCAGTCTCTGCCAGATTAGAGCGGGATAAGGAGCAACGACCATGGCACGTATGAAATTCCTCTGCGACGCCGATCGTTGCATCGAGTGCAACGCCTGCGTCACCGCTTGCAAGAACGAACATGAAGTGCCTTGGGGCATCAACCGCCGGCGTGTCGTAACCCTCAATGACGGCAAGCCGGGCGAGCGGTCGGTGTCGATGGCCTGCATGCACTGCACCGATGCGCCCTGCGCCGCGGTTTGTCCGACCAATGCGTTTTATACGACGGCCGACGCGGTGGTGTTGCATTCCAAGGATATCTGCATCGGTTGTGGTTACTGCTTCTACGCCTGCCCGTTCGGCGCGCCGCAATATCCGAAGGTCGGCAATTTCGGTTCGCGTGGCAAGATGGACAAGTGCACCTTCTGCGCCGGTGGGCCGGAAGCAGACAACAGCAAGGAAGAGTACGAGAAATACGGCTCCAACCGCTTGGCCGAGGGCAAGTTGCCGCTGTGCGCGGAAATGTGCTCGACGAAGTCGCTGCTGGCTGGCGACGGCGACGTCATCGCCCAGATCTACAAGGAGCGGGTCGCCAAGCGCGGCTACGGCTCCGGCGCTTGGGGTTGGCAGACCGCCTACCACGAGACGATCGCAACCTGATGCACGCCCGGCGGTACGGTTAATGCCGTGCCGCCGGTTTCGTTCGGAAGAACACTCGAGAGTAGGGAGGGGCTCGCATGGCGAAACTCGGTGTGCATATGCGCTTGATCGCTGCGGCGTTCGCGCTGGTATTTGCGATGGCTATCGGGGCGCCGGCGTCTGCGCAGCAGCCGAGTTCGGTCAATCCGACCGCCGACGCGGTGAAGGAGCAGCAGCTGCTGCAACAGCTTAAGACCATCCAGGGCCGCGGCACCATTCCGGACACGAAATCCTATGTGATCGAGCATCCAGCGGGACGTGACTGGCGCGCGTTCCATAACGTCACGTTGCGGTGGATCGGCGGCATCGCCATCGTCGGCATGCTGGCGCTGCTGGTGGTGTTCTATCTGGTGCGCGGCATGGTACGGATCGAAAGCGGGCGCTCCGGACGCACCATCGTGCGCTTCAATGCGCTTGAGCGGTTTGTACACTGGATGACGGCTACCTGTTTCATTATCCTCGCCATCTCCGGGCTGAATATCACGTTCGGACGGCCACTCCTGCTGCCGCTGATCGGCCCTGAAGGATTCACCGCCTGGTCGCAATGGGCGAAATACGCCCACAACTACCTCAGCTTTCCTTTCACCCTCGGCGTCGCGTTGATCTTCCTGATGTGGCTTGCCGGCAATATCCCGAACTGGATCGACGTCGAATGGCTCAAGCGCGGCGGCGGCATCGTCGGGCATGACCATCCGCCGGCGTATCGCTTCAACGCCGGCCAAAAGGCGATTTACTGGATCGTTGTGTTTGGCGGCACGGCAGTTGCGGTCACTGGCTACATCCTGATGTTCCCGTTCTACGGCACCGACATCGATTCAATGCAAATGGCCGAGATATTCCACGCGGTGGTGGCGATGCTGTTCATCGCAGTCATGCTCGGCCACATCTACATCGGTACCATCGGAATGGAGGGTGCGTTCGAAGCGATGGGCGAGGGCACCGTCGATGTTAATTGGGCTAAGGAGCACCACAGTCTCTGGCTCTCGGAAGAGCAAGCAAGGGTCGGCCCGAACCAGTCGCAGCGTCAGCCAGCGGTAACGCCGGCCGAGTAGTTGCGGTCCAATCGAATAGAAACCTAATATTATGTGCCCGTCCCCACACGCAATAGGTTGACGCTGCTTACGACTTGAGTAGGCATTGATCAATGTTGATGGGGATGCAGTCCCCCGACACCCGCCGCAAGGCTGATGACTCCTACCGAACGCGCTTAGTGTCGGCAGGAACTGTCGGTAGGGGCTTATGTCCTGGCCGCCGCCAGTGCCTCTAAATTTGGAGGCGTTTATGAGTGGGCTACCTGCTTCTCTCGCTATCGCGCTATGGATTGCCGGCTCTCTCTTTGGATCGTAGGCCTTGTCGCTTACACGCTCGATTTCCCGCGAGAGGTGGTTTGGCTATCGCTGGGGGTGGGGATCATTACTGTCGTTGTCGAATGGCGGGTGATCCGAGCGCGGGCAGATAAGTAAGAATCAAAATGCGTCATCTACGCCGCCCATCGGCTGCAAAAAAGCGAGCATCCCCAAGTCTAACGCAGCGCTTTGGAATGAGAAATTTAGGGAAAACGTCCGCCGAGACGTAGTCAACTACAGGCTGCTTAAAAACGGGCTGGCAGGCATCATCTCTGGATGCCAAGTAAAAACGGACGAACTCGCACGAACGGACTTAGATCATGTATGCGCAGTTGCGCAGAATACAATATTCCGAATGAAAACGTCCGGCTGGAAGGCTCGGCGTCTGCTTTCCGGCTCCCTTGCGCCGCCGCCTGCTGCGTCGCGCGGGCAGCTAGCGCAATTTAGAGTTTTGCGCCGGTCTCGTTATAGGCGTGCTCGACCGTCTGCTGGACGCTTTCAAGCGCGAAACCTCCGACCACCGCGATCAGGATCGCGGCGGCGCAAGCAACGAGGAACGACTTCATGATGTGCCCACCTCTGAGTTCTCAACAAAACTGACTATAGCAGGAACGATCGTCGTCAACCAGTATCGCCAGCGATGAGATCGGCGGCCGCATACAATTGTTGGCTTGCCTGATGCGGGCACGAAAAGGATACGAGGCCGCGCAAATGCGCGATCTCGTCTCCAGGGATGGCTTTTGATCCGTGTTGGCAGGTTTTGTCCGACGCATGAATTATTCTGGTTTCTTTGGCGCACCCATCACAGGCTGATGGGTTGTCACTGTTGATCCGATAAGTTCGGCTGTTCTTCCCGCTTGGGAAACGAGATCCAAGCCTATTTTCTTGCGCACTACGCCGGTCAGAAAGCCACGAATTGAGTGCTGCGCCAGTCCGTGAGTTTGATCATGGAATAGATCGTGGCACCCGAAGGTTCCCGCAGCGCCGTCTCGGCCGAAGGCGCGAAAAATCGTAAATTCTGAGCTTTTGTCTGTGAGCCATCTCCGGAATTGCCGGATCCGCATCAAAATTGCAGATCGGCGCCGAATCTCACTGTCCCTTAAGGAGACTCCTGTCTTGCGGGGGAGTCGAAGTGGAGACGGGCGGGATCCGACCGAGACTGGCGCGGCGATAGCAGGCGCAATTCAAAATCGATGTGACGTCCGTTCACGACGTTTTTTTGGAAACTGCCGGTGGTGGCAAACGACAGCCATATCAAAGGACTTGGATATTTCTATTTAATTGCAAATACATCGAAAATAGGCTGCCCGACGAACTTATGTTTTGAGTAACTGTGCCTATATAAAAGAAAGAATTGCTTTAATTTCTCTTTTCTCAGTCATCCTCGCGCTCGTTCGTGAGGTCGCGTGGTATCATTGAACAAGTTCTTTTCCCGATTTTTGCCAAGGGTGACAGCGGTTCGACCGCCGTGGGCCGACGAAGAGACAATCCGCGAAGAGCTTTTTAGCGTCGAGCGCCTTGAGCAGCACGCTGAGAGCCTGGCTGGGGCGCAATCTGTCAGTTCGCAACCGCAGCGAGGCCGACCGCTGGCGGAGCGAGTTGGCGACAACGATGAAGCGCTTCTCGACGCTTATCGTGCCATCGCCGCCGCCATCAAGGATAAGCGCGCGATAACGCCGGCGGCGGAATGGCTGATCGACAATTTTCATCTCGCGGAAGATCAGATCCGGGAAATCCGCACCGATCTTCCGCCGAGCTATTACCGGCAGCTTCCAAAACTCGCCGAAGGTCCATTTGCAGGATATCCGCGTATCTTCGAGATAGCCTGGGCCTTTGTCGCACACACCGATAGCCGCTTTGAAGCGGAGATGCTGGAACGCTTCGTGATGGCGTATCAGCACGTGCAGCCGCTGACGATCGGCGAGTTATGGGCGCTGGCAATTACGCTCCGTGTCGTTCTTGTCGAAAATCTGAGGCGCCTCGCCGATCTTATCGTGAACAGTCAGGCCGAGCGCGATGCTGCCGATGCATTAGCCGATCGTCTACTCGGTGAAGAGGGCAGGTCGCAGGCGAAGGCGGACGCAGCCCTGCGATCGTACGCCAATCTACCTTTAACGCGATCGTTCGCGGTTCAACTTGTGCAACGATTGCGCGATGAAGATCCGGCGACGACGCCGGCATTGTTGTGGCTGGATAAGCGCCTGAGTTCGCAGAACACGAACGCCGATGAAATCGTACGGGAAGAGCACCGGAGGCAAGGCGCTGCGAACGTCACTGTGCGCAACATCGTCACCAGTATGCGACTGATATCCGAATTGGATTGGGCGGAGTTCTTCGAGAGCGTCAGTCTGGTCGATGGGGAATTGCGGGCGGGTAGCGATTTCGCCAACATGGAATTTACAACACGCGACAAATGCCGCCGCGCCATCGAACAGCTTTCGCGCGGCTCAGTTCATTCGGAGATCGAAGTCGCACGCGCCGCTATTCTCATTGCGAAGCGCGCTGAGGTTGATCAGGAGGCCGGCTCAACGGAGCTGGATCCGCGCAGGCAGGATCCTGGGTATTCCCTGATCGGGAAGGGCCGCACCGCATTTGAAGTTAAACTTGGCTTCCATGCCTCACTGAAAGATCGGCTGGCGCGCGCGAATGCGATGCTTGGAGTTTCAGGTTATCTCGCGGCCGTCGCAATCGCTGCCGGCCTGCTTCTCGCATTGGCATTGCTCGCAGTTACTGCCACCGGCGCTGCCGGCTGGGTTGTTCTATCGCTGGCGTTACTGGGGGTGTTTGTCTCCGTCGATGCCGCAATTACGCTGGTGAATCGAGCGGTCATCCATCAGTTCGGCCCCGCGGTGCTTCCAGGGCTGGAGTTTCGCGACGGCGTGCCGAGCGAATTCCGCACCATCGTCGTCGTGCCGACATTGCTGACGAACATCGCCGGAATTGACGAACTGATCGAGCGTTTGGAAATCCATTATCTGGCCAGCCAGGACGGCGATATCCGGTTTGCTCTGCTTTCGGACTGGATCGACGCGGCCAGCGAAAACGCCGCGGATGACGATTCGTTTTTAGGCACAGCGATTGATGGAATTGCCCGTCTCAACCAGCAATACGGTCCGGCTGTCGATGGGCCGCGCTTTTACTTGTTCCATCGCCGACGTCTCTGGAACGCAGGCCAGGGCAAATGGATGGGATGGGAACGCAAGCGCGGAAAACTGCATGAGCTGAACCGGCTGCTGCGCGGCGCCACCGACACTACATTCCTAGCCCTGGGTGGCGAGCTGCCGCTAGTACCGGCGGGAGTGCGTTACGTCATCACCTTGGACACTGACACCCGGCTCCCGATTGGCGCGGCAAAGCGCCTGATCGGAAAAATGGCGCACCCGCTCAATCGGCCCAGGCTCGATCCCGTGTATCGTCGCGTGGTCGAGGGCTATGGCGTGCTGCAGCCTCGGGTAACGCCGTCGCTTCCGACTTCGCGCGATGGTTCGCTCTATCAGCGCGTGTTCTCAAGCCCGACCGGCATCGACCCTTACTCTGCAGCGGTGTCGGACGTCTATCAGGACCTTTTCGAGGAGGGCTCCTATAGTGGCAAGGGCATTTACGATGTGGATGCCTTCGAAGCCGCTCTCGCTGGTCGTATTCCGGAAAACGCCGTTCTCAGCCATGACCTGTTGGAGGGCATATTTGCCAGAGCGGGATTGGTTTCCGACGTCGAGATCTTTGAAGATTATCCGTCGCGGTATGACGTGGCCGCGTCCCGCCAGCATCGATGGGCGCGCGGCGACTGGCAATTGCTTCCTTGGATCTTTGGCAAGGCGACCGGCGGCTTTGGCCGAACGGGCATTTCGCCGCTCGGCCGTTGGAAGCTCGCAGATAACCTTCGCCGCACTTTTTCGGCCCCGGCTAGTTTTTTCGCGCTCATAGGCGGATGGGTGCTGCTTCCGCCCGCGTCGGCTCTGCTTTGGAGCGGATTCGTCCTGCTTCCGTTACTGCTGACGGCATTCCTGCCGCTAGTTGCGCGTGTCATTCCGCATCGCTCTGGGATTACGGCTGGCAGCCATTTCCGCGCATTTCGTCTGGAGTTCCGAGTAGCCTTGCTGCAGTTCGGCCTGCAGGCAGCATTGTTGGCTCACCAGGCCTGGCTGATGGTCGATGCGATCGTTCGGACGCTGTCGCGGTTGTACCGGCGAAGAGAATTGTTGGAATGGATGACGGCGGCAGCGGCAGGATCTGATCGGGAACTTGTGCTCGCCGGTTTCTATCGGCGGATGGCCGGTGCGGTTGGGCTGGCAGTGTGCGGAGCGGTCGCCGTCGCTTTAGCTGATCGCGAGTCCTGGCTGATCGCGGCTCCGTTGCTCGGCGCTTGGATGCTGTCACCGGCGATCGCTTGGTGGGCAAGCCGAGCGCCGCGCCCCGACCAGAGCGCGTTGTCGGACGCCGAAGTGGAAGACTTGCGCCTCACGGCCCGGCGGACCTGGCATTTCTTTGAAACCTTTGTGACGACCGAAGATCACATGCTTCCGCCTGACAATTTTCAGGAGGATCCCCAACCGGTCATCGCGCACCGCACGTCGCCGACAAATCTGGGCCTCTATCTGCTTTCAGTGCTCGCCGCGCGGGATTTCGGCTGGCTCGGTCTCACCTCGGCTGTCGAACGGTTGGAGGAAACGCTAAGTACGATGACCCGGCTCGAACGATTCCGCGGGCATTTCTTCAATTGGTACGACACGCATGACCTTCGTCCACTCGAACCCAAATACATATCGTCGGTCGACAGCGGAAATCTTGCCGGGCATCTGATCGCGCTTCGCAGTGCTTGCCGGGAGATGATCGCAGCGCCGATGATGGGCGCGGGGCTGCTCGCCGGAATCGCGGATGCAGTGAAGCTCGCGCGTAGCGCACTGGAAGCTTTGAGCAGTGACCGGCGAATCTCTGAAAGCGCGCGTAGCCAATTTGAAATGGCGATCAAGTCCCTCGTGAGGTCGTTGACGTTGCCCTCCAAGTCACCGGCGGATCTTGTGATACGATTGTCGAACCTGAAAGGAGAGTCGGAGGCACTCGCCGGTCTCGCGCGCGCTCTGTTCGTGGAGGGCGATAAGGAGAATTATGGCGATATTGCCGGCGTAGCAGATTTAATGACGTGGATAGAGTCTGTGGGTTCTTCGATAGAGCTGCATCAGCGCGATGTCGATGGCTTGCTCGCTTGGGTCCCTCTCAGCGCCGACGTCGCGAACATGCCACCCGTGCTGGCGCTGGCCGATCTGCCCGATTACTGTGAGACGTTGATTGAGCAGTTGACTCAGCAGCGAGGCGGCCTTGCTTCAAACGGTGCCTCTGACGACCTCGAACAAATTGACCATCATGTTGCGACGCTCAAGCAATCGGCGATAACGGCGCAAGCTCTCCTGCGGCGAATTGAAAGTCTCGACGAACTCGCCGGAAAAATGTTCGACGACATGCAATTCGGATTCCTTTTGGACCCAGCAAGGCAGTTGCTTTCAATTGGCTATCAATGCGCCGAAGGTGTATTGGATCCGAGCTGTTATGATCTGCTGGCCTCCGAGGCGCGTTTGGCAAGCTTCGTCGCGATCGCTAAAGGCGAGATCGCGCCGAAACATTGGTTCAAGCTAGGGCGCGCGGTTACCCCGATTGACCGCGGCTCGGCTCTGATCTCGTGGTCCGGATCGATGTTCGAGTATTTGATGCCGGAACTGGTGATGCGCGAGCCGGCAGGAAGCCTTCTGCATCAAACTGCCCGACTGATCGTCAGCCGGCAGATCGAATACGGCACCCAGTGCGGTGTTCCGTGGGGCATATCCGAATCCGCATATAATTTCCGCGATCTCGAGTTCACCTATCAATATTCCAATTTCGGCGTCCCCGGTCTTGGACTCAAGCGCGGCCTCAGCGAGGATATCGTCGTGGCGCCCTATGCGACGGCGTTGGCATCGATGGTCGAACCTGCCGCCGCGGTGCGGAATTTTTCGCGTCTGGCCGAGGCCGGGGGCTGCGGACGCTATGGCTGGTATGAGGCGCTGGACTACACGCCCGGACGCGTCCCGGTTGGCAAAAGCGTCGCCATCGTGCGCGCCTACATGGCGCATCACCAAGGCATGAGCTTGGTCGCTATCGCCAACACGTTGGGCGGCGGAGCGATGCGGGCGCGTTTCCACGCCAGTCCGATCGTACTGGCGACGGAGCTTTTGCTACAGGAAAGACCGCCGCGCGACGTCGCTGTCAAATGGGTTCGCGCCGAGGAGGTGGGACAGACGCCTCAGGTTCGCGAGCTTGTACCGCCGATGGTACGCCGGTTCCATACTCCGCACGATCGCATCCCGCGCAGCCATCTGTTGTCGAACGGTCGTTACGCCGTCATGATCACTGCCGCCGGGTCGGGTTACCGCCGCTGGGGCAATCTCGCTGTTTCACGCTGGCGCGAGGATGTCACCTGCGACTCGTGGGGCTCATATATCTATTTGCGCGACGCCGAGAATGGTGCGGTGTGGTCGGCGGGCTATCAGCCGAGCGGCGCCAATCCGGACAGTTACGAAGTCGCATTTTCGGAAGACCGCGCTGAGATCACGAGGCGCGACGGAACGCTCACGACAACGCTCAATGTAGTCGTATCGCCGGAGGATGATGGTGACGTCAGACGCGTGTCCATTACGAACCTGGGAGCGCGGATACGCGAGATCGAAATCACGTCTTATTCCGAGGTCGTGTTGGCGCCATCGAGCGACGATGCATCGCATCCGGCGTTCTCGAAGCTGTTTGTGCAAACCGAATTCGTACCTGAACTCGGCGCACTTTTGGCGACGCGCCGAAGGCGTGCACCGAACGAAGCAGAGGTGTGGGCCGCTCATCTGACCGTCGTGGAGGGTGAGGTCAGCGGCGAACTGCAATTCGAGACAGACCGGGCGCGTTTCCTCGGACGCGGCAACAGCGTCCGCTCGCCGGTTGTCATCGGCAGCGGTCGGCCTCTTTCCAATACCGTTGGCACGGTGCTCGATCCGGTCTTCAGCATTCGCCGGCGCGTTCGCATCCCGCCCGGCGCGACGGTTCGCGTCTCGTTCTGGACGCTACTCGCGCGATCACGCGACGACATTATTAGCTTGGCCGACAAGCACCACGATGTTGCGGCGTTCGAACGTGCCGCTACCTTGGCCTGGACCCAGGCCCAGGTTCAGCTTCATCATATTGGAATAACATCGGACGAGGCACATCTCTTTCAGCGTATTGCGAACCGCATCATCTACTCGGACCCGACGTTGCGGCCGTCGCCGGAGATTCTCAAGCGTAATGAACTCGGGCCATCGGCGCTTTGGGCGCACGGGATTTCCGGTGACTTGCCGATCGTGCTGTGTCGTATTGACGAAGCCGATCATCTGGAGACCGTCCGCCAGCTGATCCGCGCGCATCATTACTGGCGGATGAAACAGCTCGCGGTTGACCTGGTGATCGTCAACGAGAGAAGCACCTCTTATGTTCAGGATCTGCAATCCGCGCTGGAGTCAGTCGTTCGGGTAAACCTATCGCGGTCACCGGCCGAGAAAGATGGCGCCGCCCCGGGCAACGTTTTTCTGCTACGCGCCGATTTGTTGTCGGCCGAGGTGCGAAACCTGCTGCAGACGGTAGCGCGCGTGGTAATCGTGAGCCGGCGTGGCGGGCTTGCCGAACAAGTCAAACGTCTGCAGGAAATCGCACCCGCTGCCGTACCGCCGCGTCTGGCGCCGCGGAGCGTGAGCCCGCCAGAGTTCGTTGAGCCGCCGTCGCTCGAATTCTTCAACGGGGTCGGTGGATTTGACCGCGATGGACGGGAATACGTCACCATCCTTGATGGCGATCAGATGACGCCCGCGCCATGGGTGAATGTTATCGCCAATCCTTCGTTCGGTTTCCAGGTCTCGGCCGAGGGCAGCGGTTACACATGGTCGGTCAACAGCCGGGAGAACCAGTTGACGCCGCGGTCGAACGATCCGGTGAGCGATAAACCCGGCGAGGCGATCTATGTGCGCGACCAGGACAGCGGAGAAGTCTGGACGGCGACCGCACTTCCCATTCGCGGTGATGCCTCACGCTACATTGCCAGACATGGCCAAGGCTACAGTCGCTTCGAGCATGTGTCGCATGGAATCGCGCTGGATCTTCTGCAGTTCGTGCCCCTCGACGATTCGGTCAAAATCTCCAGACTGAAGATCAAGAATGTTTCAGGTCGCCGGCGCCGCCTATCGATAACGGCCTATGTGGAGTGGGTGCTCGGGCCTTCGCGGGCTGCTTGTGCGCCCTATGTAATTACCGAGATCGATCCGGAAACCCAGGTGATGCTCGCGCGCAATCCGTGGCGCATGGAGTTCGGTTCGCGGGTGGCCTTTGCCGATCTGGCCGGCCGGCAACAGTCGTGGTCGGGCGATCGCACGGAGTTTATCGGCCGCAACGGCAGCCTCGCTTTGCCGGCCGCTCTTGCCAGTCGAAAACCGCTGTCCAACCGGGTCGGCGCCGGGCTCGATCCGTGCGGCGTTTTGCAGACCGAGGTTGAGATTCCGGTCAATGGTGAGGTTGAAGTCAATTTTTTGCTAGGAGAGGCCGCGAGCGGCGGGGAAGCCCTGGCGTTGGCCAAGCGTTATCGTACCGCCGACTTCGATGCCGTTTTCAGCAATGTCGGAAAGTTCTGGGATCAGACGCTTGGCGCGGTGCAGGTGCGCACCCCTGACCGTGCAATGGATATTCTGCTGAACCGCTGGCTTCTGTATCAAACGCTGGTTTGCCGGCTATGGGCGAGGTCGGGCTTTTATCAGGCCAGCGGCGCTTACGGCTTCCGCGATCAGTTGCAGGATGGGATGGCGCTGTGCCTGTCGCAGCCGGACCTGACGCGTGAGCATCTCCTGCGCGCCGCTGCTCGGCAGTTTACCGAGGGTGACGTGCAGCATTGGTGGTTACCGTCCTCAGGCAAAGGTATTCGCACCCATGTATCCGATGATCTGCTCTGGTTGCCCTATGCCGCCGCACAATATGTCAGCGTAACGGGCGATGCGCCCGTCCTCGACGAGCAGATCCCGTTTCTAGAAGGAATGCTTCTCGCCGCTGATGAACACGACGCGTTCTTTCAGCCTATGCTCTCGGACGAGCGGACAACGCTGTTCGAACACTGTGCGCGTGGGATCGATCGCAGTCTTGCGGTCGGCCGGCACGGGCTGCCGCTGATCGGTGGTGGCGACTGGAACGATGGCATGAACCTAGTCGGCGCCGGCGGGCAAGGCGAAAGCATCTGGTTGGGTTGGTTTCTCTGCGCCACCATTTCGAATTTCGCCACCATCGCGGAGCAGCGGGATCAACACGATCGGGCCGCGATCTGGCGTAAGCACGCAGACTCGCTGCGCGAATCCCTCGAACGCGATGGTTGGGATGGCGAATGGTATCGCCGCGGCTATTTCGACAATGGAACTCCTCTCGGCTCGGCATCGAGCGGCGAGTGTCGCATCGACTCGATCGCCCAATCCTGGGGCGTTATCTCCGGTGCTGCGGATCCGGCGCGCGCCGCGCGCGCCATGAAAGCGGCTGACCAAAATCTCGTCTTGTATGATGAAGGGCTGGCGCTGTTGTTCACACCACCGTTCGATAAAACCCCGCTCAACCCCGGTTACATTAAGGGCTATCCACCCGGTATCCGCGAAAATGGTGGTCAATATACGCACGCGGCGATCTGGTCGGTTCAAGCACTTGCCAAGCTTGGAGAAGGCGACAAGGCAGCCGAGTTATTTTCTCTTCTCAATCCGATTAACCACGCGCGTACCTGGGCCGAAGCGCAGCGCTATAAGGTTGAACCCTACGTGATGTGCGCGGATGTCTACTCCGTTGCCCCCCATGTTGGGCGCGGCGGCTGGACTTGGTATACGGGATCGTCCGGATGGATGTACCGGGCAGGCCTCGAATCCATCCTGGGTTTCACCGTTGAGGGTAACATTTTGCGGCTCGACCCGTGCGTGCCCCGCGGGTGGCAAGATTTCGACATCGTATTTAAATACCGCACGGCCCGCTATGAAATATCCGTCGACAACCATGCCGGCGTTTGCCGTGGCATTTCCCGCCTGGAACTGGATGATTATGTGCTTCCTGATGGTTCAACTCATCTCACACTGGCGGATGACGGCGCCACACATCGTGTCCGTGTGATCCTCGGATGAGGTGTCTGCTGTGCATTCAGCAACATTTTCAGACGCGTTCGTTTTTGGTAGCCATTAGTTGCTCCTCGTTAGTCTTTTCGACGTTCTAGGGTGAAGACCATGCGCATTACCGATATTCGCGAGATCGCAGTTCCACTCAAATCGAAGCTGCGGAATTCGAGCTTTGACTTTTCCGAGATGACAACCTCGGTGGTGGCGGTGATTACAGACGTTGTGCGAAACGGAAAGCCAGTCTGCGGGTTCGCCTTCAATTCCACCGGACGCTACGCCTGCGGCGCGGCGATGCGCGCGCGCTTTATTCCGCGGGTCCTGGCGGCCGCGCCCGACTCGTTGCTTGATGAGGCGGGTCAGATCGATCCGGCGAAAATTCTCGCCTGCATGATGTTGCGGGAAAAGGCGGGTGGGCATGCCGAGCGGTCGATCGCCATTGGGACTATCGAGGTGGCGATGTGGGACGCGCTTGCGAAGGTCAACGACGTGCCGCTCCATCGGATGCTGGCGGAGCGTTTCTCCGGCGGCAAGGCGCCCGCACAGATGTTCTGCTACGTCGGCGGCGGCTGGTACTGGCCGGGGCAGACCATCAGGGATTTGCAGGACGAGATGCGCCGCCATCTCGATGCCGGCTACACGATGGTTAAGATGAAGGTGGGCGGGCTGCCGCTCGACGACGATCTGCGGCGGGTGGAAGCGGTGCTTGACGTGGTCGGCTCCGGCGAGCATCTCGCGGTCGACGCTAACTGTAAATTCAACCGGGCGGAGGCGCTGGCTTACGCCCAGGCGCTGGCGCCGTTTGGGCTGCGCTGGTACGAAGAGCCTTGCGACCCGCATGATCTCGCTCTGTTTGCCGAACTGGCAGGTGCCTATGCGCCGCCGCTTGCGACCGGAGAGAACCTCTATTCGACTCAGGACGTCGAAAACCTGCTGGTCTTTGGCGGCTGGCGCGCCGGCCGCGACATTCTCCAGATGGATCCCCCGCAAGCTTATGGGATCGTGCAGTTTTCGCAAACGCTCGCGATGCTTGAGCGGCATGGCTGGACTCGCACCTCGATGTTCCCGCACGGCGGCAACCAGATGTCGCTTTCGATTGCCGCCGGCTTTGGGCTTGGCGGCGCAGAGTCGTATCCGGGCGTGTTCGGCGATTTCGGCGGATTTGCCGACGACGCAAAGATCGAGAACGGTCGTCTCAGCCTCTCCGATCGTCCGGGCATCGGCTTCGAAGGACAATCGGCGCTTTACTGCATCATGCGCGATCTGGCGGGGCTCTAGATTTATATCTGTCACGATGCAGAACTCGACCCGAGCATTTCGGCCCAAGACACTTTTGTCATGTCCTGTCCGGGTTGCCGGAACGCTCTGAAAGGTCCGAAGTCGCCAGGGCGCAGACTGTTATCGACCTGTTTTTCGCCTGTCATTTTGAGAGGCAAAAATCTCTGAAGCGCCGGAGACCACGCAAGAATCTCTGCTTCAGACCTCAAATCGGCGGCTGCTTTCCGCCACCCACACACTGTCCTCTTCGCCGAGATTTCTCGGCTCGAAGCGAAAAGCCCGCTTTCCGCGGGCCGTCGAAACAATGGCCTGCGAACAGGAGTTTGCCATCATCAAATAGGGCATCGATTCGTTTAATCGTTGGCGCAGGTCATTTTTCATTTCGTCAAGATTCTGCGCAGTTAAGGTGGGCAGACGCCTGACCAGAATTTGATATCAGCTCCAGTATTGCCACTAGCGCAGTAGTGCTAATAAACGGGCTGCGATGCAATACTCCGAGGCATTTATTCGATGGCCTTGCCGTTCCGGCTGGTGTCAGCCAGCAGCCGCAAATTGCTCTGGACATATCGGTTGCCGAGATCGAGATGGCGCGCTTCGGTAAGCTTGGCATAAGCGCTTCTAACGTCGCCGCGCAGCATCAGGGAATAACCCTGATTATTGAGGATCTCGATTCGCGGTCCGACGATCTTGATCGCCTCGCCATAAGCCCGGTCGGCGAGGTCGAAGCGGCGTAGCCGGTCATAAGAGGCGGCCAGATCGAGCCATGCTTCAGCGTCGCGCGGGTGCGTTTCCACCGCACGGCGGAAATAACGTTCCGCCATGCCGAAATTCCCCGAGCGGTAATAGCTCTTTCCGGTGTTCAGGTCGTCCAAAGGATTGCTGCCAAGGAGGTTGCTCTCGGTCGAAGCCCTGGGAAACATCGCCTGGGCGCTCTCCACAGGCTCGTCCACGGGTTGGGCCGAGGCGAAGGCATCGGCACCCGCCGCTGAGCCGCTATTACTGGCTTGATCCGTCAGGCTGTTATTGGCCCCGGCACAGCCCGCAAGCCACAAACCAAGGGACGCCACGCACAAGGCCCGGCAAATTCGTTGACGCATCACACAATCCTGAGCAGCCACAGACTTAACGTGCCTTCAGGCTAACGCGGCCCCTTTAAAAAACGTTACGCGCCTTTAATGCGATTTAATCTTCTTGTTTCAGCAAAGCTTAAAAGTCTCGATTCCTAAAAATAGTGTCCGACAGTCAGCCGGACATAAACCGGGAGCAGAATGACCACAAAAAGTACCGGGAAGATGCAGATCATCATCGGCAACGACAATTTCGCCGGCAATGCGTAGGCTTTTTCTTCGGCCCGTGACATACGCTGGTGGCGCATGTCGTCAGAATAGACGCGTAACGCCTCGGTAATGCTCGAACCGAGGTCGATCGATTGGTTGATGAGGGTGGCAAAAGAACGTCCCTCCTCGAGCCCGAGGCGGCCGGCAAAGCGTTCCAGCGCGTCCTTCAAATTGCGGCCAGCGCGGATTTCCAGATTGGTCATGTGAATATTGACGCAAAGCGACGGGTAGCTACCGCCCATTTCGCGGCCGACACGCTCCAGCGAAGCTTCTATCGACAGTCCTGAATCGGCGCAGATAACGAGCAAGTCCATAAAGTCCGGGAAGCCCATCCGGTGCTCGACCATGCGCGCGGATATGCGACGGTCAATATAAATACTCGGAGCGACATAACCGGCAATCCCGCCAGCCATGATGACGAACCAAAAGGCCATTCCACTCACGGGATGCACGAGCGGCAAAAAGAAAAATAACGCCGCGGCGAGACCGATGGCCAAAGCGGCGCGGATAATGAAAAATAAAGCGCTGCCGCGCGGGTCGAAAAATCCCGCCTGAATAAGCCGCCGCCGCAGGACTCGTATCGCCTCGCCATCGGCAACCGAATAATGCCTGGTCGTATATTCGAGGAGGTCGCTAACCGCCTTAAGGCTTGAATGATGCAAGGAACGGCGCGACTTACTGGCCGGTTCGGCAATATCGGCCTGCCGCCGTTTCAAAGACCCGCGCACGCGGAGCACCGCCATCGCCGCAAAGGCCAAAGTCCCTGCCGCGAGGAAAATCATAACAGTAATCAGAATGCTGTTACTGTCGCGAAAGGCCTGGACGAATGTGTTGATGATGCGGTCCATCGGTCAGATCTTGAAATTCACCAAGCGGTACATGATGAAATTGCCAATGCCCATCCAGCAGGCGGCAAGCGCAAGAATGATTTTGGTGATGCTCTCATTCCAGACATTGGCGTAGAACGTAGGCACCATGAACTGGATGACCGCGAACATCAGGATCGGCAATGACGACAAGATCAATGCGGAGGCGCGCCCTTCAGCGGCGAGCGCCCTGATCTTGCGACGCATTTTGAAGCGCAAGCGGACGACGCCGGACAGATTTTTTAGAATCTCACCAAGATTGCCGCCTGTCGATGTCTGAATGACGACGGCCGTGACAAATAGCGGCAAATCGTCGGTGCCGACTCGGTAATAGAGACCGCGCATCGCTGATTCGAGCTCGGCCCCATAGGTGATTTCGTCGCCGACAATGCCAAATTCACTGCCGATCGGATCGGGCATTTCGCGCGCGACCATGCCGATCGCGACCGGCACCGGATGACCTGCCCGCAGCGAGCGGACAATGATGTCCATCGCGTCCGGAAATTGCGCTCCGAAAGCCTTCTGCCGCCGGTTGCGCAGTATTTTCAGCACCAGGACCGGCGTTGCCACTCCACCGAACAAGGCGCCGCCGAGCGCCTGCAACATGCTAAATTTCAGCGCGACCATGACGGCGAACGTCGCGACGGTGATGACGATCATGCCGAGGATGAGATTTTTGATCCCAATCGTCAGACCCGAATGCAGCAATAAGCGGTTGAGGTTGGCAAACTGAAAGTAATATTCGCCCTGCGCGGTCAAGCCCCGTTCGCGGCGCAATTGGATCAGCGCGCTCTCACGGTCCGGCTTGGCGTCGAGCACGCGCAGCCGCCGGTTGATATTCTTCCGGTAAGAGCTTGTATTGTAACAAAATAGATAAATGCCCTCGGCAAACATCATCGCCGAGAGGCCGATCAGGGCATAAAAAAGATAGATCGGGTTGAAATCGAACATAGCGGTCAAAGCGGGTGCGAGGGATCGAAATAGCTGCCGGGAATCTTGATGCCCTGGTTGGCCAGTTCATGCAGAAACCGCGGCCGCACCCCGGTCGCGATGAAATGACCTTCGACAACATTTTCCGGCGTCGTGCCGGTGCGGACATATTTGAAGATTTCCTGCATCTGGATGATGTCGCCTTCGAGGCCGGTGACCTCGGCAATCGAGGTGACCTTGCGTTTGCCGTCTGATTGCCGCGCCAGTTGCACGACAAGCTGAACGGCGCCCGCGATCTGGCCGCGAATGGAGGCAACCGTCATCGGCAGGCCGGCCATGCCAATCATTTGCTCAAGACGGGTAATGGCGTCGCGCGGCGTATTGGCGTGAATGGTGGCCATCGAACCTTCGTGGCCCGTATTCATCGCTTGTAACATGTCGAAGGCTTCTTCGCCGCGGCACTCGCCGAGGATGATGCGATCAGGCCGCATACGTAGAGCGTTCTTGACCAATTCGCGCTGACGGATTTCGCCTTTGCCTTCGACATTCGGTGGGCGGGTTTCCATGCGGCCAACATGCGGTTGCTGCAATTGAAGTTCGGCCGCATCTTCGATGGTAATCAAGCGCTCTTTTTCCGAGATGAAGCCGGAGAGTGCGTTGAGCATCGTGGTTTTGCCGGAACCCGTACCGCCGGAAATGATGGTGGTGATGCGCGCCTTCACCGCGGCGGCGAGGACTTCGGCCATCTGCTGCCGCAGCGCGCCAACTTCGACCAGCTTGCCAAGATTGAAGGGCTTCTTGGAGAATTTGCGAATCGAGACAAGAGGTCCATCGACGCCGACCGGTCGCACTGCGACGTTGACGCGCGATCCATCCTGCAAGCGCGCGTCGCAAAGCGGATGCGATTCATCGACACGGCGGCCAACCGCCGAGACAATTTTATTGATGATACGCAGCAGATGCTGCTCATCCTTGAATCGCACCGGCAGCGGCTCAAGCATGCCATGCCGTTCGACGTAGACCGACTCATGACCGTTGATGAGAATGTCGCTGATGCTGGGGTCCTTGAGCAGTGGCTCCAGTGGACCCAGGCCGGTCATTTCGTCGAGAATCTCGGAAACGAATTCCGCGAGTTCTTGCGTATTCAACGCCAATCGCTCGCTTAAAACATATTGCGCGACGAGATGTTGCACCTGACCGCGAATTTCGTTTTCCGGCAATTTCTCCAATGCCGACAAATTGATCTCCTCGATCAACTTGCGGTGAAGCCGCACTTTGGCGTCCAGCAGTTTATGGCGCAGCAAGGCTTCGCCATCCAGCGCCGCCGGCGGCGGCGGCTCCGGCGCGAGCGGAGGAGGGGCCACGATGATTTGTTGCGCCGGCACAGGCGCCTGCGCAGGCGGCGCGACTTCGACCGCCGGGGTAGACGCTGGGGTAAACAGGCGTTGTGTCGAAAAGCGGCCGACCATTGGTGTTTACCTAGCTCGCGGCCAGAATATTGAGTTTCTTGAGCAAAGGCCGCGCGCCGTTTTCATTGCCGGTTATCCCTATCGGCTCAAGCACGAGCTTCTTGAGTTCAGCCGTGATCTTGTTGCTCGGTTGGACCTCGTTCAGGGGCACACCGCGATCGATCGCTTCGCGGACCAATCGGTAGTCATTCGGAATGGCGTGAACCGGCGTATCACCCAGCGCGCGGCGCACGTCGCTGAGTTTAAGCCCGGACGAAAACATGCTTTGCTGAAAGCGATTGACGATAACCCGTGGTTTCGTCCCTTCGCCCAACCTTTCGGTAATCGCCGCAACCAATTGCTTGGTGTGGCGCAAGCCTGGCACCGTGGATTCACTGACCACGTAAAGCCTATTCGAGCCGAGCAATACGCTATCCGTCCATTTGAACCAGGTGCGTGGCATATCGAAAACGACATATTCAAAATTAGCCGAGACAAGGTCGAGCAAGCGCGTCACGACGTCAGGGTCGAAACTGCGCATCTCCGCCGGACGATTGGGCGCGGCCACCACCGCCAGACCCGACGCGTGATATGACAGCATGACCTCCAGCAATTGCCGATCGAGCCGGTCGGGCCGCGGTTCGATTTCAGCCAGATTCAGGCGAGGCTCAAGGTCGAGATAATCGGCAACCGTGCCGTGCTGGAAATCGAGATCGACGATACAGGTCGAAGCCTTGCCGCGCGGCACGCCGCTATTGAGCAGGAGCATGGCGGTTTGCACCGCCAACGTCGTCACGCCCGCTCCGCCCACGGCCGGCAGGAAAGTATAAATCTTGGCTTCGGTTGAGGCAGCGTTGGCCGGCCTTTTGCTGGCGTGGGCGCACGTGCGAACCAGATCGAGTCCAGTGACAGGTTTGACCAGAAAATCGGTCACTCGCAATTGCATCAAGGTGCGCGCCACGGCTTCGTCAAAGGCTTGTGTCACCGCCACAACCGGCGGCCATTGTCCGGCCCGCGCTGTCAGGCGCGCAAGTGCTGCGAGCTCATCGGCCCGCGCAGCATCGACATCGACCACAATGACGGTCGCGCCATCGATATCGAGGCTGTCGGCATGTTCGACAACGCCGCCCGGCACAATCACCAGATCGATGGAATTCGACGCGCCAAATGTGGCCTTCGCCATATCGTCAAATGCGGTGTCCGCCGTCACGACAACGACGCGGGTCCGGTCCGGATTGGGCTTTTGGCTATGTCGCATCGTTGGGCTTTGCCGTGGCTTCTTATTTCGATGGTGTGCTGTTGACCGTCGGCGCAACGGGCTTTGGGTCGGCCGGTGGCGGCGGCGGTGTAACCGCAGCAGTGCCGCTGGTGCCAACAGGCTGAATGACCGTGCCAGTTCGATAGCGCGCAACGGCTGTTTCCATCGCCACGCCATTGCTGGCGATGTTCCGATCGGCGCTGACGGCCGGCCAAGGATCAACCATCTGCGTCACCTTGTCGGTTTGCAGCGCGTTGCCGGCTTGCATCGAAATGCCATCGCGGCGATCGAGATATTCGGAGCACCCGGTCAGGGACGCGGCGACGAGCATCAAGACAAAGCAGCGCATCGCGTTCGTACCGCCCATGACATTATTGGCTGGCGGCATTTGAACTCCCCTTAGCCATGTCAAGCATGTGACCGGTGAACGGCATGGACGCCGCGCTGACAAAGCGCGCTTCGGTCGGCGTTAGCGGTTTGGCTTTGTTCCGGTCGATTTCCATCTTCCCCATTAGGAAAAAATCGACATCGTTCGGCGAAACTGTGTCATCTGCCGGCGATCTGATCGGGTCACCCGGCCGCGCCGGGCGGACGATATGCGGTGTGACGATGATCGCGAGATCGGTCTCATTTTTCTGGAAAGACTTCGACGAGAACAATGCGCCCAATACGGGCACGCTGCCGAGCCAGGGCATCTGCTCCACCTGGTTTTGATTGGTGTTCTGCAACAAGCCGCCAATCACAAAGCTTTGGCCGTCGCGTAGTTCGACGGTGGTCTGGGCGCGGCGCACGGTAAGCGCAGGCACGGCAACGCCGCCTGCCACCGCCACCGTATGGGTCGTGTCGATGGCGCTCACCTCCGGTTCGATCTTCATATTGATAAGACCGCGGCTGAGTACTGTCGGTGTAAACGCCAGACCAACGCCATATTTCTTATAAGCGACCGTCACCTGGCCCAGCGTACCGGCAACGGGAATGGGATATTCACCACCCGCCAGGAAGCTCGCGGTATCACCGGACAAGGCCACCAGATTTGGCTCGGCAAGACTGCGGGCTATACCCTTCTGTTCAAGCGCATTAATCAGAACGTCGGTCGACACGCCGCTGGCAACAATACGGCCGATCATGAAGCCGAAGGGCGAGCCGCCCGACAAAACGCCGGCGGCAACTTCGCCAACCGGAATGCTGTTCGCACTCGAAGGGGCTGCAATCGGCAGGTTCATTGCCGGTTGCCGTGAGCCGATATTGGTCGTGCTGCGGTCGCCGAAGCGGTTCCATTGCACGCCGAGATCACGGCCGGCGGTGCGCGAAATTTCGATGAACCGCACCTCAAGCATCACCTGCTGCGGCGACGAGACCGAAACTGCATTGATGATGTCAGGGCCGAATTGCTTAGCGATGGTCACCGCTTGGTCGAGCGTCACCGCATCTGGCACCTCGCCGGCCAGCATAATGCGGCCATTCACAGATGATGCCCTTAAAGATGAGCCGGGAAAGCGGCGGCGCAACTCGTTGACCAAACGGCTGACGTCATAATTGACCTCAACGTCAAAGATGCCGACCAGTTTTTTGGCGTCATCATAAACCGAGACCCGTGTCGTTCCGATTTTTTTTCCAAGGATCGACAGGGAATGGTCCGTGAGCGGATTGACGTCGGCGATGTCAGGATCGCCGACCGAAATATTGACAAAACCGGTCGCAGTATGAACGTCCTGAGATTTACCGGCTGGAACGGTAACCATCGCCGTGCCACCGGCGCCCTTGATGCTGATGGTGTGCGACGCAGCCAAAGCTGCATCGCCGGGTCCGGCAACCGGCAGGACGGCGATGAAGGCGGCGGTCAAGGCCAGCGCGCGGAGTGAACGCATCCTTTCCGTTTGCCGCCAAAAACCGCGGGTAAAAGTCCCCATCGCCACCAAGACGTGCCTCCACTTCGCTATCTGTTTTGCCAGCGGCCTTAGCGGGCTGAGGCCTGGGCTTCCGTTTCGGCTAGGGCTTCGCGGCGGCGGTCCCTGCCATTTTCAGCCGGCACCGTGTATTCCTGTTTCGTGGCAACGCGCGTCACCACGACGACGGCCGAAGACGACGCCTCGCCGACCGGATCGCCGCTCGCCAGATCTTTCAATGTCACTTTGCCGGTTTTCACTTCGGCCGTTTCGCCAGCCCGACGCAGCAACAGCGACAAATTACCGACGGAGGAAGCAAGCCAAACTTTCTGCGCGTCGACCGTCTTGACTTCAAGCGTGACGGACTTCGCCACAACGGCTTTCGTCGCGCGCTCATCGGCAGCCTGATCGACAGCTAGGACCTTTGCGTTTTGCAAAACGACTTCGCTGGTCGCCGACCCTTTATCAATCTGGCGCGTCAACACCACATCGACATGATCGCCGGGCAGCACAAAGCCGCCGACGCCTTCGACGTCGTTGACGCGAATGGTCACGGCTTTCATGCCGGGCCGCACCAACGCCGACAAAGTCGCGCGCTGACCCGGACCCGTGACTTTGACCGCGAGGACAGGTTCGTTACTTTCAATCGCGGCCAAAACGATCCGGCGGCCGTCATGCAACAACGCATTGATAGTCGGAAACGCGCCGGCCGGCACCGCCTCAGCAGGCCACTGCACTTCTTCAAGTTTCGCGGCGCTGATCTCTGTTCCGAAGCGAAGTGGTTCCTTGGCGACGACCACGGTCTGGGTCTTGACCGGTTTCGGGCTCGTCTCTGAGTTCTTCGCCTGCTGATTGGCTTGATTGGTCAACCACACTTGCGCGATAAAAACCGCGATAAGGCCGAAGACGCATGCAAAAGCGATCATGACGAGGGTGCTGGCGCGCATTGTGAGGCTACCCAATTAAGCCAGCAATTTGCTGACCAGTCTCAAACCTTAGTCACGATGAAATATCCAATCGCTAAAGTCACAATCGCAATTGTCTCTATGTTGAAAAACATCTGAGAAACACAGTCGTTTTTAAAATTCGCGTAAATTGCGGGGTAAAAGAGTCACTAGACGGCAGGGCACCAAGCGGCTGATCACATGGCGAGCCGGAGCGCAGATAATTGGGTGCCGATCTGGTTGAATGTCGTGATGATTTGCGTTGACGACGTCAGCAGGAAAAATTTGGTCTTATCGCTTGCGCAATTCTGCAACAAGGCCGACGTCGGGTCGCCACCTGTATTGACCTGGACCGTATATATTGTCACTCCGGTCGCCTTGATATTGTCGCAGGTCTTTTGCTCTCGCGCGTCAATTGAAGACTGATTGGTGTACCATCGGTCTTCGGTATTAAGACCATCGGTCAAGATAATGATGACGTGGTTATATTTATAATTCGGGTCAAGCGGCGGGACGGTAAAGGGTGAAGCCGTCAAAGACTGCCATCCCAATTGCAACCCGATGGCCTGGTTAGTGTTGCCACTTGGCTGCATCGCGTCAATCTTCGAGGAGAGAGCGGTCCAATCGTTGGTCAAAGGCAAGGTCGCAACAGGGCAAGAAGAATATTGTTCGGCTGGATACAACGTGCCGCCGGAGACCGGCGCGTCATTTGTTGTATCGAAATTCTGGTCGCGGTCGGTTAGGCAGCCGTTCCAGGTGCTATGCGATGCGGGCGTCCAGACTCTATTGTGCGACGTGCAACTGTTTTGTGTTTTGTAATTTGTGTTGCTGCAGGTTCCGTTTTCCTCGTCCCACTGGCTCCAGCTAATCCAGGATTCGGCATATGCGTCGCTGCCTATATTGACGTCCTTGCTGAAGGGCACGACGGAAATGTAGACATCTTCCGGCAACGTTGCGGCGTCCTTGAGCTGGGTAAGCAGATTCTGGCTGGCGGTCTTGAGCGCGCTCATCTTGTTTGAACTGGACATCGACCCCGTATTGTCGAGCACAAGAGAGACCCGCAGCCGCGTATCCCCCCAAATCGAGGTGGACGCCGCGCTAATATTGACGGAACTATAACCGAGCACACCGAGAAAATTCGTCGCAACGGTGGCGCTACCGTTCAAAACCAGTTTTGAGCCGCCATCCGTCGAATACGATGGCGTCACAACAATATTGCTGACGCCAGGTTTGGTGAAGAGCGCGTTGAAGTAGTTCGTGGCGGTTGCCGGGAGGTCGCTTGAATTTTGCTTCGCCGCCGTTTTCGCCATCATCAAAGCCGTAGCGTCGAGCGCCGACTGAAAGGCCGTCCGCGTCGCGTTCACGCTTGTGAAATCGACCGCGACACCAACCGATCCGACGAGCGGAAGCGCGAGCATCGCCATCATCGGCGCGACGCCGCCGCGGCAATTTTGGGTGAATGCCTTTAACATGTGACAGGCCCAGTCATCGGCGCGCCGCCGTTTCAATGAGTCCGCACCCTGCCGCGATACGTTTTGAGATATTGTGTCGTCAATCGGTCGGATAAGAGATGAAATGACTCCGAAAATTGCCTAAATTTGTTTCAAAGTCGGTTGTTGTAGTGGGCGCGGACGTTCGAGCCGCGGGAGTGAAGTACGTGAAAATCGGAGCCGCCAAGCGAGCTCCAAGCGGCCAGTTAAAGGAAAAAGTTCAAACGTTAGCGAATGGGACGAGGTCGCTTAGAGTGATGGGCGCTGACGACGGTGGCCGGCTTCATTCCCGCACGCTGGTCTCTACCTTTGTCTGTTTACTAAAACAGGACGGCCGCACGCACTCGGCGGCGCAGCCGGATAGCTGCTATAGAACAAATAAACCATAAGAGGATCTGTATGCTCTATCACGACTTGCAAAGTCTGCGCATATTTCTTGCGGCCTGCGAGATGCGCAGTATGAGCAAGGCAGCGGAGAGCCTCAACATCGCACTGTCGGCTGCCAGTCGGCGACTGAGTCTTCTGGAGCGGGAGTTGAATACGCCCTTGATCGTACGTCGGCCGCACGGCATCGAGCCGACCGCGGCCGGAGTGACCATGATGAACTATGCGCGCGACGTCCTGCGGCTCGGCGACAAGTTGAAGGTGAGCTTGGACGAGCATCGCTCCGGGGTCAGGGGTTATGTGCGTGTCAGCGCGTCGAGCTCGGTTCTCGTGCAGCGTCTGGCCAAGGATCTCTCGCACTTCGTCCGGCAAAATCCGCAAATCAAACTGGATCTTGAAGAGCGGCCGAGCGAAGCGACAATCACGGCCGTTCTGAACAAACAGGCCGATATAGGTATCATCGTTGGCAACGATCAGATCGAAGGCCTCAAGGTCATCAGTTATTCAGGCGATCGATTAGCGATTGCCTTGCCGAAAAATCATCGGTTGGCAAAGCGGCGCCAACTTCGTTTCACCGATATTCTGAATGAAGATGTCGTCGCGCTGGAAAGCGGCACCGCGACGCACAAACTGTTGTCCTCGCGCTCAATTGAACTGGGTCGGCCGATGAAAGTGCGGGTCCAGGTGCGCAGTTTTGAGGTCATGTGTCTCATGATCCACCAGGGGCTGGGCATAGGCATTCTGCCCGAGCTGGCGGCCCGTCCGTTGTCGGAAGCCTTGGGCATCAAACTCGTCGGCCTCGCCGAACCTTGGGCGCAACGCCGATATGCCATCTGCGTGCGAGAAGTCCAGGACATAGAGGCGCCGAGCAGCCGCCTCATCGCGTATCTGATGTCGAGCGCCGAGAAAGACATCAAGGCGGCCGACGCGGTGGCGAAGCGAAAGTCGTAACGAGGCGCCCAAGCAAACAGATTTCGAATTACGCGAAATCAGTGTCGCGAAATTTGTCATTCCGGCCAGCCCGACGTGCCCCTATCGTGTGCCGAGAAGGGCGACCGATGGCGTTCAGCGTTCCATTCCCTGATGAGCATGACGACCTGCGCGGGGCGGTGCGCTCGCTTTGTGCCGATTTTCCTGGTGAATACTGGCGCAAAGTGGATGCGGCGGCGGCCTATCCGGACGATTTTGTCAACGCGCTCACAAAGGCCGGTTGGCTCAGTGCGCTGATCCCGGAAGAATACGGTGGCTCCGGCCTCGGCATTTCCGACGCGTCGATCATTCTTGAGGAAATCAATCGCGCCGGCGGCAATTCCGGCGCCTGCCACGGCCAAATGTACAATATGTCGACACTGCTGCGCGCGGGATCGGTCGAGCAGAAGCGGCATTATCTGCCGCGCATCGCCAGCGGTGAATTGCGCATTCAGTCGATGGCGGTCACCGAGCCGACGACCGGTTCAGACACGACGCAACTGAAGACGACGGCCGTGCGCAAAAGCGACCGCTATATCATCAACGGTCAGAAAGTATGGACGTCGCGGTTGCAGCATTCCGATTACATGGTGCTGCTGGCGCGCACGACGCCGCTCGCCGAAGTGCGCAAGCGGTCGGAAGGTCTTTCCGTTTTGCTCGTCGATGTCAAAGCCGCACTCGCGAGCGGAATGGTGGTGCGGCCGATCCGAAACATGGTCAACCACGAGACCAACGAGGTCTTCTTCGACAATCTTGAGGTCCCGGCCGAGAATCTGATTGGTGAGGAGGGCAGGGGCTTTAAATACATTCTCGAAGGCCTGAATGCAGAGCGCACTTTGATTGCGGCGGAATGCATCGGCGACGGATACTGGTTCGTCGATAAGGCAGTGGCCTATGGCAAGGAGCGGGTCGTGTTCGGCCGGCCGATCGGTCAGAACCAGGGCATTCAATTTCCTATCGCGCAGGCTTACGCCCATATCGAAGCCGCGAGCCTGATGCGCTTCAAGGCCGCTTGGCTGCATGACAATGGACGGCCATGTGGTGCCGAGGCCAACATGGCCAAGCTGCTTGCGGCCGATGCCTCGTGGGAGGCGGCGAATGCCTGTCTGCAAACGCACGGCGGCTTCGGCTTTGCGGCGGAATATGATGTCGAACGCAAGTTCCGCGAAACGCGGCTTTATCAGGTCGCGCCGATCTCCAGCAATCTCATCCTTGCGTTTCTCGGCGAGCATACGCTCGGCCTGCCGCGGTCGTATTGAAAGTCATGCAAACCGCACCCCGCTTCGCAGATTGGGCGCTTTTATCGGAACGCGACCGCGCGGCGGCGGGCGAACAATGCCGCGGCCGGGTGCGCGGGATCGGTCACAAGCTTCACGCAGTCGTCAGTCCATTGCCGCCTCAGCCTTACGGTCCGGGCCCGCTTGGCGGACTGCCCTATGTCGCGAAAGACATGATCGCGACCGGCGTGACGCCGTCGGGTTGGGGCTGCGTCACGGCATTGGGCGAAATTACCAAACCTGCCGGCGTTATAAATCGGCTGACGGAGGCTGGCGGATGTCTCATCGCCACTGCCGAGATGACGGAACTGGCCTATGAGCCGTCCGGCATTAATGCCGAGCGCGGCAATGTTCTCAATCCTTGGAATTTTGAGTTCGTCCCCGGCGGCTCGTCGAGCGGTTCGGCTGCGCTCGTGGCTTCCGGATGTTGCTATGCCGCGCTTGGATCCGACACCGGTGGTTCCGTCCGCATTCCGGCGCATTGCTGCGGCGTCACCGCGCTGAAGCCGAGCTGGGGCAGCATCCCGGTTGACGGAACGATGCCTTTGTCGCCGAGCCTCGATACGATCGGTATCCTGGCGCGTTCGGCCATCGATCTGGCGCTGATCTGGAGCGCGTTATCCAGTGATAAGATCATGGACAATTGCGTTACGACGGCAGTCACGCTTGACGATGCTTTGACCGAAAGCGATCCCGAGATCGTCCAATTGTGTCGCGATGCCATCGGTGTGCTCGCCAACATCGGCGTGAAGATCGTTGCGCGCCGCGGATTCCCGGAGGACGCGGACCGCAATGCGTTGCTGGTCATGCAGGCCGAAGCTGCACGTACCCACGCAGCGCGCATCGAAGACAGCCACATCAACGAGATTTTGCGCAAGCGCCTGGCAAAAGGACTGACGATCAGCGACGCCGCATTGGCGGCCGCGCTAGCCACCCGCCCCGCTTTGCGCGATGAATTCCTGTCGCATTATCTTGGCGAAGCCAGCATTGCCGTCTTGCCGGTGATGCCGATCAAAACGCCGCGATTCGGTGAAGTCGATCCGTCGTCGCAGGGGTTCAGGGCAAAGACCCTTTACGCGCTCAGTCGCTTCACGCGTTTCGTCAATTATCTCGGTTTGCCGGCACTGGCCGTCCCCGCCGGATTCGATAGCCGTGGCATGCCGGTTGGCCTTCAATTGATCGGCCGGCCGGGCAGCGAAGTCTTGCTGCTCGACATCGGCAAGAAGCTGCAAGCCGCAACAAATTGGCACGGCCGCGTACCTGCCGGCGTGGCGTCGGATATTGCCGCCGAAAAAGGGATAGCTGCGTGACACGACCTCAAGCTTCGTCACCTCTGGCAAGTTACCGGGTTCTGGATCTGACGCGCGTGCGTTCCGGGCCGAACTGCTGTCGCGTCTTTGCCGATTTCGGTGCTGACGTTATCAAGGTCGAAGCGCCGCCGGGTGTCGATCCGAACGAAGGTATGAGTGGTGCGCGCGACGGTTCCGACATGCAGAACCTGCATCGCAACAAACGTTCGATCACACTCAATTTGAAGACGGCGGCGGGCCTGGCCGTATTCAAGAAGTTGGTCGCAACCGCGGACGTGGTGGTCGAGAACTACCGGCCGGATGTGAAAGAACGCCTCGGCATTGCCTATGAGGACTTGAAAGCGGTCAATCCGCGGATCATTCTGGCGTCGATTTCCGGCTTCGGACAGACAGGTCCCTATCGCACACGCGCCGGCTTCGACCAGATCGCGCAAGGCATGGGCGGCTTGATGTGGGTTACCGGCTTGCCCGACCAGGGGCCGGTACGCGCCGGGATCGCGGTCGCGGACATGTCGGCCGGTCTATATGCTGCCATCGGTATTCTCGTCGCTTTGGTCGAACGCGAAGGTTCCGGCGAAGGGCAGTGGGTCCAGGCGTCGCTTTTACAGTCGCAGATCGCGATGATGGATTTCCAGGCGGCGCGCTATCTTGTTGAGGGCGTGGTTCCGCAACAGGCCGGCAACGATCATCCTTACTCGACCCCGATGGGCGTCATGAAAACCGCAGACGGCTTCATTAATATTGCGGTCGGTGGGCCAGCCCAATGGCTGGCGTTTTGCGATGCGATCGGTCAGCCGGAATTGAAAAATGATCCGCTCTACGCCACACAAGAAATTCGCTTCAAAAATCGCCCGGCATTGACCGCCAAGCTTTCTGAAGTGTTTGCGACGCGCACCTCACAGGCGTGGCTGCAGGCGCTCGAAGAAGTCGGCGTGCCGGCAGGTCCCATCTATAAGATGGATGAGGTGTTCGCGGACCCGCAGGTTCGCCACCTTGGCATGGCAGTTCAGGTTCCGGGCAAAGACGGCGCTGGGTTGACCCTGGTCGGGCAGCCGATCGGATTGTCGCGGACGCCAGCCCATTTCACGGGTCTGTTGGCCGAGGCTGGCGCCGACAACGACGACATCTTGAAAGCTATCGGCCTCGCCGAGGCCGATATCGACGCTCTGCGCCGTGAGCGCGTTATCTGAGCCGGCAACCCGGGGCGGCGCCGCTGGCTACGATGAGAAGTCGTTTATCGTTTCATACTGATGTAACGGAGAGCCACAATGCAGATGCCGAAGACGCTGACGAAAGTTGTATTCGCTGCCATCGCCATGGGCCTGTTGTCGTTGCCAGCCAACGCCGTTGGTCCTGAACCAAAGCCACTGCCGGCTCCTGTCACCCTGACGGTCGGCTACCAGAAAGTCGGCCATTTGGCGCCGATGATTCTGATCAGCGACGAAATGAAGAAGCTCGGCGTTGATCTCAAGCTCGTCGAGTTCGTGCGCTATGCCGACGCGCGCACAGCTCTGCTCGCCGGCTCGCTGGACATCGCATCCGTTGGCCCGGCCGATCTTGCGATCGCATTGGCGCAAGGCTCCAACAATATCGTCGGTCTTATGGGTGTCGGCTCATCGCCGAAATACGTCATCGGCCGCAAGGGTACGAAATTCGACTCATGGAATGATCTCAAGGATAAGAAGATCGCCATCGCTCCCGGTTCGGCGGTCTGGTTTCAGTTCGCGGCGACGTTGGTGGAGCAGAATATTCCGTACAAGAGCTTCACAGCGGTCAATATACAGGGCGGCGGAGCCAACTTCGACCAGGCTCTCCAGAAAGGCGATGTCGATGGCATTGTAACCTGGGAGCCGTTTGAATCGATCCCGGTTATGGAAGGCTACGGCTTTTTTGCCAAGAACCTCGAATACGGCTCATCGAAAGCAGTTGGCGCCGAGTTGGGTATGATCATGGCGTCGAAAACCGCCGTCGATACCAAGAAGCCCGCTGTCGAGCGTTTCGTGTGGGCCTATCTCAATAGCCAGGAGCAGCTCGCGAAATCGCCGCAGAAATTCGCAGATGCTTATGCCAAGCTGTCCGGCATGGAGCCTAAGGTCGCGGCGAAGGCAGCCGAAGTGATCAAGCTGGGTGAGGTCATCTCGCCCGATCAGATCAAGCGTCAGGCGAAAGCCTTCGCGGACCTGGGCGTGATTCAGAAAGATGTCTCGGGCCAGATCGACGCGCATTGGGACGGCTCGTTCGTGGATAAGGCCTTGGCCAAGTAGACGGATAAATTTCACCATTTGCCGTTGGTCCGACGGCAAAGGAGCATAACGGCATGTCGGTCTCGCCTGAGCGCATCAGCTCGGAATCCGGTGATGAGCGCAACTCTGTCTCCCGTGGAGTAGGTGTTTCGCTTGTCGCCGGTCGAGGCTTGCAACGCGCGCTGCTGGCTGCCGTTCTGCCGGTGATCGTGATCATTATCTGGCAGATCGCCGGGCGCGGCGGCTCTCTATTCGGTGGGGTGTTGCCGACGCCGGACCGGGTCTGGCATGCCTGGCAGGTATGGGCGTTTGGACCCACCGGCCTCGGACTGAACCCCTATAGCGGCACATGGTTTGCCAATCTTGTTTTTTCGGCCGAACGGGTCGGCAAAGGTTTTCTCTGCGCGATCGTCGTCGGCGTACCCGTCGGCATTATGATCGGCTGGAATCGCATTTCGGCCGGCGCACTCGATCCGACTATTCAGCTTCTGCGGCCGATTCCCATTACGGCCTGGCTGCCGTTCTCGATTGCCATCTTCGGCATCCAGGATATCGGAGCCATCTTTTTGATCTCGCTCGGCGCTTTTTTCCCGATCGTCCTGAATACCGCGCAAGGTGCCCGTGACGTCGAGCGCAACCTGATCCGCGCCGCGCTGATGATGGGAGCCGGGCGCTGGACCGTGTTGCGGCGAGTCGTTTTGCCGGCCTCGCTGCCGTCGATCTTCACCGGCCTGCGTATCGGTCTCGGCATCGGGTGGACCGCGGTGATCGTGGCGGAGATGATCGCGGTCAAGTCCGGGCTCGGTTATGTATTGTGGGATGCCTACTATGTCGGCCGCATGGACGTGGTGATCGCCGACATGGCGTCGATCGGCCTGCTGGGGCTCGCCAGCGACTTCATCATTTTACATATCGAACGCTGGGTTCTGACCTGGCGGCGCCTGCAATCTTTTCAGTCCTGAGTCATCGCAATGGGCACCATCACTTTTCACAACGTATCGAAGGTCTACCGCGGACCCAAAGACGTGCGCGCGCTCGATGATGTCAGTCTGAACGTTGATGAAGGCGAATTCGTCGCACTGTTGGGGCCGTCCGGTTGCGGCAAGTCGACGCTTCTCAATGTTCTCGCCGGCTTCGAGAAAATCACCGACGGCACATTGCTATTTGACGGATCGGCTGTGATGCGTCCGGGCCCAGATCGCGGTGTGGTATTTCAGGAGGCCGCACTTTTTCCGTGGCTGACGGTCTGGGAGAATGTGATCTTTGGCCCGAAGGTGCAGGGTTTGGCGCGTTCCGACTACGAGCCGCGCGCGCGCAAGCTGCTTGGTCTGGTTGGTCTGGCGTCATTCGCCGATGCGCTTCCGGTGCAACTGTCCGGTGGCATGCGCCAGCGGGTCGGAATTGCGCGGGTTTTGGCGATGAACCCACGGGCGCTGCTGATGGACGAGCCGTTCGGCGCGCTCGATGCGCAGACGCGGTTGTCGATGCAGCAACTGCTGCTCGACGTCTGGCAATCGCTGGGCACCACCGTGTTGTTCGTTACGCACGATATCGACGAGGCGATCCTGTTGTCGGATCGCATCTGCGTAATGTCGGCGCGCCCGGGCCGGATCGTGCGCACAATTTCGATTACGTTGGCGCGCCCGCGCTCCATCGGCAGCCTTACCAGCCCTGAATTTGTCGCCTACAAGGCCGAAATCATGGCCGACATCCAAATTTCCCATACGCATTGAAAGTAGCTTGAGCATGGCCAACCCACGAATTCCCTATCAATTGTCTTCCGCCCGCGCGCCGCTGCCACCGCTTAATGGCAAGCGAATTCTCGTTCATCTGGTGGTAAATGTTGAGAATTGGCAGTTCGATCAGCCGATGCCGCGCACTATTGTTACGCCGCCGCATGGTCGGGAGACGGTGCCGGACGTGCCGAATTTCTCCTGGGCTGATTACGGTATGCGCGCCGGAATGCCACGCATTCTTGAGGCCCTCGCGTCACGCAAGCTGCCGGCTTCAACCAGCTTCAACGCTGGCGTGATCGACGCCTATCCGCAAGCCTCGGCCGCGATGCGCGACGCCGGCTGGGAGTTCATCGGCCACGGCATGCATCAGAAGGCGATCAATCACGTTGAAGGCGGCGAGGAAGCGATCATCAAGGCCAGCCTCGATAAGGTCGCTGAGTTTACCGGCCGAAGGCCGCGCGGTTGGCTGTCACCGGGGTTGCGGGAAACCGCCGACACGGCGGATATCCTCAAGCGCCTCGGCATCGACTACGTCTGTGACTGGGTAGTCGATGACCGGCCGTCCTGGATGCGCACGACGGCTGGGCCGATGATCGCAATGCCATATAATCTGGAAATTAATGATTCGATTATCTATGCAATCGAGCGCCATGCCACTGGCGAAATGGCCGAACGGTTGAAGCATACGTTCCAGCGCTTTGAGCGCGAGTGCCGCGACAGCGCAATCGTGCTGGCGATCGGTCTGCATCCGCATCTGATTGCCGTCCCGCACCGTATTCATGAGCTTGAGGCTATGCTTGACCTGTTGGGTGCCTCCGAGGATGTCGGTTTTTTCACCGGCAGCGAGATTGCCGACTGGTACAAGAGGGCGACCCCAGCGCCGGAGAAAATGTGACATGAATCTCGAATTAAAAGGGCGCACGGCGCTCATCACCGGCGCTTCCAAGGGTATCGGCTATTCCTGCGCTGAAAGCTTTGCGCGCGAGGGCGCGAAAGTCATCATCACCGGACGCGATGAGGCGCGGCTCTCCGCCGCCGCGCAAAGGCTTAAGAGAGACGCTGCCGCCGACGTCGCCATCTTTGCAGGCGATCTTGGGCTGGCGGCCGAGCGCCAGCGGCTGTTCGCGGCGCACGGCGGGGCCGACATTCTGGTTAATAACGCGGGGGCGATCCCCGGTGGCAGCCTGTTCGATATCGATCTCAAGCGCTGGGATGAAGTCTGGCAGCTCAAGGTCTATGGCTACATTCATCTGACGCAGCTTTATCTCGATGCGATGAAGTGCCGTGGCCACGGCGTGATCGTCAATATTATCGGCATGGCAGGGCAGGAGCCGCGCTGGGATTATATCTGCGGCGCGGCTGGCAACGCTGCGCTGATTGCGCTCACGCGCGCCGTTGGCGGCAAGAGTCCCGAATGGAACGTCCGCGTTTTCGGCATCAATCCTTCGGCAACCCGCACCGATCGTATTGAGTCTTTGCGCCGGACCAAGGCGAAAAGCGCATTGGGCGACGAGGAGCGCTGGCGCGAAGGGCTGGAGAGCTTGCCGTTCGGTCGATTGGCCGAGGCCAATGAAGTGGCCGATCTGGCGGTGATGCTGGCGTCGCCCCGCGGCTCATATGTGAGTGGCACCGTCATCGATGTCGATGGCGGACAAAGCTACAAGGACTGAGTATGACACGCGACGATAAGGTCAAGCAGGGCTGGACCGGGCGCTACTACGAGGACTTCTCGGTCGGCGATGTCTACAAGCATGCGCTCGGCCGCACCGTCACGTCGACCGACAATTCGTGGTTCACACTGTTGACCCAGAATACGGCTCCGCTGCATTTCGATGTGAACTACGCCGGCCACACCGAGTTCAAACGGCCGCTGGTGAATTCATGCTTCACCCTGGCCCTCGTAACCGGCCAGTCGGTGTCGGACATTTCGCAAAACGTCTTTGCCAACCTCGGCTGGGACGACGTCCGTATGCCGCATCCGCTTTATGAAGGCGATACCGTCTACAGCGAGAGTGAGGTTGTCGAGCGGCGGGAATCAAAATCGCGTCCCGAGGTCGGCGTGATAACGGTGAAGACCATCGGGTACAATCAGAATGGAGACATTCTCATTTCTTTCAAGCGCACGCTGCTTGTGTACCGTGCCGGAAAGGGACCGTCGGACCGGCACCGGCCGCAACCGAAGCGGTGAGGACGGGTCTCACGCGATTTCGTAAACAGCGAAATCAGCTTTGATCAAGTTCTTATGTTGCCGTCTCTGGAATTCACGTAACTTGCAGACCAGCGGAAAAGGATCCGTCCGGTCGATGGAGTAAATTTATGGATGCGTTAGGGTTTCGTAAAAAAATAGGCATCGTCGTTCCGTCGACCAATACCGTCGTCGGTCCGGAGTCCGAAGTTTTGCGGCCGCGCGGCGTCACAAATCATGTGGCGCGGTTGACCATCGCGCAAAAGCCGATTCAGGCAAGCGATCAGGGTTTCTTGACTCATGTGCAGGCCATGCGCGACGGCATAGGCCCCGCTATCGATCAGGTTGTGACGTGTGGTCCGCATCATGTGATCATGGGCGTGGCAATCGAAGCCTTCACCGGCGGTGTTGCCGTTGCCGATTCTTTGCAAAAGTCGCTGTCGGAGCGCGCCGGGGTCGGCGTATCGATGGGATCGACCGCCGGCGCGGCCGCTCTGCGCAAATTTGGTGCAAAGAGAATTGTCGTGCTTACGCCGCACCAGCCGAAAGGCGATGAGACCGTCCACGCTTACCTTGCGGAAGCAGGCTTCGACGTTGTGCGGCTCGTGGGTCTGAAATGCGCGTCGCCGCGCGCGATTGCGGAAGTGCAGCCTCCCGCGTTGCGCAAGGTTTTGCGGGAGATCGATGGCGACGATATCGATGCCATTCTTCAAGTTGGCACTAATCTTGGTTTTGGCGCCGTGGCCGCCGATGCGGAACGCTGGCTTGAGAAGCCGGTACTGGCGATGAACGTCGTCACATATTGGGACGCCTTGCGTCGCTGCGGAATCGAAGATCGTGTCTACGGCCACGGCCGTATCCTTGAGGAATTTTAGTCAATTATGGCTGACCAGCGTGTCATCATCGTCGGCGCGGGTCCGTCCGGACTGACTGCCGCCTTGTCGCTTGTACGAGCGGGTGTGCAAGTTCTGGTGCTTGAAAGTCGCACGGAAATTTACGAAGACCCGCGCGCCGCTACGTTTCATCCGCCAACCATGGAAATGTTCGCCGAAAGCGGCGTTACCAAACGGCTGCATGATTTGGGCATTCTCTGCCCGCGTTGGCAGTTCCGCGGACGGGACGAGGGCGTCATCGCGGAGTTCGACCTCGGGATTCTTGGCGATATCACGCCTTATCCGTATCGCCTGCAATGCGAGCAGCACAAGCTCGTCGGCATTCTGGCTGATATACTGTCGGGCTACGAAGGTTTTGCGATCCATTACAACACGACAGTCGAGTCCGTCACCCAAACGGCGAGGGGTGTTACGGTCACCGCCAGCGACGGAACGGCCTACGAAGGGGCCTATGTCATTGGCGCTGATGGCGGTCGTAGCGTCGTGCGCAAATCTCAGGACATCGATTTTGCCGGTTTCACTTATCAGGAGCGCTTCCTGGTCATCACGACGCCGCACGACTTCGAGCCGCAGGGTTTTGCCTATAGCTGCTACGTGTCCGATCCACGCGAATGGTGCGCTTTGTTCAAAGTGCCGGGCGCGGGGCCGCCGGGAGTTTGGCGGGTGGTGTTTCCAACCGCGCCGGAAGCGACGGCCGAGACCTTATTGGATTACGTTTCCGCCGAGCAGCGCCTGCAAGGCTTCATACCCAATGGCAACCGTTACGTTGTCTTACATACCAATCTTTATACGGTGCACCAGAGGGTAGCCTCGTCGTATCGGCATGGCCGCGCTTTGCTAGCCGGCGATGCCGCGCATGTAAATAATCCGCTTGGCGGCATGGGCATGAACTTCGGAATTCATGATGCATTCAGTCTCGCTGATAAACTCAGCCGCGTGCTCAAAGGCGAAAACGAGGATTTGCTCGATCTTTACGACCGCCAGCGCCGTCACGTCGCTAACGCCTTTCTTCAGGCGATAACAATTCAGAACAAGCGGTTGCTGGAAGAAAAGGATTTGCGAAAGAGGGGCGAGCGCCTGGAAGAAGTGCGCCGGACCGCCGCCGATCCCGATAAGGCACGAGCGTTCCTGATGCGCACCGCTATGTTTGAAGGCCTTCGGGCCGCCGAACAGATCAATTGAAGCCAAGAAGCGACAAATCGGCATTGAAGATTATGGAGCGGCACATGACTACCCGACGCGCATTTATGAAGCAGGCATTGGCTGGCAGTCTGGCCGTCGGTTTGCCGACAAATGTTTTCGCTAAAGATTGGCCGACGCGTCCGGTGAGCCTGCTGGTGCCGTTTTCGGCTGGCGGCAATACCGATGGGATTGCGCGTTTGATCGGACAGCATCTCGGCAACGAGCTGGGCGAGTCATTCGTGGTTGAGAACCGTGTCGGGGCGGGCGGCATGATCGCCGCCGGTGCCTTGGCGCGCGCGACCGCCGATGGCTATACGATGATGGTGGCGGCTTTGCCGCAGATCGCAATCCTGCCGGCGCTGCACAAGGCCACCTACGATCCGGTCAAGGATTTCGTCGCGATCAGCAACATCGCGAGCAACCCGTTTTGTCTAGTTTCGAATCCGAAATTCGAGCCGAAAACGCTGAAGGATTTTATCGCCTATGTGAAAGCCCGGCCGGGCAAGCTGTCTTATGCATCCGGCGGCACCGGCAGCCTCAGTCATCTGACGATGGTGTTGTTTCTGCAACGCGCCGGTTTGGACATGGTGCATGTGCCTTATAAGGGCGGCGCGCCGGCCATCGTCGACGTGCTCGGAAACCAGATTCCGGTCTATTTTGGAAATCTCTCTGAAGCGCTACCGCATGCCGGCCGCGATCTCATTGCTCTGGCGGTCTCTGGCGCAAAACGCTCGAAAAAGCTGCCGGATGTTCCGACAATTGCCGAATCCGGTTATCCGGGATTTCGGTCGGAAACATGGAACGGTTTGATCGCGCCCGCGAAGACCCCGCAAGCTATCGTCGAGCTGGCGGCGAACGAGGTGAAGAAGGCGGTGGCCGATCCCGAGATCCTCAAGAAATTCGACACGTATGGCGTCGATCCAATCGGTTCAACGCCGAAGGAGTTTGCCGATACGATTGCCGCCGATATCGCGCAATGGCATTCGGCCATCAAGGCCGCCGGCATCAAGCTATAAACTTGTCGATCCGGATCGCTCGCTGATCAACTGACGCCTCATATAACGCCTCGATTCGATGAAGAGCGTGTGTTGTCACGCGTGGCGCGAAGCGTTGCGGAGCACGAGATCGTACCCGGCAGCGCTTCCGCCTAAGTGGCCACATCCGCCACATACTCGCATTGCGAGAAGGAGAGCGGCTCTGTCCCGCATGCGCCCCGCTTGTAACCAGATACTTAATTAGCGTAAGAATCCCGCCAGCGCCAAAAAACGCGGAAATGGGAGAGACGTCATGCAGCACAGCCGCGAACGGATTCTCACGACTCATGTCGGCAGTCTGCCGCGTCCGGCCGATCTGCATGCGATGAGCGTCGCGCGGCGCAATGGCGAGAAGATCGACGAGGCTCAATATGACTCGCGGGTGCGTCAAGCAGTCGCGAACATTGTCCGGAAACAGGCCGATATCGGTATCGACATCGTCGCCGACGGCGAGATGAGCAAGCCAAGCTTCATCACCTATATCAACGAGCGGCTCGCCGGTTTTGAAGTCGACAGCGCCGACCGCAATCAAAGTCCCTGGGCAGGTTCGCGCGAGGTCAAGGCCTTTCCGGATTTCTATGCGCCGCAACTGGCGAACGTACATACCCGGCACACACACTATCGCTGCACCGGGCCGGTCAGTTATCGTGGCGGCGACAAGCTCAAAACCGATCTCGGTAACTTCAAAGCGGCACTCGCAGGGGTGAAGGTTGCGGACGCCTTCCTGCCGTCAACCTCGGTGTCGAGTATCGAGGACTGGAACCGTAACGCCTATTACAAAACGGAAGAGGACTACCTGTTCGCTCTCGCCGAGGCGATGGGCGAGGAGTATCGCGCCATCGTCGAGGCGGGCTTCGTATTGCAGGTGGACGATCCGCACCTCGTCACTTACTACGTCTGCCATCCCGACAAGTCGATGGAGGAGTGCCGCAAGTGGATCGCATTGCGGGTGGAGGCAATCAACCACGCGCTGCGCGGTATTCCGAAAGACAAGGTGCGTTTCCATACCTGCTACGGCATCAATTTCGGCCCGCGCGTGCATGACATCGAGGTCAAGTACATCGTCGATATTCTCGGCCGTCTGAACGCCGGCGCGTTCTCTTTCGAGGCCGCGAATCCACGCCATGAACACGAATGGACCTCATGGCGCGATGCTAAATTGCCCGACGACGTCATCATGATTCCCGGCATGATCACCCAGTCCAACGTCATGGTGGAGCATGAAGAGTCGATCGCGCAGCGACTCGGCCGCTGGGTCGATGCTTTCGGCAAGGAGCGCGTGATTGCAGGCACCGATTGCGGCTTCGCCAGTTTTGCCGGCAACGACGAAATTCACGAAACCATCGTCTGGGCCAAATTCAAGGCCCTGGTTGAGGGCGCGCAAATCGCTTCCAGGGTCAAGCCGCGCGCGGCGGCGGCCGTCTAACAATAACCATTGAAACTAAAGGGCAGGTCATGAGCAGCAAGTCAAACGCGCGTATTCTCACCACCACCGTCGGCTCCTATCCGGTGCCGGACTGGCTGGTCGCGCTGCCGTCCGAGCAGGCCGTCATCGATGCGACCCGGGTCGTAATCAATACGCAGGAGCAGGCCGGCATCGATCTCGTCTGCGACGGCGAACTTTATCGCTTCGACGTCAATCATCCGGAAACCAACGGCATGATCGAATATTTCATTCGGCCGATGGCGGGCGTGCGCAACGAGATCGGCCTGGCCGAATGGCTGGCGTTCAAGCAGTCGGCCGATCACAAATTCCGGTCGCGGCCACCGGGCGTAGTTGAGACCGCGGTCGGTCCGGGTTCGCTCGATCTGCCGGCGGCCTGCGCGCGCGCCAAGAAGCTCGCAACGCGTCCGCTCAAGTTCACGCTCACCGGCCCGCATATGCTGGCCAAGATGTTGCTCGATACGCATTACAAGGACAAGGCGGCGCTGACCATGGCGATCGCGGACGTGCTGGCCGAGCAGGTCAAGCATATTGACGCCGAGGTGATTCAGGTCGACGAAGCCAATCTGCCGGGCAGCCCGGAGGAATGGGAGTGGGCGGCGGACGCGATGAACCGGGTGCTCGACGCGATTCCGACCGTGCCGGCGGTGCATCTGTGCTTCGGCAATTACGGTGGTCAGACCATTCAGAAGGGCGGCTGGGGCCAACTCATCGGTTATCTGAACAAGCTGCATGTCGATCACATCGTGATGGAAAACGCGCATCGTCCACCGGAAGAACTGGCCGTATTCAAGGAACTGCGGCCGGAGATCGGCTTTGGCCTGGGCGTTGTCGACATCAAACAGACTGTGGTCGAATCCGCGGACACGATCGCGCGTGCGATTGAACACGCCGACAAGGTGTTGGGCGTCGGCCGGGTGAAATATATTCATCCAGATTGCGGGTTCTGGATGCTCAAGCGCGGCATTGCCGACGGCAAGATCAAGGCGCTGGTGCTGGGCCGCGACTTATATGAGGGGCGGCACTGAGCCGGCTTGATCCGCCGCCCGTCCAAAAATTTCGCTCGCGTTGATCTAACCAGATAGTTAAGATGGTCGGAAATCCACTCCGCGGGCTTTGGCGGACTCGGCGGCAGGCTGCACCCGATGCTTCGGTTCGGCCGCCGAAAACGGTGGGACGTGAGGAAACACTGAGAGGAACGGGTCCGCGATGGCTCGGATCGTCCACGTCGATATCAAGCGATTTGATTATCCGCTGCTTGGTGAATTTAAATTCTTCAAGGGCGGTGCGCGTCCGTCCGTGCTCGTGCGCCTGACCGATGAGAACGGTGTCGAAGGCTGGGGTCAGTCGGTCCCGGTCGAAACCTGGACCTATGAGACCGTCGAGTCGGTCGAATCCACGCTGCGACATTATCTCGCGCCTGCGATCCTCGGTGGCGATCCGAGCGACCTGGCCGACATTCATGCCCGCATGGAGCGCGCGATCCGGCCGTCGTTCTCCGTCGGTCAGCCACTGTGCAAAGCTGGTATCGATCTCGCCTGTTACGATCTGTGGGGCAAGCAAACAAATCAGCCAGTCAGCGATCTGTTGGGCGCGCCTTTGCGCGGCGCCACGAAATCCGAAATCAAACTCAGTTGGACGGTGCAGTCGCCGACGATCGCCGGCGCGGAGGAAATGCTGCGGCAGGGTCGCACGCAGGGCTATACCAGCTTCAACATCAAGGTCGGTTATCCGCAAACGCCCGTTTACGATCTTGAACTCGTGCGCAAGGTCATGGCCTTTGCGCCGGATGGCTTTCATTGGTGCGATGCCAACACTAATTACGATCTGGAGACGGCGCTGGCGATGGCGCCGAAGTTTGCCGAACTCGGCTTAAAAGGCCTGGAATCGCCATTGCCGCCCAATCGCTTCCGCGCCTATCAGGAGCTTAAAACACAAGGTGCGCTGCCGATCCTGATGGATGAGGGCATCGTGTCGCCGGTCGAAGTGGACGAGTTCATCGCGCTCGACATGTTCGACGGTATCGCCATGAAGGTCGCACGCTGCGGCGGCCTATGGAATGCCTCGCGTATCGCGCGCCTCCTCAACGATCATGGCTTGCTGCTGTATGCATCCGGACTGACCGATCCGGAATTGTCGATGGCGGCGACTGCGCATTTCTTCGGTTGGGCCGGGCTTGAATATCCAGCGGCCGTCAATGGTCCTCAATATCTGGCCGGACGCGGAACGATGGACGACAAATTTCGCGCGTCGGGCGATGTGATGCCCGTTCCGAAGATGCCGGGGCTGGGCGTCGACTTGACCGAGACAGTAACGGCGTCTGCGATCCGGGTTTCCGAGGTCCGGGACGCTTTACCGGCCTGATGGCTCTGCTACGCTGAACGACAGCCACACGGTCAACGATGTGGACTTGAAGGTAGGAAACGATGGCTTTGGTGAGTGATAGTGAAAAAAACCACACCTCTGCTCCGGGCGCCGCGACCGCGATGAACCTGCTGCGCAAGCTGACGCCGTTGGTCGGCATCGTCTGCTTCCTCATTGGCTGGCAGCTTGTCGTCGTCATTTTCAACATGCCGCCGTATCTGCTGCCAACGCCAGGCGCTATCGCTCAGGCTTTTATCGACGAGTTTCCCCTTCTTCTCAGCAATGGCTGGGTGACGGTCTACGAAATGCTGGCCGGCTACGCGCTGGCGGTTGCTGTCGCCATTCCGCTGGCCATCGCGATTACGTCTTCCCGGCGGTTTAACGATTTCGTCATGCCGACGATGTTGTTCTTTCAGATCGTGCCGAAGGTCGCGATTGCGCCGTTGTTTCTGGTATGGTTCGGCGTCGGTGCCGCGCCGAAAATCCTGGTCGCCTTTCTGATCTCGTTTTTTCCGATCGTGATCGATGCCGCCGTCGGTCTGCGATCGATGTCGACCGAAATGACCGATCTTGCGAAATCGATGGGTGCGACGCGCATGCAGGTGTTCGCGCAGTTTCGCTTGCCGACCAGCCTGCCTTACCTGTTCACCGGCTTGAAAGTGGCGGCGACGCTTGCGATCGCGGGCACCGTCGTCGGCGAATTTGTCGGCGCCGATAAGGGGCTGGGCTATCTGTTGCTGGTGACCAACTCAAACATGCAAACCGCGTTGATGTTCGCCACCATCGTGGCGCTGACCATCATCGGTCTCGTATTTTATTATGTCGTGGAGTTGCTGGAGGGATTCTTGATCCCCTGGCATGTCACGCACCGGATTCGCGAAGGGGCTGGCACAATGTAGCCGGGCCGTCCGCTCACGTTGTTATCTGCAAAAACGACCGAAAGAAAAGCTTCGCAACGTCAAAGACAATCAGGGAGGAGACAGACATGAAGAGGACAGGATTATTGCTGCCGCTGGTAGCCGCGGTCGCGGCCATTGCGGCCTTCGCCACGTCGGCGAGCGCTCAGACGCTGGAGAAGTTTCCATTTCGTCTGAACTGGACGCTGTATGGCGAGCACGCGCCGTTCTTCGTCGCGCTCGACAAGGGCTTCTACAAGGAAGCCGGGCTTGACGTCCAGATTCTGGAAGGCTCGGGCTCGACCACGGTCGCCCAACTGGTCGCCAACCAGACCAATCCGGTTGCCTATGTGGATGCGGCGACCATGATGCGCGGCATCAATGCCGGCATGCCGATCAAGGCGGTCGGCGTTACGCTGCAGCAAAGCCCGATGTCGTTCATCTACCGGGCCGACAACCCCAAGCCCAGCAAGGTCTCGGAGATCAAGGGTAGCCGCATCGCCATTACCGCCGGCGATGCCAGCCTCGCGATCTTCACGGCCTTCATGGGCAAGCTCAATATGCCGGTCAGCGACGTCAAGCTGATCACCGTCGCCAACCCGGCGGCGAAAGAACAGGCCGTGCTAGGCGGGCAGGCCGATTCGTTGCTCGGTTACTTCATGGACCAGGGTCCGCGCATGCAGCTCCAGAGCGGCGTGAAGATGGGCTGGACTCGGCTCTACGATCTGGCCGGCATTTCGACCTTGAGCAGCGCTATCATCGTCAATAATGACTGGCTCAAGGATGATAAGCACAAGGATCAGCTCCGCCGCTTCCTCGCCGCATCGCAACGCGGTTGGGAATACACCGACAAGCATCGCGATGAGGCCGCGGCCCTTTTCATCAAGCACGCGCCGGCCTTCAATACCGAAATCGCGCTGTTGGAGATCAACGGCACCTTGACCATCACTCATACCAAGCACACCGAAGGTAAGCCGATCATGTGGTCGGCCAAGGAAGATTGGCAGGAAAGCCAGGATCTTCTGCAGAAGTATGCGAAGATGGGAGAACAGAAAGACATGAGCAAATACTACACCAACGAGTATTTGTCCGAGCCGCCCTATATGCCGAAAAAGTAGTAACGACGTTTGGCGGCCTCTTCGCGGCATCGCCGCGGGGAGGCTGCCAGCCGGATGTTTCGATGTTGCGTTGAGATTTGACGGTGAGAAGTGCAAGGCCAATGACCGAACCCTATATCCGGCTGAAGAATGTCGGCAAGAAATACGAGACCAAAAGCGGCGCTGTCGAAGCCTGTAGCGACATCAATCTCGACATCAAGCAGTCGGAGTTCGTCGCCATCGTCGGCCCGAGCGGCTGCGGCAAGACCACGATCCTCAAGATGGTCGCGGGCCTCGCGTCCTATACGTCGGGAACGATCACCGTCGCCGGACAAAAGGTCGAAAGCCCGCAGACCGATGTCGGCATCGTCTTCCAGGAAGCCATCATGCTCGACTGGCGCGACGTTCTGGAAAACGTCATGTTGCAAATCGACATCCGCAAGATGGACCGCAGCAAATACGAGCGCGTCGCGCGCGAGCTTCTCAAGGCCACCGGTCTCGCAGGCTTCGAAAAGAAGAAGCCGTATGAATTGTCCGGCGGCATGCGCCAGCGCGTCTCGATCTGCCGGGCGCTGGTCCATGGTCCGTCGGTGCTGATGATGGACGAGCCGTTCGGCGCGCTCGACGCGCTGACGCGCGAACAGATATCGATGGATATTCAGCGGTTGTGGATGGAAACGCGCAAGACCGCGCTGCACATCACGCACAGCATTCCCGAAGCGGTGCTGCTCGCCGACCGCGTGGTGGTGATGGGTCCGCGCCCCGGCCGCATCGTCGAGATCATCGACATCGATCTGCCGCGTCCGCGCCGGCTCGACCGGCTGCCGGACGGCTTCCACGACTATTCCAACCGCATCCGCAGCATCTTCAAGTCGAAGGGCGTGCTGGCGATGGATTAAGCGCGCAGAATCCGCGCGCTTTATTTCTCGACGAAGGCCTTCTCGATGACGTAGTGGCCGGGGGTGCTGTGGTTGCCCTCTTCGAAACCGTTCTGTCGAAGGATCGCAACGAGATCGCTCAACATGCCGGGGCTGCCGCACATCATGACGCGGTCATTCGCAGTGGACAGGGGAGGCAGGCCGACATCGTCGAACAACCGACCGGAGGCGATGAGGTCGGTCAACCGGCCGCGATTGCGGAACGGTTCGCGCGTCACGGTCGGATAATAGATCAGCTTCGCGGCCACCAGTTCGCCGAGGAATTCGTGCCGCGGCAATTCTTCGGTGATCAGTCTTTCATAGGCGAGTTCAGCAACCTGCCGGCAGCCATGAACCAGGATGATCTTTTCATAATGCTCGTAGGTGTCGGGATCCTTGATGATGCTGAGAAACGGCGCCAATCCGGTGCCCGTCGCCATCAGGTACAGGTTGCGGCCCGGCAACAGGTTGTCGAGGATCAGGGTGCCGGTCGGCTTGCTGTTGACGAGGATGCTGTCGCCGACTTGCAGATGCTGGAGCCGGGACGTCAGCGGCCCGTCCTGGACCTTGATCGAGAAGAACTCGAGTTGCTCTTCGTGGTTGGCGCTGGCCATGCTGTAGGCGCGCAGAAGCGGCCGGCCGGCGACCTCCAGACCGATCATGGCGAACTGCCCGCTGCGGAACCGGAAGGCCGGATTGCGGGTCGCCGTAAAGCTAAAAAGGCTGTCGGTCCAATGCTGTACGCTGGTGACCTGTTCGCGGGCGAGGGTGCTCATGGCGGTGGCTCAAGTTCGCAGTTTCGTTGACAGGATCGATGCCCGAGCTATATAACTAACTAGATAATTATTCAACTCCTGTGTTGGTTCAATGGTATGCCGGTTATTAATTTGCCCACCGCGAATGACCCGGCGCGAGCCTCACAAACGCAGGGGACCATGCGTCTGAACGGCGCGCTGCGACCTCACGGCACGCATTGAGAGAGTAGGAACATGGCGCCACGCGTCGTCACGGCGGAACAAGCGGCCAGCGTGGTCGCCGACGGCGACACGCTGCTGATCGGCGGCTCCGGCGCTGGCCACTCCGTTCCCGACACGATCATCGGCGCCATCGGCAAGCGCTTCCTCGCGGAAGGCGCGCCGCGTCAGCTCACCACCGTTCATCCGGTCGGCCTCGGCGACCGCGCCAACCGCGGGATCGGCCATCTGGCGCATCCCGGGCTGCTCAAGCGCGTCGTCTGCGGCACGCTGGTGGATTCGCCGCCGGTCGAGCGCATGGCGGCGGCCAACGAGATCGAAGCCTATACGCTGCCGCAAGGCTGCCTGTCGCAGTTGACGCGCGAGATGGCCGCGGGCCGCCCCGGCCTTATCACCCATGTCGGCCTCGACACCTTCGTCGATCCGCGCCACGGCGGCGGCAAGCAAACCAAGCGCGCCACCGAGGATCTCGTCGATCTCATTCAGGTCGGCGGCAAGGACTATCTATTCTTCAAGCCGTTTCACGTCGATGTCGCATTGGTGCGCGGGACCACGGCGGACGAAGACGGCAATATAACGATGGAGCACGAGGCCGTCTTCGGCGAGATGATCTCGATGGCGCAGGCCGCGCGCCGCGCCGGCGGCATCGTCATCGCCCAGGTCAAGCGCATGGCCAAGCGCGGCATGCTTCCTGCCAAGCAGGTGAAGATCCCCGGCATGCTGGTCGATCTGATCGTGGTCGATCCCGGCCAGACCCAGACCTTCTTCACCGTGCACGACCCGGCCTATGCCGGCGAGATGAAAGTGCCGCTCACGAATATTGCGGCGCTGCCGTTTTCACCGCGCAAAGTCGTGGCGCGCCGCGCCGCGCTCGAATTGTTCTCGGGCGCCATCTGCAATCTCGGCTCCGGCATTTCGACCGGCATCGCTTCGCTGGCGGCGGAGGAAAACGCCATCGACGACGTGGTGCTCACCAACGAGCAGGGCCTGATCGGCGGCGCGCCGGCCACCGGCAACGAGCCCGGCGCGGGCCGCAACTACCAGGCGATGATCGATCAGCCTTATCAGTTCGATTTCTACGATGGCGGCGGGCTCGATCTGGCGTTCTTGTCGTTCGCCGAAGTCGATGAGGCCTGCAACGTCAATGTCAGCCGCTTCGGCGACAAGATCATCGGGCCCGGCGGGTTCATCAATATCAGCCAGAACGCCAAGACCATGATCTTCAGCGGCACATTTACCGCCGGTGGTCTGGATATTGATTGGCAAGGCGGCCAGACCAAAATTGCGCGCGAAGGCGCGGGAAAGAAATTCGTCAACAAGGTCCAGCAGGTGACTTATTCCGGCGCGTTGGCCGCGCGAAATGGCCAGCGTGCCCTCTATGTCACCGAACGCGCCGTGTTTCACCGCAACGAAGCCGGCAAGCTGGAGCTGATCGAAATCGCGCCCGGAATCGATCTTGAGCGCGATATTTTCGCGCAAATGCAGTTCCGTCCGGTGGTCTCGCCGGCACTGCGCGAGATGGATGCGCGCATTTTTAAGCCCGAAGCGATGGGCCTTGCCGCTATAATAGCGGCTCACCGGCCGCCGATTCGGTCGGCTCGCCTGAACGCATTTTTGACGGGAGCTCGATCATAATGGTTACGGCTGCGTCATTGAAACCGAAGAAAGCCGGCGCGTCCGCCAAAAGCGAAGCCCCGCTTGAGCCGATCCGCGATGCCGAGCGCACGCGCCAGGCGTTGCTGGCGGCGGCCGAGATCGAATTCTCGACCAAGGGCCTTGCCGGCGCGCGCGTCGATGTCATCGCCGAACAGGCGGTGGCCAACAAGCGGATGCTTTATTACTATTTCGGCTCGAAGGAAGACCTCTATCTGGCGGTGCTTGAGCGCGCCTATGGCGCGATGCGCGAGACCGAAAGCCATCTCAATCTCACCGATCTGGAGCCGCTCCAGGCCATCAAGGCGCTGGTCGAATTCAAGTTCGATTACTGCGAGCAGCATCAGCAGATCATTGCGCTGCTCGCCGGCGAGAACATGTTGGGTGCCAAGCACCTCAAGCGCTCCAAGCGGCTGCGCGACATGAACCAGTCGCTGGTTGATGTGCTCCACACCGTGCTGGCCGCGGGAGAGGCGAAGGGCGAAATCCGCTCCGGCATCGATGCCTTGCATCTCTACATCTCGATGTCGGCGCTGAGTTATTTCTATTTTTCCAATTCGTCGACGCTGTCGGTCGCCTTCGAGCGGCAACTGTCGAGTGCCGCCGAGCGCAAGCTGCGGCGCGCGCATTGCGTCGATGTCATCATGTCCTATGTCACGCCACGCTGACCGCACAACGCGGCGCGCCAATTGAGTAAAAAGTCGGAGGAAGCATGAAATTCGGTGACTATCCCAAAGCCGGTTCGCTCGATGGCGTCACTGGATTCCGCAATTACATGCAGACCCTCGGTCTCGACATGCCCTGCGACGATATTGTCGCAGGCGGCGACAAATCGCCTTTGGGCTCGCCGATCGAAATCGACGGTATGAAGATCGGCAATCGCCTGGCGATCCACCCGATGGAGGGATGGGATTGCGAGCGCGACGGCCGGCCTTCGGAAAACACCAGGCGGCGCTGGCGCCGTTTCGGACTGAGCGGCGGCAAGCTGCTATGGGGCGGCGAAGCTTGCGCCGTGCGTCCGGACGGGCGTGCCAATCCGAAGCAACTCATGATGACGGCGGAGAGCCAGCGCGATATCGCGGGCCTGCGCGATATCGCGATTGCCGCGCACAAGGAAGCGACCGGCAACGACGACAATCTGGTGATCGGGCTCCAACTCACCCATTCGGGCCGCTTCTGCAAGCCGAACGACAACACCAAGTTCGAATCGATCATCGCCTATAACCACCCGCTGCTTGACCGCAAATTCGGCTATCCGAAAGAGCGCCCGGTGATCAGCGACGACCAGATCAAAACCCTGATCGGCGACTATGTCATCGCCGCCAAGCGCGCCGAAGCCTGCGGTTATGACTTTGTCGATATCAAACATTGCCATGGCTATCTCGGCCACGAATTTCTGAGCGCGGTCGATCGGCCCGGCCCCTACGGCGGCAGCCTTGAAAACCGCACGCGCTTCATGCGCGAAATTATCGAAGGCATCCGCGCCGAAGCGCCGCGCCTGAAGATCGGCGTGCGTCTGAGCGCCTTCGACTCGGTGCCGTTCAAGCCGGACCCGGCGCGCTCGGTGCCGGGTGCGCTCGGTCCCGGCGTGCCGGACGATTTCAAGCTGCCTTACCGGCATGCCTTCGGCGGAAATCCCGACAATCCGCTCGCATACGATCTCACCGAGACCAAGGCATTGTTCGAGATCATGCGCGGGCTCGGCGTTCGCTTCGTCAATCTGACGGCGGCGAGCCCGTATTACAATCCGCACATCATTCGTCCGGCGCTCTATCCGCCGTCCGATGGCTACTATCCGCCGGAAGATCCTTTCATCGGCGTGATGCGACAGATTAAAGTCGTGCGCGACCTCAAGGCAGCGTTCCCGGACTTCTGCCTGATGGGCTCGGGTTACACCTACTTGCAGGAATTCTTCCCGAACGTCGCGCAGGCCGTCGTGCGCATGGGCTGGGTCGATCTGGTCGGGCTCGGCCGCATGGTGTTGGCCTATCCGGAATTGCCGATGGATATTCTGTCCGGCAGGGGCATGCAGAAGAAGCGCAATTGCCGCACCTTCAGCGACTGCACCACCGCGCCGCGCAACGGCATCGTCTCCGGCTGCTATCCGTTAGACGCTCATTACAAGAAGTCGCCAGACTTCAAGGTGCTCGCTGCCGTCAAGAAAGCTCAAGTAGGATAAAGTCAGTTAGCAAGCGGGATAGAGTGGGGGTGAGTCATGGCGGCATCGCTGGATCGTCGGATCGCGCTGCTCGGAACCGGGATCATGGGCGCGCATATGGCGCGCCGGCTGGCGCAGGCCGGCTTTGCCGTGACGGTCTGGAATCGCAGCGCCGATAAGGCCGCCCCGCTGACCAAATTCGATGTGACGATTGCCGGCAGTCCGTCCGCGGCCTGCGCCGGCGCGGATGTCGTTATCGTCATGTTGAGCAATGGCCCCGTGGTCGACGACGTGCTGTTCACTGCCGACGGCACAGGCAAGATTCCGGCCGAAGTCCTCGGAGCCGGCTCGGTGCTGGTGGTGATGAGTTCGATTCCGGTCGAAACCTGTCAGGCGCAAGCGTCAAAGCTCAAGGCGGGCATCGGCTATGTCGATGCCCCGGTGTCGGGCGGAGAGCCGGGTGCGCGCGACGGAACGCTGGCGATCATGGCCGGCGGCGACGCCAAGGTTATCGACGGGCTCGCCGACGTGTTCGGTGCCATGGGCCGCGTCACGCGTATCGGGCCGGTCGGCACCGGGCAGATGACGAAACTCGCCAACCAGATCATCGTCGGCGCGACAATGATCGCGGTGGCGGAAGCATTGCACTTTCTCAAATGCGGCGGCGCCGATCCGGCGGCCGCGCGCAAGGCGCTGATGGGTGGCTTTGCCGATTCCAAGATTCTCAATATTCACGGCGAGCGCATGATTGAGCGCAATTTCGTGCCGGGCGGTCCGGCGGAATATCAGCTCAAGGATATCCGCACCGCGCAGGCGCTGGCGGCAAAGGGCGGTTTGCATTTCACGCTGCTCGACTGCGTCGTCGATATGTTCGGCGATATGATCGACAAATTCGGTACAGGCCACGATGTTGCGGGCATTTTGCAAGAGGTCGAGCGCCGCTCCGGCGGGAAGCCGGAAGTGGCGACATAGAGCGTTTTCGAGCGAAGTGGATACCGGTTCGCGTGAAGAAAACGCGTCAAAACAGAAAGCTAGAGCCCGGCTTTGATTCCATCAAAGCCGGAAAGGCTCTAGCGGGCGGCGTCGCGTTTTGACGCTACGCGGCGATGTCGAGCGTCAAGGCGCCGAGCGCGCCGAAGTCGCCGGTATAGCGACCGGCCTTGAGCGGAATCGGCGTCGTGCAAGTGCCTGTCGTGACGATCTGGCCGCGCTTGAGACCGCCGCACGGCAACGGCTGCGCGTTTGCGAGTGCAACCACCGCCAGGAGCGGATTCCCGAGAATACGCGAACTGCTGCCGCGTTCGACCACGCTGCCATCGTGAGACAGCGTTACGTCGATGCAAGTGAGGTCGAGCTTGCGCCAATTCTCGACGGGCGTGCCGGTAATGAAAGCGCCATTGCCCATGGAATCCGCAAGCTTGAGAAGTCCGGGCGCGTCATCCGGCCAGCGTCCGTCTGCAATTTCCATCGCCGGTATGACCGCCTCGATCGACGCTTCGATTTCGTCACGGCTGTAGGGTTGCGGGCGCGCCGGTAAATCCGTGCCGAGCAGAAAGGATACTTCGCATTCCAGCAGCGGCGTCACAAAGCCTTTCAAGGACAAGTGCGCCGGACCGGTGTGCACGAATGGCGCGAGCAGGGCGCCGGCCACCGGGCGATTGGCCGAATAAAGGCGCTGCTGTTCGACGCTCAGCGCGGAAACCTTCCAGCCGCGCACGTCGCCTCCGGCCTGCTCGGCCAGCATGGACTGGACCGCGTAGGCGTCGTCGATGCTTGCGATAAGTTTGAGCCACGGAGCGGTATCGAGCACGCGCGTCTCGGCGCGTGCGCCGGCAAGCTGTTCCGTCAGATCGTTGAGGGTCATGACCCCTCGCCCGGTTCGGGGCTGAAGTATTTCGCGAACTTGTCGGGCTTGCCGTCAAATTCTTTCGCGTCGGCCGGCGGCTCTTTGTATTCGGTGATGTTCGGCCACTTCGCGGCATATTCGGCATTGAGCGCCAGCCATTGATCGAGCCCCGGATCGGTGTCGGCTTTGATCGCCTCGGCGGCGCATTCCGGCACGCAGACGCCGCAGTCGATGCACTCGTCGGGATGAATGACGAGCATGTTCTCGCCTTCATAGAAACAATCGACGGGACAGACCTCGACGCAATCCATGTATTTGCACTTGATGCAATTCTCGGTGACGACGTATGTCATCGTTCTGGCCTCGCGGTGGTGGGCTTATGTTGCCGCCGGTTTGCTGACGCCGAAGAACTGCATCATCAGTTCGAGCTGGCTGTTGAGCATATGAATACCGAAATGAATGGGGTGGCCGCGCTTTTCCGCGGCGATCAGCAGCGGCGTCATGTCGGGCTTCATCACCACTTCGGCGACGAGGGCCGAGGGATCGGCGCTGGCGAGGTTGAAGGAATGGCCGTCGTCGGGTTTCAGGCCGAGCGCGGTGGCATTGACGACAACGTCATGGCCGGAGGCATCGGCGGTGCCGGCTTTGACGTCGCAGCCGGGATAGGACTTGGCGACGGCGGCGGCGAGCTTTTCGGCCTTCGGACGTGTCCGGTTGTAGATGGTCAATTTGGCCGCGCCGGCATGGGCCAGCGCGAAGGACAGGGCGGTTCCGGCCCCTCCGGCGCCGGCGATATAAAAGCGCCGGCCCTGGACGTTATGACCGTGGTTCATAAGCCCGGTCACAAACCCCCGCCCATCCAGCAACGTCCCGCTATATGTCCCATCGGGTTCGCGGCGTACCGTGTTGACGACGTTGGTGTGGACGCCGTCGCCTTCGAGCCTGCCGCAAAGCTGCGCCGATTCCGCCTTGTGCGGGGAGGTGACGATAAAGCCATCCATATTGCTGATGGCCTTCAGCCCCGCCCATCCGCTCGGCAGGTCGTCCCGGCCGATCTGCACCGGCACGCAGATCGCGTCGATTTTCCGGGCTGCAAAGTAGTCGTTGAAAACCATCGGCGTTCTGACGTGCGTGATCGGGTCGCCGATAATGCAGTAAAGACGCGTGGTGCCAGTGATCATGGAAATCCCTTAACTACCTAGTTAGATAGTCTAGTTGGGACAGGCGGATTGTCAATATTTCCGGCCTCGGCGCGTCAGCTCCTCGGCTTGAAAGTCTGACAGGGATTAACGGGGCAGACGTGAGGCAGCTCAGGTCACAGATACGCATCACGTCTTATTCATCGCCTGGACGCTTTCCTCTATTTTCATGCGAAACTCTTTTAACGCTGGAACAAGTTCTTCCAAAAGATTTGACCGCGTGACTGCGGAGCGGAAATACGTCAAGCCGAAAGTCGCGAGCACGCGTCCGTGCGCCATGATCGGCACCGCAATCGTGTCCGAATTCGTCGGCTGAACATTCGGATCGCGCTGCGCAAACCCCCGATTGCGCGTCGTCCTAACAAATTGCTCCACCACTTTCGTGAGGTTTCGAGGTCTGTCTTCCTCACGCGGGGATGCCTTGAGCATGCGGACCAGAAGCTGCCGCTCTTCCTTCGGACAGAACGCCAGATAAGCGCGCCCCAAGCCGCGGGAAACCAGACTCAGCCGCATGTTGATGGTGGCGTGGAAAGGCGAGATTGGGCTATCGGGAATGGTGCTGAACTGGACGACGACCGCATCCTTCTCCAGCAGCGCCAGTGCGGTCGGCCACTTGAGGCGTCGGGTCAATTCGATCGCCCAGGGGCGAGCCGCCTCAATGATCAATGGCGCGCCGTGAAAGCCATTGCTCAGGGTCGATACCTGCGACGTCACCTGATATCCGCCAAGTCGCCCATCATTGGAGACGAAACCCTCGGTCATCATCGTTTTCAACAGGCGCACGATCGTCGGTTTGGGCAAGCCTGTGCGGCGATGGAGTTCGCCGATCGTGGTGACGCGCTGTCTGTTGAGCTCGGCCAGAAGGCGAAGCGCGCGTTGCACCGACTGGACTGGCGGGAAGGATGGCATACGTAACTATAAGGGATTTGCCGCCGTTTCGCGATACGGAACGCCAGCAAATAACGGTCTCGAAGGGCAGCGGGTCGGCTAGTATCCAAGCCAATAAAACCGTGCATGCGAGGCGGCACCCGCCGGCTGCAACGGAAAAAGCCAAACATGGCTCACACGGGAGGAAACCGATGACCCGCAATATCACTCGCCGTACCGCACTGGCCGGACTTGCCGCAGCGGCAGCGTTGCCCGGCATCGCGAAAGGGGAGACCTGGCCGGCCCGCCCTGTCACCATGATCGTGCCGTTCCCAGCCGGCGGCAACGCGGATGCGCTGGCGCGCTCTGTGGCGGCGGAATTGAGCGTCAAACTCGGCCAGCAATTCATCGTCGAAAATCGCGGCGGTGCGGGCGGCAATATCGGCGGCAGCTTGGTCGCCCACGCAGCGCCGGACGGCTACACGCTGCTGTTTGGCACGCCCGCTCCGATCGCCATGAACAAACTGATGTACAAAAGCATGCCGTATGATCCTGAGAAGGACTTCACGCCGGTGGCGCTGGTCGCGAAATCGCCGCTGGTCATCATTGCCAGCCCGAAGACCTCCTTTAAAACAATCAAGGAAATGGCCGACTATGCCAGAGCCAATCCGGGCAAATTGAATGTCGGCCATCCCGGCAATGGAACGCTGGGACACATCACGTCCGTGTTGCTGCAACGGCAGCTCAAAATCAACATGACGGCCGTTCCCTATCGTGGCACCGCGCCGCTGACGGTCGATATCCTTGGAGGCCAGGTCGATGTCGGCATGGACTTCATGACGACTTATGTACCGCTGGTGAAAGCCGGTAAGCTGAAAGCGCTGGCCGTCACCAGCGCCGAACGTGCTGTCAATCTGCCGGACGTGCCAACGGTGCAGGAGGCCGGCTTTGCAGGCTTCGAGGCCACGGCGTGGTATGCGATCGTCGCGCCTGCCAAGACGCCAGCCGCAATCATCGACAAAATCAATGCCGCGTCCAACGGCTTTCTTGCCAGTGAAAACGGCAAGAAAGTTCTGCTTACCTTCGGTATGCAAGCGGCTGGCGGCACACCGGCCGACCTGAATACCTACATCGCATCCGAATTGAAGAAATGGGGCCCGGTCATCAAGGAAGCGAATATCTCGATGTAGTTGACTGTGCGGACCGCCAAAGAAAGCAGGCCCCACGGCAGACGTCGCTCGGGCCGAATCAAGACCGACGGGCGCTCAACGATTTGAAAGGAAATTGTCATGCAACAAGTCGAAACGGCCGCTCGCCCGGACCGCCAGCGTAAGGAAGAAGTGGAGAAGTTGCTGGTTGGGGCGATCGATCTGCATTGCCATAGCGGCCCGGCCGCGATGCCGCGCATCCTCGACCATCACGAAGCGATGATGGATTGCGCGGCGGCCGGATTCCGCGCCCTGGTCTACAAGGACCATTTCTACCTCGGTACGCCGCACGCGATCCTGCTCGAGAAGCTGTTCCCCGATACGGGCGTGAAGTTGTTCTCCGGCATCGCCCTGAACAATGCGGTCGGCGGCATCAATCCGCACGCGGTCAACCATGCGGCGATCATTGGCGCCAAGATCGTATGGATGCCGACGTTGTCGGCCGAGAACCATATCGCGCAGGCGTCCGGCCAGGCGAAGACGTTCCCCAAGACATCGCAGAAGATGCTCGATCCGATTCCCCTGAGTGCGCTCGATGATACCGGGAAGCTCAGCGACAATACCAAGCAGGTACTCGATCTGATCGCGGCGGCCGACATCATCCTTGCCGGCGGTCATTTGCCGGCCTCGGAACTGCATCTGGTCTTCGAGGAGGCGCGCCGCCGCGGCGTGAAGAAGATGATCGTCAACCATCCGACCTACGTGGTCGGCTGCACCGACGAGGACATCCGCCAACTCGTCGGGCTCGGCGTCTATATGGAGCACTCGATTTGCATGTTCGTCGAGGGGCGCTCGAAGAAATACGATGCGGACAAGCTCAAGCACCTGATCGATGTCGCAGGCGTCGACCGCACCCTATTGTGCTCCGATCTTGGGCTGATGGGCTCGCCCCGGCCGGTCGATGGTTATCGCGCCGTGCTGGAAATCCTGCTGGATTTGCAAGTGGCTCATAGCGACATTCGCAAGCTTACCGGTTCTAACGCTGCCACGCTGCTCAACCTTGCGGCAGAGTAGCGAATTCCTACGAACGACCGTTTGACGTATCCACTCCGTCTTCGTCGTCCTGGTCATCGCTTTCGCCGCTGACGCCAGTGCGAACCTGGCACGCGACAAAATGGCCCGGCGAGACCGGCGTCAGCACTTGCTTTGTTGTCGCGCAGGACGGCTGCCTTAATGGGCAGCGTTGATAGAACCGGCATCCGCGTGACACGTCGGCGACGCTGGCAACGTCACCGGTCAACACGATCTTTTCACGTTTGACTTTCGGATCTGGCGTCGGCACTGCCGACAGCAGGGCCTCCGCATAAGGATGAACGGGATTTGTGTAGAGTTCCTGTGCGGGGGCGATCTCCACAATCTTGCCGAGATACATCACTGCGACCCGGTTCGAGATGTGCTCGACCACCGACAGATCGTGGGCGATGAACAGATAGGTGAGTGCGAATTTTTCCTGAAGATCCTGAAGCAGATTGATGACCTGCGCCTGCACCGAGACATCGAGCGCGGAAACGGGCTCGTCGCAAATGATCAACTTCGGACTAACGGCGAGGGCCCGCGCAATACCAATCCGCTGCCGCTGTCCTCCGGAAAACTCATGCGGATAGCGGCCCAGATGGTCGCGCGACAAGCCGACGGTCTCGAGCAGCTCGACGACACGATCTTCCCGCTCCCGACGGTTCGGAGCGAGGTTGTGAATTTTCAGCGGTTCGGCGACCGTCGCGCCGACGGTCTTGCGTGGATCGAGAGACGAATAGGGGTCCTGGAAGACGATCTGAAGCTGCCGTCGCGCGCTTCGCAATTGATGCCGATCGAATTGTCGGATGTCGCGGCCCTCGAACACGATCTCACCGGACGTCGGCTCGTCGAGCCGCAGAATGGTGCGGCCGGTCGTCGATTTTCCGCAACCGGATTCTCCGACAAGTCCGAGCGTCTCGCCGGGTGCGATATCGAAGCTGACACCGTCGACAGCGCGCAAAATGGCCGGTCTGCGATCGAAAATGCTCGCTCGCATGGTGAAGTGCTTTTTGAGGTTGCGAACGCTCAAAAGCGGCTGGATGGAGGCCTCAGTCATAGAGAAAACACGCCACCTTGTGGTCCGGACGCGCTTCCTTCAGAAGCGGCGTCTTTTCGAAATGGCTCGGCTTGGCGAACGCGCAGCGGGGCGCAAAACGGCAACAGGACCGCAGTTGCCCGCGCAGAGCCGGCACGGTGCCCGGAATTTGTATGAGACGGCGGCGCTTCTTGCTTATCAGGTCCATGCGCGGAATGGAGCGTAAAAGGCCCTGCGTATAAGGATGCAGCGGTTCCTCGAACAACGCATCGACGGATGCCTCTTCGACGATATTGGCGCCATACATCACAATCACGCGCTGCGCCGTTTCGGCGATAACCCCGAGGTCGTGTGTAATCAGCAGAACCGCCATGCCGAACTTGTCTTTCAATTCGTTCAGCAGGTCGAGAATCTGGGCCTGAATTGTTACGTCCAGCGCAGTGGTTGGCTCGTCGGCAATCAAAAGCTTTGGCTTGCAAGCCAGCGCCATGGCGATCATCACGCGCTGGCGCATGCCGCCGGAGAGTTGGTGCGGATAGTCGTTCACGCGGCGCTCGGGCGTGGTGATACGCACGACCCTCAGCATCTCGACAGCTTTGTTCATTGCTTCGCGGCGGCTCAGTCCTTCATGGATCTGCACCGTTTCGGCAATCTGATCGCCGACGGTGAAAACGGGATTGAGCGATGTCATCGGCTCCTGGAAGATCATCCCGATGTCTTTGCCGCGGATGTTCATGGTTTCGCGCGACGATAACGTCAGAAGGTCGCGCCCTCTGTATAAAATCTGGCCCGCGGCGATCCGTCCCGGCTTGCGGATCAGGCGCATGATGCTCAGCGCGGTCACGCTTTTTCCGCTGCCGGATTCCCCGACAAGACCCAGCGTTTCACCCGGCTTGATCTGAAAACTTACATTGTCGACCGCGTGCAGGATATTGGCGCCGCTGCCGAATTCGGTCGTCAGGTTTCTGACGTCGAGCAGCGGCGCGGCAGCGCCTTCATGCGGCGTTGCCGCGGGTGCGGCATTCGGCGCGGACGCTGCCCTCGACTCTTGCGCACTGCTCATCGCACCTACGTCCGCCTGATGTTGACAATGTCGATCGCGACATAGTAGAAAATTTGAACATAAAGTCAAAACGTTTAAACCGGCGTCCAAATGAGCAAAGCCGTCAGAAAACCGGCAAAATCTGGAAGAGAAGGTGCGCTCGGCCGCGCCAAAAAGCCGGCTGTCAAAAAGAATACGCGCTGGAACGGCATGGCCGACGTCAAGGATCATCGTCGCGAGGCGATCCTGCAAAGCGTCGCTAATGTATTGAGAAATTCGCGTCTTTCGTCGTTGACGATCCAGCAGATCGCCGATGAACTCGGCATGACGAAGGGTAATTTATATTACTATTTCAAGGACAAGCAGGACATCCTGTTCCACTGCCATATGCGCAGCACGGAAATCAGCCTGCGCGCCTTGAGCGAGGCTGGGACGCTTGGCCGCACCCCTGCCGAGAAGTTGCACATTCTTTTGGTGCGCCATATCCGCGGCATCATTGACGAGGGTTTTGGCGGCATCCTGCAAACCGATCTTGAGAAGATCCGCCCGGCGCATCGCAAGCTCTATGTCAGCAAGCGCGACGAGCTCGAACATGGCGTGCGCCGGCTGATCGAGAATGGCGTGCGCGCTGGCGAGTTCGAATGCCCCGACGTCAAGATGGCCGGCTTCGCCATTCTTGGCGGAATCAACTGGATACCGAAGTGGTATCGACCAAACGGGCCTTTCACCTCGGCTCAGATTTCCGAACAGATGGCGAACTTCTACCTGCGCGGCTTGCTTGCGGCCGGTCACGCGTGGCGAAGCGACAAGGATGATGAAAAACCCAAGAGCCGGCATCCCGATTTAGCAGAGACGGAGACGTGGCGATGAGTGCGAATGGCATGAACAAGTCCTTCCCGATCGATCGACGCGCGGTTCTCAAGGCGGGAGCCAGCGGCGTTGCGGCGGCTGCGATGTTGCCGTCGGCGTCCTGGGCGCAGACCCAGTCGCCCAAGAGCGGCGGAACGCTGCTACTCAGCAACGGCGGCGATCCGCCGACGCTCGATATGCATCAGTCGGCCACGTATCTCACTGAGTTTGTGGGTTCTCCTTGTTACTCGACGTTGCTGCGGATCGATCCCACCGACATCAACAAGCTCGTTCCGGATCTCGCCGAGAAATACGAAACCGCGCCGGACGGCAAAACGATCACGTTTCACCTCAGGAAGGGCGTCGAGTTCCACAATGGCATGCCGGTGACCGCCGACGATGTCGTGTTCAGCCTCGACCGGATTCGCAAGCCGCCATCCGGCATCGTCAGTCCGCGCAAGGGGCTGCTTGGCAACGTCAAGATGGTCGAGGCGAAGGACGCCACGACGGTCCTCATTCATCTGAATGCACCGCAGGCCGACTTCCCCTTCAACGTCGCCAACCCGTACAACGTCATTGTACCGCGCAAGGTGGTCGAGCCCCTCGACGCCTCGGGGCAGGGCATGAAGCGCACCGTCATGGGCTCGGGGCCGTTCAAGTTGTCGCGGGCGATCGACGGCCAGATCTACGAATTCGCGCGCAATGATAAGTATTTCGGCCAGAAGGCTTATCTCGATAAAATCCAGATGTTCCCGATCAAGGGCGAGGTCGAGCGCGCGTCCGCGTTGAAGAGCGGCCGCATTCACGGCTGTTTCTTTTTCGCCAACGAAGCCGTGCTCGAGGGCCTGCGCGCGACGCCAAATATCGTCGCCTCGCGGCGTCCGACGCCGACCTTCATCAACCTCATTCCGAACGTCAGGGTGAAGCCGTTCGACGATATTCGCGTGCGCGAAGCATTGTCGCTCGCGATCGATCGATCGGCGTTCATCAAGACGGTGGGCCCGCTCGCGGGTGCGTTTTACCACAGCACCGGCCTGCTTTTACCCGGCAGCCCGTACAATCTGGGCATGGAAGAGATCAAGAAGTTCGCCGGCTTCGACACAATTCCCGACGGCGGCGGCAACATCGAAGCCAACCGCAAGCGGGCGATGGAATTGCTCGAGCAGGCCGGCGTGCCGAAGGGCTTCAAAATCGTTTTGCTGGCCCGTAGCGACATTCCGGCATTCCGCGACTCGTCGATCAATCTCGCGGCCCAACTCAAGACCGTCGGTCTCGATGCGTCGGTCGATATCCGTGACGCCGGCGGCTTCTATGCCGCGGAATCCGGCGGCCAGTTCCAGTGTCTCGCCCACTCGGTAGCGGTCAGCGGGTCGCTTCCCGACCAGATACTCGGCGAAGGTTACACCAGCTTCGGCGGCCGCAACTACGGCGGGTGGAAGGACGATGCCATCGACGCGGCGTTCCGTGCCCAGTCGGCGGAGCTTGAGCCGGAAAAGCGCAAGCAACTGATCAAGGATTTTCAGACCATGTTCCTGAAGACCTTCTACCAGATCAATCTTGCCTGGGTAGGCTATGCAACGGCGTATTCAAAGAGCGTGAAGGGCTGGCATGAGCTGCCCGACCTCTACGCGAACATGCAGATGGACCGCGTCTGGCTCGATACTTGACCCCGTACAGGAACGAATGATCGGCTATCTCATCCAGCGGCTGATGACGGGCTTTGTCACCTTGTTCGGTGTGGCGCTGATCGTGTTTTTGATCATGCGTGTCATTCCTGGCGATGCGGCGGTGATGCTGTCCGGCGCTGGCAGCGGCGTGGTGAGTGAGGCGGAGCTTCAGCAGGTCCGCCATAGACTCGGCATCGACCGGTCGCTTCCGGTCCAGTTTGCCGATTGGACGAGCCATGTTGCCGTTCTCGACTTCGGCACGTCATTGCGCACGGGCAGCCCGGTGATCGAGGATATTGCCCGTCGTTTCCCCTACACGCTCCAGATCGTTGTGCTGGCCATGGTCATCGCGATCGGCGTCGGCGTGCCGGCCGGCGTGCTGTCGTCCTGGTTCGCCGGAACCTGGGCCGACCGGACGCTGCAGACGATCACAATCATCGGGCTGGCTGCGCCTTCATTCTGGGTCGGCTTGATGATGATCATCGGACTCGTCTACTTTTTTAACTGGAGCGCGCCCCTGTTCTGGGAGCCGTTCTGGCAAAGTCCGCTGCAAAGTATGTCGCAATTGATCTGGCCGGCATTGGCGGTGGGGTTGCGGCAACTCGCGCTGATTGCGCGGATGACGCGCTCGATCATGCGCGAAGTGCTCAACGAAGATTATATCCGCACCGCCCGAGCCAAAGGTCTGTCGGAAGGCCGCGTCGTGTTTCGTCATGCGCTGTGGAACGGCGCGCTGCCGATCGTCACGTTGATCGGCTTCGAGATCGCGGCGTTGTTCGGCGGCCTCATCATCACGGAAACGGTTTTTAGCGTGCCGGGGCTGGGTCAGTACGTCGTCCAATCGATCCTCGACCGCGATTACCCCGCCGCGCAGGGTATTGTCCTGATTCTGGCGACCATCGTTGTGCTCGGTAATCTCGGGGTCGATCTGCTGTACGGCATGCTCGATCCCCGCATTCGGGTTCAGGGAGCGCGGGCATGACCGAGACCGCCGCCGCCGCGGGGCCCCTGGACGCTTATGCCGGCTTCACGCCGGCGATCGCGCCGCCCAAGCCGCCGAGAAGCCGGCGCATCCTGCATCTGGCGCGGACCCAGCCACTGGGCGCGATCAGCACCGCCATTCTCCTGATCGTGATTCTCGCGGCGATATTCGCGCCGTACATTTCTCCATTCGATCCAACCGTCGGCGATCCGGCTGCACTCTACAAACCGCCAAGCGACACGTATTGGCTCGGCACCGATGCGTTCGGTCGCGATATCCTGTCGCGCCTTATCTACGGCGCCCGCATCTCGCTGGTGATCGGATTTGGCGCCAGCATTCTGGGTGTTGTCGTCGGCACCATCATCGGCACCACATCGGGATATTTGGGCGGTTGGCTCGACAGTATTGCTCAGCGTCTGATGGACGCGATGCTGGCGTTTCCGATGCTGCTGCTGGCGCTCGCAATGGCCGCCGTGCTCGGTTCATCCGTTCGTAACGTCATCATCGCACTGGCGATGCCGATTGTGCCGCGCGCGGCTCGCATCGCGCGAGCCAGTACCCTCGTGCTGAAGACAACGACTTTCATCGAAGCATCGCGGGCGATCGGGTGCGGCAGCCTGCGCATTATTGCCGTTCACATACTGCCGAATACGTTTGCGCCGCTTCTTGTGATCATGACGGCCTATCTCGGCCTCGCCATCGTTCAGGAAGCCGCGCTCGATTATCTCGGTGCCGGCATCCAAGAACCACAACCGTCCTGGGGTCTGATGATGTCGGGCTCCGCGACTTCTCTGGCGCTGACGGCACCCTGGATCGTGTTGTTTCCCGGTCTCGCCATCAGCATCGTCGTGCTCGCATCGAATCTGCTCGGTGACGCCATTCGAGACGTCCTCGACCCGAAACTTCAGCGCAATCTCTAATCCGATCTTTGGAAGCATGGAAAGACGATCGACATGAGCAAAAGCGTTCTTCATACCAGCCTCTGCGACGACCTGAAAATCGAGTATCCTGTCTTCCTTGCCGGTATGGGCGTGAAAGGCATGGCAACGCCTCCGGAGCTGGTCGCTGCGGTGAGCGATGCCGGCGGCATGGGCATTCTCGGCTGTTCGTGGCTCGATGCCGATGAAGTCCGCCGCCGCATCAAGGCTGTCCGCAACCTGACGGACAAGCCGTTTGGCGTCGATCTGCTACTGCCCGCGAGCATGGATGAATCCTCGACGCCGGATCGGGTCGAGATGCGTGCGCGCATCGAACGTGATCATCCGAAGCATGTAGCGTTCACGAAGTCGCTGTTCGAGAAATTCGGTTTGAAGCCGACGGTGTCGAAGCTTTCGGCCATGTCGCCGGAATTCATCCGCAAGCAAGTCGATGTGTGCATGGAGGAGCGCATTGCCGTGTTTGCGGCGGGCCTCGGTGATCCAAGCTGGGTCGTGCCGATGGCGAAGCAGGTCGGCACCAAGGTCATGGGTCTTGTCGGTAACGTGCGCAACGCCGAGCGCCAGAAAAAAGCTGGCGTCGACTATGTGATCGCACAAGGTTACGAAGCAGGCGGCCACACCGGGACGATTGCAAACTTTCCGCTCATCCCGATGGTCTGCGATGCCGTAAGCCCGACGCCCGTCATCGCCGCCGGCGCCATTGCCGATGGCCGGACGGTGGCCGCCGGTCTCGCACTTGGCGCCGTTGGCGTCTGGATAGGCACCGCATTCCTGCTGGCTGAAGAGTCGAACATCTATCCACAGCATCAGGAAGAGATCATCAAGGGCGCAGCCGAGGATTTCATCGTCACGCGGGCGTATACCGGCAAGACCGCGCGTGACTACAAGAACGATGTGATCAAGGCCTGGGATGAATCGGGGCTGAAGGCGCTGCCGATGCCGCTGCAGGGCGTCCTGATGGACGATCTGATTGCCGCGGCCGTAGAGGCCAATCGGGCTGACCTGATCAACAATCCCGCCGGTCAGATTGCCGGCATGCTCACCAAAAAGCAGCCCGCCAAAGAGATCATGATGTCGATGGTGCGCGGTGCGGAAGAGACGATCGAGCGTCTCGCAGCGATGCGGAAGTAGATCATGTCCGGGAATGCGCAGCCATCCATCCACGGGCCGCTCGCCGGGGTCACTGTCGTCGAACTGGGCGACGGAACCGCCGGGCCTTATACCGCCAAGCTATTCGGGGACCTCGGCGCCGACGTAATCAAGGTCGAGGGGCCGGAGGGCGATGTATCCCGTCGTCGCGGCCCATTTCCCGATGGTCGCGCCGATCCGGAGGCGAGCGGCCTGTTCATGTATCTTAACAGCAACAAGCTCGGCGCGATGCTCGATCTGGACAGCAAGCCTGGCCTCGCTGACATGCATGAGTTGCTCGGTCGCGCCGATATCTTCATCACCAATATACCGGGCAAGCGACTCGAGGCGCTCGGCCTCGACGCGAAAACATTGCGCGCGCGTTATCCGAAATTGATCGTGACGACGATTTCGCCCTTCGGGGCGGATGGGCCGTGGGCGGACAAGCTTGGCGATGAACTTGTTACGTTTGCCATGGGCGGCATGGCTTACAGCACGCCCGGCATGCCTGATGCGGCCGATGACCTGATCAAAGAGCCGCCCTTGCACCCGGCTTGCTTCGTTGCGGAGACCATTGCCGGTCTCGTCGCGGCGGAGGGGGCTATGGCAGCGTTACTTGGTCGCGGCCGTACTGGCGAAGGCTGCCACGTCGAACTCAGTCAGCAGGCCGCGATGGCGTCATTGCAGATCCGTGACGTGATGACGGCATCATATGTCGGCTCGCGCTACAACAGACTGCTCAACCCGGTCACCATCGGCCGCATGCCGAATTTCTATCTGCCGTGCAAAGACGGATACGTAACGGTTGCGGGGCCAATGGAGATTCATTGGGATCGGCTGGTGGAGACGATGGGCAATCCGGCTTGGGCAAAGTCGGAACTCTATTCGACAGAGATCGCGCGCACCGCCAATTGGGTGGCGCTGCGACTTAAATTGATCGAGTGGACGATGACGCTGACCGGCGACGAACTCCACGCATTTGCCGAGAAGTCTCAATTGCCGATTTTCCCGTTCTACACGATTAGGAGGCTGACCGAGATCGAGCATTCGCGCGTACGGCAGACCTTTGTCGAGGTCGATATCGGTGGCAAGCAGGCTCGTATGCCGGCAGCTCCGTTCAAAATGCGTGGCACACCTTGGTCGCTTCGCTATCCAGCGCCGCGGCTCGGCGAACACACGGCGGCCGTTCTTAAGGATGGATTGCCCGCATGACGACAGCCCGCTCGCTGCATTTGCCGCTCGAAGGGGTTCGCGTTCTGGACCTTGGCCAATTTATCGCCATTCCGTTTTGCACGCTGTGGCTGGCGTGGCTCGGAGCGGAGGTAATCGTCGTCGAGTCTCGCCGGCGTATGACCTCGCGGACTGCGCCGCCTTTCGCCGAGGGCCGCGAGAAAGAACCGAACGCCAGCGGCTATTTCAATCATCTTTACAGTTCCAAGAAGAGCGTCACCGTCGATATGACGACGGCAGAGGGCCGCGACATCGTGCGCCGCATCGCCGGCGTCTGCGATGTCATGGTCGATAATTTTTCGACGGGCGTGCTGGAAAAACTCGGCCTCGGCTACGAGGCGATCGCCGCTATCAGTCCGTCGATTATCATGCTGTCGAACGGCGCCTTCGGCCGTGTAGGGCCCATGGCCAATTCGCGCGGGTTGCACAGTGCCGTGAATCTGTTCAGTGGTGTTGCGGATGTCACTGGCTATGCCGGCGGCCATCCGCGCCTTCTCGGCGGGGTGCTTCCCGATCCACTAAGCGGCACCTATTCGGGATTCGCCATCATGGCGGCGATCTACCATCGGCAGAAGACGGGGCAGGGCCAGTTCATCGACGTGGCGATGCACGAGGCCATGCTGACCCTCATTCCCGAAGCGGTCATCGATCTGACGATGAATGACGTTGAACCGCAGCGTGTCGGCAACCGCGATCGCGTGCACGCGCCGCACGGAATCTATCGATGCCAGGAAGACGACACCTGGTTGGCGGTCAGCGTCAAAGACGAAAACTCGTGGGTGGCATTTTGCAAAGCGGCCGGTCACGCTGAATGGCTGAACGATCCGCGCTTCGCGACGCTCGACGCGCGCCGTATGAACATCTCCGCGCTTGACATGGCCATCGAGCAATGGAGCCTGGGCCAGAATGCGCATGCGGCGGCCGACCTTCTGCAGCGCGCTGGTGTTCCCGCAGGGCCGGTGCTGCGCCTCGACGAAATGCTCGATAACGAACAGCTCAATGCGCGCGGCGGTGTTGTTTCAATAGATCATCCGGTGGTCGGACCACGTCGTCAGATGGCGCTGCCATGGCGCATGGACAGTCTCGGCGTCGAATACCGGCGCGCGCCGCTGCTTGGTGAGCATACTCGTGAGGTGTTGACCGAACTCGTAGGTGTTTCCGAATCCGACTACGCGCGGCTCGAAGCCGGCGGCGTATTGTCTTAAGCGGGGTTGCATGGAATTTAATTTGAATACCGAGGAGGCTGCCTTCCGTGACGAGGTTCGCGCGTTTTTACGCCGCGAACTGACGCCCGAGGTTTTCGCCAAGCATCGCGATACCAGCGAGCAGGGCATGTGGACGGCCGAGTTTACCAAAGCGTTCAGGCGCAAGCTCGGCGCCGCTGGCTATCTCGGCATGGGTTGGCCCAAGGAATACGGCGGCGGCGGCCGTAGCCGCATCTATCAGGCGATCCTGTGGGACGAGATGGAGTACCATCGCGCGCCCGGGCTTGACCGCTCGATGACGTATATCCCGAATGCCGTGATGACGTTCGGTTCGGATTCGCAGAAGGCGACACTGCTGCCGAGGATCAGCCGAGGCGAGATTTCATGGTTCGTCGGCTATAGCGAGCCCGAAGCGGGTTCGGATTTGGCCAATGTAAAAATGAAGGCGGTCGCCGACGGCGATGATTTCATCATCACCGGCCAGAAGGCGTTTTCGAGTGACGCGCATATGGCGGACTACGCCTGGCTCGCGACGCGGACCGATCCCAATTCGCAGCGCCATCGTGGCATGACGATGTTCATCGTCGATATGAAAAGCCCGGGCATTACGATTGCCAGGCATCCGACGCTTGCCGGCTGGACGCACCATTCCGTTCATTTCGACAATGTGCGCGTCCCGAAATCGATGGTGGTCGGCGAGGTCGATCAAGGCTGGAAGATCGTCATGGGCGCGATCGACTTCGAACGTGCCGCCCTCGCAAGCCCGGGCCTGGTGGGTTACCAGTTCGACCGGTTGCTGGCCTGGTGCGCGCACAGCCGCGACGGCAGCGACAAACCGATCGATGATGCCGTGGTTCAGGACGAGTTGGTGCGTCTCGCCATCGAGGCGGAGGGCGCGCGTATCATGAGCTACTGGCTGGCCTCGCTGCATGCGCGCGGCCAGTATCCGCAACACGAAACCTCGCTCGCATTGCTGGTCAAGCGCGAGACGGCGCGTCTGTTCGACGAGGCCTCCATGGAACTGCTCGGGCCTTATGCGCTGCTACGGACCGGTGCGCCGCACGCGCAACTCGCCGGCGAGGTCGAGGTCGAGTATCGCGATCACCTGTATTTCCAGTTTGCCGCCGGCGGATTCGACATCACGCGCAATGTCATCGCCACCCGCGGCCTCGGCCTGCCGCGTTAAGGTAACGTCATGGATATCGCACTCGACGAAGACCAGATCATGCTGCGCGACACGGCGGTGTCGTTTGCGCAAGGCGCGCTGACGAAGGAGCGCATCCGCGATCTTGAGACGACCGAGCGCGGTTTCGATTCCGGCGTCTGGAAGGAAATGGCGCAGATGGGTTGGGCCGGCGCCGCGTTCCCGGAACAGTATGGTGGCGCTGGAACCGGGATGCTGGAACTCGGTCTGATCGTCGAAGCGCTGGGGCAGGGTGCGATCCCGAGCCCGGTATTTTCCAGCGTGATTGAGGCGGGTTTCCTGCTGCTCGACGCTGCGTCAAAGACGCAGAAGGACGAATGGCTGCCGCGGATCGCCGCCGGCGACGCGCTGATGACCGTCGCGCTGATGGAAGCCAATGGCGGCCTTCGACCGCGGGATATCCGCGCGCGGATCGCAGCCGTCGGCAACGGCTTCCGCATTGACGGCACCAAGCTGTTCGTGCGCGACGCCGGCGTGTCGGATGGCATCATTTGTCTGGCGCGCTGCGGCGATAATCCCGAAGACCTGACATTGGCCATCGTGCCGCGCGATACCAAAGGCGTGACCCTGCGGCGCATGCCGGCGGCCGGCGGCGATGCGCTGTGGGAGGTCACGTTCGACGGCGTCGAGGTCAATGCCGACGCCATCGTCGGCGATGTCGGTGGCACCTGGACCGCCGTGCGCCGGCTGCTGCTGCGCGGCGCCGCCTTCAAATCGGCCGAACTCGTCGGCATCGGTCAGGCCTCGCTCGATCTGACGCTCGACTACGCCAAGGTGCGCGTCCAGTTCGGCAAGCCGATCGGGAGCTTCCAAGGCGTGCAGCATCACTGCGCCGAAATGTATCGCGATCTTGAGGTCAGCCGTCTGCTGTCGTGGCAGGCGACCGGCTCGCTGGGCGAGGGGCTCGACGGCGAACGCGAAGTCGCAATGGCCAAGGCCAAATCGAGCCAGGCCATTCCCGCACTGACCCGCACCGCGCATCAAATCCACGGCGCCATCGCCTACTACCGCGACTATCCGCTTGAACTCTATTACCACCGCGCGCTCGCCGCCCAGGCCGCCTATGGCGATGCCGCTTATCACCGGCGCGTGCTATCGCGCCTTCTCACTTCGGACATGAACGCTTTCCGCGGACAGGACCCCCATGAGCTACCAGTTCATTACTTCTGAGCAGGATGACGACGGCATCGTCACCGTCACCATCAACGATCCGGACGCGAAGAACGCCGTCAACTGGACGATGAACCAGGAGATGATCCGCGAATTCGATCGCATCGAACGCGATCCGAAGGCGCGGGTGATGATCATCACCGGCTCCGGCCGCATCTTCTGCTCCGGCGGCAACATCAAGCGCATGACCGCGCAGGGCGTCTCGCTCGAGCCGCCCGAACCGACCTTGCGCGATGAGCTTTACCCGCAGGAGGCCGACATCCGCCGCGTGGTTACCGGCATTCGCCGCATGTCGAAGCCGGCGATTGCCGCCGTCAACGGCCCATGCATCGGTTCGGGCATCGGTATCGCTGCCGGTTGCGACATTCGCATCGCGTCGAGCGCGTCGCGTTTCGGCTGGGTCTTCGTCCGTCGCGGCATCGTGCCGGACGATGCCAGCCTCGCGCTGATGCCTCAGATCATCGGTTATGCCAAAGCCTATGAGTGGGGTGTCACCGGCCGCACCGTCGATGCCGCCGGCGCTCTCGAACTCGGCTTCGTCAGCAAGGTTGTCGAGCCCGAGGCGCTCCTTCCGCACTGTCGGACCTTGGCCAAGGAGATCGTCGACAATTGCCCGCCGATCACCGTTCAGGCTTTCAAATACGCGCTCGCCGAATCGCTCTATCAAGGGCTCGACGAGGCAGTCCGTTTCACCGAACGCGCGCAGCGCGTCGTCCGCGCGACCAAGGACCATACCGAAGCGCTAAAGGCTTACGCCGAGAAACGTCCGCCGCAATGGAAAGGCGTTTGATTTGACCATTCGCCGCGCCCTCGAACCGGCCGACTACCCGTTCTTCGATTACCGACGCTTCTCGTTTGCTCTGGGAATCGCGGCGGCGGATCGCATCTGGCTGTCCGGCAGCACGGCGGTGCGGCACGAGCCGCCGGCGGGTATGGTGGTGAAGGGCGATCTTGTCGCGCAGGCCGCCGTCATCTACGACAAGATGAAAGCGACGCTTGCCGCCGCGAAGCGTGACCTCTCCGATGTGGTGCGCGTCGTGCGTTACGTGACGCCGAAAGCGATCCCGGACCTGCCGGCGCTCGATGCCTTTCAAGCCACGCTGCTGGGCGGCAAGGTCTCGGTCTGCACGCTGACGGTTCAGAGTTTGCTGCGGGCGGAGGCATTGATCGAGATCGAAGGCGTTGCATTCGACGGCGGCCAGGATGGCATCGAATATCTGCCCTCCATCGTCGCGCCGGATCGCGCATCGGCCTGGGCTCAGGTCGATAAGGCGTTGAGCGCGCGCGGGCTCGACCGCTCGCACGTGAAGAAAGCGACCGAACTGGCGACGCCGGCGGCATTCGATACGGCGGAATCTGCCACTGCGCTGCCGGGTCTTCGCATTTGCGTGCCGCGCCTCGCCAGCGCCGAAGCCGGCGTACAGATCGACATCACGGTCGCGCCGAAGAACGCGCGCGTCGTCTATGTGTCGGCGGAAGCCGATCCGTCGAAGGACGGCATCGTCCAGCAGTGCCGCGACCTCTATGCCCGCCTCGCCGAAAAGCTCTCGGCGGCGGGCGCTACCCCGGCTTCCATCGTGAAGACCACGGAGTTCATCGTTCCCGCCGGGTTGCGCGATTATCGCAGCACGGCGGACGTGCGCCGCGAAGCGTTCGATGCGCCGTACCCGGCGGCGACCGGCGTCATCTGCGAACGGCTCGGAAAGCCCGGCGCGATGATCGCGGTCGAAGCCACCGCATTGACGGAGGCCGGATGACAAGCCGAATGACGGACGATCTCAAGGCCTGGATTGGCCGCGAAGCGACATACACGGCGCCGGAAGAACTCGGCCGCGCGTCGATCCGCTATTTCGCGCTCGCGCTGAGCGACGACAACCCGATCTATTCCGATTCCGATTTCGCCAGGAAATCCGTCCATGGCGATATCATCGCGCCGCCGACCTTCGTCTGCGAAACCAATCAGATCATGAACCAGCCGCGCGACGAGAACGGCTATATCGGCCACCACTGGCCGCTGCCGTTGACGAGCAGCCGTTTCATCCGCGGCGGCAACGATTACGAAATGTTCCAGCCGGTGCGCCCCAGCGATCGCATCACGGTGACGTGGAAGATCCAGGACATTTATGAGCGCAATACGCGCAAGCTCGGCGCGCTCATCTTCGTTGTTTCCGAAGCGCGTTACCGGAATCAGAAGGGCGAGCTTCTCGCCATCAATCGTGAAACCAATGTCTATTCGCCATGAATGTCGCACAGCCGAAAAAACCAGCGACGCACGCGGATACGTTGCCGTCTGAGACCATCAAGTGTGATCTCACTTTGCTCGTCGCCTATGCCGCGGCGACCTGGGATTTTCACCGCTATCATTACGACGCGGCCTTCGTGAAGACGCTGGACATGCCGGCGCCCTTCGTCGACGGCCAGATGATCGGCGCGTTGCTGGCGAGCCGCCTGATGCGTTGGGGCGGCCCGAATGCCTTCGTGCGCAAGCTCGGCTATCGTCAGCGCGTGACTGTGTTCGTCGATGATACCATCGTCATCGGCGGAAAGGTCACGGGCTATACGATCGAGAACGGCCGCAAGCTGGCGACGTTCAATCTGTCGGTTCACAAGCCCGACGGCTCGTTCGTCGTGCGCGACGGCGCGGCGACCGTCGATCTCGGGCCGGGATGACGCCGATGTTAGGGGGTCAGCACGATGCGCCCAGTGACGGCATTGTCCTCGACCATGCGATGCGCAATCGCGGCATCGGCGAGCGGCATGATGCGCTCGACTATCGGTTTGATGCTGCCGTTGGCGACGAGCTTCAACGCCATTTCAAGCTGACGGCGCGACGTGCTGGTCGCGCTCTTCACCGTCAGGCCGCGCCGGTAGATCATCGCCATGTCCATTTCGATCAACTGGCCGGTGACTTCGCCAACCAGCACGATGCGACCGCCGAGCACGACGGAGCGGCGGATTTCATGAAACACGGCGCTGCCGACGGTATCGATTGCGATATCGACGCCACGGCCGCCGGTTGCCTCGCGCACGCCGCGCGCGAATTTACCGTCCGGCGCGACGACGACGCGATCGGCTCCGAGTTCTTCGATGGCCTTGGCCTTGTCGGGAGAGCGCGTGGCGGCGACGACATAAGCGCCACAGGCTTTCGCGATCTGCACCGCATGGAGGCCGAGCCCGCCCATTCCGGTCAGCAGCACGCTCTCTCCGGGACGCACGTTACCGGTATCGATGACGGCGTTATAGGATGTGCCGACCGGACAGCCGACGATGGAGCCGGCCTCGAACGAAATATTGTCGGGCAGGCGCGCAAGATTGTCGTCCATGACGTTGACGAACTCGGCGTTGCCGCCCATCGCTTCCTGGCCGAGGAAGCGGAGATCGGCGCACAATGCCTCGCGGTCCGTTCGGCACATGGTGCAGCAGCCGCAAACATATTCGCGTTGCGTCGAGACGACACGGTCGCCGACCTTGAACCCACGGGCTTCATCGCCGACGGCTTCGACCGTGCCGGCGATCTCGTGACCGAGAACAAGCGGATGGGCGAGGCCGGGCCGGCCGGGTCCGCGGCGCACGAGAATGTCGCGCCGGCAAACGCCACAGGCATGCACGCGAACCAGCACCTGCCGTTTCGTCGGCATCGGCGTTTCGATGTCGCGAAGCTCAAGTCCGTCGGCATCGCCATGACGCGCAACCACGATGGCCTTCATATCGTTTCGTGCTCCCCGTTCATTCGCATGTCGTCTGTCTTGCGCGATGACATGTGCTTAATGACATGCGCGCAATGAAATCACAAATTCAGATCGAACGCGACAGAAACAAACACATGCAATCGTAAACTCGATAAATTTTTCAAAGAGTAAAAGGAACGAGAATGGCTTTCGGGATATTGGCGGCTGGCGCCTACATTCCGCGATTGCGCCTGCAACGCAAGGCTATCGTCGATGCGAACCGATGGTTTGCGCCGGGACTGGCATCGTTGGGTAAGGGCGAGCGCGCGATTTGCAACTGGGATGAAGACGCGATCACGATGGCGGTTGAAGCTGTGCGCGATGCGACCGCCGGGTTCTCGCGCAACGAACTAAAATCGTTTTACTTCGCCTCGACGACTTTTCCGTTTCTCGATCGTCTGAATGCCGGCGTCGTTGCGCAAGCGCTGTCTCTTCCGGATGATTTGAGCGCACTTGATGTTGCATCGTCGCAGCGTTGCGCGATGTCGGCACTGGCGCAGGCGCTGCGCGGCAACGAGACGAGCCTGATCGTTGCCGCCGAGCACCGCCGCACCAGGGCGGCAAGCCCGATTGAACTGACGGCCGGCGATGGCGCGGCCGCCCTTGTCGTCGGTAGCGGTGAACCTATCGCGCGGTTGCTGGCAAGTGCGCGCAGCACAGTCGATTTCGTCGATCATTTCCGCACGGCGGATTCCGAGTATGACTACCAGTGGGAGGAGCGCTGGGTTCGCGATGCCGGCTATATGTCGATCGTGCCGCCGGTGATCGCGCGCTGTCTCGAGAATGCGAAGATCAAGGCGTCGGATGTCACGCATTTCTGTATGCCGGCCATGGTGCCCCGCGCGGTGAATGCGGTCGCCAAGGCTGCCGGCATCGCGGATGTGGCAATCGCCGACAGCCTGCAATCGGTCTGCGGCGATACCGGCGCGGCGCACCCTTTGCTGTTGCTGGTCAGCGCGCTGGAGCGGGCCAAGCCCGGCGACCTCATTCTGGTCGTCGGCTTTGGTCAAGGCGCGGACGCACTCTTGTTTGAGTGCACCGGAACGCCGGGCGGGGATGGCCGCCACGGCTGCGCCGGCTATCTGGCCCGCCGCCGCGCGGAAACGAATTACGGCAAGTTCCTCGCTTTCAACGATCTCATCGAGATTGAGCGTGGCATGCGCTCGGAAACCGACAAGCAGACGCCGCTTTCGTCGCTGTGGCGCAATCGCGAAACCGTCACCGGCATGATCGGCGGAAAATGCAACGTGTGCGGCACCGTCCAGTTTCCGATGACGCGCGTGTGTGTGAACCCCAATTGCAGCGCGGTTGACACGCAAGAGCCCCATCCTTTCGCCCAGAAGACCGGCCGGGTGAACTCGTTCACCGCCGACCGGCTGACTTACTCGCCCGATCCGCCCGCCTGTTACGGCATGGTGCAGTTCGAGGACGGCGGCCGCTGGATGATGGATTTTACCGACGTCGAAGACGACAAGCTCGAAGTCGGCCTGCGTATGCGCATGATGTTCCGCATCAAGGACATCGATACCCAGCGCGGCTTCCGTCGTTATTTCTGGAAGGCCGCGCCCCTCGATGTCGATGTGGCTGAAGGGAGTTTGTGATGCCGGCCGGAATCCGCGACAAGGTTGCCATCCTCGGGATGGGCTGTTCCAAATTCGGCGAACGCTGGGAAAGCGACGCCGCCGATTTAATGGTCGAGGCATTTGCCGAAGGCATCAAGGATGCCGGGATCGAGACCAAACAGATCGACGCGGCGTGGCTCTCTACCGCTATCGAAGAACAGCACGTCGGCAAATCGGCGGTGCCGCTCGCGACCGCGCTACGCCTGCCGTTCATCCCGGTCACGCGCGTCGAGAATTTCTGCGCCAGCGGCACCGAGGCATTCCGCGGCGCGGTCTATGCGGTCGCTTCCGGCGCGGCAGACATCGCGCTGGCGCTTGGCGTCGAGAAGCTCAAGGACACCGGCTATGGCGGGCTGCCGCAGCGCGGCCGTGGCACGCTCAACAACCAGATCTGGTCGAACCTCTCGGCGCCGGGCCTGTTCGCGCAATTGGGCGCGGCCTATCGCGCCAAGCATGACGTGTCGCGCGACGATTTGAAAAAGGCGATGGCGCATATCTCGGTCAAGAGCCACGACAATGCGGCGCGTAACCCCAAGGCGCATTTGCGCAACCGGATCACCATGGATGCGGTGCTCAATGCGCCGTTGGTTGCCGAACCGCTTGGGCTTTACGATTGCTGCGGGGTCAGCGACGGTGCGGCCTGCGCCATCGTTACGACGCCGGAGATAGCGCGCTCGCTCGGCAAGACGGATCTCGTATCGGTCAAGGCGCTGCAACTGTCCGTTTCAAATGGGCTCGAGGCGCAGCACAATTCGTGGGATGGCAGTTATTTCCACACCACGCGGATCGCCGCCCGCCGGGCCTATCAGGAGGCTGCGGTTGAAAAGCCGCGCGAGGAAATCAGCCTTGTCGAGGTGCATGATTGCTTTTCGGTCACTGAGTTGGTCACGCTTGAAGACTTGCAGCTTTCGGCCGAAGGCGGTGCCATCGCCGATGTGCTCGACGGGTTCTACGACGCCGACGGCAGCATTCCGTGCCAGATCGACGGCGGGCTCAAGTGTTTCGGTCATCCGATCGGTGCGTCCGGTCTGCGCATGATTTACGAGATGTATCTGCAAATCCTCGGCCGTGCCGGCGAACGTCAGCGCAAGACGCCGCCGCGTCTCGGCATGACCCACAACCTTGGCGGCTTCCCGCATCAGAATGTGTGTTCGATCGCCATCGTCGGCCGCTACGGAGAATAATTGTCATGGCAAATGAGGTTCTTTACGAGGTCGTCGACCGGGTCGCAGTGATCACGCTCAACCGGCCGGAGAAGCGCAATGCGCTCAATGCGGCGGTCCGCCAAGGGCTTTGGGACGCGTGGCGGCGCTTCGAAGGTGACACGGACGCGCGCGTCGCGATCCTGACCGCTACGGGCGACAAGGCCTTTTGTGCCGGTGCCGATCTCTCGGAAATGTCGGATCAAAAGCGCGGGGTGCCGCCGGCGGATTTTATGCCCGATCTCGGCCGCAACATCGAAATCACCAAGCCGACCATCGCCGCGGTGCGGGGTGTGGCCTATGCCGGGGGCTGGCGGCTGGTGCAGATGTGCGACCTGTGCGTTGCTGGCGTATCGGCGCGGTTTGCCATTACCGAGGCGCTGGTCGGCCGCGGCATGGCCTGGGCCGCGCCGATGGTCCATATGATCCCGCCGCGGGTGTTTCTGGAACTCATGCTCACGGGCAAGCCGATTACGGCGCAGCGCGCCTACGAGGTCGGTTTCGTCAACCGCGTCGTCGATGACGCCGACGTTATGACCGAGAGTCATGTTTTGGCCCAGTCGATCATCGCCGGCGCCCCCCTCGTCTCCACCGCCGCGAAGAAGATGGTGCAGGTGACGATGGGCGTGTCGGTGGAGCAGGGACTTCACGCCGCGAATGCAATCTTTGAGCCGGTTTATAATAGCGCTGACGCCAAAGAGGGACCTCTCGCGTTTCATGAAAAAAGAGCGCCCCAGTGGCTCGGGCGGTAGGGAGAGACTAACCAGCTCATAGGATGCCGGTGATCAGCGGATCGATATCTGCCACGTGGTGATGTCAGTTGACTCGGCATCTTCAATCTCAGGCTTTCTTGCCACCAAACTCTTCCGACAAACGGCCGGCAATCGCCTGAACGGTTTTCGTGTGGTCTTTCAGGGTCTGTTCGACAGCCGCCAGATCGGCCCGGAAATACCCAATGCGTCGATAAACCTGCCAGTGAAATCGTTGACCGGGACGGCGATGCAGCGCACTCCATCGATATGGCATTTGACCGGCTGCCGAAGGCGAGCGCTACACGCAGTATATGGCGCGATTCCAGGAAAATAATCCGCAGGGTTACGGCTCGCTGGCGCTCGGCATTGTTGGTACCGACAATACGAATATCTTATCGACGCTGACGATCCCAGTGTTGGTGACCGTTGGCGAAAACGATATTTTGCTGCCGTCGGAATTGTCTCGCAAAGTGCATGGTTTGCTGCGCAATTCCGAGTTCGAGATGATCCCGAATGCCGCCCATTTTGCGCCCTGTCAGGCGCCGGCCAAATTCGCGTGGCTTGTCAGCGGCTTTATCGACCGCCGGGTGCAACGTTAATTGCCCACATTGCCCACATCGCGCTCCATGGTCTCGGAGATGCTCGCCAATCGTATTTTCTGCTGCATTATCGGTGAGAACTTGCTAGAGGCTCGTCCGGTGAGCTTCCGGTAAATCCCAAGGGCATCGAAGGACATATTGGCGGCCACGGATCCCCGCCTGTTGGCAGAAGCAAAAGAAGCCCCGTTATGTCTGCTGTGCTGCTCGATGGAATAGCGATTTCGCGCCAAATTCGTGAAAAGGCCAAAGAGCGCGTCGCGGCGCTTCGCGAAGAGTACGGTGTAACGCCCGGTCTCGCCGTCATTCTCGTTGGAAGCAATCCTGCCTCTCAGGTTTATGTCAGACATAAGGTCAAGGCGTGTGCCGAGGTCGGTATCACCTCGGCGCTGCATGCATTTCCCGCTGACGTCGATGCTCGCACGGTTCTCGACCAGATCGAACGCCTCAACCGGGATCCAGCCACCCACGGCATCCTGGTCCAACTGCCTTTGCCCGATCATTTGGAAATGCAGGCCATTCTGCGCACCATCGCGGTCGAGAAGGATGTCGACGGCTTTCATCTCTACAATGTCGGCGGTCTCGTCATTGGAGATACCGTTTTCCCACCATGCACGCCGTATGGGGTGATGAAGTTGCTGGATTCTGCCGGGATCAAAGTGGAAGGCAAGAACGTCACCATCGTGGGCGCCAGTAATATTGTCGGCAAGCCCATGGCTTTGATGATGCTGCGAGATGAAGCAACCGTCGCCATCTGCCACGCCAAGACGCGCGATCTTGCCCAATACACAATTCTTGCCGATATCCTTGTGGTGGCGGCAGGTGTGCCGAACCTCATTCTCCCGCAAATGGTCAAGCACGGCGCCGTCGTTATCGACGTTGGCATCAACAGGCTCGCGAACGGCCGGCTCGTTGGCGACGTGGACTTCGCTGGCGTCCGGCAGAAGGCAGCTTACATCTCGCCGGTACCGGGCGGTGTTGGGCCAATGACGGTGACGATGTTGCTCGAAAATACGATTGCCGCCGCCGGACGAGCCGCTGCGAGTGGCCTGTCCTCAGCGCTGGCCGGTGCGGGGACCGCTCGCCCGTTGCACGCTGTCGGCTCTCATCGTCTGGATGCCGACGCCAAGAGCGTTTAGGCTTCACGCCGCCGTCTTCGTCTATAGCCGAAGGGCCGATCTCGGGCCTTCTGCTGGTGACGCAGCGTACGCCTCTTGCTCATGTTCGATGTGCAGGCCGAAAACGCTAATTGGCACGATTGTCTATTGACCACGCGCGCTCTTCAAGGAGCCGCTCAGTAAGCTTGCTTAAAGCACTTCCGCAGGTCCTCGTGGCTTCTCAAGTCCCATGCGGCCGAGACAGGCTTGCAGATCGTTAGGCTAAAACCGCGAGCCGATGCCCCGCCAGAAAAACCCAGGTGAGCTCAATCGGCGACGGGCCGGCCCGGGAATGTTGTTGGTCCGATGAATGTCGGTGCCATCGGTCCAACGACACATTGGGCATTTCATATACGTCAACAAAGCCGGCTTGCAGTCACCGAAATAAACTTATACTAAGTATAAGTTATGATCAGAACAGCCTCGCGTCGCTATCATCCTGGGTGAATGGGTAAGAAGCATCAATGCTCTTTTCCCTCAATTATAGAGAGTCTCATCGTGAACGGTGCAGAAAGTCTTGTTCATACCCTTGTGAAGGCTAACGTAACGACGTGCTTCGCAAATCCGGGCACCAGCGAAATGCACTTCGTTGCGGCTCTCGATCGCATTCCCGGCATGCGCTGCGTGCTTGGCCTGTTTGAAGGTGTGGTCACCGGCGCGGCCGACGGTTATGCGCGCATGGCGCAGGCGCCGGCCGCAACGCTGCTTCATTGCGGCCCCGGCATGGCCAACGGCATTGCCAATCTGCACAACGCGCGGCGTGCTCGATCGGCGGTGGTGAATATTGTTGGTGACCAAGCAACCTATCACACCCATCTCAATCCGCCGCTCGCGGCAGATACCGAAGGGCTGGCCCGCGCCTTTTCCGCCTGGACGCGCACCGCGACCTCGTCGGCGACCGTGGCGAACGATCTCGCCGTCGCGATTCAGGCGGCGCGCACACCGCCAGGCGCGATTGCGACATTGATTGCCCCCGCCGATACATGCTGGGACGAGGGTGGCGTGCCCGCCGAGCCGTTGCCGGTGCCAGTGCGTCCAAGCGTTGCCTCGCATCGGATCGATACGATCGCCGCAATTCTCCGGTCGGGTGAACCGGCTACGATTCTCCTCGGCGATGCCTTCATGCATGGCGCCATGCTGGCTGATGCGCAGCGCGTTGCGGCGGCGACTGGCGCCAAACTCATGACGCATCAGTTCAATGCCCGGATCGAACGCGGCCGTGACCGGTTTCCGATTGAGCGCTTGCCATATGCGCTCGATGCCTCGCTGAAAGCGTTGGGAGGAAGCAGACATGTCATTCTCGCGGGCGCCGCGCCGCCGGTTGCGCCGTTCGCCTATCCCAACAAGCCTAACCATCTCGAACCAGAAAATGCTTCACTTCATGTGTTGGCGCGCCCCGAGCAGGATATTGCCGGCGCGCTCGCAGCGCTTGCCGATGCGCTCGGTGCGCCGCCATTGAAGGCTTACGAACAGCCCCGCTCCGAGGGTCTGGGCACGGGCGCAATTTCGCCTGAGGCCGTGACGCGCACCATCGCCACGCTGTTGCCGGAGAATGCCATCGTTATTGACGAAAGTGTCTCCTTCGGCCGTGCATTCTTCAACGGCTTGTCGGTCGCGGCGCCGCACGATTGGCTGCAAATTACTGGCGGCGCCATAGGCAGTGGACTGCCGATGGCAACCGGAGCGGCGGTCGCTGCGCCGGGCAGGCGTGTGGTGTCGTTGCAAGCTGACGGCTCGGCACTCTTTACTGTGCAGGCGCTGTGGACTCAGGCACGCGAGAATCTGCCGGTAACGACGGTACTCCTGTCGAACAGGAAATACGCGATCCTGCTCGGTGAGTTGACAAATGTTGGCGCCAATCCCGGCCGCGTTGCGCTCGACATGCTCGATCTCGGCCGGCCGGATATCGATTGGTGTGGGCTGGCGCGAGGCTTTGGTGTGGAGGCGGCGCGTGCCGACACAATGGAAGCGTTCAACGATCTTTTTGCGATGGCGAACAAGACGAATGGTCCGTTCCTGATCGAACTGACGACCTGAGGACCGCGCCATGAGTGAGAAGGAGCTGAACGGCAAGGCGTGTCTCGTGATCGGCGGCGGCTCGGTCGCACCCGGCTGGGGCATCGGCAAAGCAATTTCGGTCGGTTATGCGCGTGCCGGCGCCAAGGTCGTTGTCTGCGATCGCGTACTCAAGGCCGCACAAGCGGTGGTTGACCTTATCGTCGAGGAAGGCAACGAGGCGGTTGCGGTTGAAATGGACGCCGCGGATGCCGCCAGCGTTGCCGGCGCGGTCGATGTCGCGCGTCAACGCTTCGGCAAGGTCGATGTCCTGCACAACAATGTCGGTATCGGCAAGGCCGGCGATTCCGCAAACACCTCGCCGGAAGACTGGCGCCGCATTGCCGATGCTAATCTGTTGTCACTGCATGTTGCCACGCAAGCGGTCATTCCACACATGAAGGAGATTGGCGGCGGCGTCATTTTGTCGACGTCAACTGTCGGCAGCCTTCGCTATCTCGGCTTTCCGCACCTCGCCTATAACGTAACCAAAGCGGCGGCCAACCATTTTTCACGGCTTATTGCCGCCGAATATGCGCCGTTCCGCATTCGCGCCAATACGCTGGTGGTCGGGCTGATGGATACTCCGCGCATCCGCAACACGTTGCAGGCGACCTACGGCGCTTCGGAAAGCGACATGCTGGCGCGGCGCAACGCCCAGGTGCCAATGGGTTTCATGGGCGATGGCTGGGACGTGGCGCATGCCGCCGTGTTCTTGGCATCCGACAAGGCCCGCTACATCTCGGGTGCCGAACTTGTGATCGACGGCGCGCTGACGGCGACGACGCGCGAGGCGTCCTGACCTGCTCAAGCGGCTGGAACGGATCAAGCAATCAATCGAGCAATCCTGAACAAAGAGCTTGTCTCGAGAATGTATTTATACATACTATAAGTAAATATGAAATCGCTTAGGCCGAGGAAAGCGCCGCAATGCGAGGAAACGAGCCGAAAGGCACCTTCAAGGCCGCGCTGAAAGCGGGGCGTCCTCAGATCGGCATTAGGACCCAGATCGACAGCACGATGGTGGCCGAGGCGCTCGGATTTTGCGGTTTCGACTACGTTTATATCGACATGGAACATTCGCCAGCCAACCTGCGCTCGGTCATGCAGCAATGCCAGGCCGTGGCGGCAACGCCGGCGCATCCGGTCGTGCGTATTTCCAGCAACGACACGGTTTTGATCCAGCAACTGCTGGATCTTGGCGTCGAAAATTTCGTCGTGCCGATGGTCGATACCGCTGAAGACGCCCGCCGCGCCGTTTCAGCGACACGCTATCCGCCGCACGGCATTCGCAGCGTGGCGCGCGTTCATCGCGGCAACCGCTATGGCGGCGACGTCGATTACGTCAATCATGCCGCCGACCGCATCTGCGTCGTCGTGCAGGCTGAGACCCGTGCAGCACTTGAGAATATCGATGCGATAGCCTCGGTGCCTGGTCTCGACGGAGTTCTGTTTGGGCCGGCCGATCTGTCCGCCGACCTGGGCTTTATCGGACAGGCTGACCATCCGGAAGTGACCGCCGCGATCGGCAAGGCGATCGGTCAAATCCGTGCCGCCGGCACTTTTGCCGGCATGTCGACAAACGATGCCACCAAGGGCCGCGAGTGGCTGGCGAAAGGCTGTCAGTTCGTATCGGTCGCCGGTGACATGGCGCTGCTGGTCGCCAACGCACGGCGGATCTCCGCTGAGGCGGCAAAGGTTTGAGTGCTCACATGCCAACCGAAAACAGGCTTAACGTGCCGCTGACTATCTTCGAGAAGGTGTGGAACGACCATACCATCGTGCGCACGCCGGGCGGCGAAGACCTTCTCTATGTCGATTTCAACATGATGAATGAGGGCGGAGCATTTCTCGCTTTCGATCAGCTTCGGCTCGAAGGCAGAAAAGTGCGGTGCCCGTCGCAGCATCTGGCGATCACCGATCATTATTTGCCGACGACGACAAATCGCGCAGCCGGGCCCGCCGGCATCAGCAATCCGGAAATTCGCCGAGTGGTCGAGATGCTCGATGAGAACACGCGCGACTTCGCGCTTCCTCATTGGGGTATGCACCATTGGTTTCAAGGCATTGCGCATGTCGTGGCCCCCGAACTCGGCATCTCCCAGCCGGGCATGTTAATCACCTGCAACGATTCTCATACGGCGACCAATGGCGCTTTCGGCGCACTCGCGACACCCATTGGCGCCTCCAATCAGCTTCGCCACGTGCTGGCGACGCAAACGGTGTGGATGGCAAAGCCGAAGACGATGCGCATTGTGATCGATGGCGCGCTGGCCGATGGCGTCACGCCGAAGGATGTGATCCTGACGATCATCTCGAAGATCGGCGTCGGCGGCGCGGTCGGTCATGCGGTGGAATATGCCGGCTCGACCATCTGCGGCCTGTCGATGGAAGGCCGCATGACGATCTGCAACATGTCGGTCGAGGCCGGCGCGAAGATCGGAATGATCGCGCCGGACGACACCACCTATCAGTATCTGGCCGGGCGGCTGAAGGCGCCAACAGGGGCCGATTGGGACACGGCCCTGACTTACTGGAAGTCGCTGCCGACCGACGACGCGGCGAATTTTGCGCGCGAACTCCACATCAACGCGGCAGCGGTGGCGCCGATGGTGAGCTGGGGCACCAGCCCGGAGGATTGCTCGCCGATCGATGGCGCGGTTCCGGACCCGGACACAATTGCCGATCCCGATCGCAAGCGTCACGTGTTGCGAGCGCTCGATTATCTCGACCTCAGCCCATGTGTGCCGCTGAAGGATATTCGGATCGACCGGGTGTTTATTGGCTCCTGCACCAATAGCCGCATCGAAGACCTGCGCAGCGCCGCAGCGGTTCTGCGCGGCCGCAAGTCGTCCGTGCCCGGTTTCGTGTCGCCCGGTTCCAGCAGCGTGAAGCGACAAGCCGAGGCCGAGGGGCTCGACCGCGTCTTTCTCGATGCCGGGCTTGAGTGGCGCGAGTCGGGCTGTTCGATGTGCAACGGCTCGAACGGTGAACTGGTCGCACCGGGCGAACGGTCCGCTTCCACCACCAACCGAAATTTCGAGGGCCGTCAGGGCCGAAATGCCCGCACCCATATCATGAGCCCGGCGATGGTCGCCGCCGCAGCAGTCGCCGGTCATCTTGCCGACGTACGACGTCTGAAACCGAATTGAGTGCGAGCCGGACATGGAACCGTTCACACGCCTGACCTCGGTTGCGACACCCCTTGAAGTCGCTAAGATCGATACCGGCATGATACTGCCGGGCCGCTACATGCGGCGGCACCGCCGGCCGGGCCATGATTATGCGGAAGCGTTCCTGCACGATCTGCGCTTCGACGAAAAGGAGCAGCCGCGGCTCGATTTCCCGCTCAATCAGCCGGCCTACAGCAATTCAAAAATTCTGGTGACGGATGTCGATTTCGGCTGTGGGTCGTCGCGCGAGGGCGCGGCCTACGCCGTGCTCGACTTCGGACTGCGCGCGCTTATCGGCCCCAGCTTCGGCGACATTTTTTTCGGCAATTTGATGCAGAACGGGTTGCTTCCGGTAGTGCTGCCCTTCGACATTATCTCCGATCTGTGGCGCCAATTGCGCACCAGGCCGGGCGTCGAAATCACCATCGACCTGCCGCAACAGGTCGTGATCGATGCGGAAGGAAAAAGCCATCGCTTCGACATCAACCCGGTTCGCAAGGATCGGCTTGTGCGCGGAATCGACGACATCGATTTCACGATGCAGCACCAGAACGAAATTCTGGCTTTCGAGGCGGCGAGGCGGAGCCGGTTCCCCTGGATTCCAACGGCGACAAGAGAGTAGCGACGTCCGTTCATGATGCTGACGCAACAACAACAGAAAAGCCGGCGAAGGGAGGGTTCATCTGAGATGCACAAACCAAATGCCGCCTCCGCGAAGACGACCTCGGCCGTGGCGGCGCTTCCCGACCTAGTGACGCTCACGGACATCAATCATGTGTTCCCGGCGCGCGCCGGCGCGCCCAGCGTTAGGGCGGTCGGGCCGCTCAGTCTGTCGATTAAGAAGGGCGAGTTCTTTTCGGTTGTTGGTCCGTCGGGCTGCGGCAAGTCCACCTTGCTCGAAATTGTCGCCGGTCTGATTGCGCCGACAGAGGGCAAGGTTGAATTTGACGGACGACCGGTGACGAACCGAGTGCCGGACGGCATCGGCGTCGTTTTTCAAGAGGATGCCAGTTTTCCGTGGCTGACCGTGTGGGACAATCTCATTTTCGGTCTTAAGCGACGCGGTGTGCCCGGCGATGTCGCCCGGGATAAGGTCGAATGGGCGCTTAATCTGACCAGCCTTGGCGGCTTTCGGAACGCCTATCCGGCGCAACTGTCGGGCGGCATGCGGCAGCGCGTCTGTATCGCGCGGACGCTCGTGATGGAGCCGCGCCTCATTCTGCTCGACGAACCCTTCGGCGCGCTCGACCAGCAGACGCGGCTTTTGATGGGCGACGAGACGCTCAATCTGTGGCGGGCGACCGGGGCAACGATCATGCTGATTACGCATGCGCTCGACGAAGCGGCGATGCTGTCCGATCGCGTCGGTATCATGTCGGCCCGTCCCGGTCGTTTCATCGAGGTTGTCGAAACCGGATGGAGCGCCGATCGGGACAGCCGGATCGCCACATCCGAAAATTTCGGCGCGCTGACGGCTCACCTGTGGTCCTGCCTGCGTGACGAGTCGATTCGGGCAAGTCATGAGTCGGAGAAGGCGCGATGAGCCGGCTGACGCAGATCCGCGTCCTGCTGCTGCTCGCAATCGTGGCGGTGCTTGAGGTCTGCTGCCGGACCGGCTTGATCAATAATTATAACCTTATTCCGCCAAGCCAGATGGTGTCTGCGCTGTTTGACCTGTTGCGCGCCGGCGCCGTCAACATCGAGATGGCCAGAACGCTCGGCGCCATCGCTATCGCCGTCGTACTCGCCATCATCGTCGGACTGTTCGTGGCGGTCGTGCTGCACGCGCTGCCACGGCTGCGTCGCGCCATCGACCCGGTTCTGGCGACCTACTATTCTGTGCCGATCTTCGTTTTTTATCCGTTGTTCATCGTGATCTTCGGCCTCAACGACCGTCCCAAGGTGCTGATCGGGTTCATGCTCGCGGTGGTGAACGTGATCGCCAGCACACTTAATGGGCTCGACCGGGTGCCGAACGTACTGAGAAAGACGGCCAAGGTTCTTCAACTCAGCCGCTACGAAGTCGTGCGTGATATCATTCTGCCGTCGGCAGCACCTAACATTTTCACTGGCGTGAAGCTCGCAATTGCGCACGCTTTCGTCGGCGTGTTGGCGGCGGAGTTCATTCTCTCGACCGGCGGCCTCGGTTACCAGATCTCCTACGCCTTTCACGATTTTAACAATCGAGAAATGTACGCCATTCTGTTGCTTATCCTGATCATTGTCGCCGTCGTCAACTCGTTTTTGCTGGCCTGGGAGCGGCGGCTTCGACAGCGCCGGGGTCTGGTATGATGTCCCCCCTCATGGCAGGCGCCGCACGGTATCAGCGCGCGCTGGACCTCACATTGCTGATGTTGGCGATTGTCGCATTGTGGCAATTTTTTTTCGTCATCGGCGGCACCACGGCGCTGGCTTCGCCGTGGGCGGCGGCGAAGAACGCCTACACCATCCTGGGAAGCGGCCGCTTCTGGGGCAATGCGAAAACGACTCTCCTGGCCTTCGGCATCGCGGTCGCAATTGAAATTGTCGCCGGCATCGGCATCGGCATCTTGCTGGGGCTTCGCAAGATGGCCGGCGATGTGCTGGAGCCGTTGCTTGCCGCGCTGTACTCGATACCCAAGCTTATGTTCTTTCCGGTCGTAACGCTGTTCTGCGGCATAGGGCTTTGGTCCGCAGTCGTCTTCGGAATTTTGCACGGCATCATCTCGATCATTCTGTTCACGATGAGCGCGGTCCGCAACATCAAGATGGTTTATCTCAAGACCGGGCGGGTCATGAATCTGACGACGCTCCAGATGATGACGACAATCGCGTTTCCGGGCGCGCTGCCTGAAATTTTTACCGGGCTGCGCATCGGAATTTCGGCCTCACTGATCGGCGTCATCCTTTGCGAGCTATTTGGCTCCAGCAAGGGCGTTGGCTTCCTTTTGATGAACGCGATGGAAAACAACATCACCGTCGATATCTCAGCCTACACATTAATCTTGATCGCTTTTGCCATTCTCGTCAGCGGAGCGCTGATGGCGATCGACGAGCATCTACACAAGAGACTGTAAGCGGGCGGGAGCACTTCCAGCCCATCAAAGGACAGGGGCGATACAACAACCTGCCATAACCACAAGGAGGACTACGCCATGACGATGAAGAACACTCTCGGCGGCATTTGCCTGGCCGCATTGGCCTGCGGTGTATTCGCGCTGCCGGCGTCGGCCGCGGAAATCGCCGTCGCCAATTACGGAAGCTCGGTGAGCGGCATGCCATGGGCAGTCGCGCTGGAAAAGGGCTTCTTCAAGGAAGCAGGCGCGGATATTACCGCCATTATCGGCACGCACGGCGGAAGTTCGGAAATCCGCAGCATGATCGCGGGCGATCTTCCTTACGTCGATAGTTCTCTGGTGCCGATGCTCAAGGCGATCAAAGGCGGCGCCGACCTGCGGATCGTGAGTGAGAATGGGCACACCACGGCGCAATTCGTGTGGATCGTCAAGAAGGGTTCGCCGATCAAGGACATCAAGGACATCAAGGGCAAGCGCATTACCTTCACCACGCCACTCAGCACCAGCCAGAGCCTCGATTTCATGCTGATCGAAAAAGCAGGCCTTGGGCAGAACGACGTCAAGCTTTTGTCCACCGGTGCCTACGGCGCCGCGCTTACGGCGCTTGAGAACGACGGCGTCGATATCGCGCTCGTCGCCGAGCCGGTCTATACGCTCAACAAGGACAAGTACCAGGTGTTGTTCTGGTCGCGCGATCTCTTTCCCGCGATCAACAACACCATCGGGGTTGCCCCGGAAAAACTGATCAAGGAGAACCCGGCCTTGCTCAAGGGGATTGTCTTGGCGCACCGCAAGGCGGTCGATTATATGAAGACAAACCGCAAGGAGTCGGCGGCGATCATCGCCAAGGTCTACAAGATCGATGCGAAGATCGTCGAGGAGGTCATTGCGCAGTTGCAGGACCACACGTCGATCGACGGCCAGGCCTTCTTCGGCGAAGGCGACATCTATCCGAAAGGGCTCGACGCGATCGTCGATATCGCGCTGAAGTCGGGCTCCATGAAGGAAAAGATCGATTGGCGCCCCTATGTCGATCAAAGCCTGTTGCCGAAGGACTTGCAGCGCAATATCAAGTGATCTGTGGATCGTCGCGTATCGGGCCCGAGGGGGCTCGATACGCGACCCTTAATCTGGATGCGGCGAACGATGAAAAACGGCCGGCAGAAGGAAACGGCGGGCGGCGCACTCAGCGCCGCCGACGATGCTGCGCCGGCGTCGAGCCTGCTCGGCTCGCGATTGAACCTTCACCGCCTCGATATTTTCGTCAGTGTCGCGCAGACCGGCAGCATGAGCGCCACGGCGGAGAAGTTCGGCCTGACCCAGCCCGCGGTGTCATTGGCAATTCGCAAGCTGGAAGAGCTCAGCGGGTTTGAGCTGTTCGACCGTTCGATCCGGCCGCCCAAGCTGACGCTGCGGGGGGCCACGTTTCTCGACGATGCGATTGCCGTCGTGGAAAGCATTCGGCGGCTGGAAAATGGCGTGCGCTTCGGCGAAAGCGCGCCGCTGCCGACGCTGCGGATCGGCATGCTGAACAGCTTTGCCTCGACGCTGGGACCTTTCGTCATCAAGACGCTGCAGGACAGTGCGGTCCACTGGTATGTCGACACGGGATTTGCGGCGTCCCGGATCATCACCTTGCTCGACCGGCGGTTCGATTTCATCATTACGGCCGACGAGACCAAGCCGCCGCCGGGCGTGGTCGCCACACCCCTGTTTTCCGAACCTTACCGGATCGTGCTGCCGTCATCGCTATCGGTGCGCAAGGACAATCTGGTGAAGATGATGTCGGATATGAACATGATCCGGTTCGGTCGCGATCCGAATATGATGTCGCGGATCGATCATTGGTTGAACGGCGCCGGCATTGCGCCGCCGAAGCGGTACCATCTGGATACCATCGACGGCACGGTTCAGATGGTCAGCTCCGGAGTCGGCTGGAGCCTGCTGCCGCCGCTCGCGGTATTCCGGCTCATCGAACGGGGCGAGCAGATCAAGACCTACAGGTTCCCAGGCCCGCCGATTCTTCGCACGGTGTCGATGGTGTCGCGCGAAGGCGAGGGCGTTCAGATCGCGGAGAAGATCAGAGCGGTCGCGACCTCGCTCTTGAGAGAACGTTTTCTGCCAAGCGTTAAGAAGAATATTCCGGACGCTGTTTCCGATATCGAGATCTACTGAGAGGGCCGGGGATTGGCGGGGCCGAGCAGCACAACGCGCTTCGGCTCGACCGCAATGAAAATCTCTTGCCCGGCTTCGATAGGCTCCATCGCCGCGCAACGCGCGATCAGGTGCTGGCCGCCCCAGCCGATGTGAACCTGGGTGAAGTCGCCCTGAAACACCGTTTGCTCGATGCGTGCCGGCCAGACGTTGATTGAACCCGCCGGGCGCTCGTGCGAAATCCTCAGATGCACGGTGCGGACCGAGAATTCGATATCGTCGCCGACCGACCGGCCATAGGCCATGCCGTAGACGATCTGCCCGACCGCCGTTTCAAGCGCGGTCAAATCTCCGTTGTCCAAATCGGCGCGATGCTTGCCGCGAATGAGATTGGCCGAGCCGACAAAATCGGCAACGAATGCGCTCGACGGCAAGCGATAAATCTCATCCGGGGAGCCGGTTTGCTCGACAAGACCGCCGCGCATGACGACGATGCGGTCGGACATCGCCAGAGCCTCTTCGAGATCGTGCGTCACATAGACCGACGTAATGCCGAGCCGGTGTTGAAGGTCGCGCAATTCAATGCGCATGTCGGCGCGAAGTTTGGCGTCGAGGTTCGACAGCGGCTCGTCGAACAAAAGCACTGACGGCGAAAATACGAAGGCCCGCGCCAGCGCCACCCGCTGCTGCTGGCCGCCGGACAGTTGCGAGGCGCTGCGGTCGGCATATTCGCTCATCTGAACCAGGCTTAGTGCGTTGCCGACTCTCTCCTTGATTTCGGCAGCAGCCGTGCGCCGCACCCGCAAGCCATAGGCGACGTTGTCGAACACAGTCATATGGGGCCAGATGGCGTAAGACTGAAACACCATCGACAGGCCGCGCTTTTCGGCCGGGATATTGACGCCGCGCGTCGAGGAATAGACCGGCTTGCCGTCGATCAGGATTTCACCGGCGGTCGGCTTCTCCAGCCCGGCGATGGCGCGCAGCGTCGTGGTCTTGCCGCAGCCGGACGGCCCCAGCAGCGTCAATTGTTCGCCGGTCTGGACGTCGAAGCTGACGCCGCGCACGGCCGGAACCCCGCCATAAAACATTTCGAGATTGCGCACCTCGATATGCGGCTGGGTGGGTTTCGTGGCGTCCATCCTTGTTCTCCTAGCGCGCTTTCAAGCAGTCGTATCGGTTCGCGTGATGAAAACGCATCAAAATAAAAGACTCTAGTCGCCCGGCTGTGCACCGATGCGGCGGGTCACCGCTACCAGCACCACCATGGCGGCGGCGACCACCAGCGTCTGCACCAGCGCCAGTGTCGCAGTCAGTTCAGAACTGGTGCCGAACCATGATTCGACGATCGCCGGTGTGATAACCTTGGAATGCGGCCCCATCAGCAGGATCGAGGCGCCAAGCTCGCGCACGCTGGCGATGAACAGCAAAAGCCATGCTGCGACCAACCCCGGAATGAGCAGCGGCACCGTCACCGTGCGGGTGCGGAATGTCCATGACGCTCCGCACATCTGGGCGCACTCCTCGAGGCTTTTGTCGATCTGCATCATCACGCTGGCGATGGTTCGCACGCCAAGCGGCAGAAATACCGTGACGTAGGCGATCAGCAACAGCCACAACGTGCCGTAAATCGGGATTGGGAATACGACCCAGGCCCACATCATACCGAAGGCGAACACCAGCCGCGGCACCGCCTGCGGGAACATCACGACGTATTCGATCGCGCCCGCGCCGGGCAACCGCGAGCGGTAGATCAGCCAGGCCAGCAGGCCCATCAGGACAATGCCGACTGTCGCGGTGCCAAAGCCGAGCAGAAGACTGTTGCCGAGCGCCGAACGCGCGGCGTTCATCGACATCGCCATGCGGAAGTTGTTCAGCGTGAAGTTGTCGGCGGTCGGAAAGGCGACGGCAATCTTCTGGAACGAGGCAAAGAGCAGCGTCAATATGGGAAGTGCGACCGCAGCCAGCAGATAAAGTACGCAGATGCCGAGCAGGAAGTAGCGCAAAGCGCCGACGTCGGCGACGCGCGGCCGGAACGCCTTGCCGGTTATGGTCACATAGCTACCGGCCTTCACGACGCGACGATAAAGAAACAGCATCACGAACATGACCGCAAATAGCGAGACGCCCATCGCCGCGGCGGTCTGGATCTTCGGCGGATATTGCTGGGTGAGCTGATAGATCGCGGTGGTGATGACGTAAAACCTGTTTGGCGTGCCAAGCACCAGCGCGACCGCGAACGAACCGAGCATCTCGGCGAAAACGAAAATGGCGGCGCCGAGAATTCCGGGCGTTACCAGCGGCAGCGTCACGCGCAGCATGGTGCGCAGCCGGCTCGCACCCATCACCTGCGATGCTTCCTCAAGCGAAGGGTCCATCGACTTCATCACCGCGGCAATCATGACGAATGCGACCGACCCCTCGAACAGCGCCATCACCCAGGCGATGCCATAGGGCGTATTGACGTCGATGATCGCGCCGCTGCCGCCGATGGCGCGCCAGACCTGATTGATGAAGCCGCTTTCCGGCGAGCCGAGCAGGCTCCAGGCCAGTGCGCCCAATAGCGGCGTCAAGTAGTAGGGCACCGCCATCAGTTGTTCGAAGATTTTGCGGCCCGGCACGTTGGTGCGCGCCAATATCCAGGCCATGACGAAGCCAAACACCAGCGCCATCACGGTCGCAGCGACCGATACCGTCAGCGTGTTCAACAGGATTTGCGGATATTGCAAAATCCCGCTGAAATTATCGAGCCCGTATTCGGTCGGCGGCCGTACTTGCGGATCGCCGACGTCGAGCGCCGCCTGCAACAGGTAAAAGACCGGGTACAAGACGAGGACCGCGGCGACTGCCGCGACCCCGTACCCGGCCATTTTCTGCACCGATAGCGGTGAACCCGTCGATGGCACGGCCGGCCTCTAGAGGCCGATCATGCTGTTCCATTCCTTGGAAAACACATCGCGGGTCTTGGCGTATTCGTCCCAATCCTTCGGGTAGATCAGCTTGAAATCGCTGAGCTTGACGCCCGTCGGCATCGGCGGCGCATCGGTACGCACCGAGCCGTAATAAAGGTTCGGGTTTGTCTGATACCAGGCTTGTCCGCGCTTCGACATCGCCCAGTCGACGAACAGTTTGCTCGCTTCCGGATGCGGCGCCTTGCTGACCGCGCCGACAATCAGCGGTGTCGCAACGAGACCGTCCGGCGGCGCGACGAATTCGACCTTGGCGCCCTTGCTCTTGAACAGGATGTAGGCCGGATATTCGCCGATCGAGGTGATCATGTCGTCACCCTTGGCCAACCGGTCGAACAATTGCACGCGGCTGTCGAAAGCGTGCGCGTTCTGTTTCGCGAACTCTTTCCAGAATTTGTCGCCATACATTTCGCGCAGGCAATACCACTGCACGAACTGGAGGCCGGAGGCCGAAATTTTGGCGCTGATATGGCCCTTGAATTTCGGGTTGAGAATGTCGTGCCAGGTCTTCGGCGCATCGGCGCTGGAGACCTTGTCGGTGTTGTAGGCGATGCCGGCCGGATCGACGCCGGTCCAGAAGAACGAGCCGACCGGCGTGCTCAGATTGTCGGGCTTATAAGCGTGCGACTCGGGCGAGACGTAATGCTCGTACCCGCCTTTTTTCTGGAAATCGACGGCCGGCGCGAGATCGGATAGCTGAATGACATCGACGTCGAAACGGCCGGCCGAACGCTCGGACAAGATCTTGTTGTACAGCGCGCCGGTCTGGGCGCGCACGTAGCTGGTCTTGATCTTCGGGAAGTCCTTGCTGAAACCCTGCATGATGCCGGCGGTGCCGGCTTCGTTCTCGTGGCAATAGAAAACGAGCTGGCCTTCCTGCTCGGCCTTGGCCACGTCGGCGTTGGTCATGAAGTCGAGGACCTTGGTCGGCGACTTGGTCTGGCCTTGCGCCAGAACGGCGGGCGCGGCAAAGCCGATCAACGGCGTGGCGACGGCGAGCGCACTTCCTGCCTTCAGAAGCGTACGCCGGGTCAGGCTGTTCTTGTCGAAACCGGTCATCTTTTCCTCCACAGGAAGGTTGCGTTGATTGTTATTCTTGATCGCTTGGCGATCCGACGATGCCAAGCTTCCTCCAAAGCCCCCGCGTTGACAAGGACGGCGTAACTCGCGAGTTTCCGGGGCGCCTCAGGTTGCCCATAATTGTTGCACTGCAAACGGCCACATTAACAGGGAATGCCATGTCTACAAATGCGATGCCGTTGTCGGATACCGACGCCGAATTCCTGCGATCGATCGACACGCCGACCGTCTGCAATATCGTCGAGATGGTAAGCCAGGACCGTCGCGGTCACGGCTACACCACACGGCATCTGCATTGCCAGTTTCCAGATCTTGCGCCGATGGTCGCTTATGCCCGCACCGTGACGATCCGCACGAAGGATGCCTTCGGGCTGAGCGATCCCGGCTACATGGGCAAGCGCATGGATTATCTCGACTATGTCGCCGCCGCCCCGGGACCGACCGTGATGGTTATCCAGGATCTGGACGACCCGGCCGGCTACGCCGCGTATTGGGGCGAGGTGCAATCCAACGTTCACAAGGCGCTTGGTTGTATCGGAACCATTACCAACGGTGCGGTGCGCGACATTCCGATGATCGCGCCGGGATTCCAGATGCTCGCCGGATCGATCGCGCCGTCTCATGCTCACGTGCATGTCGTCGATTTCGATCTCGATGTCAGCGTTCATGGCATGGCGGTCGCGACCAACGACTTGATCCACTTCGACCGTCACGGCGCCGTCGTCGTTCCGGTCGACAAGATCGCGGACATGAAGACAGCGCTGGAGAAGCTGCTCAAGACAGAGGCGCGCATCATCAACGCAGCCCGCGCGCCGGGCGCTACTGTCGAGACGATAAAGGCCGCAATCCGCGGCTGAACGTCGTGGGCGCGAGTGGGCAGACCCGGCAATGCCTTGTCACCTCAGCCTGCAACTGTCACTATTCCCGGCAACGCCGTTCGAGAGCACGAAACAAGGCGAAACGCTGGCGGGAGGATGAAAACCATGAAGCCGATAATCTGGAAGTGTGCGGGTGTAATGGTCGCCGCGTTGGCACTGGCCGGTACCATGGGCGTGCTGCCGGCAAGCGCGCAGGAAAAATTGCGCATTGCATTGCCGACCAAAACTTACTATCCGACCATCGTTTCTGAAACGGCGCTGCGGCAGGGTTTCTTCAAGAAAGAAGGGATCGATGCCGAACTGACCGTCTACCGTGGCGGCGCCGAGGCCTTTGAAGCGATCGCCGCCGGGGCCGCCGATCTCACCGTTGGCTCGACCGCGATTGTGGCGGCCGGCATCAAGAAGGGCGTCAAGACGAAAGCGGTTGCGGGCATCAGCCTCGGCTATAATGGCTGGTACCTGATGGTGAAGACGGATTCGCCGGTCAAAAGCGTGTCACAGCTTGACGGCAAAAAAGTAGGCATCACCTCGGCCGGGTCTGCCACCGATATTCTGGCGCGTTGGACCCAGTCAGAGAAAAAGGTGAAGTTCACCACCGTTCCTCTCGGTGGCGGCGGATTGATCCCGAATTTGCTGACCGGCAACGTCGACGCCATCGTTCTTTACTCGCCGCTGTCCTTCAAGGTCCAGATGGAGAAAACCGCGCGGCCGCTGATCGATTATGGCGCCGAGGTTCCCGATCATTTGAGCGGCGTCTGGATCGCGCCCGACAAACTGATCGCCGAGAAACCGGCGCTGATACAGAAAGCCAACAATGCGCTGTCCGGCGCGATGGTCTGGCTCAAGGACAAGGCCAATCGGCAGGCCGCGATCAAGATCATCGCCGAGATCGACGAAATCCCGGCGCCGCTTGCCGAGGCTGAACTCGATGGCGACATCTTCAAACTTTCATCGACCGGCGAGATGACGCCGCTGCTGGTTCAGCGTGGCCTCGACATGGCCAAGCTCGTCGGCATGAAGGACATCGCCCCGGCCTCCGAAGTCTATACCGACAAATTCAAAGCGGTACCGACGCGCTGAGCAAAGCCTCCGGAAAGCATCCTTGACGATGATCGGAGTCGACATCGGGCTTCCGGAAAAGGTCGTGCCGGAACGAGCAATCGCAGGGACGATGGGACGATGACCAGGTCCGCGATTATCCTTGTCCGGATTGCGTTGTTGCTCGCGGTATTGGGCGCGTGGGAGGTTCTCCCGCGCGCCGGCATCGTCAATCCCATGTTGTTGCCGCCATTGTCGCTGGTTCTGAAGACGCTCGGCGAGATTCTCAGGCGTGGCGACTTCCAGGAAGCGATGGCGGTTACGACGGCCGAGGTGCTTGTCGCATTCGTCATTGCGGTGCCGCTCGGCGCAGTGCTTGGCGTGCTCTCGGCCGAGAATGAATATTTCGGCGCGATCTTCAAGCCGATGCTGTTCTATGTCTTCAGCATTCCGAAGTCGATCTTCCTGCCAATGTTCATTCTCGTCTTTGGTATCGGCTTTGGCCAAAAGGTCGCCTATGCGACTTTTTCAACCATCTTTATCGTCATTATGAGCGCAAGCGCGGCAGTCGAATCGATCAAGTCGGAATACGTGCTGGTGGCGCAATCCTACGGGGCGACGCGCGCGCAAATCCTGCGCCGTATCTATGTGCCGAGCATGATGCCGATCCTGCTCGAAACCTTGCGGATATCGATGATCTTCAATTTCACCGGCGTGATGATCTCGGAAATGTATGCCTCGCGCACCGGCGTCGGCCACATGATTGCGAACTGGGGCGAGAATTTCATGCTGCCGCAGTTGTTCGCCGGCGTAGTCGTGCTGGCGGTGGCGGCGATGTCGTTCAACGAACTGGTGCGCTATATGGAGGCTCGATGGAGCACATGGCGAAGTTGAATCGGCGCCCCGAACACGCGCCACAGGCCGCCGTGGAAGTGCGCGGGTTGGGCCATATCTATGAAGGCCGCGATGGCGCGGTGCCGGCATTGACCGATATCGACCTCACGGTGCCCGCCGGTCATTTCACGGTCATCGTCGGGCCATCGGGCTGCGGCAAGACCTCGCTGCTGATGATGCTCGCGGGACTGAGAACGCAGACCTCCGGAACCATACTCTGCGATGGCCGGCCGATTCCGAAGCCGGACCCGGAGCGGGTCGGCGTCGTCTTCCAGGAGGCAAGCCTTTATCCATGGCTGACGGCGGTCGAGAACGTGGAATTTCCGCTTGTGCTTAAAGGTGCGCCGCGCAGCGAGCGCCGCGCCCGTGCCGAGGAAATGCTCAATCTGGTCGGCCTCGAAGGCTTTGGCGGCCGTTATCCGCACGAACTGTCCGGCGGCATGAAGCAGCGCGTGTCGATTGCACGCGGGCTGGTGCAGGACCCGCCGGTGCTGCTGATGGATGAGCCGTTCGCGGCGTTGGATGAGCAGACTCGCATGACCATGGGTCACGAGTTGCTGCGGATCTGGTCGCAGACCTCGAAAACCGTTGTGTTCATCACCCATAGCCTCACCGAGGCGGTCTATCTTGCCGACGAAGTCGTGGTGATGTCGGCGCGTCCCGGCCGCATTCTCGATCGCGTCCCAGTCGATCTGCCGCGCCCGCGTACCTATCAGATGATGGCGACCGATAAATTCGGCCAGTTGCGCGAGCGCATTTGGCACCAGATTCGCGATACACCATGACGCGGCCAAGCCCCCAAACCGTCCGCCGTCTGATTGGGCTCGCGTTGCTGATCGCGTGGGAAGCGGTGCCGCGCCTCGGACTTTTGCCCGAGTTGTTCCTGCCACCGCTGTCGAAGACGCTGGCTGTCCTGTGGCTTGATCGTTTCATCTACGCCTCGGCGCTGCTGGTGACGCTGTACGAGGTCGCCATCGCCATGCTGATTGCATGCGGCGTCGGCATCCTGGTCGGCGCCATCGTCGGCGGCGTCGCAAGCATTCGAAACCTGATGCTGCCGGTGTTTTCGAGTCTTTATGCGGTTCCCATCGTGATCCTTTATCCGATCTTCACCGCCTGGTTCGGCATCGGCTCGGAATCCAAGATCGCCTTTGCCGGGGTCTATGGCTTTTTTCCCGTGATGCTGTCGACCGCGGCCGGCATTCGCACCATCGATGAACAATACCTGCTTGCCGCCCGCAGCATGGGCGCGACGCTGCCGCAACTGATCGCCCGCGTCATTATCCCGGCCGCAATCCCGACGGTGCTCGCCGGCCTGCGTCTCGGCGGCGCGTTGACGATCATCGGCGTGGTCGTCTCGGAAATGCTGACCTCGGCCAGTGGGATCGGCTATCTGGTGACCATGAACCGCACCATTCTCGACAGTCCGCGCGTATTCGCGGCGATCATCGTCGTGCTGGTGCTGTCGATCGCTTTCGATATCGCCGTGCGCGCCATTGAGCGCTATACGCTGGTATGGCAAAGCGCCGGCCGGCGTGGCGCTTCGTCGTCAACCGCGGCATCCGCGCGGATGGCGACGCCTGCGGCAGCCTCAGCCGTTTGATGTAAAGACTTTGGAGATTGCAATGGCCGATAAATTGTTCCCCACCACCGTCGTCGGCAGCTACCCGCAGCCTGATTGGCTGGTCGACCGCGAGATGCTGTCGAAGGTGGTGCCGCGCGTGCGCATGAAGGAGATGTGGCGCGTGCCGGAACAGTACCTCGAACAGGCGCAGGATGACGCCACCATCGTCGCTATCCGCGACATGGAACGCGCTGGCATCGATGTCATCACCGATGGCGAAATGCGGCGTGAGAGTTACTCGAACCGCTTTGCCACCGCGCTCGAGGGCATCGACGTTACCAAACCGGGCTTCGTCAAGGCGCGCTCCGGCCAGATGACGCCGGTGCCGCGCGTCGTCGGCAAGATACGCCGGCCGGGACCGGTCGAATTGCGCGACATGGAATTCCTGCGCCGCAACACCGATCGCACCGCCAAGATCACGTTGCCGGGGCCGTTCACCATGGGCCAGCAGGCGCATGACGAATTCTATAAGGACGCCGAGGCGCTTGCCATGGATATGGCGGCGGCCGTCAACGAGGAGGCGCTCGAACTGGTCAAGGCCGGCGCCGACGTGATCCAGCTCGATGAGCCTTGGGTGCGCAACAATCCGGAGGCGGCGCGCCGCTATGCGGTCAAGGCGATCAATCGCGCGCTGCAAGGCATCACCGTGCCGACGGTGGTGCATTTGTGCTTCGGTTATGCCGCCGTGGTGCCGGGCGACAACAAACCGCAGCATTATGCCTTCCTTGCCGAACTCGCCGATACGACGGCCGGGACCATTTCCATCGAAGCGGCGCAGCCGAATATCGATCTCGGCGTGCTGCGCGACATGGCGCCGAAGAAGATCATGCTCGGCGTGCTCAATCTCGACAGTCTCGACGTCGAGACGCCCGAGGTTGTCGCGTCGCGCATGCGCAAAGGCCTCGAATACATGACGCCGGACCGTCTAGTGCCGGCGCCGGACTGCGGCATGAAATACCTGCCGCGCGACGTTGCTTTCGGCAAGCTCAAGGCAATGGTGGCGGCGGCGGAGATCGTCAGGCGCGAACTGAACTGAGTTCAGGCTCCACCAGGAATCGTTCGGCATAGTGACACGCCACCTGCCGTCCGCCGACCGGGCGCAGCGGTGGCCGTTCCGCCCGGCACAGGTCGGTTACATAAGGACAGCGCGTCGCGAACACACAGCCTTTGGGCATGTCGAGCGGCGAGGGCACTTCGCCTTTCACCATACCCTTTGCCGTGGCTTGTGTTCGGGGCGCACCGCCGATCGCCGGCGTCGATGCGAGCAGCGCCTGCGTATAGGGGTGAAGCGGCGTGTCGAAAATGCGGTGCTTGTCGCCGTGCTCGACCGCGAGGCCGAGGTACATCACCAGCACGTCGTGAGCGATATACTGCACGACGGCAAGATCGTGTGAGATGAACAGATAAGCGAGGCCGAACTGCTGTTGCAGGTCGAGCAACAGATTCAGCACCTGCGCCTGCACCGAAACATCAAGGGCCGAAACCGGCTCGTCCGCGACCAGGAGTTTCGGTTGCAGCATCAGCGCGCGCGCGATGGCGATGCGCTGGCGCTGGCCGCCGGAGAACATGTGCGGGTAGCGGCGGGTGTGTTCGGCGCCGAGGCCGACGCGCGCCATCATCGCCGAGGCCTGGCTTTGCCGCTCGGCTTTGCTCAAGTCCGTGTTGATGACGAGTGGCTCTTCCAGAATGGCGCGGATGGTCTTGCGTGGATTGAGCGAGCCGTAAGGGTTCTGGAACACCAGTTGGACGGTACGGCGCAGCCGCCTGGCATCCTCGGCGGTCGGGTTGATGGCGTCGATGCCATCGAGCATCAGGGTACCGGCGTCGGGCTTTTCGATCAGCGTGACCATGCGGGCCAGCGTGGACTTGCCGCAACCGGATTCACCGACGATGGCCAGCGTGCGGCCGGCCTCTAAGTGGAACGAGACGCCGCCGACCGCTCGCAATTCTTGCGGTTTGCCGAACAGCCCGCGTTTGCTCCGGTAAATACGGGCGAGATTCTGGGCTTCGACCAGCGGGCTCATGACGCCCGTTCCGCGACCGCTTGCCGGTCGTCGGCGATCCGCGCGTTGCGAGTTGGATCGCCGAGAGGATAGTGACAACGCACCGCGCCGCCGCGCCATGCGCGCAAGTCGGGGCGGACGTCGTCGGTCAGGGGCGTCGAATAGGCGCAGCGCGGGCTGAACAGGCAGCCGTGCGGCCGTTCCAGCAGGCTCGGCACAGTGCCTGGAATCGTAGCCAGCCGGTCGCCGATGCGGCTTTCCGGACGTGCCGCCAAAAGCGCCGCCGTGTAGGGATGCTGCGGGCTGACGAAAAGCTCGGAGGCGCGCCGCTCCTCCATCACCTGGCCGCAATACATCACGGCGACGCGCTGCGCGATATTGGCGACCACGCTCATGTTGTGCGTGATGAGCACCAGCGCCATGCCGTATTCGCGCTGCAAGGAGAGCAGCAGGTCGAGGATTTGCGCCTGGATGGTGACATCGAGCGCGGTGGTCGGCTCGTCTGCGATCAGGAGCTTGGGATTGCAGGCAATCGCCATCGCGATCATGACGCGCTGGTTCATGCCGCCGGACAATTGGTGGGGGAAGGCGGACAGCCGCGATTCCGGCGCCGGAATGCCGACCTGCTCCAGCAATTCGACAGCGCGGCGGTGCGCCTGCCGGCGGTCCATGTTCATGTGAACGCGCAAGGTCTCGACGATCTGGAAGCCGACGGTGAAGGATGGGTTGAGGCTGGTCGACGGCTCCTGAAAGATCATCGCCATGTCCTTGCCGGTCAGCGTGCGGCGCGCCTTCGGCGCAAGGGACATGAGGTCGTTGCCGTTGAACACCATGCGGTCGGCGCGAAAGCGGCCGGGGTAGGGGATCAACCCCATCAGCGCCAGCATCGATACGCTCTTTCCGGAGCCGGACTCGCCGACGATGCCCAGAACCTCGCCCTGTTCCACGTGAAACGACACGCCGTCGACCGCCTTCAGCGGCGGCCCCGCCGAGGGAAATTCAACGGTCAGATTGTCGATCTCGAGAATGGCCATGGCTAACTTTTGAGTTTCGGATCAAGTGCATCGCGCAAGCCGTCGCCGAGCAGGTTGAATGCCAGCACCGTCATCAGGATCATCAGGCCGGGCAACGTGACGACCCACCAGGCGCGCAGCACGAACTCGCGCGCGTCGGCCAGCATGGTGCCCCATTCGGGCGTCGGCGGCTGCGCGCCAAGGCCAAGAAAGCCAAGGGCGGCGGCATCCAGAATGGCGGTCGAGATGCCGAGCGTCGCCTGCACGATCAGGGGCGCCATGCAGTTCGGCAGGATTTCCTTGAGCATCAACCGGATGCTGCCGGCGCCGCTGACCTTGGCAGCGGTGACGTAATCCTTCGAGGATTCCGATATGACCGCGGCGCGCGTGATTCGCACGTAATGCGGCAGCAGCACGATGGCGACCGCGAGCAACGCATTCGACACGCCCGGGCCGAGAATGGCGACGATGACGATGGCGAGCAACAGGCTCGGCAACGTGAGGATGATATCCATCAACCGCATGATCGCGATCTCGATATAGCCGCGATAGAAACCGGCGATGAGGCCCAGCACGGTGCCGACAATGATCGACAGCGTGATAACGGCAAAGCCGATGGCCAACGACAGCCGCGTGCCGAAGATCAGCCGTGAAAGCATGTCGCGGCCGATGGCGTCGGTTCCGAGCGGATGGGCGAGCGAGCCGCCGTCCTGCCAGAACGGCGGTTTGAGAAATGCGGCATTATTGGTGACGATGGGCGAATAGGGAGCGATGAGATCGGCGGCAGCGGCGAGCAGTAACAGCGCAAGGATGACCGACAGGCCGATCACCGCGCCAGTGTTCTTCCTGAAATACGAGACGAATTCCATGAACGGGTGCGACGGATGGGCGCGCCGCACGATGACTTTCGGTGTATCGATGGTCTGTGTGCTCATCGCGTGTGCCGGATGCGCGGGTTGATCATGCCGTAGGTCACATCGACCAGGAGATTAACGGTCATAACGATGGCGCCGATGATCAGCGTGCCGCCTTGCAGCACCGGGTAGTCGCGCCGGTTGATGCCTTCGATCAGCCACTTGCCGACACCCGGCCACGAGAAAATCGTTTCGGTCAGGATCGCGCCGGTAAACAGCAGGCCGACCTGAAGCCCGATGACGGTGACGATGGGGATGAGGGCATTGCGCAGTGCGTGAATGGCGATGACGCGGAAGCTCGATAGACCCTTGGCACGCGCCGTGCGGATATAATCTTCGCCGAGAACTTCCAGCATCGCCGAGCGCGTCATGCGCGCGATCACGGCGAGTGGCACGGTGCCGAGCACGATAGTCGGCAAGATAAGATGCGACACCGCCGAACTGAACGCGCCAGAGTCGCCCGACAGCAGAGAATCGATCAGTAGAAAGCCGGTGACCGGCTGGATGAAATACATCACCGAGATGCGGCCGGAGACCGGCGTCCAGCCGAGTTGTACTGAGAAAAGCAGGATCAGCAGCAGCCCCCACCAGAAGATTGGCATCGAATAGCCAGTGAGCGAAACGCCCATGACGCCATGGTCGAAAATCGAATTGCGCCGCACCGCCGCGATAATGCCTGCCGGCAGGCCGATGCATAATGCAAACAGGATGGCGCAGACCGATAGTTCGACCGTGGCCGGAAACAGGCTGGCGAATTCCTCGATCACCGGCTTATGCGTGACGATGGAGCGGCCGAGATCGCCATCCACAAAGCGCAGAATTTAAAGGCCTTATTGCACCATACCCGCCCTGTCTAAGCCGTTTTCGTGGCGGAGCTGATCGTGCAGCGCGGCATCGATGCCGCGCTCCCCCGCCATGGTTTCGATCGGATCGCCCGGAATGAGCCGAACCAGAACGAACACGAGTAACGTTATTCCGACAAAGGTCGGAACGATCAGACCGAGCCGCGTGAGGATAAACCGAAGCATACGGTCTGGCCTGCGACGCTTACTTCATATCGACGCCATAGAAGGTGTGGCGGCCGAACGGCGAGAGTTTGAAACCGACGACTTCCTTACGCACCGGCTTCAACTGAACCGAATGAGCGATGGTGAACCACGGCGCCTGCTCTTTGAAGATCACCTGCGCCTGTTCGTAGAGCTTGGTGCGTTCCGCCTGATCGCTGACGTGCTTGGCCTTCTGCACCAGATCCTCAAATGGCTGGTAGCAAAACTTGGCGATGTTCGAGCCATTTGTCTTGGCTGACGCGCAGCCGAGCAAGGTGTTGAGGAAGTTGTCCGGGTCGCCATTGTCGCCGGTCCAGCCCAGTTGAGCCATCTGGTGCTCGCCCGCCTGCGCTCGCTTGCGGTATTCGCCCCATTCGAAGCTCTTGATCTCGGCCTTGACGCCGATCTTGGCCAAATCGGCCTGCATCAGTTCGGCGATGCGCTTGGCGTTCGGGTTATAGGGGCGCTGTACCGGCATGGCCCAGAGATCCGTTTCGAAGCCGTTCGGATAACCGGCCTCGGCCAGCAGTTTCTTGGCGGCCTCCGGATCATACGGATCGTCCTTGATCGATTTGTTGTAGGACCACATTGTCGGCGGGATCGGATTGATCGCCGCGACGCCGGTGCTCAAGAAGACAGCGTCGATGATTGCCTTCTTGTTGATCGCCATGTTGATCGCCTTGCGCACCTTGACATCGGTGAAAGGCTTCTTGGTGGTGTTGTAGGCGAGATAGCCGATGTTGAGGCCGGGTTGCTCCAGCACCGTGATGTTCGGATCCTTGCGGATCGCATCGAGGTCGGCTGGATTCGGATAAGGCATGACATGGCATTCGCCGGCTTTCAGCTTGGCCCAGCGCACCGAGGCATCTGGCGTGATCGAGAAGACCAGATCGTCAATCTTGGCCTTGCCGGCGTAGTAAGTGGGGTTGGCCTTGTAACGGACGATGGCATCCTTCTGGTACTGCACCAGCATGAATGGGCCGGTACCGACCGGCTCCTGATCGAGCTTTTCCGGCGTGCCGGCCTTGAGCATCGCGTCGGCATATTCCTTCGACTGGATGCCGGCATAGGGCATCGCGAGGTCGGACAGGAACGGCGCTTCCGGCGCGTTCAGCGTAATCTTTACAGTGTAATCGTCGGGCTTCTCGACCGACTTGAGCAGCTTCGGCATGCCCATGTCGTTGAAATAGGAGTGGTTGGAACTGGTGACCTTGAAATAGGGGTTGTCGGACTTCCATTGCCGTTCGATGGCGAAAATGATGTCGTCGGCATTCAAGTCGCGGGTTGGCTTGAAGTTGGCATTGGACTGCCACTTGACGCCTTTGCGGATGTGAAACGTATAAACTGTGCCGTCCGCCGATATATCCCACTTTTCCGCGAGGTCAGGCACGACAGTGGTTTCGCCGCGCGCGAAGGTTACAATATTGCTATAGATTTGGCTGTTGGCGTCAAACGATGTGCCGGTGGTGTTGACGCCGGGATAGAAATTTTCCGGGCTTCCCTCGGAGCAAAACACCAGGGTTTTCGCGGATGCAGGTGCGGCGAGCAGCAACGCCGGAAGTGCGATTGTAAGCAACAGGCGGTACTTGGACATCGAAGGCCCCTCTCATGAAGCCGGCTCTTCCCGGCCGTGCATGATGGTAGCCTAAGCTTTTCCGGCCGTCTCGGGCGACTTGGCCGGCGCCGGTGCGGGATTATCGGGTGCCGTAGGCCCGGTCGCCGGCATCACCAAGCCCGGGAACGATGAAAGCTTGGTCGTTCAGACCTTCGTCGATGGCGGCAGTCCACACTTTGACGTCCGGATGGGCGCCGCGGATGCGCTCGATGCCTTCCGGCGCGCTCACCATGCAGACCAGCCGGATGTCCTTGGCGCCGCTTTCCTTCAGCCGGTCGATGGCCGCGACAGCGGTGTTGGCGGTCGCCAGTACGGGTACGACGACGATCACCAGCCGTTCCGCGAGATCGGATGGCGCCTTGAAGAAATATTCGATGGCGGTGAAGGTTTCAGGTTCGCGGTACATTCCTATGTGCGCGACGCGCGCCGCCGGCACAAGGCTGAGCATGCCTTCGGCGAAAGTCAGCCCGGAGCGGAGGATCGGCGCGAAGACCAATTTTTTGCCGGCGAGCTTGGGCGAGCGCATGCGGGTGACCGGCGTTTCGATCTCGACCAATTCCAGCGGCAGATCGCGCGTTACCTCATAGCAGAGCAGCATGCCGATTTCGCTAAGCAGCTCGCGGAACGACTTGGTAGACAGGTTCTTGTCGCGGATCAGCGTCAGCTTGTGCTGCACCAGCGGATGATCGACGACGGTAACGCCTTCCATGTCATTTCTCCGAATTGCGCATGATCTTGTAAGAAAACCGGTTCCCGCTTTTCGGGATCATGCGCGCCCTCCTAAAATACCGTGCCGTCGCTGACGACTGTAATGGGCGGGGCGCCGTCGGGGCGCTTCTCGCGCGCGATGGCGCGACCAGCCGCCCAAGTGCCGCCTTCGAGTACTTTCGCCAGCGGAAGAGTCTCGCGGTTCATGTTCAATTTTTCACGCATAACGTCGGCGAGCCGGTCGAGCAGCGCGACCGTGAGTGTCCGCCATTCGACGACCAGTTCGGAACCGGGTTCGTGCGGCCGCGCCAATTTCGTTTCGTCGCGCAGTTTGAGTACGCCGCTATCGACGAACAGGCCGCCATTGCGATATTCGGCGAGACCGGTGAGGCCGTCGATGTTGGCGACGCTCAGGCCGGCACCCTGCATCGGTTCGATCAGCGAATAGGCGAGCCATTGCGACAGCTTGTGCAACGGCACCAGGCCGTTGGTGGCGTCCGGTGCTGTCATCGAAGGATGCCGCCAGCAATCGCCGAGCGGAATGCCGCCGAGCACGATGCGGGACGGCCAGATCGGCCCCAATTCATGCAGAAGTTCGGACAGGATTTCCGGCGCGGCGATCCTGCCGTCATCGTGCATAGCCGCAAGATGATCGAACAAGCCGCCGGGCCGTGGCGTGTCATTGAGCGCAAAGACGCCGGAACTGTCCGCGATCAGCGCGCCGAGCGACCGCAACAGGGCGGCACGGCCTTCGAGGCCGATCAGTGGATTGTCCGCCGTGACCTGAAACCCTTGTGCCAGTTGCGCGACGTCAAGTTGCGCCAGCACGGCGGCATCGACGCGCAACGGCTCCCGGCTGTCGGAGGAGAACATACCGCGCGCGAACATATCAAGGCTGGCGAGTGCTAAGCCTTCCGAGCGGCCGATCGTTTTGCCGGATACGGCATCGCGATAATGCCATTGCGTGCCGGCGCCGGCATCGAGGAACACGCTGATGATAGCGAGGTCGAATTCGGCGCGGGCCCGGGCGGCAGCGTCGCGCCATGATGTGGCGCGGGCGATCATGGAGAAGCGGTTCTCGCCATCGACGACGAAGTGCCGCCAGCGCGAATGAAAAGGAACGTCGAGCGTTGGATAGCTTTTCCTGGTGACGGCCAGCACGCGCTCGGCGGTGGCATCGAGCAGGGAGAAATCGATACGGAAATTCGGCAGTTTGTCATCGAGACCTAGCGCGAGCATGCGTTGTGCGCGGCTACGAACGGCATCGGCACTCAGTAATGAAAAGGCAGCGGATGTTTCAAGATTCATCGGCAATCGTCATCCGCTTTCAGTACTTGTCGAGCGCACGGCCCACCGAGTCGGTCAGGTCTTGCGGCGTCGGGGCTTCCGACGAGTAATAGCCGGCGGCTTTTTTGGCGGCGATCTCGACATGAGCGTCTGCCGGGATCATCTCATCCGGAATGGCCACGCGCTCGACGATGTCGACGCCCTGTTCAACCATCGCGTTGTACTTCATGTCGCTCATCGACACGAACCGATCGATACGCTTCAAGCCAAGCCAGTTGATGACGTCCGGCATCAACTGCTGGAAGCGCGCGTCCTGTACGCCGGCAACGCACTCGGTGCGCTCGAAATAGGCGGATGCGGCGTCGCCGCCCTCCTGCCGCTTGCGCGCGTTATAGACGAGAAACTTGGTAACCTCGCCGAGCGCGCGGCCTTCCTTGCGATTGTAAACGATGATGCCGAGCCCGCCGTCTTGCGCGCCGCGCGCGCATTCCTCGATGCCGTGAATGAGATAGGGCCGGCAAGTGCAGATGTCGGAGCCGAAGACGTCCGAGCCGTTGCATTCGTCATGCACGCGGCAGGTTATCTTTGTCTTCGGATCGTTGAGCTTGGTCACGTCGCCAAACAGATACACGGTGATGCCGCCGATCGGTGGCAGGAACACCTGCAAGTCGGGTCGTGTCACCAGCTCCGGGAACATGCCGGCGGTCTGCTCGAACAGCACGCGGCGCAATGCATTCTCGGATGTGCCGAACCGCTCGGCGATGCCGGGCAAATACCAGACCGGATCGATGGCGATTTTGGTGACGCCGATGCTGCCGTTGTCGCGAACCAGATCGCCATCAACTTTCAAGCGTCCGGCGCGCACCGCGTCCTGCATCTCGATCAGGTCAAGCCGTGCTTTAGTAATTGCGATGCTGGGGCGGATGTCGACGCCTTCGGCGATTTCCTGCTTGAAATTCTCGGCGACGAGATGGCCCCAAGGATCGAGCGAAACGATGCGGCGCGGATCGCTCCACTGCCCGAACGGCCCGACCGTTGCGGCCGGAAACGTGTTGGTAAGATCGGGCCGGCGGATCGGATCGAGCGCACCGGACGACACCGCCAACGCGCGATAAAGCGCATAAGAGCCGCCATGCGTACCGATGACGTTGCGGTCGCCGGGCCGCGATACGGTGCCGATGATGGGCCCACGTTCGCGCGCCGTCGCCGCGCCCCAATGGATCGGAAACGCGAGTTTCCCGCCGGGCGTCGGATGTGAGGTGAGGCGAATGTGATCGGGTCGGTTCGAGCGGGTCATGGCTTTATTCAGCTTGTTGACGGAATCCAGAACGTATACGGCCCGCCAGCGAGGACGGGCCTGAGCTTTCGATTGTTAACTGTTCCGGTAAAAAGAAGGTCAATGCGACCGTCTTCCACCCTGGAAATATAATGATGCTTTGCAACAAAGCAATGGCACCCGCCGCTAGAGGCGGCGCAGGACACGCGCAGAGATCGTGTCGAACGAAAGATCAGCGTTGCCCGCGTGCTGCTGCTGGGTACCGAGCAAGTCCTCGTAGTTCGCATCGAGGCCCAGGCGGGCGTCAATGCTGCCTGGCCAATGAGCGCCACCGGCGGTCAGGTCCGCGAAATGCCGGCCGACGGCAATAACGACTTGTTGCTCTTTGAAGCTTCGCGCAAAGGCAATGACATGGCGCGATTGCGTGCCGGCCACTGTAACGGGCTCGTAATTGCCGCGCTGAAACAGATCGGCGTAATCGTTCCGCAACTGCAACAACCGTTGCGTGAGGGCGAGCTTGATGCGGCCATCACGCCAGTGTGCAGCGAGATCGGTCCAGTCGGTCGTCTTCTCTGCCAGGAATTGTCGCCGCGCGTTGAAATCGACCGGACGGCGATTATCGGGGTCGACCAGCGAGAAGTCCCAGAATTCCGTCCCTTGATAGAAGTCCGGCACGCCGGGCAGCAGCGTCTTCAGCGTCAATTGCGCAAGACTGTTGAGCGCGCCGATCAGGCTTGTGCGCGCCGCGAATTGCGCGAAGGAGGCGAGAAAGTCCGCCGAGAATTCTCGGTCGAGTAATTTGGCGACATAGCCGTTGAGCGCCGTCTCATATTCTTCATTGGGGTTGGTCCAACTGGTCTCCTGCTTGCCTTCGCGGGCGGCCTTGAGCGCATAGCCCTGCATGCGCTTGACGAAGGTGTCGTTCATCGTCTCCGGCCATGCGCCAAGCAGCGCCTGATAGATCATGTATTGATGCGCCCTGCTTGGCCGGGGCTTGCTGCCGGATTGATGAACCAGCGCGGCGTTGCGGCCGTTCCAGCCCTTGATCGCGGCGTCCCATTCACCATTGAGTTCGGAGAGCGCGAGGATGCGCGCGCGGGCGTCCTCACCGCGCTTGGTATCGTGCGTGGCGGTCGCGGTCAGGCTGTCGGGTTGCGATTCCACGCGCTTTTGTTGGAGTGCATGAAATTCGTCGAGCGTCAAAGCCCGGACGTCCGGCTCGCCGCCGACTTCATTGAGCGCCAGCAGGCGGTGATAGCGATAGAACAGTGTGTCTTCCATCGCCTTGGCCATCAACGGCCCGGTAAATTGTTGCAGTTTGAGCGCGAAATTACGCACACGCGATTTGCTGAATCCTGGATTTGCCGTGAGATCAAGGGTGATGGCATCACGTAGAAAATCGAAAATTTCCGGATCGGGTCCATCCCAATTCGCCCCGGCACGGGCAATGGTGTCCTCGATCGTCTTGCGATCGGTGGGCGAAGGGCCGGCGGCGGTCAAATAGGTGCGGTAGACCGGGAATTCGATGACGTAGGCTTGCAAGGCCGCGCGCAAGCGGTCGAGCGTGTAGTCGCGTGTGCTGAGATGTCCCGCTGCTATGCGCGCCAGCGCGCGGCGTAGGACAGTGAATTCGCTCGCCAGCATGGTATCGATGACGCGCAGCTTGGCGGTTTCAAGCATCGTGTGAAATGGACGGATCTCGCCGGTAAATTCACGCCAAGTGCGATCGAGCGGATCGAGGCCGCGGTCATCGACCAGCACGCGCGAGATCACATTGAGCCATTCGTAACCCGTGGTGCCGGCGACACCGGGCAGGCGCGGCATCTCTTCGCCTTCGGCGAGAATTTTCTCGACCAAAACATAAAACGGCCCTTTGCGTGCATTGCCGCCGGGCAGCTTGCGTATCATTTGCGCGAGCCGTTGCGTGTACTGCGCCGGATCACGCAGCCCGTCGATATGGTCGAGCCGTAATCCTTGCAGCTTGTCCTCGCTAATAAGGCGAGCAACCAATGTATGAATGGCGCGGAAAACGGCGGGATTTTCGACCCGCAACCCGGCCAGATCGTTGATGTCGAAGAACCGGCGGTAGTTCACCGCCGAAAAGGCGACGCGCCAGAACGCCACTTGATAGTTCTGCCGTTCGAGCAACCGATGCAGGTTGGCGGTGCCGCTCTCATTGTCGGTGCGGTAGGCGGTCAGGCCGCGCGCGATGACGCCGGCGGCGTCCTTGATCGCCGCCAGCCGCGCCTTGAGGTCGGCCGCCTCGCGGTAGGAGGGCTGGTCCGGATCGCGATAATCCTGAGCCAGCGCGATCAGCCGCTGCCCCGGCAATTCGTCAAAAGCGCCGGCGGCAGTGACGATTGTACGCAGTATTTCACCGTAACGTTGCGGATTGATCGGCAGCTTGTGGTCGAAATACCAGGCGGCGAAGCTGCCGGCTTCGGCGTCGTATTTAAGTTCAATTTCCCCGGCTTGCAGCGCTTCGCCGTAAGGACGCCCGAGGGTCGGCAGGAGCACGCCGGGATGGCGGCGATACGGCAGGCCCTCCCAGTCGATGTCGAAGGCGATCGCAAAACGCGAACGCTGGCCCCATTCCAGGACGTCGAGCCACCAGGCGTTGTCGGCATGGCCGACACCCATGTGATTGGGGACGAAATCGAGGATCAGCCCGAGATCGTTCTGCTTGAGGGCATCGCTCAGGCGGGCAAAAGCCTCGTCGCCGCCGAGTTCGGGATTAAGCCGGTCGTGATCGACGATATCGTAGCCATGGGTGCTGCCGGGCCGGGCCTTGAGGAATGGCGATGCATAAAGATGCGTGATGCCGAGGTCGCGCAGATAAGGCGCAAGCGCCGCGGCATCGTCGAAGGTAAAATCCTTGGTGAACTGGATGCGGTAGGTGGCGCGCGGAATGGCTGGCGGCAAAGACGGGCTCATCTCAGGCTTCCGCCATGGTCTGGGTCGCGGCATAAACCGTCCATGGCGGCAAATCGGCCGGTGGCGGTCCGCCCCATAGCGCCATGCCCCAATTGTGCGAGCCCCAGGCAAGGTCGTCCGGGCGTGGCCTGCGTTCGTCCGACAGGTTCGCCAGCAGCACGAGTTTCTTTTCGGGGGTCCGCCAACTGACGCGCAACAGGCCGTCATTGCTGCTTGCATCGCCTTTGCCGGTCATCGCCGGCAACAGCGGCACGACCGACTTTCGCCGTATCGCGAGAAGGTTGCGAACCAGCGCGAGGCGTTGCGCCTGAACCGGCTGACTGCGCGCGGCCCAGTCAAGCACAGCGGAGTCGCGGGTTTCTTTCGCCAGCGGATCGGGTATCTCGCCGCCATGCTTGGCATAGGCCTCGGCAAATTCACGCTTGCGGCCGTTGCGCACGGCTTCCGCCAGTTCGCCGCCAAAGTCGCAAAAGAACGGAAACGGTTCGGTCGCGCCCCATTCCTCGCCCATGAACAGCATCGGCGGCGAGGGCTGCAACAGCAAGACGATCAAGGCGGCCTCGACCGCGGCGGGCTGCGCCAGCACGGTGAGGCGCTCGCCTAAGGGCCGGTTGCCGATCTGGTCGTGGTTCTGGATGAAATTCACGAAGGCCGTCCTTGGCAGGCCGGCGCTTGGCTCGCCGCGTGGCTGGCCGTTGCGATGCGGCGACGGATCACCCTGATAGGCGAAACCTTCCGCCAGTGTGCGGGCAACGAGGTCTTCCGCGTTTTCAAAATCCCGGTAATAGCCGGCGGTCTCGCCGGTCAGGAGAACGTGCCAGGCGTGGTGATAGTCGTCGTTCCATTGGGCGCGGTAGCGCCCGGCCGGCGGGTCCTGCATCGGCGCCAGCAGATGTGCCCGGTTGTCATCATCCTCCAGGACGAGATGGATATGCCGGCCGGTCTGTTGCGCCAACCCGCCCGCTGCTTTGCTGATGTCGGCGAGAATTGAAGGTTCGCCGGCGGCGAGGATGGCGTGAACGGCGTCGAACCGCAAACCATCGAACCGATAATCGCGCAGCCATTGAAGGACATTTTCGATCACGAAGTTGCGCACTTCCGGCACCGCGAAGTCGATGGCGCTGCCCCAGGGAGTTTGCGCGTCGGTAAAGAACGCAGGGACGATGCGGCCGAGATAATTCCCTTCCGGTCCGAAATGATTATAGACCACGTCAAGAAACATCATCAGCCCGCGCGCATGGGCGGCGTCGATCAGCGCCTTGAGGTCTTCCGGGCGGCCGTAGCTTGCATCCGGCGCAAAAGGCAGCACGCCGTCATAACCCCAGTTCCAGCGGCCGGGAAAATCCGACAAAGGCATCAATTCGAGCGCGGTAATCCCTGTCTCGACCAGATGATCGAGCCTGTCGATCATGGCGCGGAACGTGCCTTGCGCGGTGAAAGTGCCGACATGGGCTTCGAGTATGACGGCTTGCTCCCAGGGCCGGCCTTTCCAGTCGTTGGCACGCCAGTCGAAGCGATGATCGATCACCTCGCTTGGACCCTGCACATCGTCGGGCTGAAATCGCGAGGCCGGGTCGGGAATGTCCAGTTCGCCGTTGATGCGGTAGCGATAGCGCGTGCCGGCTCCGGCTTCCGGAACGTGCAGCGTGTACCAGCCCTCCTGCTTCTGCATCGAGTGCGGCGTGTCATCGAGAAGCAGCGCGACATCGCGCGCTCCGGAAGCCCACATCCGAAACGTGGTGCCGTCGTCGGTAAGGAGCGGGCCAAAGCCGTTCGGTGCGATCACGATTCACCCGCAAAAACGACCATCGATTTCTTGTGTACGGTCCAGGGCGAGCCTGTATCGCCGAGGATGGCCTGCGGCTCGCCGTTCGCGGTGTCGAGAAGGTTGCGCCATTTCGGCGCGCCCGGCCATTCGGGAAATGTAACCTCGACCTCTTCATCGTCGCCGTTCAAGATGATGAATAGTGGAGCGCCACCTTGCGCCGGTGCTCCGAGCACATAAGACACGAAGCGTCCATCGGGAAAATTCCAGTCTGTCTCGGACATTTTGAGACCGGCTGGCGTCAGCCATTTCACGTCATACGAGCCATCGGCTTTCTTGCCCGCCAGCCAGCGATCGAGCCTGATCTGCGGGTGACCCCGACGTATTTTGACAAGAGTGCCGATAAAGGCCGTGAGATCCTCGTCGGTGCCGAGCCCCGACCAATCGACCCAGCCGGTCTCGTTGTCCTGACAATAGGCATTATTGTTACCGGACTGCGAGTTGCCGGCTTCATCGCCGGCCAGCAGCAGCGGAATGCCTTGCGCCAGAAACAGGCAGGCTAACTGGTTGCGGCGAAGCTGCCGCCGCAGAGCGACGATGTCCGCATCATCGCTTGGTCCTTCAACGCCGCAATTGGCGCTGACATTGTCGTCGGAACCATCGCGATTGTTCTCGCTATTGGCCTCATTGTGCTTGTGGTCGTAGCTATAGAGGTCGGCGAGCGTGAAACCGTCATGCACGGTGACGTGATTGATGCTGGCGCGAGGACCGCGTCCGTCATGCCGGAATTGCACGGATGAGGCTGTCATCGCTTGCGCGAGGTCGCCGACGATGCCGCTGTCGCCGCGCCAGAACCGCCGCAGCGTCTTGCGGTAAATATCATTCCATTCCGACCAGCCGTTCGGAAAGCCGCCGACTTGATAACCGCCGGCGGCGATATCCCAGGGTTCGGCGATCAGTTTGACGTTGGCGAGCACCGGGTCCTGCCGCACGGCGGCAAAGAACGGCGCGTTGCGGTCGAAGGCCGGCCCGCGTCCGAGCGTACTGGCCAGATCGAAACGGAAGCCATCGACGTGGTAGGTCTCGACCCAATGGCGCAGTGAATCCATCACCATTTGCAGGACGCGCGGATGCGCCAGCTTGAGCGAGTTTCCGGTGCCGGTGAAGTCGTCATAATAGCGCGCGTCATCCGGAAGCAGCCAGTAATAGGATGCATTGTCGACACCGCGATAGCACAGCGTCGGCCCCATCTGGTTGCCTTCTGCCGTGTGATTGTAAACGACGTCGAGAATGACTTCGATGCCGGCGTCATGCAGCGCGGCGACAGTGGCGCGGAAGGCGTTAATTTCATTGCCGCGGGCGTAGCGTGCATCCGGCGTGAAAAAACTCAGCGTGTTGTAGCCCCAATAATTGCGCAGGCCATTGTCGAGCAAATAGCGGTCGTCAAGAAATCTGTGGATCGGCAAGAGCTCGATCGCGGTGACGCCGAGCGCGCGCAAATGCTTGATCATCGCGGGATCGGACAGGCCGCGAAAAGTACCGCGTACTTCGGGAGCGATGTCGTCACGGGTTTGAGTCAAGCCCTTGACGTGGGCTTCGTAAATGACGGTGTCTTCCCACGGAACCTGCGGCCGCTGCTCACTGGCCCAGGTGTGCGCGACATCGACAACCACGGATTTATACATCGCGCGCGCGTTGTCGCGCCGGTCGAAGGTAAGGTCCTGCTGCTTCGATCCGGTGCGGTAGCCGAAATGGGCATCGCTCCAGGAAAAATGACCGCCCAGTTGCTTGCTGTAGGGATCGATCAGCAGCTTGTTGGGATTGAAGCGATGGCCGGCGTGGGGCTCGTAGGGCCCGCTGACGCGATAACCATACAACTGCCCGGGCGAAACGTGCGGCAGGTAGATGTGCCAGACGTCGTCGGTGCGTTCGCCGAGGACGACGCGCTCGATCTCGCGCTTGCCTTCACTGTCGAACAGACAAAGCTCGACCCTGGTCGCGTTGGCCGAGAACAGCGCAAAATTTGTGCCCCGGCCGTCCCAGGTGGCGCCAAGCGGATACGGCGCTCCCGCCGAGGGTTTGCCGTCAGAGTTCAGGAACGAAAAAGATGGCAGCAAGCGGTGGGAGAACAATGTGAAGCTCCTGACTGTCCGGCGTTGCAACGGTCGAAGCCGCTCCCGCGTTCCCGACATTGCTGCCGCCGTAGATGCTCGCATCGGAATTGAGTGCCTCGCGCCATTTTCCGGCGAATGGAACGCGCAGGCGATAATTGTGAAGAACCTGAGGGGTGAAATTCACAACAAAGACGCAGCGATCGGTCGGGTTCTTACCCTTGCGCTGCCAGGCAAAAACGCTGTTGTTGGCATCATCCGTCACCAGCCACTCGAAGCCTTCCGGGTCGGCATCGAGCGCGTGTAGCGCCGGCGTGTCGCGGTAGAGGATATTGAGGTCTCGCACCAACCGCTGGATGCCGGCATGCTCCGGCCTTTCGGTGATGTGCCAGGGCAGGCTGGTATCGTGATTCCACTCGGTGTCCTGGCCGAATTCGTTGCCCATGAACATCAGCTTCTTGCCGGGGTGGCCGAACATGAATGAATAATAGGCGCGCAGATTGGCGAATTTCTGCCATGGATCGCCCGGCATGCGGCCGAGGATCGAGCGTTTTCCGTGTACGACCTCGTCATGCGACAGCGGCAGGATGAAGTTTTCCGAGAACGCGTAATGCAGGCCGAACAATATCTTGCCGTGATGATGGCGGCGGTGGATGGGGTCCTTGGACATATAGTCCAGAGTGTCGTTCATCCAACCCATGTTCCACTTGTAGCCGAAACCAAGGCCGCCCCAGCTCACCGGCCGCGACACCTGCGGCCAGGCGGTGGATTCCTCCGCCGCCGTCGTGGCATTGGGAAATTGGCCGAAGACCTCGGTGTTGGTCTTGCGCAGAAACGCGATGGCCTCGATATTTTCGCGACCGCCATATTTGTTTGGAATCCAGGCGTTCGAGGGGCGGCTGTAATCCAGGTACAACATTGAAGCGACCGCATCGACGCGCAAGCCATCGACGCCGTAGCGTTCCAGCCAGAACAGCGCGTTAGACAGCAGGAAATTGACGACTTCGACGCGACCGTAATTGTAGATCAGCGTGCCCCAGTCGAGATGGCGGCCCTGGCGTGGGTCCTCGTGCTCGTAGAGTCCGGTGCCGTCGAAATGGGCCAGCCCATGCGGATCGTCGGGGAAATGTCCCGGCACCCAATCGAGCAGCACGCCGAGACCGGCTTTGTGCAACGCATCGACCAGGAAGATAAAATCGGCGGGCGATCCGAACCGGGAGGTTGGCGCATACATGCCCGTTGGCTGATAGCCCCACGACCCATCGAACGGATGCTCGGAGATCGGCAGCAGTTCGACGTGAGTGAAGCCCATCTCGGCCACGTAGGCCGGAAGCTGTTCGGCCAGTTCGCGGTAGGTCAGCCAGCGTTCGCCTTCTTGCGGATTGCGCCGCCAGGAGCCGAGGTGGACTTCATAAATCGACATCGGTCTGTCGAGAGCATTGACGCCTTCGCGCGCCAGCGCCGGCTGCGGCAGCGCTTTCGCATCGACGACGATCGACGCCGTCAGCGGTCGTATCTCGGCGGCAAAGGCAACGGGGTCGGATTTCAGCGGCAGCAATCCGCTGGAACGCGCGACGATCTCGTATTTGTATTTGTCGCCGGCGCGCGCGCCCGGCACGAAGATTTCCCAATAACCATTGCCGCGCACGCGCATCGCATGCCGCCTGCCATCCCAGAAATTGAAGTCGCCGACCACGCTGACGCGCTGGGCATTTGGCGCCAGCACCGCGAAGGCTACGCCGTCAACGCCGTCGAGCGCCATCGGATGGGCGCCGAGCTTGTCGTAAAGCCGCAACTGGTTGCCTTCGCCAAGCAGGAACAGGTCGTAGTCCGACAGAACCGGCGGAAAGCGATACGGGTCTTCCAGTTCGACCTCATTGTCGCCAAAGCGGGCGCGCAGCCGATAGCCGCCGCTGGCATCGAAGGGGCCTTCAAACACGCCGGCATCGTCGATGCGCTCAAGCGCCTGCTCACCCTTCGCACCAATGGCGACGACATGATTGGCGTTCGGCAGAAAGACGCGCAGGACATTGCGGCCGTTCTCGGTATGCGGGCCGAGATAAGAGAAAGGATCGGCGTGACGGCCATCAACAATAGCGCGGGCGTCGGCCGTGAGCCGGGTGATGTGCTTGTTCATAAGCTGATAACTCCGCGCTGACTGAGGATCCGCGAGGTCGCTTCCAGCGGAATATGCGACCAGGCTGGCCGGTTGGTCAGTTCGTACTCGATTTCGTAAAGCGCCTTTTCCAAAAGGAACAAGTCGAGCAACTGCTTGGCTTGCGCCTCGTCGGCCGGCCACAATTGCGTGCCGGATATCGCTTCGCGATAGCATTCCCAATAAGCGAGGCTCAGGCGGTCGCCCCATTCGCGCATCAGCGGCGTAAGGACTGTGCGATCCTCGGCATTGAGATCGGGCGTGCGATCTATGGCCGCGCTGACGGCATAATCGACCGAGCGCAGGAAGCCGGCGACATCGCGGGCCGGCGGCGCCTTCTGCCGGCGCTCCTCCAGCGAACGGCGCGGCTCGCCCTCAAAGTCGAGAATGAAGGCGTCGTCCTTGGCGATCAGGATTTGCCCGAGATGGAAGTCGCCGTGATGACGGATTTTGCTGCCCTCGAAAGTCGCATCGCGGCCCTGTTCTATGTACTTGACGATGGCGTCGCGATGGGCGAGCAGCCGATGCGCGGTATCGGTCGCCGCCTCCGGCAATGCGCCAAGGCTGTCCTTGAGCAGATCGAGCCGCGCTTGCGTCTTGGCCGCGAGCGTCTGCGTCCATTGGGCGACATCGTCGGGCGTGATCGGCTCCGGCGCGAAGGCATCGATGTCCATGCGGCTGGCGAGAGCCTGATGCAATTCGGCCGTGCGTTTGCCGATCTGGCGCATGCGCTGCATGAGAAGGAGCGTATCGGGTGTTTCCAGAATAGGCTCGGCAAGATTGAGACGCTGGTCGTCGATCAGACGCTCCAGCGCCGCAAGCGTCAGGCTCCACGCATCGCCCTGGTTTTCGACGAAGGCGTTGACGACGGCGAGCGCGCCCCGGTCCTCGCCTTCCACCAGCTCGGCCGAGCCGAGCAAGGCCGGCGCATTCTGAAACGATGTCTCGTCGGTGAGGAAGCGGCCGATCTCGATTTCCGGATGAATGCCGGGCGCGATGCGGCGCAATATTTTGACGACATATTTGTCATCGACGATGATGCTGCTGTTCGACTGTTCGCGATCGATCGCCTTGATCACTTCGATTGCCGGCAACGGCTCGGCGCGGAAGGCCGCCGTGGGCCGGAATTCGATTTTCTGGCCGCCATCGCCGGCGGTTTCGCCGGCATGAATTTTCGCGAGCAGCGCCGCCACAAAGTCATGCTCGGCGGTGGCGTCAAGCAAAGTGCCTTCGCGCGGCCCTCGGCGCACCGCGGCCAGAATCGCCGTCGGTCCGCGGTCGATCTTGGTGTAGCGGGTCCAGCCGATCGTCAGCGGCAGGAAATAGCGGCTTGTGCCGTGCGAACCGCTGACTTCGGCAATCAAGGCGAGGAAGTGGTCGTTGCCGTGATCGAGCGGAATGGCGACGGCGACTTTGGTCGAAAGTCCCCGCGTCTCCTTGTCGGCGAACCAGCGTCGGTTCTGGATAAAGCCGGGCAGAACATCGGCTTCAAAGGTGCGCTGGGTCCAGCCCGAGCGCAGCGAGTCCCAGCCGGAACCCAGGACAACCGTGGAGATCTCGCGCGGCAGCGCCGATTGCGTGACTTCCTCAGGCTCCGATGCGAGATTGAACCAGAAGAAACCGTACGGCGGCAGCGTCACCAGATAAGGCAGTTCGCCGATGCGCGGGAAGTGGGCGCGGCCCAGCATTTCCTGCGGGATTCGGCCCTTCCATGCCGCCATGTCGAGTTCGACCGCTTGCGCCGAGCGCGACAGGTTGGCGACGCACAAGATCGCGTCGTCGCCAAGCTGGCGCACAAAAGCGAGAACGGTGCGATTGGCCGGCCGCACAAACGTCAGCGTCCCGCGTCCGAACACCTGACTCGACTTGCGCACGCTGATGAGGCGCTTCATCCAGCTCAACAGCGACGACGCCGAGCGGCTTTGCGCTTCGACATTGACGGCCGAAAATCCGTAAACCGGGTCCATGATGCACGGCAGGTACAGCGCCGCCGGATCGCAACGCGAAAAGCCGCCATTACGATCGGGCGTCCACTGCATCGGCGTGCGCACGCCGTTGCGGTCGCCGAGATAGATATTGTCGCCCATGCCGATTTCGTCGCCGTAATAGATGATCGGCGT
>JBEPUC010000002.1:0-153611 GCA_041691675.1 Hyphomicrobiales bacterium | reverse complement strand
CCCAATCCCATTTGGCTGCGGTCGGGGGGGGGCGGTTTTGGTTAAAACCACCCTGCTACCCCCCCCCGGCGCCCCCTCCCGCGCGCCGGCCCTCCCCTTTCAGGGGAGGGATTGGAGTTCGCCGCACCGCTCGTTACAGCCAGCCTTGCAACTCGCGCATCGCCACGTTGCGAATGACCGCGATACCGCCGGGACTGTCGTTGAGGCACGGGATCGCCGCGAAGTTCTCGCCACCGGCGTGGCGGAAGATGTCGGCATTCTCCATGGCGATTTCCTCAAGCGTTTCGAGGCAATCCGACGAGAAGCCGGGCGTGATGACCGCGAGGTTTTTGACGCCGCGCTCGGCCAGCGATTTCACCGTCATGTCGGTATAGGGCTTGAGCCATTCGGCCGGCCCGAAGCGCGACTGGAAAGTCAGCATCAATTGTTTGTCGTCGAGCTTGAGCCGTTCGCGCAGCAACCGCGCCGTGGCGTGGCACTGGCAATAATAAGGATCGCCCTTGCGCAGATAGTCTTCCGGCATGCCGTGAAACGAAGCGAGGACGACCTCCGGCTTGAAATCGAGTTTGTCCAGACTCTCTTCGAGCGATGTGGCCAGCGCCTCGATATAGATCGGATTGTCGAAATAGGCCGGCGCGACGCGCAACGCTGGCTGCCAGCGCATCGTGGCGAGCGCCTCGAACGCCTTGTCGCAGACCGTCGCCGACGTTGCGGCGGCATATTGCGGATAAAGCGGCACCAGCAGAATGCGGTCGCAACCGGCAGCCTGCATGGCGTCGAGCCGCGAGCGAATCGACGGATTGCCATAGCGCATCGCCCAATCGACAAGAATGCGGGAATCGCCCGCAAAGCTGTCACCAAGTTTATCGGCTTGCGCGCGCGTAATGGTCTTGAGAAAGGACTCGTTGAGAACTTTGTTCCAGATCTTGTCGTAGTCGCGGCCTTTGCGACCGGGACGAATGGTGAGGATGATGAGGTTGAGCACCAGCCACCAGACAATGCGGTTGGTCTCGATCACGCGCCGGTCGGACAGAAATTCCTTCAGGTAGCGCCGCATCGACCAGTAGTCGGTGGCGTCCGGCGTGCCGAGATTGACCAGCAGCACGCCGATGCGGCGCGGCGGCAAGGCCGGGTGGCCGGAAGGCAGATGCGGATTGACGGCAGGCGCGTCGGTCATGCTGCGCTATCAGCGGGAAATGGCGGGGTGCGTCAAGTCATCCCCGCTCGTCCCCGCGAAAGCGGGGACCCAGCGCTGGATTCCCGCTTGCGCGGGAATGAGCGGAGTGGGTGGTGAGGCCCTACCCCACCGGGCGCTCATCCGCGATCACCTTGCCGTCATTCGGCAGCGTGTCCGGCGCCACCAGCGACACTGTGCCTTTAAGCTTCGTGACCGATTGCATCGTGGCGGCGACGGCGTCCGCAAGCGTCGCAGCTTCGGTGCCGTTGTGTGCCGCGCATTCCGCCATCAGCGTCATGGTGTCCCGTTCGGCTTCGCGGCCCACGACGAGCCGCAGGCGCTTCAGTTCGGCATGGCGGCCGGCGATTTCGGCGACCTGCCTCGGATGAACGAACATGCCCTTGATCTTCGCGGTCTGGTCGGCGCGGCCCATCCAGCCCTTGATGCGCGTGTTGGTGCGTCCGCATGGCGAGATGCCGGGCAGGATCGCCGACAGGTCGCCCGTCCCGAGCCGGATCATCGGGTAATCCGGATTGAACGTCGTGACGACGACTTCGCCGACCTCGCCGTCGGCCACGGGATCGCCGGTGCCGGGACGGACGATTTCAACGATAATCGTTTCGTTGACGATGAGACCTTCGCGCGCATGGCTCTCATAAGCGATGATGCCGAGTTCGGCGGTGGCGTAGCATTGCAGCACCTCGACGCCGCGGCCGCGCAACTCGTCGCGCAGCGAACCCGGCAAGGCCGCGCCCGACACCAGCGCGCGCTTGAACGATGAGGCGTCCTTGCCGGTCTCTCGCGCGGTATCGAGCAGTATCTTGAGGAAGTCGGGCGTGCCGATATAGCCGGACGGCTTGTAATGGGAGATCGCCTCAAGCTGCTGCTCGGTATTGCCGACGCCACCGGGAATGACGGCGCAGCCGAGAGCATGCGCACCCGACTCCAGCAGGAAACCGCCAGGTGTGAGATGATAGGCAAAGCTGTTGTGGACAATGTCGCCCTCGCGGAAGCCGGCGGCGAAACAGGCGCGCGCCGCGCCCCACCAGTCGGCGCCATGGCCTTCCGGCTCAAAGATCGGCCCCGGCGACATCAGCAGACGCCTGGCCTTGCCCGGCGGCGTAACGTTGAGACCGCCGAACGGCGGATTTTCCTTTTGCAAGGCGGCGATGTCGGTTTTGCGCAGAACCGGCAATTTGGCGAGCGTCTCGCGCGAGGTGACGGATTTCGGATCGATACCGGCAAGATGTCTGGCCCAGCCCGGCGCTGTCATCGCACGGGCGACGATGCCGTGCAGCACGGCGAACTGCTCGCCGTCGCGCAGGGCGGGGTTACGGATTTCGAGGTCGTCGTAGTGGTCGGGCATAAAATTCTCCGCCGTCATGCCCGGCCGCGTGCCGGGCATCCACGCCTCCCTTATGGATTGTCAAAATGCAAGACGTGGATGGCCGGGATAAGCCCGGCCATGACAGCTTTTTCTTTCGCGACGAAACAATTCTATGCCAGCCACCGTTTCCTGCGCCGGTAATGCTTGCCGTCGCGAAACGATTTGCGGCGGCCTTCGGAGATGCCGAGGTAGAATTCCTTGACGTCCTCGTTCTCGGCCAGCGATTTGGCATCGCCGTCCATTACCACGCGGCCGTTTTCGAGAATGTAGCCGTAGGTGGCGTAGCGCAGCGCCATATTGGTGTTCTGCTCGGCCAGCAGAAACGAGACGCCCTCGCGCTCGTTCAGGTCCTTCACAATCTCAAAGATTTCCTCGACGATCTGCGGCGCCAGCCCCATCGACGGTTCATCGAGCAGGATCATCTTCGGCCGCGACATCAAAGCACGGCCGACCGCGCACATCTGCTGCTCGCCGCCCGAGGTGTAACCGGCAAGCGAGCTTTTCCGCTCGGCAAGCTTCGGGAAATAGGAATAGACCCGGTCCATGTCGTGCTTGATCGCGGCGCGACCGTCCTTGCGCGTGAAGGCGCCGGTCATCAGATTTTCTTCGATGGTGAGATGGCCGAAGCAATGGCGGCCCTCCATCACCTGGATGCAGCCGCGCCGCACCAGTTCATTGGGGGACAAATCCTGCACTTCATTGCCATCGAACAGGATCGAACCTTTGGTGACGTCGCCGCGCTCGGCATGCAGCAAATTCGAGATGGCTTTCAGCGTCGTCGTCTTGCCGGCGCCATTGGCACCGAGCAGCGCGACGATGCCGCCCTTCGGCACCGCCAGCGACACGCCTTTGAGCACCAGAATGACGTGATCGTAGATGACTTCTATATTGTTGACCGCAAGGATTTTCTCGGCCTGCTCGACCGGAGCGGCAATCTCGCCGGCGGTTTCAACGATTGACATCGGTCACGCTCCAAAGACGTCCCTCTCCCCGTGAACGGGGAGAGGTCTGTGTCGTTTGACTTTAAGGCGCGGTTACGACGCCAAATCACGAAGCCTTATCGCAAGGTTCGCTGCGCTTCGGCCAGCCGGAATTGCCGGCCACATAGGCCTTGGACGCTTCGTCGATCAGCGGAATAACCTTTTCCTTGATGGGCTGGATCCAGTCCGAACCCTTCGTCCACTTGGTGCCGTCCCACTTCGCCATGTAAGCCGCGTTGTGGCCGTTATGATCGTCGCAGGTCACTTTCATCGGCGCGGCGAAACCGTCCGCACCCATTTCCTTCAGACGCGCCGCGCTGATGTCGAGCGTCTCCAATCCGCGCCGCATGTCGGTGCCGTCAATCACTTTCTTGCCGGAGATCCGCTGCGCATTGCGAATTGCCTCCGCAATGATCATCGAGTTGAGGACCCCACGATTGTAGAGGTTCTCGCCGACCTTATCTTTCGGGGTCTGGCTCTTGCCCTTGTCGACCGTGAACTTGATGATGTCCTGGATGACAGGGAAGTTGGTGCCGACCTGATTGAAGTCGAGCGACAAATAACCCTTGGCATCGGCGCCCGCCGGACGCGCGTCGTCGTCACCGCCGGCCCACCAGTTTCCGATCAGGTGATCCATCGGGAAGTTGTTCTTCGCGGCTTCCTTCACCGCGGTCGGGTTCATGCTGCCGAAACCTTGCAGATAAAGCCAGGTCGGACGATCGCGGCGAATATTGAGCCACTGCGACGACTGGTTCTGCATTTCGGCGGCCGGCACCGGATACAGCTTAAGCTCAAAGCCATAGTCCTTGGCCAGCGCCTGAAGCACCGGAATCGGCTCCTTGCCATACGGCGCGTCGAGGTAGACGAGGCCGAGCTTCTTGCCCTTGAGCTTGTCGAGACCGCCTTCCTTGCTGCCAACGTAGTTGACGAACATCGAGGCGCCGTCCCAGTAAGTCGCCGGCGGGTTGAATACCCACGGGAAGTTATGGCCGTCAGCCGAGGCCGACAGGCCGTAGGCCATCGACAGCACCGGAATTTTGTCGATCGCGGCCTTGGTAATCAGCGGCAGCGTGATGCCCGTCGAATAGGGATTGGTGACGACGGGATTCTTCGACTTCACCTGCTCGTAGCACTCAAGACCCTTCTTGGTGTCGTAGCCAGTTTCACACTCCTCGACGATCAGCTTGACGCCGCCGATGCCGCCGTCGCGCTCGTTGAGCATGTTCAGATAATCGGCCATGCCGTTGACGATCGGCGTGCCCGAGCCGGCAAAGGGACCGGTCCGATAGGAGAAAAGCGGGATGTAAATTCCGTCCGCGGCGCTGGCCGAAACCGGAACCAGCGGCAGCGCTCCGGCAACGGCGACCGCCATGCCGAGTAGATAACTTTTCGCTCGCATCACATTCCTCCCTTATAGGGCAGCGACCCGCCGCCTGTTGATTGCCGGCCAAAGACTTTTTGTTTGGCCCTCCCCGTTTGCCGGGGCTTTGCCGAGAGTTTGCACCATCAGTATGGGAATGGCCACACCCTCAGTTTCTGCTTGCCGACCTGCCAAAGCCGGGCAAGCCCCGCCGGCTCGGCGATCAGAAAGATGACGATCAGGGCGCCGATGATCATGTACTGGAGATGATCGACGGTCGCCGACTGGATCGGTATTCCGAGTTTGGGCGGAAGGTAGCGAAGCACGATCGGAAGGATGTAGATCAGCGCCGCGCCGAAAAACGAGCCGGTCAGGCTGCCGAGTCCGCCAATAATGACCATAAACAGAATAAAAAACGACAGATTGACGTCGAAAACCGCCGGCTCGGCGCTACCGTACCACATGAATACCAAGAGCGCCCCGGCGACCCCGCAATAGAAAGACGAGATCGCAAAAGCCAGCAGCTTGGTCGGCAGCAGCCTAATGCCGATGAGTTCGGCGGCAAGATCCATGTCCCGTACCGCCATCCACATGCGCCCGATGCGGCCATGCACCAGGTTCGACGCGAGCCAGGTCATGGCGACGACAAAACTCAGGACCACCAGATAACGCGTGGTGAATGTCGAGGTCGCGCCCGTCACCGGGATGCCGAACAGCATGCGCGTTGGCACTTCGATCGCACCGGACGAATTGTAGTTGTAGAACCAGGGCTGGCGAATGAAGCACCACGATAGAAAAAACTGCGCGGCCAGCGTCGCGACCGCGAGATAAAAACCCTTGATGCGCAACGACGGCAGTCCGAAGACGACACCGATCGCAGCGCTGACGAAACCCGACGCGACGATCCAGACGAGGATGTTTACGCCCGGAAAACAAGTGGTCAGCTTATAGCAGGCATAGGCGCCAATCCCCATAAAGGCGCCGGTGCCGAGCGACAGAAGACCAGTATAGCCGGTTAGCAGGTTGAGACCAATGGACGCCAGCGAGAACACCAGAAACGGAATCATCACCGCCTGAATGAAAAAGGAATTCCCAAAGACGGGTATGAGGACGGCGGCGATGAACAGGATAATGGCCAGGCCGATCCGGTCCTGCAGGATCGGAAACACCGCCATATCGCTGGCGTAGTTCGTTTTGAATTGGCCGGCTTCGCGGTAGAGCATTGGTTCAGTCCATCCGAGAATGGCGAGAGGTGGAGTAAACCGCGAGTAGCGAATGGCAATTAGCGAGTGGGTCGGATTTGCTCTGCATTATCTCCCCTATTCCCTACTCGCCATCCGCTCGATCAAATCCGTTCGATGATCTTTTCGCCGAACAAGCCTTGTGGCCGGAAAAGCAGGAAGACCAGCGCGATCACATAGGCGAGCCAGGTCTCGATGCCGCTGCCGAGCAGCGGGCCCCAGTAGAACTCCCCGACCTTCTCGCCGACACCGATAATGACGCCGCCGACGATGGCGCCCGGTATCGACGTAAAGCCACCGAGGATCAGAACCGGTAGCGCCTTGAGGGCGATGATCTCCAGCGCGAAGGAAACCTCCGAGCGCGCGCCCCACATGATGCCCGTCGCCAGCGCAACCAGACCTGCGGCGAACCAGACGATGACCCATATTTGGTTGAGGGAAATGCCGACCGACAGCGCCGCCTTGTGGCTGTCGGAGACGGCGCGCAATGCGCGGCCGATGCGCGTCTTTTGAAAAAAGATGGCGAGCGTCGCCACCATGAGCGAAGCGATGACCGTTGCCGCTATGTCGATCTTTTGCAGCGAAACAAACCCGCCGGCCATCTTGATGTCGATAGCGCCGCGCGGCAGTCCCAGTTGCGTGGCGATCATGACCTTCGGATCGCCACCGAATACCAGTTCGCCGAAGCCGATCAGGAAATACGTCAACCCGAACGTCGCCATGAAAAGAATTATATCAGGCTGATTGACCAGCGGCCGCAGCATCAATCTTTCGACGGCCATCGCCAGAATAAGCATAACGACAATGGTAATGGCGAGCGCGACGTAGGCGGGAATGCCGTGTTCGTACAGGCCGACCAGCGTCAGCGCCGCAAAGACCACCATGATGCCTTGCGCGAAATTGAACACCCCGGACGCCTTGAAGATCAGGACGAAGCCGAGCGCAATCAGCGAATAGAGGATGCCGGCGACCAGTCCATCCCACAAAGTTTGCACGAACAGGTCCGGCGCCGCGCCCATCTGGACGAATGGATCGATGAAAGCTTTGTAAAGGAGGTCCATCGTCGCTCTTTCAATGTGCCACGCCGAGATAAGCGTCGATCACAGCCTGATTACCCTTGATCTCGCCGGGCGTGCCGTCGGCAATCTTGATGCCGTGGTCGAGCACCACGACGCGGTCGGACAAGTCCATCACCACACCCATGTCGTGTTCGATCAGCGCCACGGTGGTGCCGAAGTGGTCGTTCACGTCGAGGATGAAGCGCGACATGTCTTCTTTTTCCTCGATGTTCATGCCGGCCATCGGCTCGTCGAGCAGTAAAAGCTCCGGCTCCATCGCCAGCGCACGGCCGAGTTCGACGCGCTTTTGCAGGCCGTAAGGCAGCCGCCCGACCGGCGTGCGGCGGATCTCCTGAATCTTGAGAAAATCGATGATCTCCTCGACGCGGTGACGTTGCTCGATCTCTTCCTTCATCGCCGGGCCGTAGCGCAGCAATTGCCAGAACAGGTTGGCGTGCATGTTGAGTGTGCGGCCGGCCATAATGTTGTCGAGCGCGGTCATACCGCGAAACAGCGCGACGTTCTGGAAGGTGCGCGCGATGCCGCCGCTTGCCGCGTCGTGCGGCCGCATCTTGGCGCGCGCCTTGCCCTTGAACGTGATGATGCCCTGCTGCGGATGATAAAATCCGTTGATGATGTTGAGCATCGAGGTCTTGCCGGCGCCGTTCGGCCCGATGATGGCGCGGATTTCGCCCTTGCGGATATCGAACGAGACTCCGCTCACCGCCTTGACGCCGCCGAACGATAGCGAGACATCCTCGACCGAAAGCAGGATATCGCCGGAGGTGACCGGTGGGCCGTCGGGAGCCCTCATGCGCCACCTTTGCGCGGCGCTACCGCTCCCCTCCCCCCGCGCGCGTAGCGCGTGGCGGGGAGGGGTCGGGGGTGGGGGAAATTAGGCGGAGAGCAGAGCCCCCCACCCCGGCTCACATCGATTTCGCGATATGAGCCGACCCTCCCCACCGCTTTGCGGGGGGAGGGAAAGAAGAAAGCGCTTGCGATAGCGGCCTTCATGCCGCCTGCTCCAGCGTCGGTGAAGGTGCCCGCTGCATGTCGTATATCCGAACCCGCGCGCTGATCGTGCCTTTGCGGCCGTCCTCGAACGTGACCTCCGTCGAGATGTCGGCGGCGGCGGAGCCGTCATAGAGCGCCGCGACCAGCGGCGCGTAACGCTCGGCGACGAAACCACGCCGCACCTTCTGCGTGCGCGTCAATTCGCCGTCGTCGGCGTCAAGCTCCTTGTGCAGCACCAGGAAGCGCTTGATCTGCGCGCCGGCCATCATCTTGTCTTGCGCCATCGAAGCATTCACCTCGGCGACATGACTCGCCATCATCGTATAGACGTCCGGGTGCCCCGCCAGTTCCTGGTATGAGGCATAGGAGACACTGTTGCGCTCGGCCCAACTGCCGACGGCCGTTAAATCGATGTTGAGCATCACGGTCACGAAGTCGCGCTTGTCGCCATAGGCGACTACTTCGCGGATGTCGGGGAAGAACTTGAGCTTGTTCTCGATATATTTCGGCGCAAAAATCGTTCCGTCGGCGAGTTTACCGACGTCCTTGGCACGATCGATGATCTTGAGGTGACCGGTCTTGTCGTCGAAATAGCCGGCATCGCCGGTCATGACGAAACCGTCCGGCGTCAAAACCTCGGTGGTCTTGGCGGCATCCTTGAAATAGCCGGTGAACATGCCCGGCGATTTGAACAGCACCTCACCATTGTCCGCGATGCGGATTTCAACGTTGGGCGATGCCGGCCCGACCGTATCGGAATAGATTTCACCGTCCGGCTGCGCCGTCACGTAAAGGAAGGCTTCGGTCTGGCCGTAGAGTTGCTTGAAATTGAGGCCGATCGAACGATAGAACGCGAACAGATCAGGCCCAATCGCCTCGCCCGCGGTATAGGCAACGCGCACGCGCGAGAAGCCGAGTACGTTCTTGAGCGGCGCATACAGCAGCACATCGCCCAGCCGGTACAACAGCCGGCCGCCGAGCGGCACCGGCTGGCCGTTGAGAATGCGTTCGCCGTATTTGCGCGCCACGCCGATGAAATAGTGGAACAGCTTGCGCTTGAGTGGGCTGGCATCCTCCATGCGGATCATCACCCGCGTCAGCAGCGCCTCAAGCGTGCGCGGCGGCGCGAAATAGAAGCTCGGTCCGATTTCGCGCAGATCCGCCATCGCGGTGTCGGCGCTTTCCGGGCAGGCCATGCAGAAGCCGGCGACGAGCCCCTGCGCGTAATTGAGATAGTGATCGCCGACCCAGGCGAGCGGCAGATAAGCCAGCGCGACGTCGTTCTCGTTCAGTTTGTCGAAGGTGACCGTGTCGGTCGCCGCCTTGATCGAACGTTCACCGGACAGCACCACCCCTTTCGACGCGCCGGTGGTGCCGGATGTGTAGAGAATGATCGAGGGGTCGGAGCCCTTGGTGGCGGCGATTTCGGCGTCGAGCCATGCTCCAAGCGCGGGATCGGCCGCAAGCGCCTTGCGGCCGCTGGCGATGACATCGTCCATTGACCGCAGCTTGGCATGATCGTAGTCGCGCAGGCCCCGCGTCTCGTCATAGACCATGAATTCGAGTTTCGGCACGCGGTCGAGCACCGACTGAATCTTGTCGATCTGCTCCTGATCCTCGACAGCGGCGAAGCGTGCATCGGCATGCGCCAGCACGAAAGCGAGTTCGTCGGCGACTGCGTCGGCATAGACCGGCACCGGGATTGCGCCCAGCGTCTGCGCCGCCATCACCGACCAATAGAGCTTCGGCCGGTTCGAACCGACGATGGCAATGGTTTCGCCGCGCTTAAGACCAAGCCGGGACAGGCCGATAGCGTAGGCACGGACGATGTCGAGGGTCTCACCCCACGTCCACGTCTGCCAGATGCCTAAATCCTTGTGCCGCATCGCCGGCCGCGCGCCATAGAGATCGGCGTTGCGAATCAAGAGCTTCGGGAACGTATCCGCGATCGCGGCAGCGGTTTGCGCCACAGCCATATCCTCCCCTCCAGCCGGCTCCCCACGAGTCCAGCCTGTATCTTGCCGTCGCCGCCACGCTGTGCGGTCTTGTTACGACGATAAGAAATCACCCGGGATGGCCGGTCAAGCCTCCGAAGGGTTAAGAACCGGCGTTCAACTGCGGACAATCGGGGGGATGACGACAAGTTGAGCGGGAAATGCCAACCAGCCATTCCGGGGTGCGAGCAAACCCGGAATCCCAGAACCATTCACGGGATTTGACGATAGGGCTGGATTCCGGGTCCGCGCCTTCGGCGCGTCCCGGAATGACAGGAGGCCCTACTCAGCCGCCTTGAGAAACGGCGAAGGGCCGCTGCGGAATTGTTCCGTAAGGCTGCGCTCTTCAGGCACAACCGCCTTGATGCTGCGCGCCTTGATCGGGCCGTAACCGCGGATTTTCTCCGGCAGCGAGGCGAGCGCCACGGCGGTCGGATAATTCGCCGGAGTCAGCTCAGTCATGATCGTCTCAAGCCGCGCCTCGTAGTCGGCAATCAACTGCCGTTCCGTGCGCCGCTCATGCGTATAGCCGAACGGATCGAGCGGCGTGCCGCGGACAAACTTGAACCTGGCCAGCACGCCGAACGCTTTGAGCATCCACGGCCCGAACGACATCTTTTTCGGTTCGCCGGTCGCCGGATCGACTTTGGCCAAAAGCGGCGGCGCGAGATGAAATTCGAAGCGTAAATTATCGCCGGCGAAGGACGACTTCACCCGCTCGACGAACGACGTGTCGGTATAAAGGCGCGCGACTTCGTATTCATCCTTGTAGGCCATCAGCTTGAACAGATAGCGCGCCACCGCTTCCGACAGCGCCGTCTGGCCTGGCGTCTTTTTCGCCTCGGCGGCAACGACCTTGTCGATCCATGACTTGTAGCGCCGCGCATAACGCGCGCTCTGGTATGCGGTGAGGAACTCGACGCGGCGCGATACGGTTTCATCGAAGCTCTGCGACAGCCGCAGCGAATCGTTCTGTTCGGCCGGACGGGGCGCAATCAGAGACTCGACCGCCGCCGGATCGACCGCGGCGCGGCGACCGTAGCGGAAGGCCGCGATATTCATCGCCACCGCCTCGCCATTCATCTCAATGGCCTTTTCGACCGCCTCGGCCGACAGCGGCAACCCGCCGTTCTGATAGGCATAGCCGAGCATGAACATGTTGGCGCCGATGGAGTTGCCGAGCAGCGCCGTCGCCAGACGGGTCGCATCGATGAAGTGGCTGCGTCCGGCTCCGGCCGCCGTCGCGATGGCGCGCTTGAGCTTTTCGGTCGGCAGCGAAAAGTCGGCGTTACGGGTGAAATCGCCGGGCAGGAATTCCGCGGTGTTGACGATCATGTGCGTGTTGCCCGGCTTGACGGCGCCCAGCACGCTCTTGTTGCCGGCAACGACAATGTCGCCGCCGAGCACGAGATCGGCGCCGGCCGCGGCAACGCGGATGGCGTGAATATCGTCGGCGTTATTGGCAATGCGGATATGGCTGTAGACCGCGCCGCCCTTCTGGGCGAGGCCGGCCATGTCGATGATGCCTACGCCCTTGCCTTCGAGATGCGCCGCCATGCCGACGATCGCGCCGATGGTGACAATGCCGGTGCCGCCGATGCCGGTGACGATGATGCCGTAAGGATGGTTGATCAGCGGAATGCTCGGCGCCGGCAATGCCGGCCAGTCGGACGGCTCGGCGATGCCCTCACCCTTCTTGAGCTTGGCGCCGTGCACGGTGACGAACGACGGGCAGAAACCGTTGATGCAGGAATAATCCTTATTGCAGCTCGACTGGTCGATGGTGCGCTTGCGGCCCCATTCAGTCGCCAGCGGCTGAACCGAAACGCAGTTCGACTTGACGCCGCAATCGCCGCAGCCTTCGCAAACCAGATCGTTGATAACGACGCGCTTGTCCGGGTCGGGGAAGGTGCCGCGCTTGCGGCGGCGGCGCTTCTCGGCGGCGCAGGTCTGGTCGTAAATGAGAACGCTGACGCCCGGCACGGTCGCCAGTTCGCGCTGCAGCGCGTCAAGCTCGTCGCGGTGATGGATGGTGAGGCCCTTCGGCCATTCCGTATCCTTGGGATATTTGTGCGGCTCGTCGGAGACGACGATGACGCGTCTGGCGCCTTCGGCCGCGACCTGCGCCGCAATCTGCGGCACCGTCAGCCCGCCTTCGTGGTGCTGTCCGCCGGTCATCGCCACGGCGTCGTTATAGAGAATCTTGTAGGTCATGGTCACGCCGGACGCGATCGCAGCGCGAATGGCGAGATAACCCGAGTGATTATAGGTGCCGTCACCGAGATTCTGGAAGACATGGTCGCGCTTGGAGAACGGCGCTTCGCCGATCCAGTTGGCGCCCTCGCCGCCCATCTGCGTGAAGCCCAGCGTCTTGCGATCCATCCACTGTGACATGTAATGGCAGCCGATGCCGGCATAGGCACGGCTGCCTTCGGGTACGCGGGTCGACGTGTTGTGCGGACAGCCCGAGCAGAAATACGGAATGCGCAGCGCGACGTCGCTGGTGGCTTTCAGCGTTTGTTGAGCCGCCCTAAGACGCGCGACATTAGCGGCAAGTTCGTCATTGCCGCCAAACTTGAGAATGCGCTCACCGATGGCGATGGCGACATCGTTGGCGTCGAGCGCTCCCTTAACCGGAAACAGCCAGTTGCCGTTCTCGTCCTTCTTGCCGACGCAGACCGGCTGATTGGCGGTGCCGTAGAGCTCTTCGCGCACTTGGACTTCGATCAGCGAGCGCTTTTCCTCGACGACGATGATGAGATCGAGACCTTCGGCGAAGGACAGAAGGTCCTGGCGCGGGATCGGCCACGGACAGCCGATCTTGAACAGGCGCACGCCGATGTCGTTGCACTTGATCTCGTCGAGGCCAAGCTCGTCAAAGGCCTGACGGACGTCGAGATAGGCCTTGCCGGTCGTAATAATGCCGATCCTGGGGGCGCGGCCACCGGAGGTGATGATCTTGTTGACATTGTTGGCGCGCAGGAAGGCCAGCATAGCGTCGCGCTTGTAATCGTGCAGGCGCGCTTCCTGACCCAATATCGTATCGACGAGGCGGACATTGAGCCCGCCTTCAGGCATCGCGAAATCGGTCGGCATGACAATGTTGAGCCGGTCGAGACTGCCATCGACCACGCCGGTCGACTCCACCGTCTCATGCATGCATTTGAGCGCGGCCCAGGTGCCGGTGAAGCGCGACATCGCCCAGCCGAGAAGCGAGTAGTCGATGATCTCCTGCACACCGGCCGGATTGAGAATCGGCATCATCACATCGACGAAATGAAATTCGGACTGATGCGCAGTCGTCGAGGATTCCGCGGTGTGGTCGTCGCCCATCAAGGCCAGCACGCCGCCATGTTTTGAGGTGCCGGCGAGATTGGCATGGCGGAAAACGTCGCCTGACCGATCGACGCCGGGGCCCTTGCCGTACCAAAGGCCGAAAACACCATCGAACTTGCCCTCACCGCGCAATTCGGCCTGTTGCGACCCCCAGACGGCGGTGGCGGCGAGTTCCTCGTTCAGCCCGGGCAGAAATTTGATGTCGGCCGCGGCCAGTTCGCGGCCCGCGCGCATGAATTGCTGATCGAGGCCGCCCAAGGGGGAGCCGCGGTACCCAGTGAGATAGCCGCCCGTGTTCAGGCCGGCGCGGCGGTCGCGCTCTTTTTGCATCAGGCAGGCGCGGATCAGGGCCTGATAGCCGGTCACCAGCACATGGGACTGGGTCAGATCGTATTTGTCGTCGAGACTGACCGGACGAAGCGTCATGAATGGCCTTTGGCAAATCCGAGCGACGAAATCGGCGCAGATTCCCTTGTCATATAGGCAGCGGCAGCGTTTCGCAAAGCGTGCCCATGCCCTGAAATCAAGCCTACACCCCGAGGACAAGCGGTCAATTTCGTTTCTGGCATGGCGGCCAGAAGGAAATTTCCGCGGAGCGGCCTTTGGCGCATATTGGCGCAACGCAGCACAGGCTTGCCACCTTGCGGCTGGCCAAAGCTGAGGCAACCTGTAAAAGGGGGCCGCAGCCGGGTTTCCGCCACCAATGCTCCAATCGCGTTCATCGTCCGTCGAATCGAAGGCATCGTGGGTCGTCGCCGGTGCCGCGCTGTGGGCGCTGATGATGTCATTCGGTGCGGCCTGGATCACCGCGGTCGCGCTCAAGGATATCGCCGCGGAGGTCGATAACGCGCGCTCGGTTCCCGCCCTCGCCGCAGCGCTCGCCTGGCTCGGCTCGGGCATCGGCGGCATCATCATGGGCCAGGTCGCCGACCGCATCGGCACGCGCTGGACCGTCAGCTTCGGCGCGCTGATGATTGCGGCAGGCCTCGCGTTGTCGAGCCTCGGGCCATCATATCCGCTGTGGATCGGCCACGGACTGTTCATCGGCCTGATCGGGCTCGGCGGCATTAATGCACCGCTTTATGTCTATGTCAGCCGCTGGTTCGACAGACGGCGCGGTTCCGCTTTGGCGCTGATTTCGAGCGGCACATACCTCGCCGGTACTTTGTGGCCGGCGGTGTTTGAGCGCGCGATTGCAGCCATCGGCTGGCGGCACACGATGCTGTGGTATGCGTTGGCCGAAGTCGTGATCGTGGTGCCGATCGCGCTGACATTCTTTCGCGCGCCGCCGGAAGTCATCCATCCCGCGCCGAAGCCGATCGCCGGCAGCGCGCCGGAACGCGTGCTCGGCTGGCATCCGAATGTCGTGTTTGTCATGATCTGCGCCGCCGCCATCTGCTGCTGCATTCCGATGGCGATGCCGCAGCAGCATCTCGTGGCGTTTTGCAGCGATCTCGGCATCACGCGCTCGACCGGCGCGATCATGTTGTCGGTGTTGCTTGGTACGGCATTTATCAGCCGCCAGCTTTGGGGCGCGATCGCCGACCGTATCGGTGGCCTCGCGACCGTGTTGACGGGTTCGTTGTGGCAATGTGCGGCAATGATCGGCTTTCTGTTCACCCAGAACGAAGCCGGGCTGTTCACGGTGGCGGCGGCATTCGGCCTGGGCTTTTCCGGCATCATTCCGGCCTACGTGCTGGCGATGCGCGAGATGTACCCGGCGGCGCAGGCAGCGTGGCGAATCCCGACCGTGCTGTTCTTCACCGCCATCGGCATGGCGTTGGGCGGCTGGCTCGCCGGTGTGCTGTACGATCACTTCGGCTACTACGCGCCGGCCTTCGCCGTCGGCATCGGCGCCAACCTCATCAATGTTCTCATCATCGGCGTGCTGGTGATGCGCAGTCGCTTCCGCGTCGCTTACGCTTGACGCGGCGGGCTGATCCAGCGCACCCCTGCCAATATCAACAGTCCGATCATCGCCGGCGCCAGCGCAAACCAGGTCAGCGCCGCGGCCATTGCGGCAGTCGCGGCCCAGGCAATTGAGGAGAACGCCTCTGCGAATGTCGCAATGCGCGATGAGGTCTGACGGCGGCGGAACTGACTGCGCCGCGCTTGCACCCGGAAGCACAATTGGATCAGGGTCGCCGCGCCAGCCGACCCCAATATGCCGAGGGCCGCGATCAGGGCCGCGAAAACCGAATCGAAGCACAGCACCGCGATGACCGGCGCGAATACCAGCGCGATCACGCCGATGACGGCTTCGACCTTGGCGCGTAACACGCGGCCGGCCAGGATCGGGGCGGTGGCGACGAGATCCGGCGCGTCTTCGCCCGAGATCGACAGCCAGGCGAGCCCGCCGGCCAGTTGCCCCGCCGCCATCACCACCACCGGGATCAGCACCACATAATTGTCGGTTCCGTTGCGGAACGTCACCCACAGCAGCAGCGCCGGCGGTAGGAGATAGAGAATCTGCATCAAGGTCTGCGAGATCAGCCACGGATCGCGGATCAGCAGCGTCCATTCTTTTTGCCGTAACACGCGCTGCGGCGAACGGCGGCGAAAGCCGAGCGAACCGCGGCGCTGGCGCACCGTGGCGCTGCCGACGCCGGCAGCCGCTTGTGCGTGATCGCCGAAGCGCGCCGAGAATAGTGCAATCGCCACGCCGAGTAGCGCCGCCGCGGCGACTATAATAGCGGTGAGCGCAACGGTATCGCCGAGCATGGCGCGCGCCGGCCACCAGACAATGCTGTTCATGTCGGGCACATGCGCGAGCAGCCACTGCGATTGCAGCGCCGTTGCACGCGACAGCGTGCCGCCGGAGAAAATCGCCATGACTTGCAAGCCGATCACGAAGGCGGCGCCGATCACGGCGGCGACGATCTGCGCGATCAGCCGCGTGCGTTTGGGACCGACCAGCCGGAACAGCGCGACGGTGAGCGCCAGCGCGAAGGCCGTCGCCACCGCGCCCATCGCCGCAACGACGCCGTAAGCCGACAGCCAGCGCACCCCGCCGCGCAATGCCAGCACATCGATGAACGGCGCCGCCAGCAGCACCGCAATCGCCACCGCACCGATGGCGATTCGGCCCATGCGCACCGCGAAAACCTTCCGTGCCGAGACCGGCGAGGTGAGAATCAGATCGAGATCGGCGCGGGCATAGAACGCCCGCGTTACCGACTCCATCGCCTGCGACAGCAACAGCGACCACGACAGCAGAAGTGTCGTGGTGATCGCAACAAGCGTCGATGTATCAGAACCGATGCTGGCATCGGCATAACCCTTGACGATCCAGTAGGCGAACAGATGCATGAACACGGCAAAGAGCACGATCGCGATGGCCGCGTTGCGCGCCCGCGTGCGACCACCGGCCGTCATCAGCGAAGTCCAGTCACGCCAGCCGAGCCGCGCTTCGTGACCGGCAAGCCACATCAAGGTGCCGGGAGCGCTCACGCGGCGGCGGACTCGTTGGCGACCAGCGCGAGGAAGGTGTCCTCCAGGCTGGTGGCGGCAGCACCCGTCTTGACGCGCAATTCGTCGAGCGTGCCCTCGGCGATCAGCCGGCCATTCGCGATCACGCCGATACGGTCGGCCATGCGCTCGGCGACCTCGAGGATATGCGTGGTCATGATGACGGTGCCGCCATCGGCGACGCGCTCGCGCAGCACGTTCTTGACCTGGCGCGCCGAGCCGGCATCGAGGCCGGTCAAAGGCTCATCCAGGATGATGAGTTTGGGATCGTGTACCAGGGCGCCGGCGAGCGCGACCTTTTGGCGCGTGCCCTTGGAGAAGCTTTCGCAACGCTCATGGGCCTGCCGCTCGAGGCCGAGCCAGCCGATCAATTCACGCGTCCGCGCCTCGGCGGCTTTGGTGTCGATGCGCCAGAGGCCGGCGACGAATTCGAGGTATTCGTAAGGCGTCAGCTTATCATAGATCATCGGCTCGTCGGACAGCCACGCTGTGATCTGCTTGGCCGCGACCGGATCGGCCAGCGCGTCGATGCCGTCGATCGAAATGCCGCCGCCGCCCGGACGCAACAGGCCGGCGACCATGCGCAGCGTCGTGGTCTTGCCGGCGCCGTTGGGCCCGAGCAGGCAATAGAACTCGCCGCCGTAGATGGTGAGGTCGAGATTGTCGACCGCCGGGCGATCGAAGCGCTTGCTGAGCGCACGCGTAGACAAAGCGATCGGACGAGACGCGTTCATGATTGCCGCCGTCGAGGGACAAGGAATGCCTGTCCGTCTTACGCAGGAACCATTGCGTCGCCGTAAAGAGCAACAGCGTAAATGCGGCGTTAGGGTTGAGAGAGGGTTAGCGTCGCCTCACGCCTTCGGCACCATCTTAAACATCGCGGCGCCGAATATCTCGCGGGCATCGGAGAGCAGCGGCTGCACCGCCTCGACAAAGGCTTCGTGCTCGCGCGCGTCGAGCGCATTGATTTCGCAACCCGCGGCTTCGATAGCCTGACGCGATTGCGTATTTTCCTCGACCGCCAGATCGCGCTGGAACGCCACCGCCTTAATGACCGCTACCTGCATGGCGCGCTGCAAATCCACCGGCCAGCCGTCGAACGTCGGCCGGTGCAGGAAGATCGGCCGCGAAATATAGAAGTGCGAGGTCAGCGTGTGATATCTATGGAATTTATGCACGCCATAAGTGACCGTGTTGGCCAGCGGATTTTCCTGCGCATCCAGCGTGCCGGCCTTGATCATGGCAATCGCCTCGGTCAAATCCATGCGCATCGCCTTGGCGCCGAGCAACTCGAACGTGCGGCGATGCACCTCGCTCGGCAGAACTCGGATTTTCATGTCCTTCATGTCCGCGGGCAGATGGATCGGACGCAGCCGGTTCGAGATATGACGAAAGCCGTTCTCGAACCAGCCGAGAATGCGGTAACCGATCCGCTCCTCGGTCTTCGCCGCCAGAAAGCGGCCAAGTTCGCCGTCCATCGCGCCGCGCGCCTGATCGTTGTTGGCGAACAGAAACGGCAGATCGACAAAGCCCAATTCCGGCACGCGATCGGTCAGGTAGCTTGACGACTGATACCCGAGCGTAATCTCGCCGCTCTCGACCAGCGTGAGAATCTCCTCGGCCTTGTGGCCGTGGTCCATGATGTTCCAGATGTATTCGACCACAATGCGGTCGCCGAACGCGGCCTCAAGCTCGCTGCCGATAAGCTTCAGCGCTTTGCTGAAGCCGGTGGTCGCCGGGCCATACCCGCCCATGACAATCTTGATCGGCTTTTGCGATGTCATTTTCACTTCCTGAAAGCTGCTAGATCGGACGCGCGGCGACAATAGCCGCAGGCTTCGTACGGCGGCTATAGCGATATTTCCAAGCTTTTCTCATGGTGCTTGCGCCTCGCGCGCAAGCGCGTAAACTTTTCCCAACGGGAAAATAAAATGGGGGAATACCATGGCCGGGGAACGTCTTGGCGGGACTAATGGCGCCACGATCGGCGCAATCGGGTCGATCGTGGCTGTCTGCGCCATCGCAATCTTTGGTTATACATCGACAATTGCCGCCAAACGCGATCATGACGACGTCGCCCGCCGGTTCGATGCCCTGAATGCCAGGCTCGACGAAGCCGGCAAAGAAATTGCCGCCGTCAAGAAAACGGCTGCCACGCCCGACGCCACGCATAAGGACTTTCGCGCCATCGAGGCCAGTATCAAGGCGATCGGCAATACGCTCGCCGATATGAAGAAAGTGCCGGCGGCGTCCGACGTCGCCGCGCAAACGAATGCTCAGGTAGGCGCTCAGGTGAATGCCCAGGTCGCGCCCCTCGATGCCAAGCTGACCGACATCGGCGGCAAGGCCGATGCCGGCAAAGCGCTGGCGCAGCAGAATAGCGCGGCGATCGCAAAGCTGGAGACATCCGTCGGCGCGTTGCATGACAGCGTCGCCGCGCAAAATAAATCGCTCGATACGATATCCGGCTCTCTCGCCGGCATAACCCAGTCGCTCGACACGATTAAAACCGACATGAAGACGGGTGCGGCGACCACGGCAAGCACCGTTGCCGCCAAACCGGCCGTCAGTGGCGCGACCCCGGCAGGCGGTGCGGCGTCGACGGACACGGCGGCACAGCCGGAGAACAATCTTGTGGTGGTCTATCTGCCGGCGCAATTGTCGCCGAACATGACCGAGCCCGGCGCGCCGGCGCCGCTGTCAGTGCGTTTCGACAAGATCGGCAGCACTCATCCGGCGACCGACGCCGCAACGTTGGTCGATGATCTCAAGAAGATCATCAAGGACCGGAAGGGCTGCATCGTATCCGTCGCGGGTTTCGCCGATACCCTCGGCACCGACAGGGTCAATCTCGCGGTGTCGCAAGAGCGCGCCGAGGCGATCGCCGGTCAATTGCGAACGGCTTTTGCCGGGCAGAACGTGCAGGTCAATAAAGTCGCATGGGGCGAACGGCAGTTGAAAGTCTGGACCCCGGACGGCAAGAGTCAAAAGGCCAATCGGCGGGTGGATATAAGCGTCGATTGCAAGAGTTAGTATTCTGTCATGCCCGGGCTCGACCCGGTCATCCCGCTTAGACAGGCACTGCGTCTCTAAGCGAGATGGCCGGACATAGGCGTTCCGAAGGGACGCCGTTCTTTGAATGGCTATGCCCGGCCATGACAATCTTGGGCTTCTACCGCGCATTTCGTCTGCCCTCGCCCGGTCCCCATTGCCAGAAATCGCGGCCTTCCTGGCGCATGAATTTCGCCAGCACCATCATGTGCACTTCCGATGCGCCATCGACCAGCCGCGCCGCGCGCGCCGCACGGTAGATCCATTCGACAGGCGTGTCCTTGGAATAGCCGCGCGCGCCCTGCAATTGGATCGCGACGTCGGCGGCTTTGTGCAGCGTATCGGCGACCTGCACCTTCGCCATCGACACTTCCTTGCGGGCGCGGCCGCCTTGATCGAGCATCCAGGCCGCGTGCATGGTGAGAAGCCGGCTGATCTGAATCTGCTGCGCCACGTCGCCGAGCTTCATCTGCACGCTCTCGCGGTCTGCGAGCTTGATGCCGAAGCCTTCGCGCTCCTCGACATAGGCTTGCGCGATCTCGGTGCAACGCTTGGCCCAGCCGATCCAGCGCATGCAATGTGTCAAGCGTGCAGGCCCAAGCCGGACCTGCATCAGCCGCAGGCCCTCGCCCTCGCCGAGCAGCACGTTTTCCGCCGGGATTTCGAGGCCATCGAATTCGAGTTCGCAATGGCCGCCGTGTTCTTCCGGCCCGAGGATCGGAATGCGCCGGACGATCCGCCAGCCCGGCTGGTCTTTATGATAGAGGAATGCGGTGAGGCCCTTGCGCGTGTCGTCCGAGGTGCGCGCCATCAGGATGAAATGCGCCGCGCCGTCGGCGCCGGTGATGAACCATTTGCGGCCGGTGATGACATATTTGTCGCCGCGCTTTTCGGCGCGGGTACGGATCATCGTCGGGTCGGAGCCGCCGCCGGGAGCGGGCTCGGTCATCGCGACGGCAGAGCGTACCTTTCCTTCGACCATCGGCTTGAGCCACTTGTCCTTCTGCGCCTGCGTGCCGGCGAGCTTGAGCAGGTTCATGTTGGCGTCGTCGGGCGCCATGCAGTTCATCGCCAACGGGCCGAACAGCGAACGCGCGGCTTCCTCATAGATCGCCGCCCAGGCGACCATCGGCAAATCCATGCCGCCGTATTCCTTTGGACTTTGCGGCGCCCAGAGACCAGCGGCGCGCGCCTTCTCGCGCACCGCGACGAGGCGATCTTCCGGAATATTCTCGTGTTCGGAGAAATTCACCGGATCGGCCTCAAGCGGCAGCACTTCCTTCTCGATGAAGGCGCGCGTGCGCAAACGAAGATCTTCGATTTCGGGCGAGAGCGAGAAGTCCATGATGCGTTTTCCTCTAGCCTTTTAATTGCACGACCTGCCCACCATCGACAATGATGGTGGCGCCGGTCATGTACGCGCCCGCGTCGGATACCAGCAGCAGCAGCGCGCCGTCGAGATCGCCGGCGTTGCCGAAGCGGCCCATCGGAATGTCGCGCTTCATCGCGTGCCCTGCTTCGCTGTTCAGATACGTGTCGTTGATTTCGGTGACGAACCAACCCGGCGCGATGGCGTTGACGCGCACGCCCTTGAAGGCCAGTTCGAGCGACAGCGCCTTTGTGGCTTGCACCACAGCCGCCTTGGCGACGGCATAGGCCGCTGTGCCCTTGGCGACGCCGAAGCCGAGCACCGAGGCGATGTTGACGATAGCGCCCGGTTGCTTGGCCGCGATCATACGGCGTGCGCCTTCCTGCGCCCAGTAGAACACCGCGTCGAGATCGACCGACAGCACCCGCCGCCATTCGTCGATGCTGACGTCGGTGGCGCGCATCGGCTGCTGTGCGACGCCGGCATTGTTGACCAGAATGCTGACGGTGCCGAAGGCTTTCTCAGCGGCATCGAAGGCACGCACCATATCGTCGCGGGCGGTGACATCGGCCGCGATGGTCATCGCCTTGCCGCCTTTGGCTTCAATTTCGGCCTTGAGCGCGTCGAGCCGGCCGGCGCGCCGCGCCACCAGCGCGACCGATGCGCCGTTATCGGCGAGCGCGCGGGCAAACTGCTGGCCCAGCCCCGACGACGCGCCGGTGACCAGCGCCACGCGGCCGGTGAGGTTGAACATCTCGGCGGCTTTCATGCGGGCCCTCCCTATCGTCCATAAAACGCATGCGGCAGTGCGGTGGCAAGGGCCGGCACGAACCACAGCAGCGCCAGACCGGCAAGCTGGATCAGCACGAACGGAATGATGCCGACATAGATATGCCGCGTGGTGATCTCGGGCGGCGCGACGCCGCGCAAATAGAACAATGTCGGCCCGAGCGGCGGGTGCATATATGATGTCTGCAAGTTCACCGCGATCATGATGCCGAGCCAGACCGGATCGACACCCTCCATCTTCAAGAGCGCCGGCGCGACGATAGGCACCACCACGAAGATGATCTCGAACGCGTCCATGACGAAGCCGAGCAGGAAAATCGTCAGCATCACCGCCAGCAGCGCGCCATTGACGCCGCCGGGCAGATCGGTGAGCGCGCGCTGCACCAGATCGTCGCCGCCGAGCGCGCGAAACACGAGGCTGAACAAGGTCGCGCCGATCAGGATGAGAAAGATCATCGCCGTGATCTGCGTGGTCTTTTCCGCGACCGGCCGCATCAACGCCCCGAGCGGCGCCTTGCGCCCGGCGAGTATGATCGCGCCGACCGCGCCGACCGAAGCGGCCTCGGTCGGCGTCGCCACGCCGAACAGGATCGAGCCGAGAACGGCGGCGATCAGCACGACCGGAGCCAACAACGCCTCCAACAGCCCGCCGGATGGCGGCGTCTCGGCTGCCGGCATCGCCGGACAACTTGCCGGCCGCACGATCGCAACCGTAACAATGTAAGTGAGATAAAGGCCAGCAAGCATCAGCCCGGGCAAAATCGCGCCGGCAAACAGATCGCTTACCGAGATCACATTGGGCGCGAAGTTGCCTTGGGCCAGTTGCGCCGCCTGATAGGCGTTGTTGAGCTGGTCGCCGAGGATAACAAGCACGGTCGACGGCGGCACGATCTGCGCCAGTGTGGCGGAGGCCGCCACCGTGCCGGCGGCAAGGCGCGGATCGTAACCGTGCCGCAGCATCGCCGGCAGCATGATCAGGCCCATGGTCACCGCGGTGGCGCCGACCATGCCGGTCGAGGCCGCGAGCAGCGCGCCGACCAGGACGACGGAATAGCCGAGCCCTCCCGGCATGCGGCCGAACAGCCGCCCCATGCGTTCAAGCAAGGCTTCGGCGATGCGCGATTGCTCCAGCATCACGCCCATGAAGATGAACAGCGGAATCGCGAGCAGCACGTCATTGGTCATGACGCCGAAGATGCGTTGCGGCAGCGCGCCGAGGATGGCGAAATTCATCGCGTCCGTTGCATGTCCCAGACCAGCGAAAGCGAGCGAGACGCCGCCAAGCGTCAGCGCCACCGGATAGCCGGCCATCAAGGCAATGACGACGGCGGCGACAAGGAGGATGGAGAGCGTTTCAGCGAGCGGCATCGCCCCGCCCGTCTTCTTGTACCTGTAATATCCGCGAGGCCCGGATCGCTTGCGCGACGCCTTGCAGCGCCATCATGACGGCGAACACCGGGATCAGCGTCTTGAGCAGATAGACGAACGGCAGGCCACTCGACTCCTGCGACCGCTCCAGCACCGCCCATGAGCGCGCGGCAAAGGGCACCGAAAACCACAGCGTCACCGCCATGAAAGGCAACAGCAGCAGCAGCGCCCCGACCAGATCGACCCAGGCCCGGGTGCGCGGCGTGGCGTCGGCGTAAAACACATCGACCCGGACATGGCCGCCGGCACGAAGCGTCCACGCCGCCGCCAGCATGATCAGCGTGGCATGACCGTAGATCACCGTCTCGGTCAGCCAGATCGACCCGAAGCCGAAGATATAGCGCGCCACAACTAGAACGAATTGCAATACCACGATGACGAGCGCCAGCCACGCCACAGCGCGGCCGATGGAGTCGTTGAGACGGTCGATGCTGGTGGCGAAGCGGTCCATGATCCGATGATGGCACAGCCACGCGGCTTGCGCTAAACTCTCTAATTCCAATCAACGGCAGCGGCCCGAGACGTTTCGCGATGATCCTCGACGATGAAGACCTGCTGCGCCAGGCATTCGATGTGGCCGAGAGCGCGTTCGAGCATGGCAACCATCCGTTCGGCGCAATCCTGGTTTCCGCCAACGGCGAGGTGCTGCTGGAGGCGGAGAACGGATACCTGCCGGACGGCGACATGACCGCCCACGCCGAGCGGGTGCTGGCGACCGCCGCGTCCAAGACATTCGAGCCGGATGAACTGGCCGACTGCACGCTGTATTCCTCGGCCGAGCCCTGCGCCATGTGCGCCGGCGCGATCTACTGGGCGGGAATCGGTCGCGTCGTCTACGGCCTGTCGGAAGCGCGGCTCAAGACGATCACCGGCAATCATACCGAAAACCCGACGCTCGACATGCCGTGCCGCACGGTGTTCGCGGCGGGCCAGCGCAGGGTCGAGGTGGTCGGGCCACTGCTCGAAGACGAAGCGGCGGAACAGCACGAAGGGGTGTGGGATTGAAGGCGCGAATGGACTAGACTGACGGCCATGGCACATGACCACGATCAGGACCATCATCACGACCATGAGCATTCCGAACTGTCGGAAACGCAATTGCGCGTCCGCGCGCTGGAAACGATCCTGACCGAAAAGGGCTATGTCGATCCGGCGGCCCTCGACGCCATCATCGAGACCTATGAAACCAAGATCGGCCCGCGCAACGGCGCCCGCGTGGTCGCCAAGGCCTGGACCAATCCCGCCTTCAAACAGGCCTTCATCGCAGACGCGACAAAGGCGATCGGCACACTGGGTCACGTCAGCCGCGTCGGCGATCATCTCATCGCGGTCGAGAACACGCCGCAGCGGCACAACATGGTCGTGTGCACATTGTGCTCATGTTATCCGTGGGAAATGCTCGGGCTGCCGCCTGTCTGGTACAAGGCGGCGCCGTACCGCTCGCGCGCGGTCAAGGACCCGCGCGGCGTGCTCGCCGATTTCGGCGTTGCGCTGCCCAAAGACACCGAAATCCGGGTGTGGGATTCAACTGCCGAGACCCGTTTTCTCGTATTGCCGATGCGGCCCGCAGGCACCGAAGGCTGGAGCGAGGACCAACTCGCGGAAATCGTCACCCGCGATTCGATGATCGGCACCGGCTTGCCGAAACCGGATGTGAAGGTCACATGACCGGCGTGCGCGTTCTCCCCTCGCCCCGCTTGGGGGGTGGGTGGCGTGGACCGCTGGGCCGAGTCGGGTGAGGGGGCGTGTCGATGTTCTCAGTCGATCGCAACGCCCCCTCACCCGACTTTCTCGCTTTCGCTCGGAAGCCGACCTCTCCCCGCAAGCGGGGCGAGGTAAAGGAGAAGATACATGAACGGCGTTCATGACATGGGCGGTATGGACGGCTTCGGACCTGTCGAGCCCGAACCGAACGAGCCGACCTTTCACGAGGAGTGGGAAGGCCGCGTCATGGCGATGGTGCGCGTGATGGGCGCCAATGGCGGTCTCGACATCGACTCGCAACGCTTCGCGCGCGAGATGCTGCCGCCGGAGGTTTATCTCACAAGCTCCTATTACAAAAAGTGGTTTCTCGCGGTCGCGCAACAACTGGTCGAACGCAACATGGTCGGTGCCGATGAAATAGAAGCCGGCCGGTCGCTGCGGCAAAGCCCGCCGCTCAAGCGCGGCAAGTTCACCGTGGACGACGTACCGCGCATCGAAGTGCGCGGCAGCTTCGGCCGCGATGCAAAAGCGCCCGCCGCGTTCAAGCCGGGCGACAAGGTGCGCGCCAAGAACATCAACCCTGTCACGCATACCCGCTTGCCCCGCTACGTGCGCGGCCATACCGGCATCGTCGAGCGCATCAACGGCTGCCATGTGTTTCCCGACACGGCGGCACATGGACTCGGGGAAAACCCACAGTGGCTTTATACGGTGGTGTTCAAAGGCCGCGATCTGTGGGGCGCCGACGGCGACCCGACGCTGACGGTATCGGTCGATGCGTTCGAACCGTACCTTGAAAAAATATGACAATGTCGTCCCGGGACAAAAGCCGAGGCATTATCAATGACCACGACCCCCTCCACCGCGCGCAAAGCGGTCCAGGCCATTCCCGGCATTCCCACCGACCAGGACGGCCCCGTGTTCCGCGAACCGTGGGAGGCGCAGGCCTTCGCGATGACGCTGACGCTGCATGAGCGCGGCCTGTTTACGTGGCCGGAATGGGCCGCAACATTGGCCGGTGAAATCAAGCGTGCGCAGGCGGCTGGCGACCCCGACACCGGCGAGACATATTATTCGCACTGGCTCAATGCGCTCGAACGGCTGGTCGCCGACAAAGGCGTGGCGAGCGAAGCGACATTGCACCGCTATCGCGATGCCTGGGACCATGCCTGCGACCGGACACCGCATGGCCAACCCATCGAGTTACGGCCGGACGATTTCGGTTAAGGCGGCGCCTGGATCGCGCAGGAATCGGCGACGTCATACGCCCGCATTGACGTACGCCACGGCCCGGTCACAATAAGAAAAAGGGGAGGCAAGCGTGAAGCCGGCGCCGTTCGCATACAAAAAGGCATGTTCGCTTGACGAGGCGGTGGCGCTGCTGGGCGTACATGCCGATGCCCGTTTGCTCGCCGGTGGGCAAAGCCTGATGGCCACGCTGAACATGCGGCTGTCGAGCCCCACCCTGCTGATTGACATCAACGGAATTGCCGGGCTCGACAACATCGCGGTGAAAGACGGCGCGATCGAAATCGGCGCCCTGACCCGGCACGTGCAGGCCGAGCGCTCCGACACGATCTCGCAACACGCCCCGCTGATCGCACGCGCGATGCCCTATATCGGTCATCCCGCCATCCGCAATCGCGGCACCTTGGGCGGGTCGGTTGCCTTCGCCGATCCTGCAGCGGAATTGCCGGCATGCCTTCTGGCGCTCGACGGGGAGATCGAGGCAGTGGGACCGGCGGGTAAACGCACGATCAAGACCGGCGGTTATTTCAAGGGCCTGTACGAAACGGCGCTCGGACCGCAGGACGTTCTGACAGGGCTTCGCGTCCGGGTCGCGGATAAGGACACGCGCACCGGCTTTGCCGAGTTGGCGCGGCGGCACGGCGACTACGCCATCGTCGGATTGGCGGCAAGCGCGCGCGCCGACGGCAAAGGCCTCAAGGACGTGCGGCTCGCTTATTTCGGCGTCGGCAATACGCCGTTGCGGGCAATGAAATCAGAGGCGGCGCTGGCGGCGGGCGACGTCGAGGCCGCGGTGGCCGCGCTCGATCTCGAACCGGACGACGATATTCAGGCAACGGCCACCGTGAAGAAGCATCTGGCCGGCGTGCTGCTGCGGCGGGTGGCAAAGCAGTTGATGGAGCCGCGCGCATGAATTCATTTCTTGTCACCACCGGGCTTGTCCCGGTGATCCCGCTTAGGAAGGCACGGCGCATCCATAAGCGGGGTGGCCGGGTCATAGGCGAGCGAAGCGACGTCGCCCTCCGGACGGCTATGCCCGGCCATGGCGGGAGAGAGTCATGAATAATCTCTCTCTCGACATCGCGCTGACCGTCAACGGCGAAGCGGTTACCGAGCGCGTCGAAGCGCGCAAATCGCTCGTTGATTTCGTCCGCGATGACCTGGGTCTGACCGGCAGTCATGTCGGCTGCGAACACGGCGTTTGCGGCGCCTGCACCATGCGGGTCAATGGCGAGATCGTGCGAGGCTGCCTGATGCTCGCGGTGCAATGCGATGGCAGCATGGTGGAGACCATCGAAGGTCTATCGGATAGCGGCGAAGCCGCCGATCTCCAGGCCGCGTTCGAACAGCGCAATGCCTTGCAATGCGGTTTCTGCACCCCCGGTATGCTGGCAACGGCTCAGGAGCTCTTGCGCCGCGCCACATCCGAAACGGCGGTTCTGACGCGCGACGAAATCCGCGAGCACATTTCGGGCAACTACTGCCGCTGCACCGGCTACCACGCCATCATTGACGCGATCGAAGCCGTCGCCATGGCAAGGGCGGGACGAGGCAAATGATCCGGTGCGCTCCGTCCGCAAAAGCGGGGATCCAAGAGCGCCAGCAAAAGAGCAAAGAGCCGGATTTCCGCTTCCGCAGGAATGGGCGCGGCGGATAGACGCCGGGAACGACGGCCCTACTCGGCCGCGTGCAACTGCTTCGGCAGCCGGTCCTGCGCGGCGACCAGCCGCTGCATGACCTTGAGGTCGCGGTCGCTGAGGGCGAGACAACTGTCGGCCCAGATTCGCACCACTCTATCGAGCTCCTCAAGCGTGACCGGGTTGATCTCATGACCTGCCCGGTACACGGCGCGGGCGCCGATGTGCCGCCGCTTGTTGCGGACCATATAGTCCTTGGCCGCTTCGATGCCCTGCCCCGGCTCGACCACCATATGCACCAGGCCGGCTTCCTTCATTTCGTCGGCGCTGTAGATACGGCCGCTCAACATCATCTCCTCGGCGAACGCGGCATTCGTGCGCCGCGCGACGATGCTGTAGGCGCCCATGCCCGGAAACAGGCCAAACAGTGTCTCCGGAAAGCCGAATTTGGCAGTGCGCTCGGCAATGATGACGTTGAACGACAACAGCGACTCGAAGCCACCGCCGAGCGCGTCGCCCTGCGCCAGCCCGATGGTGATCATCGGCAGGCCGAGCGTCTGCATATTGCGGTGCAGAATGCGCACGCAGGATTCGCCATAGGCGACCAGCGCCGCGCGATCGCGTTGGCGAATTTTCTCGGCGAACAAATTGAGGTCGCCGCCGAGATTGAACACACCGGCAGTCCGGGAGCCGAGCAACAGATAGCGCAGCTCCGAAGGCCTATCGACGAACCGCGCGGCGATGCCGCGCTGCCATGCGTGAAAGTCTTCGAGGAGATCGGGGTTGTAGCTCGGGCGGCCGCGCGGCCGCATGAAGGTCCAGAGCGCGCCGTTCGGCTGGTCGAAGGAGACTTCAAGCTGCTCCAGGCAGAACAGCTTGGCGGCATCGGCCGTCTTCTTGAATTCGATAAGACGGGGGCTGACCAGGGGGATGATGTCCGCCTGCATCGCCGGCGGCAGTGCCAGCGGCGCAGCAAGTGCGGAGGCATGCGGCGGAGCCGCCGGCGCAGTGAGGGCAATCGTGCGGCCGCTCGCGAAAGCAGCCGGCGACGCAATACTGGTCATTGGAACCCCATGCTCAATGAACGACACGCACCGTTAACCGGATTTCACCCATCCCATTAACTATTTCTTTACCCTAACAGATTTTTAAGATTTTGCCAGCGCCGCGCTGCACGGCAGACGCGCAAATCGCGCCGATCCGCGACACGCTCGTGCTGAATAAGCCGCGTCCATAAACAGCTTAACAGCAATTAACCACGCGAACGAGATTGCATTTCGCAGGACCAGGCGCGCGGTGGCGCGACCGCCGAACGCCCGCAATCGCCGCATAAATTAATGATCGCGCATCCCGGCGTGCCGATGGGCAAAGCCGTTCCAGGTTGCAAATTAACCATATTCAGGTTGTGGCGCGGGTATCCGACTGCCGACGGAATGGGCCGAGGTTCTCTGAAAATTCCGAAATTTTTTTCGATAGCGCCCGCCGGCGAGGCGCCCTCCCCGACGGACTGGCTCGCCGATCCGGACAATTGTAGCCATCCCGGCAACGCCGCGTTCGCCGTTTCTTAAGCAAATCCAGCGGATTCCGGTCGCGTTTGCCTTGCGTTGAGTTTCGCCCGGTAATCTCGCCACATTAAGGACCGCAAAAGAAGCCCATGCTGATCAAACAGTTGCTTCAGATCAGGCGCCTCGACGCCCAGCTCCCGATTGAGATTCGAGCGGCGCTGGTCGAGTCGCTATTCGCTCCGATCACCTCGCTGATCGTCGGCGCCATCGCCTGCTCGATCATCGGCGCGGCCGTGGCGTTGCGGGTCGGCGACGCGATAATCATGGCCAACTCGGTCGCCATTTTCGCAGTCGGCATGTTGCGGGTGCTGTCGGCGGTTTTCTACAAGAAGAACAAAGCCAATGAGAAAACCCGCGCCACAATGCTCTGGGAGCATGTCTACGAATACGGCGCCTGGACCTTTGCCGGCCTGCTCGGCACGTTGTGCTGGCTGACGATCTCTCCCAACATCGACGCGTCGTTGCAGATGGCGATCACGACCGCGACGGCCGGATATGCGGCGGCTATTTCCGGCCGCAACGCCGGGCGGCCGTTCATCGCGGTCGGCCAGCTCACCTTCAGCACGCTGCCGATGATCGCCGCGCTGCTGACCTATCCCGATTGGGTGCATAACGCGCTCGGCGTCGTGGTGCTGATGTTCGTCTATGGCATTGTCGACATCACACTCTCGACCCGCAACATCATCGTCCAGGCGTTGACGATGACGCGCAAGGAGGCGGCGCTGGCCGCACGCTTCGAGGAGCAAGCCAATCGCTTCGACGTCGCGCTCAACAATATGTCGCATGGCCTGTGCATGCTCGACCCGCAGGACCGGCTTCAGGTCTGGAACGAGCGCCTCCTTGAACTCTTGCACCTCGAGGACGCGCCCATCCGCGTCGGCATGCGCGTTTCCCAGTTGGTGCGGTTGAGCCTGCGCGCCGGCAATCACAGCGCCATGGACGTCAAACAGATCATCCGTAACCTGGTCCAGGGCCTGCGGCACGACCGCTTCGACCAGTTCGAAACCTCGCCGGATGGCGAACGCACCATTGCGGTGTCGCGCCGGATCATGCCCGGCGGCGGCTCGGTCATCATTTTCGAGGACGTCACCGAGCGCAAGAACGCCCAGCAGCGGATTGAGCACCTCGCCAAATACGACGAACTCACCGGGCTCGCCAATCGCGCACAATTCCGCGAACGCATCACCGCGATGCTCGCCGGCGTGCGGGATCTGGAAAATCAGGTCACCATTCACCTGATCGATCTCGACCGCTTCAAGGCGATCAACGACACGCTCGGCCACCCGATCGGCGACAAATTGCTCAAGGAAGTGGCGAACCGGCTGAGTGCGGTCATCAGCTACACCGACATGATCACCCGATTCGGCGGCGATGAATTCATCGTTCTCCAGGCCGCCACCAAACGCCGGCAGGACGCGGACTGGCTGGCGCAACGGCTGGCGCGCGCCCTCAAGCAGCCCTTCGAGATCGCCGGTCACCGCATCGACATCGGCGCGTCGATCGGCATCGCGATGGCGCCCCATGACGCCGAATGCGCCGATGAACTTTTGAAAAAAGCCGACATGGCTCTTTATGCCGCCAAGAGTGGCGGCGGCGGCGGACATCGCTTCTTCGCGATGGATATGGAAGAAGCAGCGCAGGAACGCCGCGCGCTCGAACTCGACTTGCGTGATGCGCTGGCCCAAAATCAGTTCAGGCTGTTCTACCAGCCCCTGATCGATCTCCACACCGGCCGCGTCACCACCTGCGAAGCGTTGATGCGCTGGACCCATCCGACCCGTGGCGACGTGCCGCCGTCGGTATTCATTCCAGTCGCCGAGGAAACCGGGCTCATCATCGCCCTCGGCGAATGGGCCCTCAACCGCGCCTGCGCCGATGCCGCCACCTGGCCGAACGGCGTCCGCGTGGCCGTCAATCTGTCGCCGGTGCAATTCCGCGAGCGCAGCCTGTCGTTGCAGGTCGTCTCTGCGCTGGCAGCGTCGAGCCTGCCGGCCCAGCGCCTCGAACTGGAGGTGACCGAGCGGCTATTGCTTGAAGACGACGATCGCACCATCGCGACGATGCAGCAGCTCACCAATCTTGGCATCAGCCTGTCGCTGGACGATTTCGGGACCGGCTATTCCTCGCTCAATTATCTGCGCAAATTCCCGTTCCACAAGATCAAGATCGACCGCTCTTTCATCACCGACCTGGGCGACGAGCGCGACGCCCGTGCCATTATCGGCGCCATCGCCAGCCTCGGCACCGGTCTCAACAAAACCGTGGTCGCCGAAGGAATCGAGACCGAAGACCAGATGAAGCTGGTCCGCGATCAGGGCGTGCATGAAGGTCAGGGCTATCTGTTCGGCCGGGCGATGCCGCAAGACGCCATTCTCGTTCGGCTCAATGAGCCGGTTCGGGCCGTGAAAATGGTCGCCTGACGCAAACGTTGCGCGTCCCGGCGCTTGCCGGTATCCCTTGCCCGGATGACCTCGCTCCTTAAATCCAGACGCGGTGGCGGTCGCGCGCCTTGCGCGGAAATCGTTTGATGGCGCGCCGCACCTTTATCGCCGAACCGATATCGCAACTGGCTGCGTGGTCGTCGCGGCTGGCGGTGTTTGCGCTGACGGTGGCGGCACTATCGGTGGTGATTTTACGTTCCGGCCTGCTTGAGGTGGCGCCGGCACTGGCGACGTTCGGCGCCGCGCTGGTTTTTGCCGGGCTCGCCGTGCTGCTGGCGTTTTTCGCCTTCGTCGCGATCTGGCGTCAGGGGCTGACCGGCCTTGGCCGCGCGCTGACCGGACTGCTGCTCGGACTGATGCTGTTGGCCTATCCGACTTATCTTTCGGTCCGCGCCTACAAGCTGCCGATGATCTCCGACATCACCACCGATCCCGCCAATCCGCCGCGCTTTGTCGCGCTCGCCCGCGAACGGCCGCAGGACCGGCTCGTTTATCCGCCGGGCAATGCGGCGCTCCAGCGCAAGACCTATCCTGACATCGTGCCGCTGCAACTGACGCTGCCGGCCCGCACCGCCTATGACGTGGCGCTGGCTGTGATCACCAAGCGCAAATGGCCGATCGCGAATGCGCAAGCTCCGGCCGGTCCACGCCGTGACGGCACGATCGAGGCGACCGCGCGGTCGCTGGTGATGGGTTTCCGCGATGACATCGTGGTCCGTGTGACGCCCGTCGGTTCAGGCTCGCGCATTGACCTGCGTTCGGCCTCGCGCATCGGCGAAAGCGATCTCGGCGCCAACGCGTCGCGGCTGCGAGCGCTGCTTCAGGATATCGACGATGCCGCCGGCGACGCGCCGGAGCCGCCGCCCGAACCGAAGAAACCGCCGGAGAAGAAGCCGCCACCAAAGCGGCCGAAACGGTGACCTGACTTGTTGTCGCGTCAGCCCACCAGCTGGTAAACCCCGTCGATCGACGGTGCGCCGTCGGTCGCAACAATGCCGCGCGTCACCAGGTCTTCCATGTGCGCCAAGACCGACATGCCGGCGGCGCCCACGAGCCGGGGGTCGATGCCGATATAAATGGCGCGAACGATCGTCGGAATGTCGGTCGCGCCTTTGCCAAGCCGATGCAGGATCGAGGATTCGCGCGCCATCCGATGCAGGATGTAATAATTGACGAAGCGATTGGCATCGCGAATGACCGGGCCGTGGCCGGGCAGGTAAATCTGTTCGGGGCGCGCGGCGAGTTTGCGCAGCGACGCCATGTAGTCGCTCATCGCTCCGTCGGGCGGCGCGACAATGGTCGTAGCCCAGCCCATGACGTGATCGCCGACAAACAACGCGTTCGCTTCCTTGAAGGCATAAGCCATGTGGTTGGCGGTATGGCCAGGAGTCGTCACCGCCTCGATGGTCCAGCCATCGCCACGAACGATCTCACCATCCTTGAGATAAATGTCCGGCTTGAAGTCCCGATCGCCGCTGGAGTCGAGCAGGTTGTTTTCGCCGATATGCAGCGGCCGCGCGGCGCGGTGAATGCCCTCGGCATAGACAGTCGCGCCGGTGGTGCGCTTGATCGCAGGCACCGCCGGCGAGTGGTCGCGATGAGTATGCGTAACGAAGATATGCGTCACGGTCTCACCGCGCACCGCATCGAGCAGCGCCGCCACATGCGCGGGATCGTCCGGACCGGGATCGACGATGGCGACGTTGCCGGTGCCGATGATGTAGCTCATCGTGCCCTTGAACGTGAACGGCGACGGATTGTTCGCCATCACGCGGCGCACGCCGGGCATGACGTGATCGACTGTATCGGGGGCGAGATCGAGGTTTTTGTCGAAGGGAATGTCGTCAGCCATGGTTCTACCTTCCCGTCATGACCGGTTGTCCGGGTTTGACGGCCTCACAGATCAAGGATGACGGGCGATCAATGTATCTCCGGCTCCGGCACATGGCCCGGACGCGCGAGGAAATCGAAGTCGCAGCCGTCGTCGGCTTGCCCGATATGGTCGGAGAATAACGCGCCGTAGCCGCGCGGATATTTCGGCGCGGGCGGAATCCACGCGGCCTTGCGGCGCGCCATTTCCTCGTCCGACACGTGCAGGTGGATGGTGCGCGCCGGTATATCGATCTCGATCTCGTCGCCGGTCTGCACGAAGGCCAGCGGACCGCCGACGAAACTCTCCGGCGCGACGTGCAGGATGCAGGCGCCGTAGCTGGTGCCGCTCATGCGCGCGTCGGATATGCGCACCATGTCGCGCACGCCTTGTTTCACCAGCTTCTTCGGGATCGGCAGCATGCCCCATTCCGGCATGCCGGGGCCGCCCTGTGGGCCTGAGTTCTTGAGCACGAGAATATGGTCGGCGGTGACGTCGAGATCGTCGCGCTCGACCTCGCGGGCCATATGGTTGTAGTCCTCGAAGGCGATGACCTTGCCGCGGTGCTTGTGCAGGCGCTTTTCCGCCGCCGATGGCTTCATCACGCAGCCGCGCGGCGCCAGATTGCCCTTGAGCACGGCGGTAGCGCCGTCGCTGTTGACCGGATCGTTCAATGACTTGATGACGTCGGCGTTATAGACGGCGGCATCGGCGATGTTGTCGGCCACTGTCTTGCCGGTCACGGTCAACGCAGAGGTGTCGAGCACGCTGCGCAACTGCGTCATCAGCGCGCGCAGGCCGCCGGCATAATAGAAATCTTCCATCAGGAACGCGCCGGACGGCCGCACATTGGCAATCACCGGAACCTCGCGCGAAATCTCGTCGAAGCGGTTCATGTCGAGCGGAATTCCGGCGCGGCGCGCGATCGCCACCAGATGAATGATGCAGTTGGTCGAGCCCGCCATCGCCATGTGAACCTTGATGGCGTTGTCGACCGACTCCTTGGTGATGATCTTGTCGGGGGTAAGGTCTTCCCACACCATGTCGACGATGCGGCGACCGCAGGCAATCGCCATGCGCGAATGCTCGGAATCGGGCGCCGGGATCGACGAAGCGCCCGGCAGCGCGAAGCCGAGCGCCTCGGCGACCGCCATCATGGTCGCCGCCGTGCCCATGGTCATGCAGGTGCCGAACGAACGGGCGATGCCGCCCTCGATCTCTTCCCACTGTTCCTCGGTGATCTTACCGGCGCGCTTCTCGTCCCAGTATTTCCAGGTGTCGGAGCCGGAACCGAGCACCTGGCCATGCCAGTTGCCGCGCAGCATCGGCCCCGCCGGCATGAAGATCGCCGGCACGTTCATGCTGATCGCGCCCATCAGCAGGCCGGGCGTCGTCTTGTCGCAACCGCCCAACAGCACCGCGCCGTCGATCGGATGGCTGCGCAACAGCTCCTCGACCTCCATCGCCAGCAGATTGCGGTAGAGCATCGTCGTCGGCTTGACCATCGACTCCGACAGCGACATCGCCGGCAGTTCGAGCGGGAAGCCGCCGGACTGCAAGACGCCGCGCTTCACCTCGTCGGCGCGTGTACGCAGATGGACATGGCACGGGTTGATGTCGCTCCAGGTGTTGATGATGCCGATGACCGGCTTCTTGCCCCAGTCGACCGTGTCGTAACCGATCTGGCGCAGCCGCGAGCGGTGGCCGAACGAGCGCAGATCGTTGACGCCGAGCCAGCGGTGGCTGCGGAGGTCTTCAGGCGATTTACGTGTGGTCATGCGGCAAGAACCTCGGCCTTGAAAGTGTTGTCGCCTCTAGCGGCGACCTTCGTTTTGCAGGCCGGGACCATACTGGCCCGACGGGGCCACACACAAGACCCCTTTACAACTCTTGACAACATTGGACTAAAAAGAACAAGTGTTGCGCCAGTCAATTTAGCTCAAGGAAATAGAATCATGCGCGACGGCAGCAAAGACAAACTGATGTCGGTTTCGACCGCCACCTTGACCACGGTGCTGTTCAAGCGCGGGTTCCGCAACACTTTCATCGCCGGCATTCACCGCATCCAGTCGGGCGACGACGTACCGAACATGGTCGGGCCGGCGTACACGTTGCGCTACATTCCGGCACGCGAAGACCTCGACCATCTCGGTGTGTTCGAGGATCGCAGCCATCCGCAGCGCAAGGGCGTGGAAGAATGCCCGCCCGGTCATGTCTTCGTCATCGACAGCCGGCGCAATGCGTCGGCGGCGTCGGCTGGCAACATCCTGCTGGCGCGGCTGTGGAAGCGCGGCGTCGCCGGCATCGTCACCGATGGCGGTTTTCGCGACACGCCCGAGATCGCGGCAACGCCGTTCCCGGCGTACCATGCGATGCCGTCAGCGCCGACCAATCTGATCCGGCATCACGCCGTCGATCTCAATGTGCCGATTGCGTGCGGCGAAGTGTCGGTGTTTCCGGACGACGTTCTGGTCGGCGACCGCGAAGGCGTCGTCGTCATTCCGTCCGGTATCGCCGACGCCGTGGCCGATGAGGCTTTCGAGCAGACGGTGTTCGAGGATTTCGTGCAGGAGCAGGTCAATGGCGGCCGCGGTATCTTCGGGCTTTACCCGCCGACCCCGGAAACGCGCGAGGAATTCGTACGCTGGCGCGCCGACAAAAAGCGTTGAAAAAAAAGCTGACCCCTATGGACAGGCCAGACACGCCAGCGGCGCCGGCCTGGAGCGAGGCCAAGCGCAGCGCCGGCATTTATCAGCACATCCTCGAAATCATCATCGCCGGTGAATTCGCGGTCAACGACCGGCTGCCGTCCGAGACGGAACTGGCCGTGCGCTTCGGCGCGTCGCGGCCGGTCGTGCGTGAGGCGCTGGCGCGCTTACGCGACGATGGCATCATTGTCTCGCGTCAGGGCTCCGGCAGCTATGTGAAACGGCGGCCCGACATCGCGGTGTTGCGCTTCGTGCCGGTATCGTCGGTCAACGATATTCAGCGCTGTTTTGAATTCCGTCATGGCGTCGAAGGCATTGCGGCGGCGCTTGCCGCTGAACGGTGGGAAGACGCCGATCTCGCCGAAATCCGCGCCGCCTTCGATGCGCTCGAAGTCGCAACCGGCAGCCATCAACTTGGCGTCGATGCCGATGAGCGATTTCATCTCGCCATCGCGAAAGCCACCCGCAATCCCTATCACGTCTCTGTGCAAACCTCGCTGCAACCGCATATCGTGTTCGGCATGACACTTACCCGCAATCTGTCGATGCTGCGCACCGCCGAACGGCTGCGCGAGGTGCAGGACGAACACCGCGCCATTCTCGCGGCCATCGCCGCGCGCGATTCCGACGCGGCACGCAACGCCATGCATGCCCACATCGACAATGCGCGCCGGCGCATGTTCGAAGACGCAAGCCCGTGACCGTCCAGTCCCGCGACAAAGCAGCGAACGCGACTGGCGGGCCGATGCGCTGGCTCGACAATCCCTATGGGCTGTTGGCTGTGGCGGCGCTGTTCTGGTCGGGCAACCACGTCGTCGGCCGCGCCATGGGCGGCGAGGTGCCGCCGATGGCGGCCTCGACGATCCGCTGGCTCATTCCCGCGCTTCTGATGTTCCCTTTTGTGCGCCCGCATCTGGCGCGCGACTGGCCGACGATCCGCACCCATTGGAAGGTGATGCTGTGGCTGGGCCTCACCGGCGGGGCGCTGTTCACGGCCCTGCAATATGTCGGGCTGGAGTATACAGCCGCGCTCAATGTATCGGTCTTAAATTCACTGGTGCCGGTGCTAATCGTGGCGACGGGAGCCGTCGTATTCCGCGACCGCGTCAGCGCGTGGCAGTTGACCGGCATCGCCATCTCATCCCTTGGCGTGCTCGCGATCGTCGCACGCGGCGACCTCGCGACGCTCGCCGCCCTCTCCTTCAACGTGGGCGACATTATCATTCTCTTCAACATGCTGATATTTTCGATCTATGCCGCATGTCTGCGGCTGCGCCCACAAATCCACTGGATGAGTTTCATCTTCGTGCTGGCGGTGATCTCATCGCTGGGGACGCTGCCGTTTTTCATCTGGGAAACGCTTGCCGGCATCACGCTGAAGCCGACGCTGCTGACATTCGTGTCGATGGCTTACATATCGCTTTTTCCGAGTGTCGTCGCTTTCGCCGCCTGGAATCGGGGCGTCGAGCTGATCGGCGCCAATCGTTCAGGCCCATTCCTGCATCTGGTGCCGATCTACACCGCGATCGTCGCCAGCACGCTGCTCGGCGAGCATCTGGCCGCCTATCATGTCGCCGGCTTTGCGCTGATTCTCACCGGCGTCTGGCTGGCATCGAAACGGGCCGCCGTGACATGACGCCGGGCACATCAGATGGACTTGCTCCCGGAGTATTTCGATGATCGGGGTCGATTGGGGCACAAGCAGCTTTCGGGCCTATCGCATCGCCGGCGACGGCACGATCCTCGACCGCCGCAACAGCCCGCGCGGCATCATGCATGTGCCGGACGGAGATTTTGCCGGGACATTGCGCGAGGCGATCGGTGATTGGCTTGCCGCCGGAGAAACGCGGGTGCTGCTCGCAGGCATGATCGGCAGCCGGCAAGGCTGGAAGGAGTCGCCGTATGTTCGCTGTCCGGCGGGCGTGGCCGAACTGAGCGCCGCGCTCGTCGATATTCCGTTCGACGGCGCCACGGTCAAGCTGGTGCCGGGTGTCAACGGCGTCGATGAAAGCGGCGTCGCCGAGGTCATGCGCGGCGAGGAGACGCAGATCGTCGGCGCGCTGGCAGCGTTAGACAATGACAGCGTTATTGCCTGCCTGCCCGGCACGCATTCAAAATGGGCGGTCATCGAGGCCGGCCGTATCGTGCGTTTCAGCACGCACATGACCGGGGAAATCTACGGCGCGCTGCACGAGCACACGATTCTCGGCCGCATGATGCGGGACGGCGCGCCGCCCGACGAGAAAGCCTTTATGACCGGAGTTCAGCGTTCCGGCGACCCGGGCGGATTGCTGCACCACATCTTCGGTGTGCGCACGCAAACCTTGTTCGGAACGCTCGCCGAGACCGACGGTGCGGGATATTTGTCGGGTATCCTGATCGGCCATGAACTGCGCGCCGCGCTTGCCGGCGCGGTTGGCAAGACTGTGCTTGTGATCGGCGCGCCGGATCTCGCCGCGCTTTACGCGCGCGCGATTTCCGCCTGCGGCGCAGAGGCGCTATGTCACGACGGCGAGGCTTCGGCGCAGGGCCTCGCCATCATCGGCCAACACGCGATATGGAATTAGCAACATGGCATCAGGTGCGCTGAAGTTTACCGACTGGTTGGCGCGTTCGCCGCTGGTTGCGATCCTGCGCGGCGTCAAGCCGGACGAAGTTGAGGCCATCGGTGAAGCGCTGGCCGCCAGCGGCATCGCCATCGTCGAAGTGCCGCTGAATTCGCCCGACCCGCTTGAGAGCATCGCAAAGCTGGCGCGCGCCTTCGGCTCGAAGATGCTGATCGGCGCCGGCACGGTCATGACGTCGGCGCAGGTCGAGCAGATTGCCGCGGCGGGCGGCCGCCTGATCGTGACGCCGCATGCCGATGTCGCGGTGACACGGGCGGCCAAGCAGCACGGCGTTCTCGCCGTGCCCGGTTTCTTCACGCCGACGGAGGCCTTCGCCCTGCTCGCGGCCGGCGCCGATGCCCTAAAATTATTTCCCGCCGAAGCGGCACGGCCCGAGGTGCTGCGGGCGATGCGCGCCGTGCTGCCGGCCGGTACCGCCGTGCTGCCGGTGGGCGGCATCGACGCCTCGAACATGGCGGCATGGCGCGCCGCCGGTGCTTCCGGATTCGGCATCGGCTCGGCAATCTATAAGCCCGGCGACACGGCAGCGGTGGTGGCGGACAAGGCGCGCCGCCTGACAGCGGCAATTGCCGGATAGCGGCGATTGATTGTCAGCGTTTTGGACGCGGAGCGCCGGCTAACGGCACCAATGTCACTTTAAGCGGATTTGGCTTGTGGTCGGTGGCCGCACCTGTGATCCCATCAGTCACCATGCCGATGCCGCCGCCGATGATAACGTTGCCCGCAAAACCGACGCCGCCGCTGCCGCTGATAACGCGGTCGAGTTTGACCGTTTGCGGCTGATAGCCGGCTTTGCTGAAGGTCACGACCAGGCCCTCGTTTCGCGCGACTTGTACAGTGCAAGGCGTGATACAAGCCGGGCCTGGAATTGGTTCCGTGCGCGTACCTTCCGGAATATAGGCTGCGGCATTGCCGACCTTATCGTCACGAACCGCGCAGGGTCCGCCGCACGGATAGTCCACCACAGAACGCATTTCGGCGCCGGCGGGCTCGGAATCGAAAACAACCGGCTCGCTCGTCCCGCGCGTAACCGATGCGCAACCAGCCAAAATCAACCCTGCCGCGCACAGCGCGGCCACCCCGTTCGCTCTCATTACGTCCCCCGCCCCGCGCCCCTCTGGGCGGTAACCGAGGATTACCACAACCAGCGGATTAGTGAAGCGGCAGCCGCCGTCCTTGTCCACGGAAGCGGGCGTATGGACGAGATCGAATTGATTTCTCAGGGAAAAATATGCGGGAAAAACTGGTCGGAGTGGCAGGATTTGTCGTTTCGGCTAGTAGCCATTGAATTTGCTTGTGTTTTTCAACCCTATAATAGCTTTTGTGTACTCGCGCTGTGTACGCAGAAAGCGACGTTGAAACCTATAATTGATTAGGTGGTGCTTTGTCATGTTTGTCGCGGCGTTTTCGCGCTTTAGCCGGTGGCTCCGCCACATCAGATTTGCGCGTATTGGCCCCACATCATACCGCCGTCGACGACAAGATCAGTACCGGTCACGAATTTCGCTTCATCGCTCGCTAAGAACAGCACAGCATCTGCGACCTCCTCGGGCTGGCCAATTCGAGAAATCGCCTGGCGAGACACGAAGAGCCGGGACATCTTTTCCATGAGCATCTTGGCGCGCTCGGAATCGGGGTCGAGGTCCGGCGTATGAATCGCCGTCGAAATGAACCCCGGTGACACCGAATTCACCCTCACGCCGTAGCGTCCAAGATCGGAAGATACGCAGCGCGTGAGGTGCAGCAAGGCCGCCTTTGCGACGGAATAAGCCAGATAGGGCGCGCCGACACGCTGACCAGCTACCGAGGCTATGTTGATGATGCTACCGGCTCTCGCCTGACGCATGTGTGGCGCGACAAGCGCAATCATCCGCCAAGGCGCGTTGAGATGGATTTCTATCGATTCGTTCAGTTGGCCCATCGACGTCTTCTCAATGCCGCCGCGGCGGCCAGGCCCGCCAGCGTTGTTGACCAGAATGTCGATGCGTTGATTGAACTCCAGCGCACGCTTGACGACCGGTCCGGTTTGATCAGGGTCGCTGGCGTCGGCGCGCACGAAAATGCCTCCGGTGGCGTCAGCTGCAACCTTGCCGCGCTCATCGTCTCGTCCCGTGAAAACAACGGAGGCGCCCTGCTTTAAAAAGGTCTCGACGATTTTCAGGCCAATGCCGCTGCTGCCCCCGGTAACGATAGCGGTTTTTCCGAAAAGCCGACGACTGTCGTGGTTGTCACGGGCCTTTGGCCGCAGGGAATCCAACATAATTGAACCTCACAAAAAACGCCCGCGAGTCCCCCGCGAGCGCTTTCCGTTTTTTAGTCAGATGGCGAGTGACTAGAAGCGATAGTTGACCGACGCCAGATAGTTTGAAGCGCGCTCTCCGTAGTCCTCCGGACCGCCGCCGAAGTCATAGGTCTTCTTGGGGGCTGTAGAATACATGTAACGCAGATCGATCGAGATGTTCCGAGTAATCGCATATTCAACGCCGAGACCCACAACCGGGCCGTAATAGCTGTTGCTCGAGGTAATGTTCGTAACGTCCGAATGTACATCGATCCGCGCGTAGCCGACACCGCCGAACACATAGGGAAGCCAGCGGTCATAAGCGTAACCGACGCGGGCCGCGCCAACCCAGGCAAACTTCGGGTCAATATGGAAATCGAGGCCGGGACCAAGGGTGGTAACGCCCTTCGGCCGAGTGACGGGAAGCCAGCCGAATACGCCAACGACGACGTTGTTGTTAAATTGGTAATCGTAACCGGCCTGTATGCCGAAAAGACCGCCTTTTAGGGTTGGATCGACGGGGCAAAGACCGACGCAGCCTGCCTGTGTGATGTTCCCCGAATGATAACCGCCGAACAAGCCTAGGTAGAACCCTGTCCAGTTCTGCTGAGTAACTAAGTAAGCCGGTGCCTTTATCGGCATATCAGCGGCGTGCACAACGGAATTCAACCCGACTAATGCAAACACTGAAGATACAATCAAAACTCCAAAACGCATGCTATCCGCCTCCCCAATCAACAAACTCACTGATATTGGGATTGCAGTGAAACATCTACGGAGAAAGACACGAAAGCATGTTGAAAAGAGAATATGCTGAATTGTGTGTGGTTTTAGCAACGGTGTCCATGACACGATTCGGAGAGCACCGCAGCTGCCGTTCTTCGTGCTGGTCAATGGCGGCAGGGTCTTAAAGGAGCACTAGGCACTTTGTCGAGCTAATCGAGCATCCACGCTGCAAGCTGAGGGTCGGCCTGCACGAGAGCCCGAAGGTTCAGATCAACCACGATTCCGTTCAACGCATTAGAAGCGGTCGTGACGAGCGTATTACAGCGTTCAACGAGGCCTCTACTGACGTAGCTGTCGAGGACACAACCTTCTGGCACGGCGCGTTGTGTGTTCGGCCACGCGGCAAGACAGATTGCTTGTGGATGGATCAACTATGGATACTCACGCTGTGTATCCCAGAAGCGGTCCAGACTTATAGTTGGTTAGGTGGTGCTTTGTCATGCTGGTCGCGACTATTTTGGTCCTAGGGGCCGCTGTCTTGGTCGGTTCGGTTCTCGCATTGCAATATCTGAGAACGGTAGAAGCCCCCAACACTCCATGGCCACTCAAGGCCCTTCACGGACTCCTTGGCATTGCTGGCCTCTGCATGCTCGCGCTCGGTCTGCGCGGGCCACCACATGGGTTGGACCAGGGAGTGGGCTCCTTCGGTATCATTGCCGCTTCACTGCTCACGCTGGCCGCACTGGTCGGTGTTGTCCTGCTAGCCGTGAATATTCTCAAGCGACGGCTTGCGGGGGTAATGATTGGCATTCACGCAACAATTGCAGTGACTGGCTTCGTCGTACTGGCCGCATACGTATTTGCCGGATAGCATCACCGCGACGACGGATGAGAAGTGTCACTAGTTTCGATAACATCCATGCGGCAATGACGGGTCCCTCTGGTAAGAAAATCCTCAAGTAATTAGTCAGAAATTGATTTTTAGAATCCGCTAAAGCCTGCGCCGTTGTTGCTTGATTGTGCCATGCAGAGTGAATCTTGTCTGCATACCGTTGCTGTTCTAAGATTATCGTGGGGCGCACTTCGATTACTTGTTACGGTGATAAAACGATGGTGATTTCGTTCTGTATCCGACGCGCCTTACCCGCTCTGTTGGCCCCATTACTCCTTCTCGCACTCTCTGTGCCCGCTATCACAACTGCGCACGCCGAAATTCTATTCGTCGGTCAGCACGGCCGAATTGACCCTGAAGGTGTCAAAACGCCACGCGCCACCGGTTGGTATGCATGTCGCGATTACGATGATTTGGCAAAGTTTGACCGGATAATGAAAGAAGATGCCCCCTTCACCGCGCTGACTTTCGCGGAGCAAAAATGCATCAGATTGCCTGCCGGTACTGACGTTGTTGTCGAGGACACAACCTTCTGGCACGGCGCATTGTGTGTTCGGCCACGCGGCAAGACAGATTGCTTATGGATGGATCAACTATGGATAACCAAGTGGCCCCCAACACCCGTGCCGCAGAAACAGGCTCAGCAGTCAGAACACCCTTCGCCGGAATGTTTCTGGAAAACGCGTCCACCGTCTATGCCAGACTTGATATGCCCGAAGGGCACTCCCGGCGCGCTATGGTGAGAAACTCGAAGACATAACCGTTCGTCTCCGGGTTGACCTCTGCAACGCCTGTGCAACACCAGAACGAGGAACGATACGGCTGGTGAACTTGGGATAACCAAAGCATCAACATCAACGCCTCAAGACGATTCTGCACGGAGATAACCATTCCTCAGCCTGCTCGCCTTCCGGCCGGAACGGACATTGGCTTGCAACAAGGCCGAATGTCTGGTCCGTGATTGACCCAATAGCGGCAAACGCTCGTGTGAGCGCGCGCGTCAAACTAACACTTATAACTGCCGGTACACACTTTTCCGTGCATAATTTCATCAAGCCTTGGGTCGGCGTTTTCGACTAGTTGCTTGCAAAAGTCTGAATATCTTTCCAACAAGATCGAAATGTTCGTGCAATTGTTATTCAGCCTTTTCATCATATCCACATTCATCAGTTTCATTCGTGCGGCAACTGCGTCGTCAGTAACACCCACCGTTCTTCCAATCTTCATTCCAAGAATACCTATCTTTTCAGATCGTGCTTTGAGGTCCGCGATAAGTTTAGGAACGTTCGGGTCTGGATGGCCACGCACGCAAGATGCTGCGATCTGGAAATAAACCGAACACTCCAGCATCTCGCCTGAAATCTCGTTTAAAGCCGTGCCTTCACCGGCTTTTGGTGAGCTTTGCGCCCATGCGGCGGAGCTCAGCAGCATCAAAACAATCGCTCGGAATTTCTTCATTATTCCCCCCTGGCAGTGGGCACTTGCTGCCACTTCGCGGCCTGTTTAGCCCACGGCCCTATCTTAGCCGCGCCAGAAATCCTTAAATCTAGTCGGCGACATTTCAGTATAACGCACCGTGTGCTGAATATTTTTATGCCCAAGATAAGCCTGCAGGGCCCGCGTGTCGTGCCCTTTGTTGGCCAGCGCGTAGCCACAAGCGTGCCTGAGCATGTGAGGGTGCGCCTTGAAGGCAAGCTTGGCTGCCCTGCCCGCCCTTTCGATCATCCGCGCGAACCCTGCGGTGCTGAAGGGCGCTCCTCGCTCAGAGGTGAACACGAACGGCGACCTGGGTCCCTGCTCGCGCTGGAGCCGTCGCAAGGCCCTAAGTTCGTCTCCCAAAATCGGATGGGTGCTTGGGGTGCCTTGTTTGACCCGACGAACGTGCAGAGTGGCCGTAACGAACTCCACCTGATCCCAGCGAAGGTCTACAAGCTCTGAGGCCCTCAGGCCGTGCCTATAAGCCGCGAGGATCATCAGGGCGTCCCTATGGCCCCAGCGGTTTCTCCTGGCCGCTGACATCAGCCGCTCCACCTCGGCTTCCGTCAGATACTCACGGGTCCGCAAGTCGGCATTGGGAAGACGCTTCGGGGCAACTGTTCGGTTTACGGTGGCTGGTACGATGAGCTTGAGGTGAGATTTTGCCATGATATTCAAACCCTCAGCTAAGTACACTGTCCGTATAATAACCCTTCTCCGAACAGTCGAAAATGGCAAACTCGCGCGCGTCCCTGCGACGAATTGACTCCCCCTCCTGGAAGTCAGCGCGACGCCTGCACACAATTGGCAAGCACTGATCATCACATCGTCCGCCCTGGGAGGCGTAGCGTCAATGCTCCCCTCGACCCCGGCCAGCCATTCGTGAAATTGCTGCCTGGCGGCACTCGCTGCGGTGCTGGCAGGGGCAGAGAATTTTGCCTCCAGGCGTGGACCATAAAGGCGTGCATATTCTTCCTGCACGTCCATCGGGAGACGCTTACGGGCCCTGTAGTTTCCGTTGTGATCTTGGGTAAGGGTGACCATCCGCAAAACGCGTCTGTGTACGCGCTTGTGTACTCGGTCGCCCCCGAGTTCTATAGTAGACACAGATAGTTGTGGGAAATCAATGGCTCGGGAAGCCAATTGGTCGGAGTGGCAGGATTCGAACCTGCGACCCCCTCGTCCCGAACGAGGTGCGCTACCAGACTGCGCTACACTCCGACTGTGGGCGGCCTTATAACCCCCCCACGTTTGAAACCGCAAGCGGCGCTTGCCCGAAACCGGGCATCCCGTTTTCGGGAGAGTGCATGTCTGAAAACAGCGAGACGAGACGATGACTGCCGAGCCGGCAACGAGAATGCTCAAGGCCGATCCTGCGGCTATCGCCGGTGCCGCGGCCTGCCTGACGGCGGGCGGCCTGGTGGCGTTTCCAACCGAGACCGTCTACGGGCTCGGGGCCGACGCCCGCCATGGCCAGGCCGTCGCCCGCCTCTATGCCGCCAAGGGCCGGCCGGCGTTCAACCCTTTGATCTCCCATGTTTCCGATCTGGAAGCGGCGCGGCGGCTCGCCGTGTTCAGCCCCGACGCCGAAAAACTGGCCGCCGCCTTCTGGCCCGGTCCGCTGACCCTTGTCGTGCCGAAACGGCCGGACTGCCCGGTGGCGGCGCTGGCGCTGGCCGGGCTCGACAGCATCGCCCTGCGCGTGCCCAGCCATAAAACTGCGCGAGCGCTACTGGAAGCCTTCGGCGGACCGGTGGTGGCGCCCTCGGCCAATCGCTCCGGCCATGTGTCGCCGACGAGCGCGGCGCATGTGCTGGCCGATTTGCGCGGCCGCATCGACCTCATTCTCGATGACGGCCCCTGCGCGGTCGGCGTTGAATCCACCATCGTCGCCTGTCTGGACGAACCGACACTGCTGCGGCCGGGCGGCCTGCCGCGCGCGGAGATCGAGCGCGTGCTCGGGCGCTCGCTCGCGTTGCCTGCCGTGAGCGAAGACGACGAGGCTCCCCGGGCGCCCGGCATGCTGGCCTCACATTACGCACCCAAGGCACCGGTTCGACTGAACGCCGCCGCACCGCGCGCCGGCGAGGCTTTGCTGGCGTTCGGCGTAGCGCCCGCCTTCGACGGCGTCACTCTCAACCTGTCGCCGCGCGGCGATCTGATCGAAGCCGCGGCCAATCTGTTTTCGCATCTGCGTGCGCTCGATTCTTCCGGCGTGAAGTCCATTGCCGTGATGCCAGTGCCGCACGATGGCCTCGGCGAAGCGATCAATGACCGGCTGGCGCGCGCCGCCGCACCGAAATAGGGTCAACACCGATGAACGAACAGCTTCGCCGCGCGCCGTCGCCCGACCTCACCGCGCGCTTCGCGCGGATCGTCGGCGACAAATATGCGATCACGGACGCGCAGACGCTGGCCGCGCATTTGATCGAACGCCGCGGCCTCTATCAGGGCCGCTCGTCGCTGCTGCTGCGGCCCGGTTCAACGGAAGAAGTATCGGCCATCCTCAAGCTCGCCAACGAGACCGGTACGGCGGTGGTGCCGCAGGGTGGCAACACCGGGCTGGTCGGCGGACAAATTCCGTTCGACGGCGAATTGATCCTGTCGCTGACGCGTCTCGACAAGATCCGCGAAGTCGATGCCGCCTCCAATACGATGACCTGCGAGGCCGGCGTCGTGCTGCAAAAGGCGCAGGAAGCGGCTGACGCCGCCGGCCGGCTGTTTCCGCTGTCGCTCGGCTCGGAGGGAAGTTGCACCGTCGGCGGCAATCTTTCCACCAATGCCGGCGGCACCGGTGCGCTCGCTTACGGCATCGCGCGCGAGCTGATGGTCGGCGTCGAGGTGGTGCTGGCCGACGGCCGCGTTATGAATCTTCTGCGCAAACTCAAGAAGGACAATACCGGCTACGACCTGCGCCACATTTTCGTCGGCGCCGAAGGCACGCTCGGCGTCATCACCGCCGCGGTGCTCAAACTTTTCCCGCAGCCGCGCGCGGTGGAGACCGCTTTCGTCGGCGTGCCGTCGCCGCAAGCCGCCGTGAAGCTCCTCAATCTGGCGCAAGCGAGGATCGGCGGCACCGTCACGGGCTTTGAACTGATGGTGCGCGGCATCATCGACTTCGCCTTGAAATACGGCCACGGCAACCGCGATCCGCTCGCCGCCGCGCACCCGTGGTATGTCCTGATGGAAGTATCGTCGCAGCAGGACCAGGGCTTGCGCGACGAGGTCGAGCAATTCCTCGCCGACGCGATCGAGCAAGGGCTGGTCGACGACGCGACGATCGCCTCAAGCCTCGAGCAACGCAAAGCGTTCTGGCACATGCGCCATACTTTGACCGAGGTGCAGAAGCCGGAAGGCGGATCGATCAAGCACGATGTCTCCGTGCCGGTCGCATCGGTGCCGGATTTTCTCGCCGAGGCGACCGCCGCGGTACAGGCGCTGATCCCCGGCGCGCGGCCGGTGCCGTTCGGCCACGTCGGCGACGGCAACATTCATTACAACGTCAGCCAGCCGGCCGGCGCCGACACCGAGGCGTTCCTCGCGCGCTGGAACGACGTCAACGCCGTCGTCGACAAGATCGTCCTGAAATATAATGGCTCGATTTCGGCCGAGCACGGCATCGGCAAGCTCAAGCGCGAGTCATTGATCAAGGTGAAGGACCCGGTCGCGCTCGATCTGATGCGCAGCCTCAAACATATGCTCGATCCGAATGGCATCATGAATCCGGGCAAGGTGCTGTAGCGCACCTTCTCGTGCCTTAGAACAACGTACCCTGTCCGTTGTTGTCGTCGACTTTCGCCTTGGCTTTTTTTGCTGCCTTAACGACGCCGCGCTCGTTCGGCGCGGGCGTACTGATAGCGGCTGCCGGCTCGATCAAGCGCGGATCGTCGTTGGCGACGCGATTGACCTCGGTCGACACCGGATAGGCTTCCAGCAGATCGTCGGGCGCGGGACGGATCAAGCTCGCGGCCCGTTCGATGTCGGCATGGCCTTCGGTTTCGCCGGCGCCGAGCCATGCATCAAAGGCTTCGGGCGGCAGGATCACCGGCATCCGTTCATGCAATGGCGACAGCACGCGATTGGCGCCAGTTGTCACGATCGCCGCGGTGTCGAGTTCTTCGCCGTTCGGTCCGGTCCAGGTTTCCCACAGCCCGGCAAACGCCAGCGGCGCACCGGCCTTGTCGCGAATGAAATAAGGCTGCTTGCGCCCGCCGGCCGCCTGCCATTCGTAGAAGCCGTCGGCCGGTATCAGGCAGCGCCGCCGCTTCATCGCGTTGGTATAGGCCGGTTTGTCGAGAACGGTTTCGCCGCGCGCATTGATCAACAGAGAAAACGCTTTCGGGTCCTTGGCCCAGGACGGCAAGAACCCCCAGCGCACCAGCGCGAATTCACGGCTGCCGTTGACGAGCCGCACGATGGCGATCGGCTGCGTCGGCGCGATGTTGTAGCGCGCCGGAAAATTCGGTTGTTTGTAATAACCGAACAACCTTCGGATGGCTTTCGGATTTGATATTAAAACGTAGCGGCCGCACATATAGAACGCCTTGATAGCATATAGAGCGCCTTAATAACGCAAGCGTTTAATAGCGCTTTAACTCGATAGCATATAACGCTGGGCCTCGGTCAGATGAGGGGTGTGGGGGCCCTTCGCATGCAGGATGGGCAAACCGGTGAGATGACGGCGGCGTTGTTTGCCGGCGTCAACATCAATCCCGCAACAGGTCTCGCCACCGACTATCTCAACCACTTCAACGAAGCGATCATGCTGCTCGAGGCGGCCGCGAATTGCCTCGACTGCCTCGCCGATTTTCATGCCTGGCGGCGCTTGAGCTACTGCGAGCATTTCCGGATTTCACGCCTCAAGGACCGCAATCTCATCGTCGCCGCATACGCCTCGGCCGACCCGGCGGCGCGCGCTTGCCTCGACCGTCTCGCCGCGACGATGACGACGGTCATCGAGCAAACCCGCGCGTGCATGACCGACGACCTCGCCCCTCGGGCGGCTGTCGAACTGGCCGAACGCGCCGCGGCGTGGCTGAAGGTGCTGGTAACCCGCGCAGGCAATGCTATCAATGGGACCGCCGAGCTGGCCGGGCCCGAGGCGCCGCAGGCCGCGATCGACCGGCTGATGCGGCACGCGGTCTCCATGGATTGAAAATTACGATGGCCGACGCGCGCACCTATCCGCAACGCCCTTTCCTCGCAGTCAGTGCCGCGATCATCCGCGACGGCAAGGTGCTGGCGGTGCGGCGCGCCCGCAAACCCGCGCTCAATCTCTACACCCTGCCCGGCGGAGTCGTCGAAGTCGGCGAGACGCTGACCGAGGCGGTGGCGCGCGAGGTCAGCGAAGAAACCCAGTTGACGATTCGTCCGATCGCCCTCGCCGGCCATCGCGAGGCGATCATGCGCGACCCGACAGGGGCGGTCGAACGCCATTTCGTCATCATGTGTTTTGCCGCCCGTTTCGTGTCCGGCGACGTTGTCCTCAACGAAGAACTCGACGACTTTCGATGGGTAACATTGCCGGAACTCGGCGCCATGCGGACGACTGACGGACTGGCCGAGATCGTCGCCGCGGCCGCGGCCATGCTTGAACCCTAGCGTCCCATCTGCCTTGCGGATGCCGCCAAGCCGGCGCATATCAGCGCGTCTCATGGAATGGAATCGCTTGAAAAAAATCCTGCGGAGCGTGATCCTGTTGCTGCTGGCGCTGTGCATGCTGGCGCAGCCGGTTTCGCTCCCCGGTGCGCTGGCCCAGGAGCGCGCGGCGAGCCGCCCCGCCGATAGCGAGCCTAACGAGGCCAACACAGCCGCGGCGCCCTATGATGCCGACCTGCAAAGGCTCGCGGAAATCCTCGGCTCGCTGCAATATCTGCGCACGGTCTGCGGCGCCAAAGAAGGCGATAAATGGCGTAACGAAATGCAGGCCCTTATCGACGCCGAGGCTCCCGCCGGCGACCGGCGCAAGCGCATCGTCGCCCGGTTCAACAGCGGCTATCGCGGCTTCGAGCAGACCTACCGGACCTGCACGCCGGCAGCGGACCTGGCGATTCGTCGTTACCTCGATGAAGGCGCCAAAATCGCCCGGGACATCACGGCGCGGTACGCGAATTAATCCGTCGCAACAGACCGCCGGCAGGCTCCGCAAGTGCCGGAACAACGGCTGACGTATCGATCCTTAAGAGTTACTCACAGCAATTAACCTTTCCTTTATGTCTGGGCTATTTCCGAAGCGCACGCATGCTAACGTTGCCTCGGAATTCAGGATTGACACCGGCCAAGATCGATATCGGCGCCGGCGTCCGCGGACGAAGACGAAGGTGACAATGACGACAGTGAGCCGATCCAACCCGACCCGCGAGCCGGTTCCGGATCACGAGCAGAAGCGCGTGGCCCTGGGCTACCTGCACGAGGCCTGGGCCGAGGCGCGCCTTGACGGCATCGACGGCGACTGTCTGGCGCAGGCCTGCCTGTTCGCGGCACTGGCCGAATTCGTCACCACCTACGGCGAGGAAGCGGCAGCGACCTTTACCGAAGGGCTTGGCACCCGGATCCGCAACGGTGAGTTCTCCCTCGACCAGCAGCGCCAATAACGGCAAGGCCGCGATCAGACCGGCCCGACCTGCAACTTGCCGTAGCCTTTCGCGCGATAGATCGTCATCGAGATGATCCAACTGGCAACGAATATGCCGGCCACGGCATAGCCGAAGTTCGTCAGGTTGTCGTTGAAGCTTCCAACCGCAGCCCACATGCCGCCCTCAAGCCCGAGCTTGTCGCCGATCAGGCCGAGAGCTTCGATGCCGCCAACAAAAATGGCGACAACGACGGAGGCGGCCGTGATGGTCAGGTTGTACCAGAGCTTTCGGATCGGATGGACGAAAGCCCAGCCATAGGCACCCGTCATCATGACGCTGTCGGTGGTGTCCATCAGCGACATGCCGGCGGTAAACAACGCTGGAAAGATCATGATCGTCCAGAACGACATTCCCTGCGCGGCCTGACTTGCCGAAATGCCAAGAAGCCCGATTTCGGTCGCAGTATCGAAGCCGAGGCCGAACAAAAAGCCGATCGGATATAGCTGCCAGGACCGCGATATCATCCGGAACAGGGGACGGAAAATACGGGCAAGCAGCCCTCGCCCCGACAAAAGCACGTCGAGATCGGCTTCGAGAATCCTTTCGCCGGCACGGGCACGTTTGAAAGCCGACCAGATGGCTTTGAGAATGAACAGGTTGGCAAGACCGATCGCCAAAAGGAAAAAGGCGGAAACGATCGTACCAATCATGCCACCAATCGTGTGAAACCAATCGAGCTTGTTCTGCATGATCGCCGCGGTGGCTGCGATCACCACAGAAGCAAGCACCACGACGGTCGAATGACCGAGCGAAAAGAAGAAACCAGCCGAAAAGGGCTTTTTGTCTTCTTGCATCAACTTGCGCACGACATTATCGATCGCCGCGATGTGGTCGGCGTCGAACGCATGTCTAAGCCCAAGCATATAAGCAAGGAGCGCCGTGCCAAGCAAAGCGGGTTGACCGCCGAAGACCGACCACGCCCAAATCCAGACCGTGGCATTCGCTGCAATCAGGACAGCATAAATCGTCGCGACTTTGATTTTGATCCGCGAGGGCCGGTCATCGAACGCGTTCGGCAATGCCATGATGAATCCTTCGCATAAGACGAGCCGGCATATCCGGACGCAGTACGATATTTATCGATATCATCAGATATCCGGATGCAGCACTGGATTTACACGTGAATCTTTGATTTACGTTCGAAGCTTACGCGCGATTCAATCGGGGCAAAACGTAATGTCGGTGAGTTGGCTGAAAAATCTGCGAGGCAGCCGGACCGGTCTGTGGGCCATCATGCTTGTTGTGCTCGCCGCGACCGGAAGCCGCGCTGCGCAAGCCGAGGATGCGGCCAAGCAGCCCTCCGTCTGGACTCAGGACACCTTGACCGGTGACTGGGGCGGCGCGCGCACCGCCTTAAAAGACACGAGCGGCATCGATGTTACGCTCACTTACATCAACGAGGCATTTGGCGTTCTGTCCGGCGGACTGGAGCGGCGGGCGAGCTATGAAGGCCGCCTGGAATTTTCCGTCGACACGGATTTGCAAAAACTGATCGGTTGGTCCGGCGCCAGCACGCACGTCACGGTCTACCAGATCCACAGCACCAGCCGGAACGTAGCGGACAATGTCGGCAGCATCGCCGATCCCAGCAATATCGACGCGCTGCAGACCACGCGCCTGTTCACGGCCTGGTTTCAGCAAGGTTCGACCGACGGCCCGTTGTCGGTGCGTATCGGCCAGCTTGCCGCCGACGACGAATTTCTCATCAGTCCGACCGCCGGCGGCCTCGTCAACGGCACGTTCGGCTGGGCCGGAATTGTCGCCGGCAATATCACAAATGGCGGCCCGGCTTATCCGCTGGCGACACCCGGCGTCAGAATCCAGGCCAGGCCCACCGACAACATCGCGATCCTGGGGGCGGTGTTCTCAGGCGACCCTGCCGGCAGCAATTGCAACGACATTGCGCAGGCTTGCGACCAGTATGGCACGCGGTTCAGCTTCAGCGGCGGCAGCCTGTGGATGGGCGAACTGCAATACAGCATCAATCAGGACAAACAGGCGGCCGGGCTCCCCGGGGTTTACAAGCTGGGCGGCTGGTATGCGACCACTGACTTCGCCGACCAGCGCTTCGGCCTCGACGCGACCGGTAGCGCCGTGTCGCTGGCCGATCCGACAGTGGCGGGACCGCTCAACCACACCGGCAACGGCGGCATCTATGCTGTCGCCGACCAAATGGTATGGCGCGCGCCGGGGCGCAGCCTCAATCTGTTCGTGCGCGGCGGCCTTTCGCCGTCGGACCGCAACCTCATCTCATATTACGTCGATGGCGGCGCCGGATTGAAAGGGCTGCTGCCGGGCCGCGAGGACGACGTGCTCACCTTCGGCTTTGCCTATGCGAAAATCAGCCGCGACGCCGTCGCGCTCGATCAAGACACGCTCGCGATAGGCGGCCCGCCCTACCCGATCCGCAACGAGGAAGTGGTTTTTGAACTGAGTTACGCCGCGCAGGTCGCACCGTGGTGGACGATCCAGCCCGATTTGCAATACATCGTCCATCCCGGCGGCAATGTTGCCGATCCAAACAATCCCGCTTTGACCGTGAGGAATGCTTTGGTAGCGGGCGTGCGCAGCACGATCAGGTTCTAATATCCGCTTCGCTCGAAAACGCGTTGACGTCCTCAACGGCTATACTTGCTGCCAAATATCAGCGCCACGATCGAAAACACGGCGATCATCGCCGCGAAGATCATGCTGGCCAGAGGCATTCCGCCATAAGCCGAAATCACGCCGACGCCGATTACCGGCAGCGCATTGCCGGAAAAAGCGCAGACGAAATAGCTTGACGTGACCTCCGCCCGACGGGCTTCCGGAGCGATCTGATTGATGACCTGTAGACTGCCGCGATAGCCCAGACCGCTCGCCACCCCGCACAGAGCGGTGCCGAGGACCGTCACCGCCATCGAGGCAAATAGCTGAGCAGCGACGATCATGCCGACACTCGGGATCATCAGAACCAGCGCCCACAACATCGCGACACGGCTGGTCAGTCGCTGTGTGGCGACGATCGTTATCGAGACCGCAAGGCCAAGCTCGCAGACAAGGGCGCCGGCGAGCGCGTGACTTGTGTAATTCAACTCATGCGCCAGAATGCTCGGCGCCAGCGCGGCGTAAAATCCAACCAGTGCCATCGCGCCGAATCCGGTCACCGCCGGCGCGACGAATTGCGCGCGGATCGAATGCGGCACACCGACGCGCGGGCGCAGCGAAATGCCCCGCAGTGAATGGGCCGGGCGCGCGATCGTTTCCGGCGCGAAGCGGACCAATGCGCCGATCGACAAAAGGATCAGAGCGTAGACGACGAATGACAGATGCAGCGGCCAAGGCGCAAACTGAGCGAGAACACCGGAGAGTAATGATCCCAAAGCGATTCCCAGAAAATTAGTGCTGGTAGCGATCGCGGTCGCGCGCGCCTTGTCGTCGGAGCCGACAAGTTCGGCGAGCCAGGCGGTGCCCGTTCCCGCCGCGATTCCGATACCGAAGCCGGTCAAGGTGCGGCCCCAGTACAAAGCGGCCGTGCCGTCGGCCAGTAAGAACGTCAGCGTGCCGAGCATGTTGATACCCAGCGCCGCCAAGGCTGTGTCGCGGCGGCCGACCTGGTCTGACGCGCGACCGAATATCAAAAGCGCCGCCGCGTTGCCGACAACGTAAGCGGCGTAGATCAACGTGAGAGTGATGTCGGAAAACCCGAATTGCTGTTTGTAAATGATGTAAAGCGGCGTCAGCAACGTGCTGCCGGCAAACATCACCCCAATCATCGCCGCGACGGCGGCGATCGCCGTAGCCTTGGTCATTTGGCGGCGGTCTGTCGTTAACCCCGATATCATGATTGCCGCCGCTGCCTGTGACTCGCCTCGTTCATGAACATGAAATGGCGGCCAGCGTTCCTTGCTCTTTCTTCAGCATGATGAGCCTCAAGTGCTTCTGCCTCTGGAAAGACACAGATTTGTGCCTATATAGAAGCAACACATTCAATCGTCCGGCCACCCGGATTCTGGAGAATCTCATGCAAAAATTTGACTTTTCCGCTCCGGCGGAGCTTTTTCCGTCGCGTAACCGCAAGATTGCCAGCAAGGTGCGTTATCGCCGCTTCGACACCGCCGCCGACGCCATTCGCTTCGCCGTCGAGGAACTCCCGGAGCCGTTGTTGCTCGGCGCCTACATCGAGATCAATGAGGCCCGTCTCGGCCATAAGGATATTCGCGCGCTTTACGATTGCGAGAGCTACCCGCTCAAGAAGGCCGTGAACGCTTAAATTAGCGCCAAATCGGCAGGTTTGGCATCTGCATTTGACGATTTTAGCCATTTCGGCTATGCAGGGCACGTTGAAACTTTAGTTTTCGGTTAGGCCTTGGCTCGGTTGCCCTATTTGGGCGCTAACAACGCACCCCAAAACTCTGATGTTTCGATCGCTCGAAGCAACATTGCTTGAGCGCATCCCAACTTCAAGCAGCGTATAGCAAAAGGTGCCACGATGGCGACAGGTACGGTCAAGTTCTTCAATACCCAAAAAGGCTTTGGTTTCATTACGCCGAGCGACGGCTCGAAGGACGTGTTTGTACACATCAGCGCCGTCGAGCGCGCTGGCATGAGCACGCTCAACGAAGGCCAGCGCCTTTCGTATGAAGTCATCACCGAGCGCGGCAAGCAGGCCGCCGGTAACCTTCAGAACGCGTAAGACGACGCGCCGCTTCTTTCAGTTCAAGCGACGACCTCAATTCAAAGCGGCAAAACGCCCGGCCTCAACGCCGGGCGTTTCGCCATTTGGAATCCTACAAGAACAAAAGGGCGAACACGCCATGACGCACAAATTCACCAGCGGCCAGGACGTGTTCTACGAGCCTACGTTCGGCAAAGCCGCGGCACGCGGCCAGTACAAAGTTGTCCGTCCCTTGCCGGTCGAGAACGACAACCGGCTGTCCTATCGCATCAAGAGCCTGGCCGAGAATTTCGAGCGCATCGCCGAAGAGCACCAGCTCAGCCAGAGCGAATGACCGCGCGTGCGGGAACCCGTCTGTCCGCCAGCCGTTAATATCGACGGGGGCTGGCGAAAAGCGGGTTCACCATGACGACACGCGAGAATCTCCTCAGCCTTGAACGACAATTCTGGCATGGCGACGCCGCCTTCTACCGGCAGAACCTCGATGAAACCTGCCTGATCGCATTCGCACAGATGAGCGGCGCCTTTTCGTCGAATGACATCGCCGCCACCGTGAAGGATGGCAGCCATTGGCGCGATCTCGAGATCGAGCCCGAAGGCTTGATCGAGCCCGCTGCCGGCATCGCGATACTCACGTATCGTGCCCATGCTCACCGGCCGGACGGCACCCCCTACGACGCCTTGGTATCCAGCGCCTACGTCCAGCGCGGCAAGGCGTGGAAGATGACGTTTCACCAGCAGACACCGCTACCGGCGGAAAACGACGCCAAATCCGGCGCTCGGCCGGATAGGAAGACAGAAGCAAAAACAAAGGCTTGATTGCCGCTGGCGCTGCCGCAGGGACCACAATCACAACGTTTCACCGTTCCGTGATGACCTCTATGGAACTGTGGCGGGATCCCCACGTTAGCTCAACGATGGATTGAACTTTTCTCAAGGCCGAATGACCTTGGAGGATGCCATGAACTGGTCGATGTATACCGCCGATCGAACGACCCACCTTAAAATCGTGGTTGTGGGTCTGTGCGCGGCGCTCGTCATCGCGGTTGTCGGTATTTCCGCGCGCCAGCTCAATCTTGGGGTCGATGTCATGACCGCTCAGGCGCCGACCGTTTACAAAGCCGGCGCTCCGGTGGCCTACACCGTGCGCGAGGATGCTCCGACAATTCGTTAGACACTGGCTGTGGCTGGTCTCTCGCTTCGCGTATTTTGAACTTCCCCCCGAACTTAGCGCCGCACTCCGGCGCTATTTTTTTATGGGTCACGATGGTGCTTTCCGCGTCGATTGACCGCGCCCGCAACGCCCTTGCATCGGCACAGGATTGCCGCAGGGTTGTGCGAGATCGAATCACCTTGACCCAGCGCCCCCCGACACGAGCCAAATGATGCCGCGCCGACTGCTTCACGCCTTTCTCGTCTCATCGATCGGCCTGCCACTGCTGTCCTGCGCGCCGGCGTTGACGCAAGGTGCGCCGCGCGGCGCTTTTGCCGCGTCGGATTACGAGGCCCGGCTCGCTGCATGGCAGGCCGCGCGGCAACCATACGAACAGCAGGCAGAAGCCTATTGGGACGATGTCGCCGCCAAGCGGCGCGTGCGCAATACCAAGCGCCGGCAAAACGACCAGGTCGCGCTCAACGATTATGTGCTCGATCAGCCGCCGGTCTATTCCGGACCGCCGCGCCCGGTCGATCCGAACGCACCGCCCGGCCGGCAACCGGGCGAGCGCGCACCGGTGCCGGTGATTGCCGATTTTCTGCGCAACGCCAATGAACAGTTTGGTTTCGTGCCCGACCGCCCGACCGAAGCCGAATTCAAACGCGCTTACGCCCAGGCGGCCAGCGCAGCGGGCCTGACGCGCGATCAGATCGTCGGCGTCTACGCCTTCGAGACCGGCGGCAACGGCACCTACGACACGCAGGCCGGCGTTTCGGCGAAGCGGAGCACGGCGATCTCGCCGGCGGTCGGTTACAATCAATTGCTGTCGACCAATTCGGTGTCCATGCTGGCCGAGCACGGCGGCCATATCCTCCAGGTGCTGCGCACGAAAGCCAGGCGGCTGGCCGGCGCCGACCGGTTGGCGATGGACCGCAAGATCGAAGCGGTCAAGCGCATGATCGTCTTCAGTCACTCCGTCCCCCAGCGGTGGAGCGACTACGATCGGCTCGCCAAGCAGACGCCGGGCGGCATCGGCATCCACGCCATCGTGCTCGACCGCGACATCGGACCGGTCGTGCAGGTGCAGAAGCTTCTGAACTCGGTCAAATTCGCGCGCATGAAGCACTACAACGCGCCGCTCTCCGCGCCCGAACTCGAACTGATGAACCTGACCGGCGACTCGACCGGACTGGACATGGTGATGATGCCGCCGGCATATCGCGCTCAGGTGCCGACCGCCAATTTCTTTCAGCGCAATGGGTATGAGCGCAATCCGGTGGCGCGTCGCACCGGCGTTGTCGCCAATCTGATCGACGACATCGACAACAAGATGAACCAGGCCGCGCAGTCGCAAGGCGCGCGGGAGCTGGCGGCGGCGTTTTAGCGGCTGTCATTCCGGGAAGCAGCCTCATAAGCGCGGTCACGGCGTCTTCGACGCGCAATGGGCCGCGAACCCGGAATCAATAACCACGGTGCTGCGGTGTCTGGATTCCGGGTTCGCTTCGCTTGCGCTCGCGCCCCGGAATGACAGCAATTATTTGATCACCACGCTTGGCAACCAAAGCGACAGCGCCGGGATGAACGTAACCAGCATCAGGACGGTGAACATCACGGCATAGAACGGCCAGATGCCTTTCATCACATCCTCCATCTTTACCTTGCCGACAGCGCAGCCGACGAACAGCACGGAGCCGACCGGCGGCGTCAGCAAGCCGATGCCGAGGTTAAGCAGCATGATCATGCCGAAATGCACCGGATCGACGCCGAGCTTCATCACGACCGGCAGGAGGATCGGCGTGCATATCAGGATCAGCGGCGCCATATCCATCAGGCAGCCGAGCACCAGCAGCATGAAGTTGATCAGCATCAGAATGATGTATTTGTTCTCCGACACTGTCAGAAAGAACGTCGTGATCTTGGCCGGCATCTGCATCAGCGCCATCACGTAGCCGAAGCTCGACGCCATCGCGATCAGCGTCATCACCATGGCAACGGTCTTGAGCGTGCGGTGGACGAGTCCCGGCAGATCCTTCCATTTGTAGTCGCGGTAGATGAACATGGTCACGCAGAACGCCCAGATACAGGCGATGGCGCCGGCCTCGACCGCCGTGAACACGCCGAGCAGAATGCCGAGAATGATGATCATAACGGTAACGAGGCCCCACAGCGCCTCGATGCTGATCCTGACCGCTTCGCCAAATGGCACCGAGTCGCCCGTCGGATGGCCATCGCGATAACCTATGAAAATAACGAGCGCGATCAGCGAGACGCCGAGCAGCAGCCCCGGCACGACGCCGGCCATGAACAGGCTGATGATCGAGATCGTGCCGCCGGTCGCCAGAGAATAAATCACGGCGTTATGGCTTGGCGGCACAAGAATCGCCTGCAATGAGCCGCTGATGGTGACATTCGTGGCGAAGACCCGTGGATAGCCGACTTTTTCCATCTGCGGGATCAGCACTGAGCCGATCGCCGACACGTCGGCAACCGACGAACCCGAAATGCCCGAAAGGAAAGTGGTGGCGAGAATATTCACCGCCGACAAACCGCCGCGGACCCGCACCACGCCGACGATGACGTTGGCGAGCGCAACCAGACGGCGCGCCATGCCGCCTTCAGCCATGATGGCGCCGGCGAGCACGAAGAACGGAATGGTCAGCATCGCAACCTTGCTGATGCCGTCGGAAATTTTCAGCATCACCGCTTCCGGCGGAATACCGATCCACAGCGCGCCCGCGAGCGCGCCGATGCCGAGCGAATAGGAGATCGGCATGCCGATGCCGAAGCACAGGAACAAGGTTCCCAAAAGAATGAAAATGTCCATGACGTCCTGTGCTTACTCGATCGGCAGATGCGGATCGGCTTCGGCGGCGGGCCGCCCGATGGTGAGGTGCTCGATAATGAACAGCAGCGTGAAAAGACCGCCGAGCGGGATCGGCGAATAGACCACGCCTACCGAGAGGAACGGGAATTCGGCGATAGTGTTATTCCACACCGCTTCACAAAGCTTGACGCCATAAATGATCATGAAAATCGCGATCACCGCCATCAGCATTTCGACGGTGAAATCGGCAATCTTGCGCGCGCGCGGCGGCAATAAATCGACAGCAACCGTAACGCTCATGTGCAGGCCGAGCCGGTAACACGCCGCCGCGCCGAAGAACGTCACCACGATGGTCAGGAGAACCGCCGCCGTTTCCGGCCACGACGCCGCGCTGTTGAGCACGTAACGGGTAAACACCGCCCACGGTATGATGACCGAAATCAAGACCATGGCGACGCCAGCGATGAAAGCGCAGGCCAGATAGGCCTTGTCCATCGCGCTTCGGTAGAATTCGGCCATGCTATTTCCCCGCCGCGGACCCTGGCAGCGGTCCGCCCTGAAAAAGAAATGCGCCACGCCTTGCCGGTACCGGAAAGGCGTGGCGCAACGTCATTGATTACTTGGTCGCCTGGATGCGCTTGACCATATCGGCGTATTTCGGGCCGTACTTGTCCCACACCGGCTTCACCGCGTCCTGGAAAGCCTTTTTATCGGCATCCGAGATCTGCGTGATGGTAACGCCCGACGCCTTGGCTTTCTCCATCGCCTTGGCTTCGTATTCGTCCCAGAGAACGCGCTCTTCTTTCTGGGCTTCCTTGGCGTACTTCACCACCAGTGCCTGGTCTTCCTTCGACATCGAATCGTAGATTTTCTTCGACATCACGAGCATTTCCGGCACGATGAGGTGCTCGTCGATCGTGTAGAACTTGGCGACTTGATAATGATTGTCGAAGACGTAGCTCGGCGGATTGTTTTCGGCGCCGTCGATGACGCCCGTCTGTAGCGACGAGAACACCTGGTCGTAGCCCATCGCGATGCCGTTGGCGCCCATGGAGTTGGCCATTTCCACGAACATCGGATTGCCGATGACGCGAACCTTCAGGCCCTTGAGGTCGGCGATCGTCTTGATCGGCTTTTTGGTGTCGTAGAAATTGCGCGCGCCGGCATCCATCCAGGCGAGGCCGACGAGGCCCTTGCCGCTGTTGGTCACGGCGTCCAGCAATTCCTGTCCGATAGGTCCGTCGATGACGTGACGCATCTGCTCTGTGTTCTTGAAGACGTAAGGCAGGTTGACGACGTTGAGCGCATCGACGACCGGGCCGAGCGCGCCGACCGAGACGCGGGCGAAAGCGATGGCGCCGACCTGGGACTGCTCGATCGCTTCCTTTTCGCCGCCGAGTTGCATCGAGGGGTACATCGCGACGCTGAGACGACCGTTGGTCGATTTCTCAAGCTTCTTGCCGATGTTTTCGACCGCGGTCACGGTCGGATATCCGGTCGGGTGAACGTCGGACGCCTTGAGAACCAGCTTTCCCTGTGCGAAGACAGCACCGCTGGAAAAAGCAGTTGCGGCCGCCAGGACGCCGGCGGCCAGAATTATTCTGCGTGTGGTCATGAGAACGAAAACCTCCCGGGTTGTTTTTTCATCTGCGGCGCTTTGTGCGGCCATGAACTTTGCAATGAGCTTAGTAATGAACGTTGCAATGAGCCTGACACATTGATCGCCAGAGAGCAGCATGCTACTCATCATGTCATATGATGACCAGAGCGCGAGCCTCCGGTCAAGTCAGGGAGCAGTGATTTGACAAAAAATCTATCGCTGCTCAAGCCGATATCCGCGCCGCGCGGATTATCGGCCGAGATCGTGGCGAGGCTGACGTCCGACATCACCAGCGGCAAACTGTTGCCCGGATCGCGTCTGCCGACCGAGCAGGAGATGATCGCCGCCACCGGAGTTTCCCGCACCGTCATCCGCGAAGCGGTGGCGGCATTGCGCGCCGACAAATTGGTGGTCAGCCGCCAAGGCATCGGCACCTTCGTCGCCGAACATGTGCGCCGGCCGTTCCGGGTCGATTTCGACGAGAGTTCGTCGTTGCGCGACGTCCTCAATGTCATGGAATTGCGCACCGGCGTCGAAGTCGAGGCAGCCGGCCTTGCCGCCGAGCGCGCGACGCCGGCGCAGATCAAGAAGATCACCGATCGTTTCAACACCATACAGGCCGCCATCGACCGCGGTGAAAATGCGGTGGAAGAAGACTTCGCCTTTCATTGCGAGATCGCCGAGTCGACCGGCAATCGGCAGTTCAAGGGGTTTCTCGCTTATCTCGGCAGCTTCGTAATCCCGCGCCAGACGGTGTGGGGACGCTCGGCGCCGCTGCTCGGCCGCACCAATCTGACATCATTCCAGCGTGAGCATGAACAGATTCTCGCCGCCATCAGCGCCGGCGCGGTGCAAAAGGCGCGCGCGGCGATGCGCAGCCACCTGGGCAACAGCCGCCTGCGCCACGAGAAACTCGCCGCCGAAATGGGCATCAAGTAAGGCGCCGCTTCGGTTCGCAGACCTTTTCCAACATGGCGCTTCCGAGCGCCGTATCATAGTGAGCCTATCATGAGCAAAATTCTGGTCACCGGCGCCGCGGGCGGCATTGGCACACGTTTGCGCCAAATGCTCCCCTCGATCTATCCCGACATCCGCTGGAGCGATATCCGCAAACCGGACGACCTCGCGCCCGGCGCCGAGTTCGTCCAGGCCGACTTGTCCAAACTCGACGAGGTCGAGGCGATCATGAAAGGCGTCGATGGCGTCGTCCACCTCGGCGGCTTTTCGGTCGAAGGTTCGTGGGAGACGATTCTTGCGGCCAATATTATCGGCTGCCGCAATATGTATGAGGCCGCCTATCGGGCAGGCACCAAGCGCGTTGTGTTCGCCTCGTCCAACCATGCCGTCGGTTTTTACCCGCGCAGCCGCAAGATCGGCGTCGATGTTACGGTCCGCCCGGATTCGCGATACGGCGTCAGCAAAGCATTCGGCGAAGCGATGGGCGCAATGTATGCCGACAAGCACGGCCTGCGCGTGACCTGTCTGCGCATCGGCAATTTCGGCGATGCGCCGCTCGACGTGCGCCGGCTGTCGATCTGGCTCAAGCCGGAGGACATGGTGCAGTTGATCCGCATCGGTCTCGAGCATCCCGACATCAGGTTCGAGATTTTCTACGGCGCCTCCGACAATGCCGCCGCCTGGTGGGACAACAGCAACGCCATCAAGTTCGGCTACAAGCCTTCCGGCAAGGCCGAAGCGTTCCGTGCCCAGGCCGAGGAAGCGCAGAAGACAGTCACGCCCGACCCCGTCGGCGATCGGTTGCAGGGCGGCACCTACCCAAGTGACGAATACGACGCCGACAAGCGGGGATTTTGAGTTTTAAGGGGGAAAGCAAAAATTCCGCTCGTCCCTGCCCCGCGAAGGCGGGGACGGGAATGAGCGGAGCGTCCCGCGGCGCAATACGGTCATCTGATTTACCGCATGCGGCCCCTTCCCGGCCTGTGCTAGTGTCGGCGCTTCGCTTTATGACGCCGGGATTTCCGTTTTGCTCAACCCTAAACGCCGCGACGACGCCTTAACGCTGACGCCGGAGATATTCGGCTATCGGTTGCTGACCGACCCCCGCCTCAACAAGGGCACCGCTTTCACCGACGACGAGCGCACCGCCTTCGGATTGCACGGACTGCTGCCACCAACGGTTGCGAGCATCGAAGGACAGGTGACGCGGCGGTTGCAGGCATTCCGCGAATTCCACACCGATCTGGAGCGGTATGCCTTCCTGCGCGACCTTCAGGACACCAACGAGACACTCTATTACGCCCTGCTCGGCCAGAACGTCGAAGAGCTGCTGCCGATCGTCTATACGCCGACCGTCGGCGCCGGCTGCAAATCGTTCAGCCGGCTATTCCGCAAGCCGCGCGGCGTTTTCCTGTCGATTCCGCATCGCGACCAGATCAGGCAGATCCTCGCCAACAAGCTGTTCGACAAGACCGAAGTCGTGGTCGCGACCGACGGCGAGCGCATTCTCGGCCTCGGCGATCAGGGTGCCGGCGGCATGGGAATTCCGATCGGCAAACTTGCGCTCTACACCGCTTGCGGCGGCCTCGATCCGGCGACCGCGCTGCCGATCCTGCTCGACGTCGGCACCGACAACGAGGAAAATCTCAACGATCCGCTTTACGTCGGCTGGCGGCACAAGCGCGTGCGCGGCGCGGAATATGACAGCTTCATCGAGGAATTCGTCGCCGCGCTGTCGGAGCGTTGGCCACATGTCATGTTGCAGTGGGAGGATTTCGCCAAGAGCAACGCGAAGCGTATCCTCGACCGCTACCGCAACCGCGTGTGCAGCTTCAATGACGATATTCAGGGAACGGCGGCCGTCGCGACCGGCGCCCTACTTGCGGCCATCAACGTCACCGGCGTGTCGATGGGCGAACAACGTATCGCCATTCTCGGTGCCGGTTCGGCCGGCTGCGGCATTGCCAGCCTCGTGATGGCGGCGATGGTCGATGCCGGTCTCAATCCGCAGGACGCGGCGCGCCGCTTCTATCTGATCGACAAAGACGGTCTGCTGGTCGAAGGCATGCCGGACATAGCGTCATTCCAGGAGCCGTTCCTGCAACCGCGGACCGCTTTGTCCGATTGGAATACCGGCAACCCCAGCCGTATCTCGCTGCTCGACGTCATCTACAATGCCAAGCCGACGGCGCTGATCGGCGTTTCGGCGCAGACCAACGCCTTTACCGAGTCGGTGGTGCGCGCGATGGCCAAGCACAACACCCGGCCGATCATCTTTCCGCTGTCGAATCCGGTTTCCTGCGCCGAGGCCGCACCCGCCGATATCGAGCGATGGAGCGACGGCCGCGCCATCATCGGCGCCGGATCGCCATTCGCGCCGATCAAACGCAACGGTGAGCCGTTCGCGGTCGATCAAACCAACAACTCCTATATCTTTCCCGGTGTCGGCCTCGGCGCCATCGCAACGCACGCCACTGCCATCACCGACAAGATGTTCATGGCCGCCGCCAAAGCGCTCGCCGATCTCTCTCCGGCGCGCAGCAACCCGGAAGCCAACCTGCTGCCGCGCGTTACCCAGTTGCGTGAGGTGGCCGTCGCGGTCGCCATCGCTGTCGGCAAGCAGGCGTATGCCGAGGGCCTCACCTCCAGCGTCGGCGCCGACGACATTGAGGACGCCGTGCGCGCCAAGATGTGGACGCCGTCTTATGTGCCGTACCGCCGCGCGGGAGCGAACGACTAAGTGAAAACACTCCTCATTTTGGTGTCGCTCTTTCTGACGGGCTCCGCCGTCGCGCAGGACATTCGCGGGCTGGAGAACTGCTCCGCCGAAAAGCAGATGGAGCGCCGCACCGGCTGCCTTCAAGCCAATGTCGAATTTCTACAGCAGGCGATCGCCAAGCTGACGCGCGATATGCAAACCAAGCTGACGGCTGCCAACGCCGATATCGCCGCGCTCAAGACGCGCGTGATGAAACTCGAAAACGACATCGCGCAACTGAAAGCGAAGCCGGAGCCAGCGAAGCCGGAGCCAGCGAAGCCGGAGCCGGCAAAGCCGGAAAGCGGCAAGAAGTAGTCGAGCCCTGAAATCCCGATGCCTCGCCCCGCATTTCGTTAACGATGCCAGTCGTTTGCCGGATTGCCTGAGGACGAACAGGCGGTTTTCGCCGTCGAAACCTTAATCCTGACGTGCTAAAGGGCGGGCAAACGCGACGGTAAAGGGCGAGTTGGGACGGCGATGGACGCAAAGGTTAACAGCAACACCACGGGCCGCGATGGCAGGGCGGAGGCACTGGTCTCGTCCTACGAGCACGCCGGTTATGCCCGCGTTTCGCCGGCGATCCTGCAACCCGCAGAGCCGTTCCTCGATCTGTCCGGCGAAGACATTCGCAAGCGCATGTACCTGACCACGGCGCCGGGGGGCGCCGAGTTCTGCCTGCGGCCCGACCTCACCATTCCGGTGTCACGCGATTATCTCGCCTCGGCGCAGGCCGGCAGGCCGGCGGCCTTCTGCTATCTCGGCCCGGTGTTTCGCCACCATACCGATCAGCCGGCCGAATTCCTTCAGGCCGGCATCGAGAGCTTCGGCCGCCCCGATCGTGCCGCCGCCGACGCCGAGATGCTCGCGCTCGGGTTGGAAGCGACCGCCGGCTATGGCCTCGCCTCCCCCGACATCCGCACCGGCGATGCCGCGCTGTTTACCGCGCTGATCGCCGGCCTCGATCTCGCACCGGCATGGAAGCGGCGGCTGGTTAAAGATTTCAACCGCAAGACCAATCTGGCGCAAGACCTCGAACGCCTGATGCTCGGCGGCAATAATGCACGGCCCGAATATCAGGGTGTGCTGGCGGCGCTCGCCGGCTCCGATCCGAATGGCGCGCATGCGCTGGTCACCGACCTGCTGTCGATCGCCGGCATCAACGCCGTCGGCGGCCGCTCGGTCGCTGAAATCGCCGACCGCTTTCTCGAACAATCGGCGCTCGGCGCCAGCACCAAACTGCCGCGCGACGTGCGCGGGTTGATCGAGCGCTTTCTTGCCATCGGCGGCGATCCCGACGAAGCGGCGGCGGACCTGCGGGCCTTTGCCGCCGACGCCAATCTGAGCGATGAGCTTGCCCCCGCGCTCGACCTCTTCGAAAGCCGCAACGGATTTCTGGCCGCACGCGACATCGATCTCAAGCGCGTGTCGTTTTCGACCGCGTTCGGACGCGGCTTCGATTATTACACCGGCTTCATTTTCGAATTGACCGATCCGGCGCGAACCGGCGATCCGCTGGTCGCCGGAGGGCGCTATGACGCGCTGCTCGAACGGCTCGGCGCGCGCGAGCCGATCACCGCGGTTGGCCTGGCGATCTGGATCGAGCGCCTCGCCGTCTACGGAGCCGCATCATGACAACGCCATTGGTGCTGGCCGTTCCGGCCAAAGGCCGCTTGCAGGAGAATGCCGAAGCGTTCTTTGCCCGCTCCGGGCTGACGCTGGTCAAGCCGCGCGGCGCCCGCGACTATCGCGGCGCGGTCGTCGGTCTGGATGGGGTCGAGGTCGCCTATCTGTCGGCTTCCGAAATCACATCGCAGCTTGCAGCGGGCGCGGTGCATCTCGGCGTGACCGGCGAGGACCTGGTGCGCGAGCAGATGCCCGATGCCGATGCCCGCGTGGTGCTGCTGGAGGCGCTCGGCTTCGGCTCGGCCACCGTTGTGGTTGCCGTGCCACAGGCGTGGATCGACGTGCGGACCATGGCCGACATTGACGACGTTGCCACCGCCTTCCGCCAGCATCATGGCCGCAGAATGCGCGTGGCGACCAAATACATCAACCTGACGCGCAATTTCTTTTCCGCGCAGGGCGTCATCGATTATCGCATCGTCGAAAGTGCCGGTGCGACCGAAGGCGCGCCCGCCGCCGGCACCGCCGAACTGATCGTCGATATTACGACGACCGGCGCCACGCTTGCCGCCAACGGATTGAAGATCGTCGAAGACGGCGTCATCCTGCGCTCGCAGGCGAACCTCGTCGCCGCGCGCACCGCATCGTGGGACGCCGGCACCCGCGAGACCGCGCGCGTCATTCTCGACCGCATCGCCGCGCAGGCGCGAGCCCGCGCATTCCGCGAAGTGCGGGCCCGCTTTGCCGCTTGCGACGGCAAACTGGTCGAGAACGCGAAAGCGCAATTCGGCATCGCCACGCCGTTTGGGGCGCCAACCTCATCCGGCATGCTGACGCTGCATTGCCCACCGGATCAGGTTTACGCGCTTACCAGCTTCCTGCGTGACAACGGTGCGGAAGCGGTTGCGGTCGCCGATCTCGATTACGTGTTCTCGAAAGAAAACCCGCTATACGCCAAGCTGGAAGCCGGGCTTTAAAGCCGGTTGGCACTCAAAAGCGGGAGCGCGCCGCATTACAAGCACGAATGCCAAAGCTGCCGCTACCGAAACGCGACGACACTCAGCCACGGCATAGACGATCGGCCAGCGCGCGGAACGCCTGCAATTGAGAGGCGATCAATTCGCGCTCCTCATCGCGGCCGACGAATATCTTGAACATGATGCCGCCATCGAGATTGAAAAAGACAATCGACGCCGACAGGCGGCCGAAGAACGGGCGCTCCATGAAGGCCGCACCGGCGCAACGGTCGTGGCGGAGGTGCCCATGCAAACCCTTGCTTCCTGAAAGATTGAAATAGCCGCGCCCGACGCTGCCGGACGGCACCGGCCCGGTGAACTCCATGATGCCATCATCGGTGTGGACGATCAGTGTCACATCGCCCCAATCGGCGATATTCCCCATAACCTCGATAAAGGCTTCGCCGCCGCAGAACCGGCGCATCGAGGCCGGCATGGCCTCCACCACATCGCGCGCAGTCACGTTGCATTCCTTGGCGACGGTTTCGATGACCGCCCCAGGATCGGCCTCCAGGCGGCCGCGCAATGCTTCGATTGTATTGGCTTCGATTGCGTTGGATGTCGCTGTCAGCATCGCCTCACGCCACAGCCTTCTTGTTGGTTTGGGTCTGTTTGACGTCAAAGCCCTCGAACTTCGGATGGCCCAGATACATCGGTCCCGTGCTTTCGTTGCCGGCCCGCGCGTGCGCAGCACGGAATTCATCCGATTTGGTCCATGCCTCGAACGCGGCCTTGCTCTGCCAGATCGTATGAGACGCATAGAGCGTATGGTCCTCGGCTTCCGGACCTTTGAGCAAATGGAATTCGACGAAGCCGGCCATGCGGTCGAGATGGGACTCGCGGCTCGCCCACACTTTTTCAAAGGCCTCTTCCGAACCCTTTTTTACCTGGAAGCGATTCATTGCGATGAACATCGATGTCTCCTGCTGTCTTGATTAATGGCTTTTTGCCGTTTTGAAGAAGTCTTCGCCGAACTTGACCTGAAGCGACGCCATGACACTGATGCCCGGATTCGGCAGGTCGGTCATATAAGGCGTGTAATTGGCGTCGAGCAGATTATCGACCGTCAAAGATGCGAGCACGTCTTTGGAGTATTGATAACCCATGTACAGCTTGACCAGATTGTAACTGCCGGACGGCGGGTACGCCAAAGTCGGCGGGCTCTGGTTGGTGTCCAGCGGGATCTGGTCAGCCGTCTTCGCGGCAACAGCCGCCCAACGAACGGCAACAGTGAATTTCCGGTCGAAGAAGCGCGCGCCAAGCGTGGTGGCGACCTGATCGGGCTGGATCGTCGCCAGCGGCTGGTTGGTGTCGAGATTATAGCCGCGAATGTGCTGACCGGAAAGGCCGGCAAACCAGCGCCCCGCATCATACATCGTCTCAAATTCATAACCCTCGATGCGGGCGTTAGGCACGTTGATATACTGCAAGCAAAGCGAGCCGAAGCCGCCAAAGACCGACGATGGCGGACAAGCGAGCGGCGGCGTGAAGTCGACGAAACTGGTGAGATCGATGTAGTCGGTCACGTTGTTGCGGAAGACGCTGAACTTGCCGCGCAGCTTGTCGCCCTGCGTCAGCACATCGTCAGCCTTGAGGTTGATGCCGGCTTCGAGCGTCTTGCCGAGTTCCGGCCGCAGGTTCGGGTCCGGCAGGAAATAGAACAGACTGCCCGGATGATAGCCGTTGATCAGCGTCTCCGTAACGGCCGGAGCGCGGTAGCCCTCCGCATAGGTGCCGTAAACGGTGAGCCAGGAAATCGGCGTGAGGCCGAGGGTGAATTTCGGCGATGTGTGCGTGCCGCTGGCATTCGTTCCGCCGCCGTCGAGCGAGTAACTGTCGTAACGGACCGCGGCGATCGTTTCGAGCCAGCTTGAATAGTTCATCTTCCATTGCGCGAAGGCGCCGGACACGGTGCGCTGGCCGCCGGGCGTCAGCGCCGATCCCGGGTCGCCCGTGCTGGTAATCGAGACTTTGTCGCTGAATGAGTCGCCGCCAACGGTAATCGCGTGGCGCACTGCCCCTGTTTCGAAACGTGACGTGTTGTTGACGTCGCCGCCGACGGTGTTGACGGTGAAATTGCGTTGCGTCCCGGTAGGCCCGGTAAAGTCGATGCCGCCGGTAATGAACTGTTGCTTGACGGTCTGATCGTCGCTGGTGCGACTGAGATAGACGCTGCCGGCAAAATCGATCAGGGCCACATCCGGCCGGTGAAAGGTATATTTCAGCACCCCTTGGTCGTTGACGGTGTGGTTGTCATAGACGCCGGCAAGGCCGGGCTGGCCGCTGGCGTATTGCGCGTCATAATGAATGCCGCTCAGCTTGATTTCATGGCCGTCCGCCGGCCGCACCGTGATTTTGCCGATGCCTGTCCCGATGTCCTGCCCGGAATTGGGAACGAGGTTGCCGTCGCCGTCGCGATAATCGGAGCGCGTGCGGTATGTGCCGCCGGCAAAAACATCTACGTTATCGTTCGGACGGGCGGCGCCGAAGATCGACGTCAGGCCCTTGGTGGCGTTCGATCCGAGAGCGCCGTGGGTGAGAATGCCGTATTTCTCCCCCGGGTTAAGAACGTCCCCGACATCCTTGGTGGTGAAAGACGCCACGCCGCCGATCGCGCCGGAACCGTAGATATTGGCGACCGGTCCGCGAACGATATCGACGCCGGACAACAGTTCCGGCTCGAGATAAAACATGCCGTTCGCATTGTGCCCCGAGCGCTGGAAATTCTGCCGCGCACCATCGACGATGACGGCGACGCGGCCGAAATCCTGCAATCCGCGAATGTTGATCGCGGTTGCCGGATCATCGCCGCGCTCGACCGAGGTTACGCTCGGTAACCCGAACAACAGGTCCGAGACCTTGTTCGGCATCAGTTGATTGATCTGCTCCTGGCGTACCGAACTCACGCCGGCAAGCGCCGTGGCGGTTGGCTCGGCGGTTTTGGTCGCGAGAACGGTGATCGGATCGAGCTGGATCGCCTCCTGCGCGGCGGCGCGCCGCCCGCCCGCGGTCAACGCGATCACCGACACCCCCAGCAGAAGCGCGCACGCGCTCCGGTACACAACAGACATGACAGCCCCCAGCGCAATGATTGTTTTGATGTGCGGCGGGCTGGCGCGCGGGTCGCAACAGGGCGACGCGCTGGCTGGCTGGCTCGCTGCCGATTAGTCGGCAGCGACATTTGCGTTTGTAACGACCATGTATTACTTAGGTCAAGACATGAATTATAAGTTTATAATGCCTATAAACTGGAACTATATAAGTATAGTTTCTTTATAATAACTCAAAACTGCAAGAATTATTAAACTACTCTTCCATGGATACTCTTGAGGCAATAATGACGAACTCCGACGACAATGAAGTACGGCCAAGCAACAGAGGAATACGTGGCAGTGAAAGCCCAGATCAGCGAAGTATTGCGGTCGCCAATAACCGGGTGGACAGCCGCGATCTTTTCCAGGGCAGGCGCGAAATCACTATCGCGCACGGCGAAGAGACCTATCGGCTGCGCCTGACCGGACAAAACAAACTGATCCTGACCAAGTGAGGTTCGCGATGAAACGGGTATCTGTTTTCACCCGACGCGCTGCGTTGACCGTCGCACTGGCGATGACGGCTGCATTCGTCCTGCGGCCTGCCCTTGCGGCCAATGCTGTCGGAGGTGCGCCCGTCGACGACATCAGCCGCATCGTATCGATTGGTGGCGCAGTAACCGAGATTCTTTATGCCCTCGGCTTCGACAAAAACATTGTCGGCATCGACAGCACCAGCCTTTACCCGCCGCGCGCCGCCGCCGAGAAGCCGAATGTCGGTTATATGCGGCAACTCTCCGCTGAAGGCGTGCTCGGTTTGAACCCGAGTCTCATTCTCGCCGTCGAAGGTTCCGGTCCGAAGGAAACCATGGCCGTTCTCGAAGCGGCGCACGTTCCCCTGATAAATGTGCCGGACCATTACAGCGGCGAAGGCATTGTCCAGAAGATAAATATCATCGCCCATGCCGTCGGCGCCGAGCACCGGGCGCGCTGCCTTGTCGACAATGTCCGCAACGATCTGACGGCGCTCGCCCGGATCACGGCCGGAATCGGGACAAAGCGGCGCATCCTGTTCGTGCTTTCGTTCGTCAACGGGCGCGCCATGGCGAGCGGCCACGACACGGCCGCAGACGGCATCATCAAGCTTGCCGGCGGCATCAATGCGATCGACGGCTACAATGGCTATAAAATGCTGACGGACGAAGCCGTGATCGCGGCAAAGCCGGACGTCATCTTGAGCATGCAGCGCGGTGGCCCGGGCGTGTTAACCGCCGACGGCGTTTTTGCGAATGCAGCGTTTTCGGCGACGCCGGCCGCGAAGGCGCGATCTTTCATCGCTATGGATGGGCTTTACCTGCTTGGCTTCGGACCACGCACGGTTCGTGCCGCGCGCGATCTTGCGGTGGCGCTGTATCCCGATCTCACGTCGCAGCCGTTTCCGTCGGAGCGTCAACCCGGCGAAGGCCCGTGCCACGAATGAGCGATACGGCAGCTTCAGAGCCGACCGCCGGCGCGCAGCACAATAAGCTGCGCGCGCTGGCGAAGGGACCGCTGCTGTTTCCGGCATTGATTGTCCTGCTCATCGCGGTTGCGGTCATCGCCGCAGCAGTTGGGGCCGCCGGAATCCCCGTCGAGCGGCTGCCGGCAGCGCTCGGGCTGACGGGATATTTGCAGGCACATTTTACAACACCCGGCGACGCCGCCCTCCTCGACCGCGACCGGCTGGTGCTGTGGTCGGTACGGCTGCCGCGCATCGCCATTGCCGGAATGATCGGCGCATTGCTGGCGGCAAGCGGCGCGATCATGCAGGGGCTATTTCGCAATCCGCTGGCCGATCCCGCTCTGGTCGGCGTCTCCAGCGGCGGCGCGCTGGCGGCGGCCGCCATCATCGTCACCGGCGACCGCTTTGCCGCCAGCGCCGGCATCGCCCTGCCCTTTGCCGCGCTGCCGGCAGCCGCGTTTGTCGGATCGCTGGTAACGACATGGGTGCTGCAAGCGATCGCGACACGCCGGAAAAATACGTCGATTGCGATATTCCTGCTTGGCGGCCTGGCGATTGCCGCGCTCGCCAATGCCGGCATCGGCCTTCTGGTGTTCATCGCCGACGACCGTCAATTGCGCGACGTGACCTTCTGGCTGCTCGGCTCGCTCGGCGGCGCGACATGGGACAAAGTGGCGCTCATCGCCCCCTTCGTCGTAGTGCTGTTCGTCTGCATTCCCTTTATTGCGCGCGGGCTGGATCTGCTGGTGTTGGGCGAGGCGGAAGCCTTTCACATGGGCGTCGAGGTCGAACGGGTAAAGCGCACGTCGATTGTGCTGATCTCGGCCATGACAGGCGCTGCTGTCGCTTTTGCCGGTGTCATCGGCTTTGTCGGCATCGTCGTTCCGCATTTGCTGAGGCTTGCCATCGGCCCCGGCCATGGCCGCTTGCTGCCCGCGTCGGCTTGCCTCGGTGCGATCCTGTTGCTCGTCGCCGACACGGCCGCGCGCACGCTTGCCGCGCCCGCCGAAATACCCATCGGCGTGCTCACCGCGATCGTCGGCGCTCCGTTCTTCCTTGTGCTGCTGCTGCGACAGCGCGGGCTTGTCGGGCTATGATTGCTGTCGCCGTCAATTCGCTCTCGGTCCGTGCGGGCGAAAAGCGCCTGATCGACGGCATTTCATTCGACGCCCCGCAGGGACAGACGATTGCACTCGTCGGCCCGAACGGCGCCGGCAAGTCGACCTTGCTGCGTGCTCTGGCGGGCGAGCTCGCCTTCGGTGAAGGCACGATTCTCCTCAAAGGCCGCGCCATCCATGATTGGCCATCGCACGAATTGGCCCGGCACCGCGCGGTGCTGTCGCAGAACATCACCGTGACGTTTCCGTTCACCGTGGCTGAGATCGTCAAGATGGGTGCCGGCGGACGCATGGGCCGGGACATCGATACCATGGCCGATGCGGCCCTTGCCGATGTCGATCTGAACGGATTTCGGGACCGGATCATCGGCACGCTCTCGGGCGGCGAGCAGCAGCGCGTCCACTTCGCCCGCGTCATGGTCCAGCTTGCCTGCGGCGAACAGGCGCACGGTCCCGGCATCCTGCTGCTCGACGAGCCGACCGCGAGCCTCGATCTGCGCCACCAGCTCGATCTTGTCGCGGCAGCCAAAAAGGCGGCGTCCGGCGGGACCACCGTCATCGCCATCGTCCATGACCTCAACCTCGCCGCGCTGATGGCGGACCGGGTCATCGTCATGGGCCGCGGCCGGATTGCCGCGGACGGCAGGCCATCGGTAACGATCAACGAGCAGATAATCGGCAAGGTGTTCGGCGTGTCCGACGCGATCAACCGCATTCCGCCCGATAGCCAGCCTTTCGTGCTGCCGCATCTCGCTCAGAAAATATAACGAGAATTACGGCGGCACCAGTCACCTGCTTGCGATCCGCTGCCTCGCCCTCTGCTGCACCCGGAACCATAAGGAGGCCGCAAGCGTTTTGAAGGTTCACTCACATGGAGGCCAGAATGACAGAACGCGAAACTCACTCTCTTATCGGCAGCGACAAAGTCGACGGAACCGCCGTTTACGGCCCGGATCAAAACAAGATTGGCTCGGTAGAACGAGTCATGATCGATAAGAAGTCCGGCAAGGTGGCCTACGCGGTAATTGGCTACGGCGGCTTTCTCGGCATGGGCGAGGAGCACTACCCGACCCCTTGGTCGAACCTGAAATATGACACAAGCTTGGGTGGATATCTGGTCAACTTCACGAAAGATCAGCTCACCGGGGCGCCGAAGTACGCCAACGAGAACGACTGGCAGTGGACCCGCGACAACGACCAACGCGTCTACGATTTTTACAAGACACCTCCCTACTGGTCGGCCGCCTGACGAAAAGCCCCGCTTCCGCGGGGCTTTTTTTCGCGCTTATAAGTTAAGAGTGGAATGAGCCGAAAGCGTCGATGGCCTCCTGATGATTCGGAAGCCGGCGTCAGTGACTCTGGCGAAATATCGCTGGAACATTGGTGGCTGGCGATTGTTTAAAAGCGATGGATCTCGCCAAACGTCAAGCAATTATGCAAGCGGTGGACGCGGCCGGTAGCGAGAGATCGCTTGTCGCCATCCGGCGCAAAGACGGCGATCTCATTCGTATTCGGTGCGATCTGACCTGCTTCGAGACTTATATCGAAGCAACAGCAGAAGACGGCAGTTCGATAACCATGGCCTATGCCGATATCGACGACATAAATCCAGCAGAAAAATCACAGACATAAATCGGTCAAACGCCACGCGGCGGAGACTGACCAGTCATCAGCGCGAAATTGCGGAATGGTGCCGCCGTTCGCGACATCGAAAGGTCCGGCTGGTCAAGCACGGCACTTCGCAGGCCGCTCACGTCGATCCTGAGGGTTTCTCCGGACGGTGTGGTTCCTCCCCTTCGCCCTGATCGGTAAGCGTAGGAAATTCACCATAGTTTTTCTGGATTTTTGCCTCTTCAATGGGTTCGCCTTCCGGTCCTCGCTCCTTGACCGGGATCATTGTGGACCGCTGATTATCCTCGATTGCGACAAGTTCGCGCGCCTTGTCCCAATGCACAGCCTCGCGTCCCTCAGGGCAGCCCTCTTCTTGCCAGAGCTTGTAGGCCCATTGCCGCACACGTTCTTCGTTGTCGTCCATGGTCGTTCTCCGTTCGATTCCTGTCGAACTGAAAACCCGCGGTGAAGCCTTCCTGTTCCGAGCGATAGCGTCGATCTTTCCCTGGCCATTTACTCGCGGTGTCGGGAAGCGGATATATATCGGCGGTGTGGCATCACTGGACCGGCCATTGCGGAAAGTCCGCTATGCGGCTTTCTCGAGATTTCGCTTGGTCGCGGCGTCAGATGCGGGACTACGATTGCGCCCCCCACTCTTCGTCGCAGCATAAATAAGGGCTATCAGTAAAATAACCGCAGCGACGCCATACAGGAGTTCAGGAATACCCATCGCTACCTCCATCAATTGAGGAGGCACCGGCCAGGCTCCCAACCTAACGGCTTCTCTGTCCGCGGTGGAGGCAGTTATTCAGAAGCAATAGTAGCTGCGTCCACCGCGCTTGCGCGCGCCGTCCGGAACGTCGCCGGACGCTAGCCGTGAGATCCGGTTCGCAACTCGGCAGGCGGCAAATCAACTTTGGGGGCAGCTTCAAAGTCGGCAATCCCACCGTGCGCCGCGGACCATTCGGACGGCTTGTTCAAGAAGCTTCTAACCTCTCTCAGAACACCGGCGTCAAAATGACCGCTCTCTTCGGCAACCTCCAGAACGTCCCACCAAGTCGCGAGATGGTGCAGCTTCACGTTCAAATCGTTGAGGTGACCTTTGCTCGCCGGAAAAATATCATAATAGAAAAGCACGAAGCAGTGATCGACCTTGGCGCCAGCTTTACGTAGCGCATTGCAAAAATTGATCTTGCTCCGGCCGTCGGTCGCGAGATCCTCAACCAGAAGAGTTCGCGCGCCTTCCAACAGGTCGCCTTCAATCTGCGCGTTACGGCCAAAGCCCTTTGCCTTCTTGCGGATGTACTGCATCGGCAACATCAGCTTATCGGCAATCCACGCCGCGAACGGAATGCCGGCAGTCTCACCGCCTGCGATGTTGTCGATCGACTCGTATCCGATTTCCGAAAGGATGACCGACGATGAAAAATCCATCAGGCCGGAGCGCAGCCGCGGGTAAGAAATGATTTTGCGGCAGTCGACGTAGACCGGACTGGCCCAGCCGGAGGTGAAGAAAAAAGGCGAATCCGCATTGAAGTGGATCGCCTTGATCTCCAGCATCATCTTGGCGGTTTGCCGAGCGATAGCTTTTTTATCAGCCGTCGAGGAAGAAAAATTGCTCATGAGCTCTCCTTATCGAACCGGCGGATGAACCCTGCGCGTCAAATCGCTGCTAGGCAACCTGCCCGCAGGGAACTACTGATGTTTTCCAGTAATCGAGACCTTATGGCGTCAAGCTACTGACCAGTCAACCTTATTACCGCCAAACAAGGGATAGATTTCCCCCACTTTTTCAACGCTAACACCCTCGCAGACGAATGCCGGCACCTTCTGCAGGGTGATCCGTTCTTCATTGGCCGGCAAGCCGTAGAAGGCGGGGCCGTTGAGCGAGGCGAAAGCTTCGAAATTCGCCAGCGCACCCTCCTCCTCAAACACCTTCATATAAGCCGAGAGCGCCGCCGGCGCACCGAAAACGCCGGCGCACCCGCACTCCGCCTCCTTGAGATGACGCAGATGCGGCGCGGAGTCTGTTCCTAGGAAAAACCCGGGCTCGCCGCTGGTTGCCGCCTTGCGCAAGGCGAGACGGTGCTCCTCGCGTTTGAGTACCGGCAGACAATACATATGCGGCCTGATCCCGCCATTGAAGATCGCATTGCGATTGAACAGCAGATGCTGCGGCGTGATCGTCGCGCCTAGCCGAGGTTGATGCGCGCGCACCACATCGACACCATGCGACGTGGTGACGTGCTCCATCACGATCTTCAGTGTCGGAACCTTTTTCATCAGCGGAAGCAGAACGGCGTCGATAAAAGCTTTTTCGCGATCGAATATATCGATGTCCGGCTGCGGCAATTCGCCATGCACCAACAGCGGCATACCATTTTCGGCCATGAGTTCGAGCACGCCGCGCACCCGGTCGATATCGGTGACACCGGCTGCCGAGTTGGTCGTGGCGTGGGCCGGGTAGAGTTTTACGGCGGTGAAGACGCCGTCGCGGTATCCCGCGATCAAGTCCTTCGGATCGGTCGCATCTGTGAGATAGCAAGTCATCAGCGGCGTGAACCGGTGACCACCATCGACCGCTGCCAAAATTCGATTGCGGTAGTCGGATGCCTGCTGCGCCGTCGTCACCGGCGGAACTAGGTTCGGCATGACGATCGCGCGAGCGAAGTGCGCGGCTGTAAAATTGACCACGGCCTTGAGAACATCGCCGTCCCGAAAGTGGACATGCCAGTCGTCTGGTCTTCGGATCGTGATCGCGTTCAAGAGGCAACTCCCGCGGATGCAAAGGCGTACATCAACTCCACACCTCGCATAAAGTCGTCGATCGTCATATCCTCGTCGGGATTATGCGAGCCGTTGCGGTTTCGCACAAAGATCATGCCGGAGGGAATTCCGGCATTGGCGAACACCGCGGCATCATGTCCTGCCCCGCTCGGGATCAGTTCTGTGGTGTATCCGAGTTGCTGCGAAAGCTTCTTCAGGCGGTTGATGATGGCCTCGTCCATCTTCGCCGGTTCGGCATAAACGCGCTCGTCGAACTCGAACTTAACGCGGCGCTGGTCCGACACCGCGCGGCATTCGGAACGAAATAGTTCATACAGGCCTTCCAGCGTCTCGTAGCTTTGGCTCCGGACCTCGAAACTGAAGTATACCTCGCCGGGAATGCGGCTGATGGCCTGACGCTCGCTGTCAGTGTTGCAGATTCCGGTGGTGATCACCAGGTCGATGCCGCGCTCCAGCAGGCGATTCCAGTGCTCATCGAGCCGCATCAGCAGATCAGACACGGCGAACATGGCGTCCTTCCGCAGCCAACGAGGAACCGTGCCCGAGTGCCCAGCTTCGCCGCGACAGACGAGACGGCGGTGCCGCAGGTTTCCCCTTATGCCGGTCACGATCGCAGTCGGCAGTTCTCGGGCGACCATCACTGGACCTTGCTCGATATGAAGCTCCAAATACGCCGAGGCGAAACCGGGCGGCATCAGCGTCGCGCCTTGTGCGATTGACGTAATATCCGCGTTCGTTGTCGAAAACGCCTCACGCAGGGTGCGGCCGGTACCGCGACGCTGGGCATCGAGATCGGCCGGCGTGAGCATTCCAAACAGAGCGCGTGACCCGATATTGGCGCGGCCATAATAGGCGCTTTCCTCACCGCGCAGCGCCAACAGCCGCACCGGTCCACCGGCCGCGCGATTTTCTCCGACCAGCCGGACGAGGCACAACAGCCCGGCAATCACGCCGGCACCGCCGTCAAAATTGCCGCCTTGCGGCACCGAGTCGACGTGCGAACCGAGGATGAGGCCGGGCTTGGTCAAGTCGTCGTCCGGCAGCGACACGATCAGATTGGCGGCGCGATCGCTGGTACATGTCAAGCCATGCTCTTGCGCAACCTCCCGGATCAGCGCGAAGGCCGCTTCCTCGCCTTCCGCGTAACATTCGCGTGTAATGCCGCGCTCGCCATCAGCCTTGGCGCCTGTCCTCGCGCGCAATTCGTCAAAAAGCTTTTCGGCAAGCGCACGCCATTTGGCGGCGTCGATCGCTTCGCGCATGGCCGCCGGTGCGTTCACGGCAATGCCTCCAATTTATCGACATGCATGCCCCGGTCCCTGACGGCGCCGGTCAGTTCGCTGACACGATCAATGTTCTTGCGTTCGCAGAACCGCGTCAGTCCCTCGACGACATCGAGCATTGCATTGGGCCTGACGAAAGTCGCGGTGCCGACCTGAACGGCCGTTGCGCCGGCCAGCAGATATTCCACGGCGTCCTCGGTGGTTGTGATGCCGCCGCATCCGATGATCGGAATGTCGACGATTTGCGCGCACTGATAAACCATCCGCAAGATAATCGGCTTGATCGCCGGCCCTGAATAGCCGCCCATGATGCTTCCCAGACGCGGCCTAAACGTCTCGGTGTCGATCGACATCGCCAAGATGGTGTTGGCGACGACGAGCGCGTCGGCGCCGCTATCCTGTGCGGCGCGGGCGACGACGCCGACATCACCAGTGTTGGGCGTAAGCTTGACCCAGAGTGGAAGCGCCGTTGCCTTGCGAAGCTGATCGACGACCGCGGCGGTTGACTTCGCACGCATCGCGAATGCCTTGCCGTCCTCCTCGATATTCGGGCAGGAAATGTTCGCTTCGATGGCCGCGATCCCCGGAATATTGAGCTGGCGCACGATTTCGGCAAAGGATTCCGCGGTCGGCGCCGACACGCTGACCACCAGCGGCGCGGAAAACCGTTGGTATTCCGGCATGATGTGGTCGATGAAATTCAAAACGCCCTTGGAAGGAATTCCGATCGAATTCAGCATTCCCTGGCCCACCTCGGCGACACGAGGCGTCGGATTACCACCGCGCAGTTCCGCTGTGATTGTCTTGGTCACGACGGCGCCGAGATGATCGAAGGAAAACACGCGCGCCAGCCCTTCGGAGAAGGTGCCGGACGCAGGCATCACCGGATTTTTAAGCGTGATGCGGCCGATCTTGACGCGGAGATCTACCATGACAGCGCCTCCGACAGCGGAAACACGGGACCATCGAGGCACACCCGCCGCTGCTCCGGCCCATGGGAAGAGTCAAAATTGCGGACGCAGCAAAAGCACATCCCCAAACCGCAAGCCATCTGCTGTTCCATCGCGACCTGCCCTGGAATCTGGAATGTCGCTCCGACGCGCTTGAGCAACAACATCAGCCGGTTGGAGCCGCAGGTAAAGAAGGCGTCTGCACGGCCACTCTCGATTAAACCGACCAACAGGCGCTCGACGTTGTCGGGATCGCTTGAACCGTCATCATCGGTGATGACCTCGACCTGAGCGCCGGCGTCGATGAAACGCTGCACCGACATCACCAGCGCGCGCGTGCGGGCACTCAGAATTGCGGTCACTTCGATCCCGCGTTCCGCCGCCATCTCCGCCAAGGGCGCCAGTGTCGCCAATCCGACTCCTCGTCCCACCACAACGATATTCTTCCATCCGGGATCGAGGCCGAACCCGTTTCCGAGCGGCCCGAGGATCGCCGTGCTATCGCCGGCGCGCAACGTCGCGAGCCCGCGCGTCCCCGCGCCCGTCACTTTGTAGAGAAACTCGACCTCGCCCTTCGCCGGCACGACGCGGTAAACGCTCATCGGACGGCGCAGATAAGGCAAGTCCTTGTCGGTCGCCGGGCACGCGATGTTGAAAAACTGACCGGCCTTCGCAGTCATGGCTAAACCAGCAGCCGCGAGAGTGAGATGAAAATATTCTGCGTTCACCGCCGCGTTCGAGGTCACGAGCGCCTGCGTGTCGGCGACGTCAAAGGCCGCGGCTGCGCGGATCGGTTCGTTTTCGTCTGCGTTGACGGCAGGCGTACTCAACATAGTCGGGCATCCGGAATTTCGTTTGACTGGCATATGCCAACCGCCAGCCTATCTCATTTTTGAGACGACCACAAGCCATTAATTCTGTTAGTAAATAGGACATAGCGGTGGTGATATTTCCATTTTTTTATTCGTCGTTTTCTGATAGACTGGTCGTTTCTTCATTTCACCGACAGAATTGAATTAAGGGGGAGAACCCACGTGGAAGAATTGGCGCTATGGCTGAAGTCGCAGCACAAAGGTCTGCGAACATACAAGACTTTCCAGCAGAAGGTTCTGGAGGCCGGATCCAAGCATCGCGATCAGTACGCGTTATACTCCCTGCTTGCCGTACTGGTCGGACGCTTTGTCGACGCCTATGAGGAAACGCCCCTGACGCTCGACGTTACCGACGAAGCACATAAGCGACTGGTCGCGCTTTCGGACAGCGCTGTTAAGTTTAATGCGATGTCCAGCGACGATCGTCTTGCGCTGCTGAACGAGATCGCCGCTTCCGAATTGAACTGAACTTTCTCCGACATGCTGAATAAAAAAGGAGAGGAGCTTTCACTCCTCTCCTTTTTGGAATGCATGGATAGAAATTTCAGGTCAGCGGGGCACCGTTTCGCTCTGGTATCAGGAGCGCCGTTGCAATGATGTCGATGACATAGAGAACCGACAGCAACCCGATCGCGAGGGCAAACGAATAATGCGCCGCGAGCGTTCCGACCACGAGCGGACCGAAACCACCAACGGCACGTCCCAGATTGAAAAGTACATTCTGCGCGGTCGCGCGCGCCTCCGTCGGATACAGTTCCGACATTAACGCACCATAGCCGCCGAGCATCCCGTTGACGAACAGACCCATGATCGCCCCGCCGATCAGCAGGTGCATCGGATCGACCAACTGCGAGTAGACGATGACTGAGATAGCGGCGCCTGCTTGATACAGGAAGAAGATGGGACGACGGCCGTACTTGTCCGAGAGCTGCCCGAACAGCCAGATGCCGAAGGCCATGCCGAGGATGGTGACGCCGGTCCAGACCGCCGAGCGGGTCAGCGTGTAACCGAAGCGGGTCGACAAATAAGACGGCAGCCAGATCATCACCCCGTAGTACCCGAAGTTCTGAACCGAGCAGAGAATGAACATGCCGATGCTGATCTTTGTCGTGGCCCAATCCTTCACCAGCAAGGCGAGCGAGTTGCTATTGCGCGCTTTTGCTGCGTGCTCAACGAAGATCGGCGGCTCTCCGATCGCGTAACGCACGAAGAAGGCGGCGACAGCGGGAAGAATGCCGACCATAAACATACCGCGCCAGCCGATCACAGGCAGCAGGATCGGGATCACGACCGCAGCCAGCAGCACGCCAGCCTGCCATCCAAGTCCCACATAAGACGACACCCGCCCGCGCTTCGACGCTGGCCAGGCTTCGGCCACCAACGCCATGCCTATGCCAAATTCGCCGCCGAGGCCGAGCCCCGCGATCGTGCGGTAAATCAGCAGATCCCAATAGCCTTGCGCGAATGCGCAAGCCCCAGTGAAAATTGCGAACACAAGGATGGTCCATGTCAGAACGCGGACGCGACCGTAATAGTCGCTCAACATTCCAAAAAGGACGCCGCCGGCAACCGCGCCAACGAGCGTCCATGTGACCAGCGAACCGGATTGCGCCGGGGTGAAATGCAGCTCCGCGGCGATGGCCGACAGCATGAAGCCGAGGATCAGCAGGTCGAAGCCGTCCATCGCATAGCCAATCATCGACCCGATCAGCGCCTTCTTGGCATAACTTTCCTTGGACGCGTCAGTGAATTCCGTCGTTACCGCAGACATGACCTCTACCCCTCTGTTCCCCGGCCGCATGAACGAATTTTATAGTTAGGTATCATTATTGAGACAGCGGTATACCAAGAGTCAAGCTGATATTTTATACCGATCTCAGCCCTGAGATTACGCTTTTGCCGCTGAAAGTGGCACTTATTGAGCGCCATCATACGAATTCTGGAAGTACCCTTAGCGATGTAACCGCAGTCGCCGTGAACTCTTCATGGCGTGTCATCGGCACCGCGTCCTGCATCGGCGAAGGTTGGGGTAAACCGAGAGTACCGTGGCGCCAATGTTGATATTAATGAGAGTGTGGTAAGTTTAGGTTTTTACGGCTAAATCGCCCGCCAAGGGCAATATGTCTCAAAATTCAGATGACTCACGCAAGGCGTTTTTCCACGATGCCAGCTCACTGGGAAGAAATCGGCAATCGGCTGCGCGCTTATCGGCTGGGTAAGAACTACACCGCCAGCGATATGGCCGAGCGCATCGGCGTTTCCCGTGCGGCGCTCTACCGTCTGGAAAAAGGCGAACTGGTCAAAATAGAAACGCTGGAAAAACTCGCCGATCTGCTCGAGGTTTCGCTTCCTTCGTTGATGGGCGTCGGCGTCGAGTATTACCGGAATGCCGTTGCGTTCTTCGAACGCATGCGACAGCTCGAAGAGAATGTGACCCAGATTCTCGGTAATTTCACGCCGATATCGTTCCTGCTGTTGTCCGACGAATACATCGGCCATCTGCGCAACATGCTCCTGGAATCCTCCGGTGCGGCGAGCCCCGATCATGCCGATTTTCCCGAATACGTGGAGCGCGTACTGAGCGTCTTGAAAGAACGGCGCGGAGGCGCACTCAAGCGCCGACCGCCGGTCGTGAGCATCGTGAACACGCAAACGATCGAGCGCTTTCTCCGCTCGGGATTAATCGGCCGTTACGATTTGAAGCCGAACGAGATGCGGGCGCGGCGCGCGCTGGCGCGGCGCGAGGTCGAGCGCCTGGTGGATATTTTCAGGAAACAGCCCATCGGCGCACAGATCGGCATTGTCGAGAATTTCGCGCCGGAACAGACGTTTCAGGTATTCGAGAAACATGACTCAACCTTCGTCACGATGAGTCCTTATCGGCTCGGTGACCACCCGAATATTTCAGCCGGCATTGCGATGGTAACATCCGCGCCAGAAGCCGTCCGGATGTTCAAAGAGATTATCGTCAATCAGTGGGATCGGGCGCATAAAGGCGAGAGCGGCGCAAAATTGCTGGAAACGATACTGGCGCGCACGTCGTCATAAATACATGTATACGTTCGTGACCGATATTGGAGCAGCCGCGACTCGCTCTTAGTTGCGTGCACCGATGATCGATTAATTGTTTTCATCATGTTGCAGCAGCTTCTTAACAAGAACAATTGTCTCTTCGACATCTTTAGTGGCGTGGATTAGCTCTCCGCCAATTTTCTTGAAGTAATTGTAGCTTTCCGGACGGTCATTAAGGAGAATAACAGGCTTCTGCGATTTAAGCGCCAGCGCGATTTCCGAGGCGGTTCCTGCTCCTCCAAATCCGCAAGCGATCACCACATCGCTGGACAGAACATTTATATAATTTCGGGCGCTACCCATCCCCGTAACGATCCCGACATCCACTGCTTTGGACATCATGTTTTTGTTGCTACCGGGTATGACTCCGATCGTAAGTCCATTCGCTCGTTTCGCTCCCTGATTCACGGCATCCATGATGCCCGAATTGCGGCCGCCGCTGAGCAGAACCCAGCCTTCCTTCGCAATCGATTCGCCGAGGGCAAATGCGATGGCTGTGTCTTCCGCCTTGGCATTTTCGCCGGCTCCCATGACTCCAATAACGATCCTACCCATGCCGCACCTCCAGAAATTTCATTCGTTAACTGCGGGCCGTCTATGAGCCCTTTGGAAAACAAAAAGCAAATCTCCTTTCTTATTTATCAGACGAAAAATCTCCAGCGCCGCTCCAGGCAACGCCCCGACAACTGGCGGCCGCGGTCTCGTGGGTAAGCGTTCAGCAATTATTGCGCGTCGCACCGAACTTCGTTATGAGCATTCTCTGCTAAAGTATTGATCATTCTCGCGAACCGATTTTTTCTATCCTTTGGGATCACGATGTCTAAAGCTACCAAGCAGAAGATCCGGCGCCTGACCCGCCAGGACTGGATCGACGCGGCAATCAATCGGCTGATCAAGACAAGCATCGATGGCGTACGGGTCGAACCCCTCGCCGATGAAATCGGCGTCAGCCGCGGCAGCTTTTATTGGCATTTCAAGAGCCGGCGTGAACTGCTCGAAGCCGTTCTCGACCAGTGGCGCGAGAACCAGACCCAACGGATCATGAATCGCATCCGGCGCGACGAGAAACTGGAATCTTTCCAGCGTCTTGTGCGGTTACGCATGCTGCCGCCACGGACGCGCTTGTCGGCTGATGCGGCGGCTTTCGAACTCGCAATCAGGGCTTGGGCGCTGCGCGACAAACTCGCCCGGCGGATCGTGGAACGGGTCGATGCCGAGCGGGTTAAATTCACCGCCAGCCTCCTGCTCGACGCCGACATGCCGGCCGCCGAGGCCGAATTCTGGGCTCTCATTGGCTATGCCTATACGGTCGGCGAATCGCTGCTCCGGGCCAACATGACCGACAGTCAGATTGTCGAATGCCGCACCCGTCTGCTCGCCGCCCAGACCCAGCATATCGGCAAGAAAGCGAAAAGCGTGGCTGTATCGGCTACAACGAAGGCCGCGCGCAACACACGACGCAAACCGTAACGGCAAAGCACGGGCGCAGCGCCATCAGGCCAGCCGTTGCCGCTTCACGGCAATGCCATGCGCCTCGCGGTCCCAGGTCCCCTGCGGCAATCCGATGTCACGAAGCTCATGTTTTTTTATCTTGTTCGTCGGCGTCTTGGGCAGTGCATCGACGATGCGCACGTAGCGCGGCACCATGAAGTGTGCCAACCGTTCGAGCAGAAACGCGATTAGCTCCGCCGGATCGACGGTGTGCCCCGGCGCCGGCGCCAGAACAGCCAGGACTTCGTCGTCGCCGTGCGACGATGGTGCGCCGATCACCGCGACTTCCATCACGCCGGGGAACGAGGCAATTTCCAGTTCCACCTCGATCGAGGAAATGTTCTCGCCGCGGCGACGAATGGCGTCCTTGAGCCTATCGACAAAGAAAAAATTGCCATCGGAGTCGTGCCTGAACACGTCGCCAGTATAGAACCAGCCGTCGCGCCATGCCTTTTGCGTGGCGGCTTCGTCATTGAGATAGCCGGCATTCATCGTCGAAGGATCGGTAGCGCGAACAGCCAGTTCGCCAGCCTCGCCGGCCGCCACGTCGTTGCCGGATGAATCGACGAGACGACATTCGATTCCGCTGCGCAGGCGACCGCAACTGCCGAGAACCCCCGAATTCACCGTCGACACGATCGGCACGGACAGTTCGGTCATGCTGTAGGCTGCGAAATAATCGAATCCCTGGCGCTGCGCAAAATTCACCGTCTCCGCGGTGATCGGGGACATCATCGCGAAATCAAACGGACACGGTGTTCCGAGCGGAACGGCCTTGGCCAGATAGCTGGTCATCGAGCTGATCAGCCCAAGGATACGATTGCAGCCGGTGCGCGCGATATCATCCCAGAATGTCGGCGCCCGGAAGCTTTCCGCCAAATGGAAACAGGCGCCTTTTCTCAGCGTTGCAAATACCGCAGAAATGCCGACGGTGTGGAACAGCGGCGTGAAGATATAGATGCGGTCGCCGGCCTTGAGATAACCGTGCGCCACCTGCCCGGCGGTCGCCAACTGGGCGTAAGGAATCATCACGCCCTTCGAGAGTCCCGTCGTTCCGGACGTGTAAAGAACGGCGGCGAGATCGGTGTTCGACTGCTCAGGCAGGTCGTCCGCCTCGCCAAACGCGCCAAGCTGCGCCTCGCCGATCACAGCAATATCTCCGGTAAGCTCCGCCGTCGTATCGCCCCCGCAGACGATGATGCGTTTGAGTTGCGAGAGGTCGAGACCGTCAAGCCGCCCTACCAATTCATGATGCGCGATCATTGTCGTCGCGCCGGAATTACGGATGATGTGTTCCAGCATGTTGCCGCGGAAGGCGACATTCAAAGGCGTGTGAACCGCGCCAAGTGCGCTGACGCCAAACCAGGCGCGCATGAAAGCCGGCCCGTTCGGCAGCCAGACGAGAACGACATCGCCTGCCTTGACACCGGTTTCGCGCAAGCCCGCCGCAACCGAACGGGCGACGCACCAGGCGTCGCCGTAGCTCCACAACGATCCGTCGTCGAACTGCACGCAAGGCGCGTCGCCGCGCGTCTCCGCTGCGCGTCGCAGCATGCGCGGGACCACCGCGCCGTCGTCCGGGATCGGCCGCGTATCGAACCATTCGGGATGAAATTTATCGTCTGTCATGGTTGACTAAGATAGCGCCGAATTGAGCGAAGATGGTTGAGAGGCAGAGAAACAAAAGCGAGCCAGTGAGACAAGCCAAATCGCGCCGCTGGACCGATGGCTTCACGCGGGCGGTATAGCGCCCCCTCCGCTTGAACCGGCGACGGCCATAACGTACACTACTGTATGGAAAAATCCAGACCATCGACGTGACCATGGCACACCCGGAACCCGCTGTTTTGCCGACTTGCGCAACGGCCGGCGTCGCCACCTTGCGCGCCCGCACCCGCATTCCCGTGATCGCTGCACCGATGTTTCTGATCTCGGGGCCGGCGCTGGTGAAGGCGGCCTGTGCCGCCGGAATCATCGGCTGCTTTCCAGCCGCCAACGCCCGCACCCTAGAGGCGCTCGACGAATGGTGCGACGACATCAGCCGGCATGCGACAAGCGGCGCCCCGTGGTCGATGAACATGATCACGAACTCGAGCTACAGTCGCTTCGACGCCGAACTCGAGATCGTCGGCCGCCACAAGCCGCCTTTGCTCATCACCGCGCTGGGATCGCCGTCGCGGACCCTTGCGACGGTTCACGGCTATGGCGGGCTTGTCTTTGCCGACGTCACCACGCCTTTGCTCGCGCGCAAGGCGGTCGAGACCGGCGCCGACGGTTTGGTGCTGGTCTGTGCCGGCGCTGGCGGCCACACCGGATCTTTCAGCCCTTTTGCCTTCGTATCAGCCGTGCGTGAGTTCTGGCAGGGGCCGATCGTCCTGTCGGGCGCCATCGCCAGCGCCCAGAGTGTGCTCGCGGCCGAAGTGCTTGGCGCCGATTTCGCCTATATGGGCACCCGCTTCATCGCTTCGGCGGAAAGCCTCGGCGAGGATGCACGCAAGGACATGACCGTGGCGGCAAAGATGGAAGACATTGTCACCAGCGCCGCCGTCACAGGCGTTCCCGCGAACTGGATGTGGCCGAGTCTCAAGGCGGCGGGCTTCACGCCGGAAACCCTGAAGTCCGAGCGCAAGGTCGATTTCACCACCACCGAGACGGCAAAGCCGTGGAAGAACATCTGGGGCGCGGGCCAGGCGGTCGGCGCCGTCAAAGGTATCGAGCCGGTGGCCAAAATCGTCGACGACATCGCACGGGACTACGAAACCCTGCGCTCCCGCTGGCACGCTTGACCGGTGTCTAACGTGCCAGATCGGTTTTTCCGAACGAGCCCTTCCGTTTCGGCGCGCCATCGATCAGCACAAACGCAAGCCGCGCCGGCATGCTGCCGCGATTGACCCAGGAATGATTGGTGCCTCGTTGCACTAGAATATCGCCCGCCTTCAACGTCACACGACTGTCGTCCAGTTCAAGTTCGACCTCGCCAGCAAGACAAATAATGTAATCGACGCTATCGGTGCGATGCGGCGGGTGGCGCGTATTGCCGGGAGCGATATCGAGGATGCCGAAACGCGTGCCGCGATCCGGCGGCGCGGTGCCGGCAATCTTCTGTTTGCCATCATCGGCGGTATTGAGGTCGGCGGGCGCCGCATCCGTCAGCCAGATATGGCTCGATGCCATGGCCGCGTCCGGCCGCCGCAATACCGCGACAGTTTCGTCACTGACCACGATGGCGCGCCCTTGTGCGTCATGGCCGGTGACGATGCGGCGGATCGGCGGCAATGATGTCGTCAATGGTATCCCTTTGAACCAGCCTCTATTCCGCCGCGGACTGCCTGCGGCCGAGATAGGTATCGACGATACGCGGATTACCGGCGAGTTCCTGCGCCGGACCCTCCAAGGTGATCGCGCCGTTTTCGAGTACATAGCCGTAGTCCGCGATCTCCAAGGCCGCTCGCGCGTTCTGCTCGATCAGCAGGATGGAGACGCCCGTCTTGCGCAGGTCGGCAATGATGCGGAAGATCTCGCGCACCATCAGGGGCGCCAGTCCAAGGCTGGGTTCGTCCAGCATCAAAACCTTGGGCCGCGACATCAACGCGCGTCCCAGCGCCAGCATTTGACGTTCGCCGCCCGACAACGTGCTGGCGTTCTTCGACAGGCGCTCAAGCAGCCGTGGAAAGCGCTGAAACACGTCGTCGAGCGTGGCTTTGAAGTCGCGATCGCCCTTCAGCCAACCGCTGAAACGCCCAAGCGCCAGATTGTCACCGACAGTCATGTCGCCGAACAATTCGCGCCGTTCCGGCACAAGACAGAGCCCGCGCGCGACACGGTCCTCGACGTCAACGTTGCGGATAATCTCGCCGAAGTAGCGCACCTCACCGCCTGACTTCAGCAGTCCCATGAGCGCCATCAACATCGTGGTCTTGCCGGCGCCGTTCGGCCCGATCAACGACACAATGGCTCCCTCACCGACAGCAACGTCGATGCCGTGCAGCACGTTGGCCTTGCCGTAACCGACCGTTAGACCGCGTGTTTCAAGGGCGAGCATTCGTCGACGCTTCCTAGATAGGCCTCGATGACCTTGGGGTTGGTCTGGATTTCATCCGGTTTGCCTTCGGCGATCTTCTCGCCGAAATCCATCACCACGACGCGGTCGACCAGATTCATGACGAAATCCATATCGTGCTCGACCAGAAGCAGCGTCATGCCTTCGGTGCGCAAGTTGTCGAGCAGTTTAGCCAGCGCAACCTTCTCTTCATAGCGCAGTCCGGCTGCCGGTTCGTCGAGCAACAAGAGTAGCGGATCGCTGGCCAGCGCCCTCGCGATCTCGATCAGACGCTGCTTGCCGAGCGGCAAGCTGTCGGCCGCTGCGTCGAACTGGTCGCCGAGCCCGACCCGCTCGAGTTGCTTTTTCGCCTCGGCCAGCAGCCGCGCTTCCTCCTTGCGCTCAAGCCGCAAGGCTGCCGCGATCAATCCGGAACGACCGCGCGTATGCGCGCCCAAAGCGACGTTCTCCAGCACGCTCATATGCGGCCGCAGCAAGGCGTGCTGAAACGTCCGGGTGATGCCGCGCTCCATAACCTGCCGCGAGCCAAGGCCGTCGAGGGAGTGCCCGGCAAAGGAAATGCGTCCGGCAGTCTTTGGAATGACGCCGGTAATCAGGTTGAACATCGTCGTCTTACCGGCGCCGTTGGGGCCGATCAGCGCCATGATCTCGCCGGCCTGAATATCAAAGGAGACGCCATTGACCGCGGCCAACCCGCCGAACCGTTTCTCCATCCGATCGATCTGCAACAGCTTTGTGCCAGGTTGCGGCTTGTCGCGATGAGCCAGCGGTTCGGCCGAGCCGACGACATGATGCGCCACGCGACCGCCCGCCTTCCGCGGCAGGAGCAAAGCCAGCGACGGCACCAGACCCTGCCGCGCATAATGCAGGATCGCGATCACGATCAAGCCGAAGACGATGACGTCGTATTGACCGACCCGGCCGGTGAAAGCTGGGATCAGTGTTTGCAGCCACTGCTTGCCGATGATGTAGAATCCGGCGCCGACGATCGCGCCCCAGGCGCTGGTCGCGCCGCCGATCACCGCCATGAAGAAATATTCGATACTGGTGCCAAGTCCGAACGGCGTCGGATTAACGAAGCGCATGAAGTGCGCATAGAGCCAGCCGGACACCGATGCCAACAACGCGCAATAGATGAAGATCGTCATGCTGACGCGCGCGGTGTTGACGCCGAGGGCTTCGGCCATCGGCGTCGTGCGGCCGCCTGAGCGCACGGCGCGGCCGAACCGCGAATCGAGGATGTTGTTGATCGAAACGAGCGCCAACAGCGCCACGATCCAGATCAGGTAAAAGAAAGCATTGCTGCTTTGGAGAGAGAAACCGAAAGCGGTCAGCGGCGGAATATCGGACAGGCCATCGTGCTTGCCCAACGCCTCGATATTGGCGAACACGTAGTAGATGCTGACGCTCCAGCCCAACGTGCCGATCGGCAGATAATGGCCGGTGAGCCGCAGCGTCAAAGCCCCAAGGAGCAGTGCCGCGCCGCCCGTGACTGCCAGCCCGACGAACAGCGACAGCCACGGCGACAGGTTGTAGGCGATGCTCAGGTAAGCCGTCGTATAGGCGCCGATGCCAACGAATGCCGCCTGCCCGAACGACATCAGGCCCCCGGCACCGCCAAGCAGAACGAGGCCAAGCACGACGATGCTGGCGAGGCCAACATAGTTGGCCAGCGTGATATAGAACGGCGGCAGCAGCCAGGGGCCGATGAGCAGCAGCGCCGCGGCGACGATAAGAGCGCGGACGCTCACAGTTCTTGCCCTTCCTCGGACGGCATCGCGTAGAGCGAGAGCCACAGCAGAACAGGAATTAGCGCCGAGAACACGACAGCTTCGGTATAGGCGCTGACCCAGAATGCGCTGAAGGTTTCGAGGATGCCGACACCGATGGCCCCGGCAATGGCCAAGGGATAGCTCAGCATGGCGCCGCAGATCGCGCCGAGCACGGCCTTCAGGCCAATTAGGAAACCGGAATCGTAATAAAGCGTGGTCGAGCCGACGGCGAGAATGCCGGCGATGGCGCCGATGAAGGCCGACATCGTGAAGGCGATGCGGCCCGCGAGCGGCGTTTTTATACCAACGATGCGGGCGCCGATTCTATTGATTGCCGTGGCGCGGAGCGCCTTGCCGAGCAAGGTATATTCGAAGAAGACATAGAGAGCGGCGGTAAGCACCGCGAGCGTCGCCAGCACAAGCATCGCCTGGCCCTTTAGCACCGTCGCGCCGAGCGATACATCGAGATCGATTAGCGGATCGACGCGATAGCCTTCAGCGCCGAAGAACAGCAGGCCGAAGCCCTGCAAAATGAAATGCAAGGCGATTGCAATAACGAACAAGGTCCGCACCGAGGCATTCGCGACCGGCTCGAACGCCAGCCGGTAGACCGCCGGTCCCAGCGCCGTCACCAGTGCGACCGACAGAGCCGCCTGCACCAGAACCGGCGGCTTCAAGGGCGCAAGCCAAAGACAGGCGCCGACAACGGCCAAAGGCAATGCCAAATGAATAGCGACCAGCCAGGGAACGCGCTTCCCCTGCCCCAGACGCAGCGCAGAGACGACCTCAAGCGCCGTCACAACCAGGGCCAACACCGCCAACAGCCAGACGATCTGCGGCGCGATCCCAAGTTGAAAACTGGCAAAGGACAGGCCGGAAAAGGTGACGAACTCGCCCTGCGATACGAACAGGATGCGCGTGGTCGCAAACACAAGCACCATGGTCAAAGCGAGCAGCGCATAGATCGCGCCGCTCGCGATGCCATCTTCCAGCAGAATGGAGAAGATCTGCGTGTCCATGACCGTTGCCCCCCAACCGTCCATGCACCATGCGCGGCCGGCAGGGCGACACCTTAATCGTTACTGGATCGGGTGGAAGCCGTTGTCTTTGATGCGAACGAGGACTCGGGCGCGACCATCAAGGCCGTTATGATTTGTCGCGGTCATGGTATAAACCGCGCCCGCGCCGACCACGTCCTTGCTGTTTTCGATTGCATCTTTCAGCGCAACGCGAAACGCCTCGGTGCCCGGCTTGGCCTTGGCGAGCGCCTTCGGCAATGCCGCCTTGATCAGCTCATAGCCGTCCCAGGCATAGGCGGCGAAGGAATTGGCCGAACCCGCGCCGTGCTTGGCCTCATAGGGCTCGATCATCGCGAGCGCGTGCGCCTTGATCGGGTTTGAGTCCTTGAGTTCCTTGGCCACCGAAAACGGGCCGGCGGTGGCGATCGTCCCTTCCAGTGCCTTACCGCCCACGCGCAGGAACGGCTGGTTGATCACGCCGTGCAGGAAATAGCTCTGGCCCTTGTAGCCGCGCTGCTTGAGTTCGATCTGCGGCAGCGCCGCCGGGGTGCCGGATGCGCTGATGAAGACGGCATCGGGTTTGGCCTGCATGACGCGTAGCACCTGCGCGGTGACGCTGGTGTCGTTGCGGCCGAAACGCTCGTTGGTGACCACGTCGATGCCGGCCGGCTTTGCAAACTTCAGGAACGCCGCGTAGTTGTGGTCGCCTAGGCTATCGGCAAAGCCAAGATAGGCGGCCGTCTTGACCTTGTTCTCTTTCATGTGCTCGACCAATCCCTCGACCATGAGATCGGCGGATTGCGGCAGCGAGAACACGAAGCCGCTGGCCGGGATCGGCGCCAGCGCGATCTGCGGCGTCTTGGTCTGGTTAGCGATATCGCCGATAGCAATCGAGTTCGGAATCGTGGTCGAGCCGAGAATGACATCGGCTTTATATTCCTCGACAAGCTGGCGCGCATTGCGCACGGCCCGGCCGGGATCGCCGCCATCATCCAGAATGACGTATTTCACTGGGGTGTCGCCGATCTTCGCCGGCATCAATTCGATGGCATTCTTTTCCGAGATACCGAGCGACGCCGCTGGCCCGGTGGCGGTTACGGTCGCACCGACCGTTAAAGTACTTTCGTCGGCCCGCGCCGCTAGCGTCGACAAAGCTATTGCTGTCGCCGTTATCAGTAATTTATGCATTTCCATTTCTCCCTTGCCTCTTTTTTCGGTTTTTATCGACGAGTGACGCCTCAGGCGGCGTCCAGCAGAAATGCGAGATTGGTGCGGTTGAAGAACTCTGGTTTCTCGAACTGGCCCCAGTGTTTGACTTCCTTGACCTCGACGACGCGGGCGTTCTTCGCCAGGTCTCGGATGCGATACGCCGTCTTGTAATATTCTTCGCGGTCGTCCGGGGCGGCGAACACAAGCGTCGGCGCTTCAAGACGCCTCCAATCTTCTTCGGAAATCAGATTGCGCGGACGGATGTCCGGATCCTGAAGGCATAGAATGTGGCCCATCGCCGTCTTCATGCCGGGCTGGCGGTACGTCGCCTGCCGGATCGCGACGAGATCGGGAATGCGATTGCGTTCTTCGTAGATCAGCGGCGTGAAGATACCCTTGATCGTCTCCCAGGTCGGGTTCTCGACAGCGTTGGTGCGGACGCTGCGGATCGACCCCATCGTCGTCGCGTTGGCCATCATGCCGGACGACGCCAGCAGCGTCAGCTTGTCCACCATCTCCGGATGATCGATGGCAAAACGACAGGCGACCCAGGCGCCGAGAGACACCCCAATGATCGTCGCGCGCTCAAGACCCATCGTCGTCATGAAGTTGCGGACATGTTCGGCATAGACCGGGATTTCATAGTCAATGTCGGGCTTGTCGGAAAAACCGCTGCCGATCATGTCGAAGGCGTAGCAGTTGAAGTGTTCCGCATGCGCGCCGAGATTGGCTGCAAAGCATTCCCAGGTCCCAGCGGTGCCATGCAGCATGATGACCGCTGGCTTGTCGCGCGAACTGGCCTCGACATAGCGAGTCCTGATGCCGGCGACGTCGATATAGTCCTGACGGAACGGTGTCGTCATCAGATGACGCCAAATGCTGCGATAGTCATCCGTCGCATCATCTACCATCGATCCGTCTCCGCTCCGCCCGTTTTTCAATACACTTGTGTATGGTCTATCGCCGCCGGCGCGATGCTGTCAAATATATCGGTCAGTCTTATCGTCGCATTTGCCGCCCTGCTAAACGCCAGCGATGCAACCCATGCCCGTCACCCAACTGGGTACAGGCTCGTAAGACAAGGCTTTCACCGGCCCGCCCCAAGCGCCGAGCGCCGCGAGCCACGCCCGCACCTCATGCGAACCGTTGCCTGCGAGCTTCTCCATCTCTTGCGGGTCGAGACTGAAAATCGCGTCCATGTCGCCGGCTTCGAGCCGGCCAAGAAACCAGCGATCCCAATCGGCATTCACCTTACCTTCAACATGGCCCTTCTTGCGTTCGGCAAGACTGGCGTCGCGCATCGCGCTATAGGCCTGCACCCGGTCGCGGCCGCCGATCACGTATTCGCGCATTTCCGCGTCCGTCTTGGAGTCGTCTTCCGACACCGGCCTGACCCAATGCGACAAACCGCCGGAACCGAGCACCATCACGCGCTTGGCGCGATCCGATTGCCGGATTGCGTCACCGACGGCGTGGCCGAATTCGTAGCATCGCTTGAGCGAGGGGCGCGGCGCACCTGCCGCGTTCACCATCACCGCGACGACCGGGATGCTCCTGGTTTCATCGAGCGCCGCGTAAGGCTGGCTGATGCCGTGATCGACGCCCATGCGCAGCGAAAATGCCGGGTCGAAACCATTATCAACGACGCGGGCATAAATATCGCGTCCGAAAGCACTGGCCGCCGGAATATCACCTTTCGGGCTGCCATAGTCGCCGAAGCCGGACACTGTTTCGACGCCGATGCAGAACGGCGGCAGCACATCGTAGAAAAAATTTCGGAAATGATCGGGACCGAAGATCACCAGCGCGTCCGGTTTCTTCTCGGCAACGATTTGCCGCCCCTCTTTGACGCCCGCCACGAAGCCCGCACCCGGTCCCTCGACATCGAACGACAGGTCCCAAAACGGCGAATGGGACAACGCGACCAGACCAACGATTTCCGCCATTCCACGTCTCCTGTCCCTGTCCGCCTCACCGGCGTCGCCCGCCAGCCACGGTCGCGCGGAATCTTCGTCTACCGGATCGGCTTTGTACCATACAGTATTGTATGGTACAATATTGCCGATTACAATGCGCCCCGACCATCCTCAATGCCGCAGCGCACGCGGGTTTTTGTTTGATAGTTGCAGGGCAGACATCGCCAGCAAATGCCTCTGATCCTTGACAGCCAGCGACATCTGCCATTATTCCATACAGTACTGTACTGTATTAGAGAAGAGATGGCGACATCATGCTCGACAGTTTAGGGAACAGTTTGATCCGCTTGATCGCAGCCGAAGCTGTGCCAGAAGGCGAAGGCCGCGCCGTCGCCATCGACGGCATCGAGCGGATCGCGGTCTTTCGCGTTGAAGGTGCCTTTTACGTCACGCAAGACATGTGCAGTCACGCCAAGGCTTCGCTTACCAAAGGCTGGGTCGAAGGCTTCGAGATCTGCTGTCCCGTTCACGATGGCCGCTTCGATGTCCGCACCGGCGCGGCGCTCTGTTTTCCCGCCGTCGACCCGATCAAAACATTTCCATCGCAGGTGCTCGACGGCGAAGTCTGGGCCGATCTGTCGCAAGCCAGAAGGCGACCCGCGGCGAGGGCAAGCTGACGACGTCAGAAACAATTTGCGGCGCAATCGATCTCAGGAAACGACAGGGTAGCAGACATGGCCGTTATTCTTGGTGAAACGCCGATTTTGCGGAAACCGAAGCTAACTGGTCCGGTGACGCTCCCGCCGCGCGAACTTGTTTACGAGATCGAACAGTTCCTGTTTCGCGAGGTCCGACTGCTTGAAGAAGAGCGCTACGAGGAGTGGCTCGGCATCATGACGGAAGACGTTCATTACTGGATGCCCGGCATTCAGGCGCGCTACCGCAAGGACAAAGCGCCGCGTCTTTCGCATACCCGAATGGCGCATTTCGACGACGACCTGCTTAACCTGCGTCGCCGGGTCACTCGTTCCCTGCACGAAACCGCCTGGGCGGAAGATCCGCCCACCCGTACTTGCTACATGGTGTCGAATATCGAGGTGGAGCCGGTCCAGCATACCGACGAGAATATCGTTCATTCGGTGGTTCTCGTCGTGCGCGGCCGCAACGAAACCGAGGAGGACTGGCTGATCGCGCGCCGCAAGGACCGCATCCGCCGCCTCCCCGACACCTCGTTCCGGCTGTCGCGCCGTGAGGTCTACATCACCCAGTCGGTCATTCTGGCCAAGAACATCAACATTTTTCTCTGAGAGCGCCATGGACTGGCTCGCCAATGACGTGGCGTTGATAACCGGCGGCGGCAGCGGCATCGGCCTTGCCGTGGCGCGCCGCTTCCTGAACGAGGGCGCCGCCGGGGTCGTCATTCTCGACCGCGATATTCGCGGCGTCGCTGCGCTTCAGGAAGATTTCTTCGGCCGGGTCGCCGCGATCAAGGGCGACGTGCGCGATTATACCATCCATGCAGCCGCGGTTGATGTGGCGGTCAAAAACTTTGGAAAGCTCGACGTGCTCGTCGGCAATGCCGGGGTGTTCGATTTTCACCGGCCGCTCGAAAGCTACAGTGCGGAAACGCTCACCGCGACCTTTGACGAGATTTTTGCGGTCAATCTGCAAGGCTATCTGCTGGCTGCCCTGGCGGCACGAGCGGCACTCGTCGAAAGCCGCGGCAGCATGATCTTCACCGGGTCGGTCGCCAGCTTTCATGCCGGCGGCGGCGGCGTGCTGTACACCGCCGTCAAGCATGCGGTTGTCGGCATGGTCCGGCAGCTCGCCAAGGAATTGGCGCCTGCGGTGCGGGTCAATGGCGTCGCCCCCGGCGGTACCCTCACCAACCTCAGCGGGACCGATGCATTGGGGCACAGCAGGCGTTCGATTGCCGACAAGGCAGCAGAGGCCAAAGAGCGAATCGCGGCCGCGGCGCCGCTGCGCTTCGCGCAAAAGCCCGAAGACCACACAGGGCTCTATGTTGTGCTGGCAAGCCGGCAGAATTCACCCGCCACCACCGGCGAAGTATTCATGAGCGACGGAGGCGTCGGTATCCGGCCCCTATGAGCCGCTCACCACGCCAAATATGAAAGTGTTCGGCCCGAAATGACGATGCCCGGAGATATCGACGGTTACACTGTATTTGGCGAGCCCGGCGGTTTCGTGCATCGCAGCGGGCCCATCTACATCAAACGTGATAGCAAGACCGTGGCGTCGAAGTTGCTGGTGACTCGCGAGCATACCAACTCGATGGGCATTGCCAGTGGCGGATTGTTGATGATGCTGCTCGACATCACGCTTGGCGTGAACGTCAGCGCGGCTGTCGGCTATGCCGGCATATGTCCGACGGTGCAATTCAACTGCAATCTGGTGTCGTCGGCCAAGGTCGGCGACGAGATCGTTGGCGAAGCTCACGTCTCGCAAATCACCCGTAGCCTGGCCTTCGCGACCGCGAGCCTCAGTATCGGCGGCCGGCCGGCGGCGACCGCAAGCGGCGTTTTCAAGATTCCATCGGTTGTCCATCAGGCTTCCAGCCAAGCCCAACAAGCTGCCGTCGCGCGCTGATCGCGCCATCGAAGGAGAGCGTCTTGACCCAAGATCTCGACACCCAAAGCGGCCTCAAAGCCAACGCGACGCCCGACGTCAAGGAACTGGAATCGCTGATCGATCTCGAAAGAGGCTTCATCGACCGGCGCATCTTCTGGGACGACGCCATCTACAGACTGGAGCTTGAGAAGATCTTCGCGCGCTGCTGGCTTTTCGTCGCGCACGAAAGCCAGGTGGCCCAGCCGGGTGATTTTCTCACGACCTATATGGGGCAGGACGCGGTGATCGTCTCACGCGGCCGCGACAATAAGATCGGCGTATTCTTAAACTCCTGCCCGCATCGCGGCAATCGCGTCTGCTTTGCCGAAGCCGGCAATGTCCGCCGCTTCACCTGCAACTATCACGGCTGGTCGTTCGGCAATGACGGGCGCCTGCTCGGCATGCCGGCGGAAGAGCTTTACGAGGAAACCTGCACCAATTTTTCCAGCCAGAACATCGGTTTGCACCCTGCTCGCGTCGGCACCTATAAAGGTCTGGTTTTCGCCTGCTTTGATGAAGAAGCTCCGTCGCTGGAGGATTATCTCGGCGACTTCCGCTGGTATCTCGACATTCTGCTCGACAACGATCCCGACGGCACCGAATTCATCGACGGAAACATAAAATCGCAGCTCAAGTGCAACTGGAAATTTCCGGCCGAGAATTTCGTTGGCGATTCTTATCATGCCGCCTGGACGCATAATTCCGGCGCCGTCGCCATGCTCGGCCAGTCGGTCGGGAAGATCAGGCAGGAGAACTCCTATCACGCCAGTGTCAACGGACACGGCTGGCAGTTCGGACTCGATATGGTCGGCAATGCCATGACCCTCGGCGAACAGGATGTCGTCGACTATCTCAAATCGCGCGAGGAGGATGTAACCGAACGTCTCGGCAAGATTCGCGCACGCATGGTCGGCTCGGTCGCCTCCGTGACCACCTTCCCGAATTTCTCCTTCCTGCCGGGACACAACGCGTTTCGTACCTGGATTCCAAAGGGCCCGCATCTCACAGAGATTCACACCTGGGTCATGGTCAACAAGAACATTTCGTTCGAGTTGAAGGAGAAATATCGCAAAGGTGTCATGCGGACGTTCTCGCCCTCGGGCGTGCTCGAAATGGACGACGGCGAGAACTGGGAACACGCAACGTCGGTCAATGCCGGCGTCGTTACTCGCAGGCAGAAACTGCATTACGGGCTTGGTCTCAATAGCAAGATCGAACATCCCGAACTCAAGGGCGAGATCCATCTGCGCAAATATAACGATGCCAACCAGCGTGCCTTCTATCGCCGCTGGCTCGAACTGATGACGGCCCCGTAAGCGCATGTCTTCGCCTGGCCAGGAAGCAGCGAGTGGTCCCGCGAGTCTGGCGGGCCTGCGCATCCTCGATCTCACGCGCGTGCTGGCGGGACCCTGGTCGACGCAGATCCTTGCCGATCTCGGCGCCGAGGTCATCAAGATCGAGCGTCCGGGCGTCGGTGACGAGACCCGCGCCGCCGGCCCGCCTTTCCTCAAGTACAAGTCGGGCGCGGACAGCCGCGACTCCGCGTATTACCTCAGCGCCAACCGGGGCAAGAAGTCGGTCGCCGTCAATATCGCAACGGCAGACGGACAGAAGCTGATCCGCGACCTCGCGGCGGCCAGCGATGTCTTCATCGAAAATTACATGGTCGGCAAGCTGGCCGAATACGGACTGGATTACGAGAGCCTGCGCGCCATCAACCCGCGGCTGGTCTATTGCTCGATCACCGGCTTCGGGCACACGGGCCGCTACAGCGAGCGTCCCGGCTACGATTTTATCTTTCAAGCGATGGGCGGCATGATGAGCATTACCGGCGAGCCCGACGGCGCGCCGCAGAAAGTCGGCGTGGCGGTTTCCGACTTGATGACCGGTATGTATGCAACTGTGTCGATCCTCGCCGCGCTCCGGCACCGCGACAATACCGGGCGCGGCCAGCATATCGACCTGGCGCTGCTCGACGTCCAGATCGCGGCACTCGCCAATATGAATATGAACTACCTGATTTCGGGACGCGTACCGAAACGGATGGGCAATGCGCATGCCAATCTGGTGCCTTATCAGGTCTTCGCCTGCGCCGACGGCGATGTCGTCGTCGCCGCCGGCAACGACAACCTGTTCCGCGGCCTGTGCCGGGGCCTCGGCGTTCCGGAATTGAGCGAGGACGAACGCTTCCGCAGCAATCCACTCCGTGTGCGCAACCGGACTGAACTGATCCCGATCCTGGAGAAGCTGTTCGCCGAGAAGCCAGTGGCGGAATGGATGACGCGCCTCCACGCCGAGGCGGTGCCGGTCGGTCCGATCAACGATCTGGCCCAGGTGTTCGCCGATCCGCACGTTCAGGACCGCGAGATGAAGGTAACGGTCGAGCATCCGGTCGCCGGACCGACGCCTCTGGTCGCCAATCCGATCCGGTTCTCGGAAGCGAAAATCGAATACAACGCGCCGCCGCCGCTGCTGGCGCAACATACCGACGACATTCTGGGACGGTTGCTCGGGTTGAGCGATAGCGATCTGGCGGCACTCGAGCGGGCCGGCGCCATTCAACGCTCCGCCAAAGCCTGAGCAACGCCAGGGACGAACTATGGCGACGTCGGCCGGCTGGTATTCTTCCAAACGATGGCGCCCAGCAGCAACGCAAAACCGGCCAACCGGAACATATATATCCACACCCTGTCTTCCCGCGGCGCGTCGGACAGCAGTGACGCCGCCTGACTTACGGCGAAAAGAACGAACGACAATCCGAATGTCGCAAACAGGATATCGCCTGTCCGTTTCCAAAAACGAAAAAAGAACAGCGCGGCGATAAGTTCACCGAAAAATATCATACCCGAAATAAACTGAAGCATCAGTCTATCTCCCAAATGAAGCCATACAAGAGGGTCGCGATGGCGGCGAGCCCGGTTATGTACCGCGCCATTCGCAAATCGATATCATCCGGCAGAAACACCAGGTCGGCAACCACCAGAAAATTGGTGACGGCCAACAGCACGAAACATGCCGCGGTCCACAACAGGAGCGGCGTCCGGTTCCGGAGATAACTTCGCACCAAGAGGGCGCCGCAAGCGGCGCTCGTTGCGAAACAAAGCAAATAGACGGACGTCGCCAAAGAATCGGTCATTCTTTAAGCCTGAATGCATCGGAGAGAATTTTCAGCTTCCTGTTTGATGTCGACACGATCACGCGAATAATCGTGGTCGGCTTCGTGTCATAAATTTTCTGCAATTCATTCACGAGTTCTTCCATCCGGCCCGGAACGGTTTGATATTGATACCTCCCGTCCTCTTGTTTGACGACAAGGCCCGCGCCGAGAAGATTCGCGAGCGCGCCTGAGACAACGGCCTGACTGCTACGCAGCTCTCGAATCAGTTCGTCAGCCCCCCAACTTCGGCCGGGAGTCCGTTTCAATACGAGCAACAGTTCTAGGGACCACACGGAGTTGAAGGAAGACGCCGCGAAATCCAGGACCATAGCCTCAGAAATCATGTCGCCGATCTATTCGTTCCATGATCGCAAGTTGCTCCCGAAAGCGCGAGGTTTCCATTAATTCGATACACTCGTTTGACTGACTGCGCCCACATCTCTTGACCCATCGGCGCCCGTCGCTCTAACGGAACCAACGACATTGCGCAGATACTCTTCCAGATCTTCGCGCATGATAGGTTTCTGCAGGATAGGCACCTCCCGAAAGGCAGCATCGATACTCTCGCGGCCATAACCGGTGACAAATGCAAACGGAACGCCTCGATCCCTCAACGTCTCTGCTATCGCATAGCTGGTCTCGCCGTCGACGTTAAGATCGAGAATCGCACAACTCAACTCGGCCGTCGCAAGCGCGGCCGCCGCCTCCGCGACGGAGCCGCATGGGCCAACGACCGATAGGCCATTCTCCACCAGAATATCGTGCATCATCATGCCGACAAGAACTTCGTCCTCCACCAGGAGGACCCTCTTCACGGTGCCCGGGGAAAGCTGCACGACGTTTTCTTCGTCGCGTTGTGCCACTGCGACGGAATCACTATGAGAAATCGGCAGTTTCAACCGGCATCGCAAACCGCTCGGAAGCCATTCAAAAGCAACATTGCCGCCAGCCTCATGCTTGATGCTGGCGTTCATGATCTTCGTGCCGAAGCCTTGCCGGGCCGGCTGTTTGACCGCCGGCCCGCCTGTCTCCTGCCAGCACAGCAACAGATTGCCGTCTCTGTCCTCCCAGTTCAGGTTGAGCTGCCCCGTCGCGACGGAGAGAGAGCCGTACTTTGCCGAATTGGTCGCGAGCTCATGCAATGCAAGCGCAAGATTCTGCGCTTTTTCAGGCGGCAAGATAATCGACGGGCCCGCGATTTTGACGCGGCCACCGTCGGCGCTACGATATGGCGCCAGCTCTTCGGCAACCAGATGCGCGACATCCGCCCCGTGCCAACGCGTTTCCGACAATAAAGTGTGCGCTTTCGCCAGTGCGTGAATACGGCCTTCGACAGCCCGTACGTAGGCCTGTTGCGATGGTTCTCGCGTCAGCCGGACAATCGCCTGCACCACAGCCAAGGCGTTACGAGCGCGGTGATCGACTTCACGTGCAAGCAAAAGTTGCCGCTCTTCCGCGAGCTTGCGGTCGGTAATATCGATCATCACAAGGCTGGCGCGCGAGACCTCCCCTTCGCTATCGAAGGTCAAGGCCGCGGTACAGATGCACCAGCGCAGTTCGCCATTTGGGCGCATCACGCGAATTTCATCCTGGAAGGTCTGATTACCGCCGTGCAAGAACACATTCGCCTCAAAGCGCGCCACATCTTCTTTGTGAATCAGTTTCCGGGCCTCTTCGAAATTCAGCTTTCTGCCCGCATCGATACCGAAAATGCGGTGCTGGCCGTCGTCCCAGATGCACTCGCCCGACAAGACATTCCAATCCCACGAGCCCATTTGACCCGCGGCAAGCGCGATGCTGCGGGTGCGCTCGCTTTCGATCAGCCGCTCGGCCGCCGACTGGAGTTCGAGCGTGCGGGCCACCACGCGGTTCTCGAGCTCGCGATTCAATTTTTCAAGATCGCGCGTCGTGCGGTACAGTTCCGAGAATACCCGCACCTTGGCGCGCAGAAGCTCCGGCACCACTGGAACGGGCACATAATCGACCGCGCCCATTTCATAGCCGCGCAGATAATCGGTATCGGCGAGGAGCACCGCCGAAATGAAGATGATGGCGGTGCGCTGAAATCGCGGATGATTGCGAATCATGGCGGCGAGTTCAAAGCCGTCAAGATCCGGCATGCACACATCGACGAGAATGACCGCGATATCGTTCTTGAGAAGAAGCTCTAATGCCTCTGTAGCCGAAGCCGCCTTGATCAGATTCTCATCAAGGTCACGCAGCACAATCTCGTAGCTCAGCAGTTTGGCCGGCTGGTCGTCGACCAGCAGGATGTTGATTCTGTCTTTCTCTTCCATGTGCTGGCTCAACGGTACAACCACATGCGCATGACGGTCAGCAGTTGTTCCGTGTTCACCGGCTTGGCCAGATAGTCCGAAGCCCCGGCTTCCAGACACTTTTCGCGATCGCCTTTCATCGCCTTCGCCGTCAGGGCCACGATCGGCAAGCGCCGGAAGCGGCTTTCTCCGCGGATTTCCTGGATGGTTTGATATCCATCCATCTCCGGCATCATGATGTCCATCAATACGATGTCGATTTCCGGGTTCGAATGCATCAGATCGACAGCATCCCTGCCCGCGGTCGCCGAAAGCACCTTCATGCCGCGGCGCTCCAGCACGCTGCTGAGCGCAAAGATATTGCGCGCATCGTCGTCGACCAGCAATGCGACACGGCCGACCAGGTTCTCGTCGGAACCGTTCAGCCGCTCCAGCATCCTTTGTTTGTCGTCCGGCAGATTCGTGACGACGCGGTGCAGGAACAGCGCCGTCTCGTCAAGCAGACGCTCCGGCGATTCGACGCCCTTGACCACGATGCTGCGCGCCATGGTGTGCAAGCGCGCATCTTCTTCCGGCGTCAACTCGCGTCCAGTAAAGACGATGACCGGAATGTCGGCCATTTTGCTGTCTTCGCGCAGCGCTTCGAGAACTTCGAATCCGGTCATATCCGGCAGCCGCAAATCGAGCACCACGCAATCAAAAGTGTCGCCACGCAAGGCTTCGAGTGCGTCGCCGCCGCTGCCGACGGTCTCAATCTCGATGTCGTCCGAATCGAGAAGCGCGGCGATGCTCATCTGTTCGGCCGCGTTATCCTCGACGATAAGGAGGCGTTTGCGGGCACGTGCCGCATAATCCCTGATCCGCTCAAGCGCGGCATCGACGCCCTGCACTGTCGTCGGCTTGCTGACGAAGGAGAACGCGCCGCGCGCCAGCCCGTGCTGGCGATCTTCGTCGAGCGTGATGATCTGCACCGGGATGTGGCGGGTGAGCGGGTTCTGCTTGAGCTGGCTGAGCACGCTCCAGCCGAGCATGTCGGGCAGGAAGATATCGAGGGAGATCGCGGTCGGTTGGTATTGCTTGGCCAGATCGAGCGCATCGGCGCCGGTGGCCGCGACAAGCACCTTGAAGCCCTTGTCGTGAGCAAGATCGAACAGGATGCGAGAATAGTGCGGATCGTCTTCCACCACCAACAGGATCGTATCGCCCGCATCGATCTCGTGACGGTCGTCAAGGATCGCCTCGACAACGCGTTCCGGCAGCAACATTGCCGAGGGTACCTGCGGCAATGCCGACGTCGATTGTGTAATCGGTCGCGAGGGAATCGAGGGTCCGGCGTAGCGGACTGGGAGATAAAGCGTAAATGTGCTGCCGACGCCGGGCTTGCTCCTGATCTGGATTTCGCCGCCGAGCAGGCTTGCGAGTTCTCGGCTGATGGCGAGTCCCAGGCCGGTGCCGCCATACTTGCGGCTGGTAGACGCATCCGCCTGCTGGAATGCCTCGAAGATGATCTTTTGCTTTTCCAGCGGAATACCGATGCCGGTATCCGACACTTCAAAGGCAACCACGCCTTGCGCCTGGCTCAAGACCGGATGGGTCGGCGTCCATCCGCTACGTGCGACGGCCACCTTCAACTCAACACCGCCCTTCGGGGTAAACTTGAAAGAGTTTGACAAAAGATTCTTCAACACTTGCTGAAGGCGTTTGGAATCCGTGACGATGCTGCGTTCGAGGTTGGTGTCCAGATTCGTTACAAACGCGATCCGCCTTGACTCCGCTTCGTGCCGGAACGGTCGCGCGACCGCTTCCAGAACATTCGAGAAGAATATCTCTTCCGCTTCGACCGTAACGGTACCGGATTCGATCTTCGAGAGGTCGAGAATGTCGCTGATCAGGTTGAGCAGATCAGTGCCAGCGCCATGAATGGTACGCGAGAATTCGACCTGCTTGCCGCTGAGATTGCCTTCCGGATTTTCGGCCAATTGCTGGCCGAGAATTAGAATTGAATTCAGGGGCGTGCGCAACTCATGCGACATGTTAGCGAGGAATTCGGATTTGTACTTCGAGGTTAGCGCGAGTTCGGCCGCCTTCTCTTCCAGTTCACGGCGCGCCTGTTCGATTTCCTGGTTCTTGCGTTCGACTTCCACATTGCGCTCTGCGAGCTGCTGCGCCTTCTGTTCGAGCTGTTCGTTGGTTTGCTGCAATTCGCTTTGCTGCGTCTGCAATTCACCGGCGAGTTGCTGCGATTGTTTGAGGAAGCCTTCGGTCTGCATCGAGGCCTCGATCGAATTCAGAACGATGCCGATGCTGGCGGTGAGTTGCTCCAGGAAGGTAACTTGCAGACTCGTAAACGCCTCAACCGAGGCAAGTTCGATGACCGCTTTTACCTCGTTTTCAAACAGGACAGGAAGCACAACGATGTTACGCGGCGAGGCCTTGAACAGCGCCGAAGATATCGAAACGACATCATACGGAATATCCGTAATCAGAAGCCGGCGCTTGTCGATCGCGCATTGGCCGATGAGACCTTCGCCTAGAGCGAGGATATCGGGATGCCCTCCACTTGCCGTATCGGCATAAGAGGAAAGAATCTGGAGCCGCACGCCGCCAGCAGCCATTTGATAAATGACGCTTTGTTGCGCGTTCACCAGCGGCGTCAGTTCGCTCAAAAGCAGACGACCGACGGTCTCGAGATCACGCTGGCCCTGCAGCATGTTGGTAAACTTTGCGAGGTTGGTCTTAAGCCAATCCTGCTCGGTATTGCGATCGGTGGTCAGGCGAAGGTTGCCGATCATCGTGTTGATATTGTCTTTGAGTTCGGCCACCTCGCCGCGCGCGCCGACCTGAATCGAGCGCGTCAGATCGCCCTTCGTCACCGCTGTCGCCACCTCGGCGATAGCGCGCACCTGCGTGGTGAGGTTGGCGGCCAGCAGGTTCACGTTGCCGGTCAAATCCTTCCAGGTGCCGGCGGCACCCGGCACGTTGGCCTGACCGCCAAGGCGGCCTTCAACGCCCACTTCGCGCGCCACACTGGTCACCTGATCGGCGAAGGTCGCCAAGGTGCCGGTCATGTTGTTGATGGTTTCCGCGAGCGCCGCGACCTCGCCTTTCGACTTCACCGTGAGGTTCTGCTTGAGATCGCCATCGGCGACCGCCGTCACCACCTTGACGATGCCGCGCACCTGCTCGGTCAGGTTCGCCGCCATGACGTTCACGGTGTCGGTCAGATCCTTCCAGGTACCGGCGACGCCGGGCACTTCGGCCTGACCGCCAAGGCGGCCCTCGGTGCCGACCTCACGCGCCACGCGCGTCACCTCCGATGCGAAGGCGTTGAGCTGGTCCACCATCGTGTTGATGGTGTTCTTCAGTTCGAGAATTTCGCCCTTCACGTCGACGGTGATTTTGCGGCTCAAATCGCCGCGCGCGACAGCGGTGGTCACTTCCGCGATGTTGCGCACTTGCGTGGTGAGATTCGCCGCCAGCAAGTTGACGTTATCGGTGAGATCCTTCCAGGTGCCGCCGACGCCAGGCACCACCGCCTGGCCACCGAGGCGCCCTTCGGTGCCGACCTCGCGCGCCACGCGCGTCACCTCAGCCGCGAAAGAGCGCAACTGCTCCACCATGGTATTGAGCGTATCCTTCAGCAGCAGGATTTCGCCGCGCACGTCCACAGTGATCTTCTTCGACAAGTCACCGCTGGCGATGGCGGTTGCGACCTCGGCGATATTACGGACCTGCGCCGTAAGGTTCGACGCCATGAAGTTGACGTTGTCGGTGAGGTCCTTCCAGGTACCGGCCACTTCCGGCACCTCGGCCTGGCCGCCGAGCTTGCCTTCGGTGCCGACTTCGCGCGCCACGCGCGTCACTTCGGAGGCGAAGGAGTTGAGCTGGTCCACCATGGTGTTGATGGTGTTTTTCAGCTCCAGAATTTCGCCCTTCACGTCCACCGTGATCTTGCGCGACAAGTCGCCGCGCGCGACGGCGGTCGTCACTTCCGCGATGTTGCGGACCTGCGCGGTCAGGTTGCCGGCCATCGAGTTGACGCTGTCCGTCAAATCCTTCCAGGTGCCGGCGACGCCCGGCACGTTGGCCTGACCGCCGAGGCGCCCCTCGGTACCGACTTCGCGCGCCACGCGCGTCACTTCGCCGGCAAAGCGGTTGAGCTGGTCGACCATCGTGTTGAGCGTTTCCTTCAATTGAAGGATTTCGCCGCGCACGTCGACCGTAATCTTGCGTGACAAGTCGCCACCCGCGATGGCCGTCGCCACCTCGGCGATGTTACGCACCTGGCCGGTCAGATTGCCGGCCATCGAGTTGACGCTGTCGGTCAAATCCTTCCAGGTGCCGGCAACGCCGGGCACTTCGGCCTGACCGCCGAGCTTGCCTTCGGTGCCGACTTCGCGCGCCACGCGGGTCACTTCCGAGGCGAACGCATTGAGCTGATCGACCATGGTATTGAGCGTTTCCTTCAGCCGAAGGATTTCGCCCGACACGTTCACCGTGATCTTCTTCGATAAGTCGCCCTGCGCCACCGCCGTCGCCACTTCGGCGATGTTGCGGACCTGGCCGGTCAAATTGGAGGCCATTGAGTTGACGCTGTCGGTCAAGTCCTTCCACGTACCGGCCACGCCGCGCACCAGCGCCTGACCGCCGAGCTTGCCTTCGGTGCCGACTTCGCGCGCCACGCGCGTCACTTCGCCGGCAAAGGCGTTGAGCTGGTCCACCATCGTGTTGATGGTATCTTTCAGCTCGAGGATTTCACCCTTCACGTCGACCGTAATCTTCTTCGACAGGTCGCCGCCGGCGACGGCGGTGGTGACTTCGGCGATGTTGCGGACCTGCGCGGTGAGGTTCGACGCCATCGAGTTCACCGAGTCAGTCAAGTCCTTCCAGGTGCCGGCGACGCCGAGCACGTTGGCCTGACCGCCGAGACGGCCTTCGGTGCCCACTTCGCGCGCCACGCGCGTCACTTCGCCGGCGAAGGCGTTGAGCTGATCGACCATCGTGTTGATGGTTTCCTTCAACTGAAGGATTTCGCCCGACACGTTCACCGTGATCTTCTTCGACAAGTCGCCGCCGGCGATCGCGGTCGCGACCTCGGCGATATTTCGCACCTGCGCGGTGAGATTGCCGGCCATAAAATTGACGTTGTCGGTGAGGTCTTTCCACGTGCCGGCGACGCCGGGCACCTGAGCCTGACCGCCGAGCTTTCCTTCGGTACCGACTTCGCGCGCAACACGCGTCACTTCGGAAGCGAAGCCGTTAAGCTGGTCCACCATCGTATTGATGGTGTCCTTGAGTTCGAGAATTTCGCCGCGCACATCGACGGTAATCTTTCGGGATAAGTCGCCACGCGCCACGGCGGTGGTCACTTGCGCGATGTTGCGAACCTGGTCGGTCAGGTTGCCGCACATGGCGTTGACCGAGTCGGTGAGATCCTTCCATGTGCCGGCGACGCCCGGCACGATCGCCTGACCGCCGAGCTTGCCGTCGGTGCCGACTTCGCGCGCAACACGCGTCACTTCCGACGCGAACGAGCGAAGCTGGTCGACCATCGTATTGATGGCTTCCTTGAGCTGGAGAATTTCGCCGCGCACGTCGACGGTGATCTTCTTCGACAAGTCGCCGTTGGCGACCGCGATTGTCACCTCCGCAATGTTACGAACCTGCGCGGTGAGGTTCGACGCCATCGAGTTGACGTTCTCGGTGAGATCCTTCCAGACGCCCGTCACTTCAACGACCTGGGCCTGACCGCCAAGCTTGCCTTCGGTACCCACTTCGCGGGCGACGCGCGTGACTTCCGAGGTGAAGACGTTGAGCTGCTTGATCATCGTGTTGACGATGGTCGCCGATTCGAGGAATTCGCCCTTGAGCGGACGGCCGTCGACCTCGGTGCGCACGGTCTTGAGCAGATCGCCTTGCGCGACCGCAGCGACGGCGCGGGTCACCTCCTTCGTCGGCCAGAGCAGATCGTCGATCAGTGTATTGACCGACATTTCCATGTCGTTCCAGGAGCCGCTGGCGATGCCGAACTTGACACGGTGGCGCGTCTTGCCTTCGCGGCCGACGACCTCGCCGACCCGCTCCAACTCCTGAGAGATGCGCTGGTTGGCGGCAACGATGTCATTGAATACGTCGGCGATCTTGCCGGCGACGCCCTCATGGGCGCCTGACATACGGACCGAAAAATCGCCCGCGCGCATGGCCTGCAAAGCTGCCAGAAGATCATGAAGCTCCGGCACGTTGCCATTCGCTTTTTGATGCGTTTCGCCAGCAAGCGCAGCATCGACGACGGGAGGGGCAACTTTCTGTTTCGTGGTCCGCCCCTCAGCCTTCCCAGCCATGATGACCATTCCCTTGTGATTCGCGCCGAAGCTGCGTCAGACTATAAGTATTGCAGGGGCCGTCCAAATAAGGGCGCAATCTCCGCGGCCGACGTCTCCGGCCGCAAAGTATTGTTTTTGTTCAATTTTTACGAGACAACGGCGCGCCACGATCCCCCGAAGCGACAATACCACTCCGCATAACGTCGTACCTTCGGTTTGGTTCCGGGAACCCGGAAATCTTTTTGCCAGCGCCAGCCATCAATCGGGATTTTCGCCGTTCTGTAGCGCGGTGGCAATCTCAGTCGAATTGGGGCGCGCGCCCTACATCACGAGAATCGATGTCACGAATTTGCATCGAGCGATGTCCGCTCGATCAACAAGGCCGTCTGACACGCCGCAGTTTAACGTGACAGAGGATCGCCGTGGCGGAACTTGCACAGTTCAGAAAGGTTGATCATCCGCAACGTGCAAGCGTAACTCAACGGCGACATTTGATGTCAAGGTCGGCTGGCAAGATTACCGTCTGGGCCGCCCTCATAGGCAACCTTCTCGTTGCTATCACAAAAATCGCTGCAGCGACGCTGTCCGGCTCTTCGGCCATGCTGTCGGAAGCATTTCACAGTGTGGTCGACACTGGAAATGAAGCATTGCTCCTCTACGGCATGCGGCAATCGCAGCGCGTTCCTGATCTCGAGCATCCATTTGGTTACGGCCGAGAACTCTATTTCTGGAGCTTCATTGTCGCCCTGCTGCTGTTCGGTTTGGGCGGCATCGCTTCGATTTTGCAAGGCATCGACCATATCAGGCACCCGCACGCGTTAGAGGATGCCCGAATTGTGTACCTTGTTCTTGCGGTGGCTTTCGTCTTTGAAGGCAGCTCCTGGCTCGTCGCCTTGAAAGGATTTCGTCCTTTCGTCGGAAAGGAAGGTTATCTAGCGGCAATCCGCCGAAGCAAGGATCCGCCGCAATTCGTTGTGCTTCTCGAAGACACCGCGGCGCTTCTTGGAATTCTGATTGCCGCAGTGGGAACGTGGGCTTCCATCCATTGGAGCGATCCAAGGCTCGACGGTGTTGCGTCCGTCGCGATCGGCGTCTTGCTGGGAGGGGTCTCTGTATTGCTCGCAAAAGAGAGCAAGGGGCTTCTGATCGGGGAGCGGGCCGACCCCAAGCTGCAGCAGGAAGTTTTCCTGATTGCGCGGTCTACTGAAGGTGTCGTTTGCCCGAATGGGGTCGTTACGGCTCAACTCGCCCCTGAGCGGGTTATCGTCGCCCTGAGCATAAAATTTGAGGACCACCTCACCACTCCCGAAATCGAACAGATTGTGGTCGAGATGGAGAAAAAAATACGGGAGGCGCAGCCGCAGGTGTTTGTATTGTATGTTAAGCCGCAAGCGCCGGAGGTTTTCGAAGCATCGGTAACGAGAATATATGAAAGACCACCTGCTTCCGATTTAAGACCAACCGAAGCCTGACCTGTGCTGGCTAAGCTCATCTCCCAGAAGATTGGTCTTGCCTGTCGTTGGATCACATCTCGATGAAGCTGCTGAATAGCTTCAAAAGAAAGCCTTTTCCGGAACCAACTTGAGAGCGCTCCGCGCCTAGGCTCGGGTTGAATAGCCGATCTATGGACAAGCAAACGAAGTTGGTGAATTGTGGTTATCAGTGCGAAATCTCATGTTGCACTGCGGCTTTGCTTTCCCATCGCAATGAATTCCTGGGTGGCAAACAAGTGAAGATTATTTCATGATGTCGCAATCGCACGGAGATATTCGCACGCAGTCTGCCGTCACATTGAATCTTTCAAAGAATTAGAAGCTATAGCCGCGAAACAGCGGAGAACTGCTGAGGGAGCGATCGCGTGGCGTCTGTTGAACTTAAGAATTTGACAAAACGCTACGCCGCCACGGCAGTCGTTGACGACATCTCGCTGACGATTGAGCACGGAAAGCTGGTCTGCCTTCTCGGTCCATCCGGCTGCGGCAAAACCACAACGCTGCGGCTCCTTGCCGGCTTTGTCGAGCCGAGCGCCGGCGAAATCCGCGTTGGTGAAAAATTGATGTCATCGCCGGCGAATACGGTGCCGCCGGAGCGACGCAACATGTCGATGATCTTCCAGAGCTACGCGCTCTGGCCGCATATGACAGTTGCCGAGAACATCGTTTACGGCCTCAAGATCAGGAAACTTGACCGCGCCACCATCGGAGCAAAGCTCGATGCTATCCTCGCCACGACCAAACTGGGCGAACTGGCACAACGTTATCCGGGCGAACTGTCAGGCGGCCAGCAGCAGCGTGTCGCACTGGCGCGCGCGCTGATCGTCGATCCCGAGACCTTGCTGCTCGACGAACCTTTGTCCAATCTCGACGCCAATCTGCGCGAAGAAATGCGTTTTGAGGTGCGGCGCCTGCACGACGCCTACCGATACACGACCGTGTATGTGACGCATGACCAGTCCGAAGCCATGACGACCGCCGATCTCATTTGCGTCATGAACGGCGGCAAAATCGAACAGGCCGGATCGCCGGAAGACATCTACGACCGTCCCCAATCGGAATTCGTGGCGCGCTTCATCGGTTCCAGCAACGTCTTCGCCGGCAAGGCATTGGACACCTCAAGCGTGCAATTTGCAGGCGTTCGAATTCGCTGCGGGGGCACGCCCCTCAAAGCAGGGATGCAAACGGCCGTATCAATCCGTCCGCATGACGTCCTCATCGCGACGACCCCAAGCGGCGACATAGAAAACACAGTGGCGGCAACCGTGGTCCGGCAGGTCTATCTTGGCGGCAACCGGGATTATATGGTCGAGACGCGTGACGGCACGCAATTTCGAATCGTCACGCCGGCGCAAGACAACATTCCCCAAGGCAGCAATGTATGGCTGCATCTACCGCGCGACCGCTGCCGAGCACTATCCCGCTGAAAATCGAACCCCAAACAACGATCAATCGCAATAAGCGAATTGGGACAACAAGAGGAGGACGTTGACAATGAGTGGAGCAAAAGTCTCACGCCGTGATCTTCTGATCGGATCGAGCGCGCTGGCCGTCGGCAGCGCACTCTCCACAAAAGTCTTGTCGGCGGCACCGGCCGCCTCCGCAGTCACGCCTGCCTTGATCGACGCTGCCAAGAAGGAAGGCAAGGTGGTCTGGTATACCTCAGTCGATCTGCCTTTGGCGGAAAAGATCGGCAAGTCGTTCGAGGCAAAATATCCGGGCATCGCGGTTCGAGTCGAACGCACCGGCGCCGAACGTGTCTTCCAGCGCATCGGTCAGGAATACGGCAGCAACATCCATGCCGTCGATGTCGCCAACTCTTCCGATGCCGCCCATTTCATTGTCTGGAAAAATCAAAAACTCCTCGAGACCTACGTGCCCGAGGATGTGGCCAAGTTCTATCCGGATGAACACAAAGACGCCGATGGCCAGTTCGCCAGCTTCCGCGTCTGGCTCAGCATTATCGCTTACAACACCAATCTGGTGAAAAAGGAGGAAGCGCCCAAGAGTTTCGCTGACCTGCTCGATCCGAAGTGGAAGAACAAGATCGTCAAGGCGCATCCGGGCTACAGCGGAACGATCATGACTGCGACTTTCCAGCAGGCGCGTGATCTCGGCTGGGGTTATTTTGAAAAGCTCGCCAAGCAGAACATCATGCAGGTGCAGTCCTCGGCCGATCCGCCGAAGCGGTTGGCGCTGGGCGAGCGCGCGGTCATGGCCGACGGCAATGAATACAACATCTTCCAAATCAAGGAAAAGAACGGCCCGGTCGAGCCGGTTTATGCCACCGAAGGCTCGCCGCTGATCGTCGGCCCGACCGGCATGTTTAAAGCCGCGCCCAATCCGAACGCGGCCAAGCTGTTCTGCAGCTACAGCTTCACGCCGGAATGCCAGCAACTCATTATCGACGTCGGCGGCCTGCGCTCAATGCACCCGCAGACCAAGGAAAAAGCCGGCCGGACGCCCTTCAAGGACATAAAGACCATGAAAGACGATCCCGCCGGCGTCGAGAAATCCGCCGACGAGATCAAGCAGCATTACGTCAAGCTGTTCCACGTCTAAATACCCGTGCGCCTCAGGAGCGTTTTCGAGCGAAGTGGCACCGGTTCACGCTAAGAAAAAGCGTCAAAACAAAAAGCTAGAGCCCCGGCTTTGATTCCGTCAAAGCCGGAAAGGCTCTAGCTGGTGGAGCAAACCGGGAGGAGACCGTCATGCGAAAGATGACTTTCAACCGGCGCGATGTCCTCAAAGCAGGCACCACGCTGGCGGCGGGAACGATCTTTGCCTCGGCAACGCACGCCGCGCCGCCACCGGCGGAAGCGATCACCCCGACGTTGGTTGATGCGGCCAAGAAGGACGGCAAGCTCGTCTTCTACACAGCGATGGACCTGCAGTTTGCCGAGCGTCTCGGCAAAACCTTCGAGAAGAGATATCCGGGCATCGCCGTTCGAGTCGAACGTTCCGGCGCCGAACGTATTTTCCAGCGTATCGGCCAGGAATATGCCGCCAACATCCACGCTGTCGACGTGGTGAACACAGCCGATCAGGCTCATGTCGCCTTCTGGAAGCGCGATGGCTGGCTCGCCCAATACCTGCCCGAAGAGGTGGTCAAGCATTACGACACGAAATACTACGATCCGGAGGGCTATTCCCTGGTGACGCGCGTGCTGGTGTCGCCGTTCGGCATCAACACAAGTCTGGTAAAAATCGAAGACGCGCCGAAGAGTTTCACCGATCTCCTTGCGCCAAAATGGAACGCCAAGATGGTCAAGGCGCACCCCGCCTATAGCGGCACCATCATGAACGCAACCTTCCAGATCGCACGCGATCTCGGATGGGGCTATTTTGAGAGACTCGCCAAACAGAATATCATGCAGGTGCAGTCCGCGACTGATCCACCCAAACGAATCGCGCTGGGCGAACGCGCCATCATGATTGACGGCGCAGGTTATCTGGTGATCCGCGGCAAGGAAGCAGGCCAGCCGGTCGACGTAATTTATCCCGAAGAAGGCACGCCGGTCGCCACCAGCCCGAGCGTACTGATGAAGGCCGCTCCTAATCCTAACGCGGGCAAGCTATTCCAGAACTGGATGCATTCGCGCGAGGGCCAGCAGCTTCTCATCGATTATGCCCGCCAGTATTCGCCGCATGCTCAGGCCGTTGAAAAGCCGGGCGTGCGCAAACTTGCCGACATCAAGTTGATGAAAGAAGACCCCGAGGGGGTCGAGAAATCGGCCGACGCGATAAAGCGTCGCTACAGTGAAATCTTCAAAGTATGAATGAGTTCATGAACCACGGGCGGGATCGGTCTTGACCGTCTCCGAACCATCACGCGCGCGACCGCGGCGCCATGGCATCGATCTGTCGAAGCCGGTGCTCTACATCTTCGCGGCGATCCTGTGCATATTGATCGTGCTGCCACTATCGTGGCTGCTGGTTTACAGCTTCACCGATGCCAAGGGGCTTCCGACATTTGCTAATTTCATTCGCCTGTTTACGGAATCCTCCTTCCTCGATCCCCTCATTACGACGTTCATCATCGCCATCTCCTCGTCGCTCGTCTGCTGCGCGGTTGCCGCCCCCATGGGTTGGCTGGTGGCCCGCACCGACTTGCCCTTCAGCGGTGTGATCCGCGCCTTGGTGACGGCGTCGTTTGTCACGCCGCCATTTCTCGGCGCCATCGCGTGGGAATTGCTCGCCGCTCCAAACAGCGGCCTGCTCAATAAGATATTCCGGGCAGTCACCGGCGCCGACCAGGACGTCCACCTGTTGAATATCTACACGCTTCCCGGACTCATCTTCGTCATTTCCTGTTACACCTTTCCTTATGTATTCGTCTTGGTCGCCAATTCCCTCGACCGCACACCCGGCGAGTTGGAAGATGCCTCGTCCATCCTCGGGGGCGGGCGCTGGCATACCGCGCGCCGCATTACCATTCCGCTGGTGCTGCCGGCGCTGTTAGCCGGCGCCCTGGTCGCCTTTCTGCAAGCGATGACGCTATTTGGCTCGCCGGCTATTCTGGCGTTGCCGGCCGGTTTTCACACGATGACGACGAAAATCTGGAGTCTGTTTCAATTCCCGCCCAAGCCGGAACTGGCCGCCGCGGCGGCATTGCCGCTGCTTGTGCTCACCGTCCTCCTGCTGCGGGCCGAGCATATGATTCTCGGTCGGCGAGGCTATTCGGTCGTCGGCGGTAAATACGGCGCGCCCCGGTTGATCCCGTTGCATGGCCTGCGCTGGGTCGCGTTCGGACTTTGTCTGACCATCCTGATGCTGCCGGTGTTCCTGCCTTATGCGGCATTGCTCAACGCGGCATTTTCACCGGTCGCGACAACATTCCTCACCTGGCATAACGCCACCTTGCACAATGTAAACTTCGTACTGTTCGAATTGTCGGCTGCGTCACTCGCCCTCAAGAACACCGTCATACTCGGTACAGCCACAGCCACCATTGGCACCGCCATTGCCCTCGTTATCGCGTATATCACGACGCGCAAGGCGGTCGCCGGCCACCAAATTCTCGGCTTCCTCGCCACCGCGCCGATCGCCATTCCCGGCATTGTGCTCGGCGTCGGACTTTTCCTGAGCTATACACGGCCGCCTTTCGTCCTGTACGGCACACTATGGATTCTCCTTATCGCCTTCGTCACGATCGCGTTGCCGACCGCTTATCAACAATTGCAGGCGGCCTTGCGCACCATTCACCCCGAATTGGAGGACGCCAGCCGTATCCTCGGCGCAACGCGATTGAAGTCGCTTTGGCAGATTACCGCGCCGCTGTTGCGAACCGGCGTGATTGCGACATGGTGCTTCATATTCGTCGGTGTCATGCGGGAATTGTCGGCGGCGATCATATTATTCACGTCGCAGACCAAGGTGATCTCGGTGCTGATCTACGATCTCAATGAAAGCGGCGACCTTGGCGCGATATCGGTGATTGGCATCGGTATGCTGATCATTACTTTCGCGGTGGTTATCGCCGTCAACCGTATCCCCGGTTTCGGGACCATCCGCTTACGTTCGAGCTGACCCACCATGACCTCCGAACTTCCCGCCGTCTCGGTCGCGCAGCAATTGGCCGCGAGCATTGCCGATGTCACGTCAGAAGACCTGCCGTCGGCGGTGCGCATCAAATGCGAAGATCTGCTGATCGATGTGGTCGGCCTTTGCGTTACCGCACGGAACGAAGACTATGTCGCAAGCGCACTCGCCGGCTGTGACGATGATGGACCCTGCACGGCGATCGGCCATACCCGGACCTTGAGTTCGGCAAGCGCCGCCTTCATCAACGGCACGGCGGCACATGGCGAGGATTTCGACGACACCTTTGAGGGCGGCCCGGTCCACGCCGGCGCCGTCATTGTGCCGGCGGTGCTGGCGGCTTGCGAACGCCACAATATCGATGGCCCATCGGCCTTGCGCGGCATTGCCATCGGCACTGAGGTCATGTGCCGGCTTTCGACCGTTATTCCCAAGGCCGTACACAAGGCTGGCTTTCATCCAACCGCCATTTTCGGCGTCATGGGCGCAGCGGCGGGCGTCGGCGCGGCAATCGGCCTGCCTCCCAAACAAATGGTCGATGCGTTAGGCATCGCCGGCAGTTTCGCCGGCGGAATCATTGAATACCTGGCGGAAGGCGCGTGGACCAAGCGGCTTCATCCAGGATGGGCTGCCCAGTCCGGTATTCGTGCCGCGCTGTTAGCGCGGGGCGGCTTCGTTGGCCCCCGCACGGTGTTTGAAGGTGTGCACGGGTTGTTTCATGGTTTCGCCAATACGACGGCGGGCAATTACGGCGCGGTGACGGAAGGATTCGGCGTAACGTGGGTGACCGAGACCCTGGCCTTCAAACCCTATCCTTGCGGGACCATGGCTCACCCCTACATCGACTGCGCCAGACGGCTGGCGGCGCGGGGTATCAAGCCATCCGACGTCAAGGAACTGATTTGCGAAGTCGGCGAAGGCACCGTGCATCGTTTGTGGGAGCCGCTCGCCGCCAAGCAGAAGCCACCGAACGGCTATGCAGCCAAGTTCGCGACACCCTTCATTCTGGCGACCGGTTTCGTGCGCGGCGGTGTCGGGCTCGACGCCTTCACGCAAGCCGCCGTCAACGATCAGGAAGTGCTCACGCTTGCGGCCAAGGTTCGCTACGTGATCGACCCAGATAATCCTTATCCGAAGAATTTTACCGGCCACATTCGCGCGGTCCTCAACGACGGCAGCGTCGTGGAAGAACGGCAGCCGCATTTTCGCGGTGGCGCGCATGAACCGCTGACGCGGACCGACATTATCGAAAAATTCGCATTGAGCGTCCGGCATGGCGGCTGGAACGAGGCGCGTAGCACCGCGGCGCTTGAGCTACTCGCTACACTGTATAATGGGAAGATCGATCTCACGGCGCTCCGAAGCTAGGCTTTATTGAGGGCAATCCGCACTCCGGAACGCGCGGTTAAAGGAAATGAATGACTGACACGAAAAGCCTCAGCGGCAAGGTCGCCATCGTCACCGCCGCCGGCCGCAACATCGGCCGCGCCATAGCGCTGCATCTCGCGCAAAGTGGTGCGTCGGTTGTGGTCAATGCCCGCTCGAACAAAGCTGAGGCGGACAGTGTCGTGCGTGAAATCGAGGCTGGCGGCGGCAGCGCCCTGGCCGCGCTGGGTGATGTTGCCGATGCCGCGACTTTCGCCGGGATCGCCGCGGCTGCGATCCGCCGGTTCGGCCGCATCGACATTCTCGTCAACAACGCGGCGCTGCGGCGTGAAACGCCGATCGATCGGATGAGTTTCGCCGAGTGGCGGGAAGTGATGGCGACAACGCTCGATTCCGCGTTTCACGGCGTGGCGGCCTGTCTGCCGGCCATCAAGCAGGCCGGCGGCGGCAGCATCATCAATATTGGTGGCATGAGTGCGCATATCGGCTCGAAGGACCGCGCCCACGTCATGGCCGCGAAAGCAGGCCTGGTCGGCTTCACGCGCGGCCTGGCCCATGATCTCGCCGAGGCGCACATCACTGCCAATTGCGTGGTCCCCGGCCGCATTGAAACGCAGCGCCCCGAGACATCGCAAAAGCCCGCGCATCACCTCACGCACGGCACACTGACCGGTGTCCGCGGACAGCCGGACGATGTCGCGGCGATGGTCTGCTTCTTGTGCGGACCGGGTGGACGCTACGTCACCGGCCAGACCATCCATGTCAGTGGCGGTGCATACCTCGGCGCGTAAACGGCGCTCGAAAAGCAATCGCAAATCCGAGCTGACCGGGTTGCCTCGGATCAGTTAAACGGGCAGCATTGTTTGCAAGCGACGCCACCGGACGACAGTCCGACCAATCCGTCATTTTATCGTACAAGGTGAGATTGGTCTCTTGAGCAGTCGCAACAGGGAGCGGAGAGCGCCAATGTCAATTCACAAAACTCGCAGCGCTGGCGCCAAATTCATTTTCGCGCTGACTGCGATACTTATATGGGGACCGCACTGGCCGGCGGCAGCGGAGGATTACCCCACCCGTCCCGTGTCCCTGATCGTGCCCTATCCTGCCGGCGGCGGCGTCGATACGGTTGGCCGCGTCATTGCACAAAAGCTGACCGATGCACTGGGCGAAACGGTTCTGGTGGTGAACCGCCCCGGAGCCGGCTCCGTTATAGGCGTCCGCGACGGGGCAAAAGCCGCACCGGACGGTCAGACCTTGTTGATGCTGGTGACCGGTGCGAGTCTTCCCGCCAATACCGGCTATGACCTCGCCAAGGACTTCGCGCCGATCGGCTTGATTGCCTCCATCCCGATCGTCATCATGGCGAACCCCACCGTTCCCGTCAAAACGCTCGCCGATATCGTCGCTCTCGCCAAGAGCAAGCCAGGGACCGTTACCGTCGGTACGCCACCCTCGCCGACGCTCAATTACTTCGGCGCCGAACAGTTTAAATCGATGACCGGTACCGACATGACTGTCGTTCCGTACAAAGGCACCGGACCGCTGACCAACGACCTGCTCGGCGGCCACGTAATGGTGGCTTTCAACACGCTGCCGCCGGCCATCGGCAATATCAATGCTGGAAAAATACGCGCGATCGCCGTCGCATCCCCGGAACGCCTTTCTGCGATACCAAATGTGCCGACGACCAAGGAAGCCGGCATGCCGGAGCTTGCTATTGTCCAGTATTACGGCCTCGTCGCGCCAGCGGGCACGCCAGCCCCGATTATCGCGCGGCTGAACAAGGAACTGCAGAAAATCGTGACCTCAGCCGACTTCAACACGCGCATCGTCGCGGCGGGCGGAGCGCCAGCGCCCAGCACGCCGGCCGAGTACGCCGACAATATCAAGCGTGAAGAAGCGAAATGGAGCGCGCTGATCAAGAAGCTCGGCCTGAAAGTCGAGTGATCTATAGCGTTTTCGAGCGAAGTGGGTACCGTTTCACGTGAAGAAAACGCGTCAAAACAAAAAGTTAGAGCCCGGCTTTGATTCCATCAAAGCCGGAAAGGCTCTAAGCAAAAAAATTTCAAATGGCCATCCCGGACGCTTTCGGGGTGGTCATCCGTAGCGAACGATATCTGTTCCAAACCTTGCTCTCGGATGCAGTCAGGACGCAATGAAAGACATTGTCGGCACGTGGCGGCTTTACAAGACCTTGGCGCATGACGATGCCGGTAACCCCATGCATCCGCCCTATGGCGAAAAGCCGCGCGGATTACTGGTGTTTTACGCCGACATGCGCATGATGTCGGTTCTTTGCGACGCGCGGCGTCAGTTGCCGGATGGCGAAACCATTCGCGAATACAATTCGTATTGCGGCAATTATGAATACGACGGCAAGACACTGGTGACGCATGTCGATGCGTCGGCCGACCCCAAACGAGTCGGCGGCGACCAGACCCGGTTCATACACTTCGATGGCGACCACCTCGTGCTGACCCAGAAGCCGCGGCTCTGGCAGGGCGTCATGCAGCACCGTGAATTGCATTGGGAACGCATCGCCGACGCGCCGAGCAACTGACGGCCTAGATCGTTGACGCAACGACTTGGTATTTTATCGGTCTGCCGGTCAGTATGGCGCGGCAATTGTCGAGAATTTCCTCTATCTCATCGACAATGCCCTTGCGCGATCCGCCGGCCAGATGCGGCGTCATGATGACATTGCGCAAGCCGGCAAACAGATTTGGCGTCGGCCGCGGTTCTTCAAAATGAACATCGAGCCCGGCGCCGGCAATGACGCCATTGACCAACGCCGCCCGGAGTGCATCCTCGTCCACCATCCGTCCGCGGCTGGTGTTGATGAAATACGCCGTCGGCTTCATCCGCGCAAATACCTCGGCGCCGACCAGTTCCTTGTTCTCGGGCAAATTGTTGGCGTGCATCGACACGAAATCGGCCTCCGCCAGCAGTTGCTCAAGGGGCAAAAACTCAGCGCCAATCTGCCGTTCATGATCGGCCGACAGCCGGCTGCGATTGGTGTAGACAACACGGGCGCCGAAGCCCCGCGCCATTCCAGCGGCCAGTGACCCAACCTCCCCAAGTCCGATAATGCCGATCGTCTTGCCGAAAAGGCCGCCGAGCCCCGACAAGCCTGCCCAATTATAGGCCACGCCATTCTCAGGATGCACAAGGGCGCGATCCCACTTGCCGGCGCGCACGGATTCGTCCGCTTCAATAAGTCGCTTCGACAGCGCCAGCATCAGCAGGATGGCATGCTCTGCCGTGTATTGCAGCGTGCGGCGCGGCAGACAGGATACCTGGATGCCCCGCGCCGCCGCTGCGGCAAGGTCGATGCTATCGGCGCGTGCGCCGATGCGCTGGATCAACCGCAGCTTCGGATTGGCGGCAAGCAATTCGGCATCGATCTTGCCGCGCCGGAAGATCAGGATTGAGGCATCGCTACCTTTGCGAATGTCTTGCTTGGCGCTCATCGGGGTCAGCGAAACCCCGTCCGCTTGATGCAGCCCGCGCCCGGCGTTGAGCACGCGCTTGGGATCCATTTCTTCCGGCAAGAAGAAGTCGCGCACCCATTGGTCGCTTACCTCTCCCGGCCCGCTCAGCGCATAACGCGCCATGCGGATGACATGGTCGTCATCGAGAATGGCGATCTGGATCGCTGCCGGCATTTGAGTTTCCTGACGTCGGTGTCGTGAAGACGATGAAGGCACAGTTTCCCACATGGTTCAAATGAGAGGCCCGGTTTTGTTACTCTTTGCCTTCGTACAGAATTTCTCGTGGTTATTTCACCGTGTCGCAACGAAGTACGTACCGATAGTCGGCACGAGGCGAAAGGAGACACATTCTCGCGCTCGCTTAAATCGGTTCGGCCCGGCCTTCTGCCTTGACTCACCGGCGGTCATTTGCAGAATGTAAACAGTCGTTTGTTTAGCGCGGAATTACGCGCATGCCGGAGAAGATTGCAAGAGATTCTGCCCCCATGCCTTGGCGGCGCGCCGTACCGATGGAGAGATTGAGGTGAAACTCGTATTGTTCGACCATCCCAATGCGGACGGGGTTTTACCCGGCTCGCTCACCAAGCGCGGCGTTGTCGACATTTCTGCGGCGGTACGAAAAGGTCATACGCCGCAGTTGACGATGCAGAACCTGATCGACGATTTCGACACGCTCCGTCCGGCACTGGAGCGGTTGTCCGCCACCGGTGACGCTATCTCTCTCGATCAGGTGCGCCTGCATCCGCCGTTGCCGCGACCGGGCAAAATCCTCGCCTGCATTGCCAATTATTGGGAGCATGCCCAGCGCGAGGCGCGGCCGCTGAACATGTTCATGAAGAACCCCGATGCCGTCGTCGGGCCCGGCAGCACAATCGTACTACCGGAATACACCGTTCCATGGATATTCATGCATGAGGCGGAACTGGCAGTGGTCATCAAAGGCCCCGCCAAGATGGTGAAGGCGGAAAATTGGCGCAGCGCCGTTTTCGGATATACCGCTATGATCGACGTGTCGGCGCGCGAGCAGGGTCGCCAAACCTGGCCATCCACGCCGCATACAAGCTGGCTCGGCAAATCGTTCGATACTTTCGCACCGATCGGTCCTTGTATCGCCACAGCCGACGAGATTGACGACCCGAATGATTTGATCGTCCGCTTTTGGAACAACGGACAGCTTCGTCACAACTACAATACCGACGACATGGAGCACCGTGTGCCGGAACTGGTGGAGTTCGCGACGACAGTCATGACCATGAATTCGGGCGATCTGATCGCTTGCGGCACCAATCACGAGGGCCTTGGCGCGCTGCAAGATGGCGAGGCGGTCGACATCGAAATTGCGAAAATCGGCAAGATGTCGCTGGTCGTGTCCGACCCGCTTAAACGAACATGGGAGCGCGGAATCTACATGGGCCTTGATTCAACAAATCTCGAAGCCGTCAAACGCCATCGACCGACCATCTGATCTGCTTCGTATCTAACTTTTCAAGGAATGTAGCCGGTATGAGTCTGATGAAAACTGAAGATCGCGACGGGATGCGGATCGATTGGGATACGCCGATTGAAATGGATGACGGCATTGTCTTGAGAGCTGATGTCTTCCGGCCAGCCGATGACGGCCAGTATCCGATTATCCTGAGCTATGGCCCCTACGCAAAAGGTCTCTCTTTTCAGGAAGGCTACAAGGGAAACTGGTCGCGCCTGATTGCCGCCGCGCCGGAAGTGCTCAAGGGATCGAGCAACCTTTATCAAAACTGGGAACTCGTTGACCCTGAAAAATGGGTGCCCGACGGCTACATCTGCGTTCGTATCGACTCACGTGGCACCGGCCGGTCGCCCGGCGTGGTCGATGTCTGGTCGCCACGCGAGTCGCAGGATATTTTCGATTGCGTCGAATGGGCCGGCACGCAGCCTTGGAGCAACGGCAAAGTCGGCATCAACGGCATCTCCTATTACGCCATGAACCAGTGGACCGCAGCGGCACTCAAGCCGCCGCATCTCGCCGCACTTTGCATTTGGGAAGGTTCGTCCGATTACTATCGCGAACTCTGCCGCCATGGCGGCATTCTCAGCGATTTTCTGAATTCCTGGCATCCGCGACAGGTCGGCACCGTGCAGCACGGGGTGGGTACACGCGGTGCCCTAAGTGTTGTGAACGGCGAGCTCGTCGCCGGCTCCGAAACATTGCCGGAGGACGTGCTGGCGCAAAACCGCATCGACACGCCGAATGAAACAAAAATTCGGCCGCTCTATGAAGATTACTACGCCGAGCGCACCGCCGACTTCGCGGAGATCCAAGCGCCGCTTTTGTCGGCGGGCAATTGGGGCGGCATGGGCCTGCATACGCGCGGAAATTTTGAAGGCTATCTGCGTGCCGGTTCACCGCAGAAATGGCTGGAGGTACATGGCGACACCCACTTCACACATTTTTACAGTAGCTACGGAGAAGCTCTGCAAAAGCGCTTCTTCGGTCACTTCCTCAAAGGCGAAGATACCGGTTGGAACCAGCAGCCGCGGGTTTCGCTCAACATCCGTCACCCAGGCGAAAATTTCGTGCTGCGGGCGGAAAATGAATGGCCGCTCGCCCGCACGCAATGGACAAAGTATTATCTTCAGCCGACCGATCTCGAGCTTGGCACCACGCCACCGGTCGCGAACAAGACCATGACCTATGAGACCACCGGCGATGGCCTAACCTTCCGCTTGCCGGTATCGACATCGAGCCTTGAGGTCACGGGCCCGGTGGCGGCCAGGATCTGGGTGTCTTCCGAGACCACCGACGCCGATCTGTTCCTGGTGCTGCGCGTGTTCGACCCAGACAATAAAGAAGTGACCTTCATCGGCTCCAACGATCCGCGCGTACCAGTCGGGCTTGGCTGGCTGCGCGCATCGCATCGCAAGATCGATCCGGCACTCTCGTTGCCCTACCGGCCCTGGCATCCGCACGATGACGAGCAGCCGCTGACGCCGGGTCAGCCGGTGGAACTCGATATTGAAATCCTGCCGACCTCGATCGTCGTTCCGCCTGGCTACCAGCTCGCCCTAACCATACGCGGCAAGGACTACGAGGTCGACGGACGCGATATCGCGCTACCCAACGCACCTTACCCGATGAAAGGTGTCGGGCCGTTCTTGCATATCGATCGGGACGACCGGCCGGCGGCAATCTTCGAAACGCGAAACACCTTACACTTTGGAAAGGGCTACGAACCCTACCTCTTGCTGCCGGTTATTCCATCGACGTAAGGTACATAAAAAGCTTCAAAACAGGGAGGAATGTGATGAATAGACGCGCATTTGCGATTGCGTTGGCGATGGGCGGCTTGTTCGCCTTTGCACAGCCGGTGATGGCCGACGAATATCCCAGCCGTACTGTTACGATTATCGTGCCTTATCCGGCCGGTGGACCGACCGATGAGCTCGCGCGCATCGTGGCAAGACAGTTGAGCGAAAAATTCAAGCAAAACTTCATCGTCGAGAACCTCAGCGGCGGTGGGACGATCATCGCGACCAACAAGGTCGTGCGCGCGGCGCCGGACGGTTACACGCTGCTGCTGCATAATTTGCAGATTTCAGCCAACGTATCGCTCTACAAAAGTCTTCCGTTCGACACCGAAAAAGACCTGACCACGGTGATGTTCATCAATAAAAACCCGCTGGTGCTGGTCGGCCGCAAAGACCTGGAAGCGAAAACGGCCAAGGATCTCTTCGCTCTTATGAAAACCAAAAACCTTAAGGTCGCGATCCCGGGTTATGGTGCGACCGGTCATCTCGCTTCGGCCCTGCTGGCTCAGGAAGCCGGGGTGAAAATCGATCTCATTCCCTATCGCGGCGCGGCGCCTGCGTTGCAGGATATTCTGGGCAGCCATGTCGACCTCTTCTTTGCCACACCACAGTCGGTGGTGCAGCAGGTCAAGGCCGGCTCAATGATCGCTTACGGAATTACGTCGAAGGACAAGTCGCCGGACTTCCCAAACGCGGCGAGCTTCGCCGCAATGTTTGGGCCGAAACTTGACGTCAGCTATTGGCAGGCCCTGTTCGCACCGGCCGGCACGCCGAAAGATGTCGTGAACAAACTCAATGCGGCGGTGCAGGAAGTCGTGACAAATCCGGCCGTCCTCAAGATTTGGGCGGGCGAAGGCGTCACGGCCTTCCCGAAAGAAGACCGCTCAGTCGCCGCCGGCGCGAAATTGCTCAAGAGCGAAATCGCGCGGTGGGGTGAGGTTGTTAAAGCCAACAATATCCACCTCAACCAATAGCGAAGCCTGCAACCGGCGCGGACTATTGCGCCGGTTGCAGCAGCTGCTCGAGCCAATCCCACATATAGGCCGCGCAGATGCTCTGATTATCGATCTGACAGTGGTGGTACCCGCCCTCTTCCCGGGTGAATAATTTAAATACCTTGTGCTTCGAGCCAACCGCGTCGAAGCATTTCTGCGCTTCCGCCAGCGGAATCTGCTCGTCGCCCTCGCCGTGCAGCAATAAAAACGGACACGTCATCTTCTGCACGACGCCGTCGAGCTTGAACGGCTCAAGCCGCTTCATTGCATCTTCCTGCGAACTGGCGTTCAGCACCCAGGAAATGTGCTGGGCGGCCACCGAAAGCGACGGCGTGTCCGCGCGTGCCAGCCGCTCGAAACGGTCCAGCCAGATTTTCTGGTAGTCCCACTGCGCGCCCCAGGCGATGCAGCAGGCAAAGCGCTGCTCATAAGCCGCGGCGCGCGGCGCGTAATAGCCGCCGAGACTGATCGCCATGACGCCGATACGCTTGGCATCGACTTCGGGACGCGATGCCAGATATTCATACACCGGCGTCGCATAATGCTCGGTGTCATGGCGCAGATACAGATTGCGGAAACGAATAGCCTCGCCGTTGCCGGGCCCATCGACGATCAGACAGGCAATGCCGCGCGCGACGAGATCGGCGACGCCTTTGAAATACTGAATCTCCTTGGTGACGTCGAGGCCATCGAAAAACACCATTGCCGGCACCTTGCCGGACTTGTTGGCGGGCTCCGCGTGAACGTAAACGGCCGGCAATTTGGTATCGCCGTAGGGAATTTCGACATGCTCGATGCGCGGCCGTTTGACGTATTTGGCGGCGTCGCGGAAACAATCCACGCCGCGCTTATAGGCGTCGAGACCTTCCTGACTCTTGGGCTGCAGAAACCGCTCGCCGACATGATAATACGCGCTGGCGCGGTTGAGATACTGCGCGCCGCTGGTGCTACGGCCTTCGGCAATAAGAGCGCGGCCGCGGTCTTCCACCGTGCGTGCCTCACGCGCCCACTCGCGAAACCAGGCGTCGTCATCGCCGACACTGCCTTTCAGCCGCAGGCCGATGCGATTGATTTCGCCAATTTCCGCGCCGCCCCATGGCGCCATATTCAATCCGATAAGCAAGCCATGCGACCAGCGATAGTTTTCAGGGAAATAAGTGAAGGACAACTCTTCAGATGCGTTCGACATGGCCGTTCCTTACAAAGATATCTGCAGGAGACTATTACAGTAGTTGCGAATTCAAACGCCCCATGACGGCGGCACGAAAGCCACCGAGATTCAAGACACGGCGACGGGCGCCAGTGCATCGATGTCGGTAGCAACGTCGATGATCACCGGTCGATTGGCGGCAAGCGCTTTCGCCAAAGCCGGAGCAAAATCGTCTGGCTTTTCGACACGAATGCCGAGCGCGCCCATGTCCTCCGCAATCTTGGCGAAGTTGGTTTGATTATAGGTCCACAATTCGCGCGCCTGTTCAGTCTGCGTGCCGCCATAGGCACGATCGAAGCCGCGCTTCGACTGGTTGCCGCCGCCGTTATTGTTGACGACGGTGACGGAGTTGAGCTTCCAGCGCACCGCGGTCTCGATTTCGCCGATGTGATACCAGAACCCGGCATCGCCGGTGAACACGACCACCGGCCGGTCGGGGCACGCGGCCTTGGCGCCGAGGCCGGCGCAAAAGGCCCAGCCGAGGTGACCGGCGCTGCGGATATAACTCTGCGTCGCCTTCCGCACGTCGTAGAGCCCCCCCATCCACATGCCGGCGTGGCCGGTATCGACGATAACGATGGCGTCGTCCGGGACATGCCTGCTGAGTTCGCCGCAGATGCGCGCCGGGTTGATTGGAACCGCGTCGGATTCAAGGATACTCTTGTACTTGGCCGCCCAGTCGGCTCTCAGCTTGGCAATTTCCTCAATCCACGTCACGCGCTTTGCCGCGCTCGTTTTGTCCGCCTGCGCCAGCATGACAGCCAGCACGGCCTTGGCGTCACCCAGCACGCTGGCCTGCAACGGATAGTTGCGGCCGAGCGATTCCGCTTCGATGTCAATCTGGATCGCCGGCGTGCCGATCTTTGGCACCGCCCAAAAGTGCGTCGTCATCCCACCAGTTTCGGTGCCGATGAAACAGACGAGATCGGCGCGATTGACGGCAAGGTTGGCGCTTTCGCGGGAATAGCTGCCGACGACACCGACCGAGAGCGGATGTGTGCCGGGGATGCAGTCCTTGGCGTTGAGTGAGGTGGCGACCGGAATTTGCAGCGCCTCCGCCAGCGCGACCAATTCGGCGCCGGCGCGGGAAGCGCGCACACCGCCGCCCGCCACGATGATCGGACGCTGCGCCTGTTGCAGCAGGTCGAGCGCGGCCTTGACGTGGGCCGTCTCCGGCTGCGGTCGGAACGGCGGCACCTGCGCGAACTGAGCCTCGACCAGCGGCTCCATCTCGGCCTCGTCGAGATCGACCTGGCCCTCATTGCCGCGAAATTGCAGATGCACCGGCCCCGGTGCGCCAGAGGTCGCCACCCGGAACGCTTGCCGGATCATGTCAGGAAACCGCGATACGTCGTCGATGGTGACGTTCATTTTGGTCACCGGCTCGAAGGCCGGGACATCGTCGATTTCCTGATAGACTTTGCGGAACTTGGTCTTGGCGTCACGGCCACCGGTCATGGCGATGATCGGCGCGTGCGCCAGAAAGGCGTCCCGAAGGCCAGCCGCGAGATTAAGCGCGCCAATCACCTGCGCCATGCAGATGCCGACCTTGCCGGATGCGCGGGCATAGCCATCCGCCATGTAGGCGGCTGATTTTTCGCCGTGGCAATGTACGCGCGCGATTTTGGTGCGGCGTTCCATCTCCGCGAAGGTCCGCCGTAGCACCGCCGGCACCATGAACACATGTGTAACACCATAACCAGCCAGCATGTCGGCCAGAATTTCGGCGCCGGTACGTTTGGTGTTGTGTCCAGGCGATGTCATCAGTGTCGTCCTTTTGAAAAATTCGAGAATACAAGCGGGGCCGCCCGTCCGGCACGGCGTTCGGCACGCGCCACCCTGGGCCGGGCAACTTCCGCCGCGCGCGAATGATACCGAAACACGACGCGTTCGTGCCGCTACTTGATCGCCAACGGGTTGACCGGCGAGCCAACCGCACCGGTGATCGGAATCGCCGGCGCGACGAACATGAACTCATAGACCTTGTCGGCAGCACAATCGTCGGCCAATTCCTTGAGCTCGAAGATTTCGCCCATGGTCATGCCCATGATCGGAATGGTGATCCAATGCCACGGCTGGTTGATTCCAGGCTCGGTCTCGTTCGGGCGCACTTCGCAGCCCCAGGTGTCGGAAGCCAGCGCCGCCAGTTCGACCCGCTTGATCCATTCCAGCGTCTCAAACGCGAAGCCGGGCGCATCGCCACCGGGATAACCGTCCCAGCTCCCGGCCTTTTGGCAGCGCTCCATCATGCCGGTGCGCACGATGACGTAATCGCCGCGCTTCATGGTGACGCCCTGCTTTTTCGCTGTCTCGTCGAGATCGGCGCAGGTGATCCCATAGCCGTCGTCGAGCGATTCGACGCCCTTGGCGCGCGCAACGTCGAGCAACACGCCACGGCCGACCATCTTGTTTTTGGTTTTCTCGATGCCGCATTTCTGCGCGCCGGCCGATGTCACCTCGCGGCAGTCATAGCCGTTCCACATGTAGTTTTCATAGAACACATGACCGAGCCCGTCCCATTGCGTGCCACATTGCAGCGGCATCGTCACGATATCGTCGGCGGCGCGGATGCCGCGCTTGTCGAGCACGCCGGAATAGGCGTCGGTCCCGGTGCGCAACATGGTGTGGATCGCATTGGTACGCCCCATCGACGGGTATTTGCTTTTGGCGCCCTGCGGTCCGGTATGGTCGAAATTCAACGCCAGCGAGATGACCTTACCCTTCTTCACCAACTGCGATGCAGCGACGATGTCCTCCGGGCTGGTGTAATTCAGGGTGCCGATTTCGTCGTCGGGACCCCACTTGCCCCAGTTCTTATATTTCTCGGCGGCATCGGTCATGTCCTGGCGATTGATTTTCTTGGACGGCATTGCAGAATCCTTTTCGCTCGTGTTCGTCTATTTCAAACAACTGGCGCGGAGCGAAAGCCCGCCGCCAGAAATGGAATCATGTGGCGCAAGGCGCGCGTAACGTCGCCCGGATCGCATCGGCCGTCGGTCAGGGCCTGAATGCGACCGCTGTCCGCCATCGTGTAGAACATCGTGCCGAGCATAAAATGAAAGCGCCATTCGATTTCGGTGCGCGGCATTTTCGGTAACGTCCGCGCAAGCGCGTCAATGAACCGTCGGCTCGACTGATCGAAGGCTTTGGACAGTATTTTGCGAGATATGGACTTGGGCTCAGTGCCGAGGCGCGCGCGTAGCTTGACGAAAGCGGGGCCGCCGAAACGCGGCTCGACGCCGAGCGTCAACGATGGGCGCAGAAAGGCATCGAGGATTTTTTCAAGTTCGGGAGGGTCCCTTTCCTCGCAAGCCAGCGCCAGTAAACGCAGGCGCTCCTCGGCAATCGGCGCGGCCCGTTGCGCGAACAACGCTTCCAGCAATCCATCCTTGGAACCGAAATGGTAGGCGATGGAAGCCAGGTTGACCTGGGCTTCCTGGGTGATGGCGCGCAGGCCGACGCCGGTCATGCCGTATTCGGCGAACAGACGCTCGGCGACTTCCAGGATGCGGTCGCGCACCGAGGGTTCGGAAGCGGCGTCAGGCTTTTCAGCGCCGGAACGCACCCTCTTCGTCGCGCGCGCAGTCTTCGCCTCGCGCAAAGTCTTCGCCGCACGAACAACTTTCACGCCTGGCAAATTCGGCTTGGCGGCGGCTCTGACACGTCTTCTGCCGGGCCTTACGACACTCGCTTTCAACGCATACTCCGTTCTAACGTCCTCGCGCCGATCGTACTCGCTTGACTCCATCCCGGCATTTTGGGAGACCGTCAAAGTAAACAGTCGTTTGTTTATTGTCAATTAGCGGCCGGCCGAAGCGCCTGCGCGCAAATGTCGGTAAACGGAAAAGAAAGTACGCGCGATGACCGAATCCGCTGCCAGTCCTAAAAGCCGCAAGACCATTTTAACGGTTGCGGTCACGGGCAATCTCACGACCATCGAGCAACATCCTGGTCTTCCGTGCACGCCCGAACAGATCGCCAATGCAGCGCTTGAATCGGCAAAAGCCGGCGCCGCCATCGCCCATCTGCATGTGCGCTACCCGGACGGAAGACCCAGTATGGAGCTCGCGCATTATCGCGAGACCGTCGATCGCATCCGCGACAAAAATTCCGACTTGATTATCAACCTCACCACTGGCGCCGGCGGCCGTTTCGTTCCGGGCAAGGAAGATCCGCGCATCGCCGGCCCCGGCAGCACGCTCATTCATCCGCTGCGTCGCGTCGAGCATATTATCGAGCTGAAGCCGGACATTGCCACGCTCGATCTCAACACCATGTGGTCAGGCTCGGCTGCCGTGCTCAATCCGCCCGAGAATGTCACCGTGATGGCAAATGAGATCTACAAGGCCGGATCGAAGCCTGAACTGGAAGTCTTCGACTCCGGTGACATTCAACTGGCCAATGCACTGCTTGCATCCGGCGTGCTGAAAAGCCCGCCGCTATTCCAGATTGTGATGGGCGTACGCTATGGCTTCATCTCCACGCCGCAGACTCTGATCTATGCCCAGTCGCTGCTGCCGAAGAACGCACAGTGGGCGGCTTTCGCCATCGGCCGTTGGGAGTTCCCAATGCTGACGCAGGCATGGTTCCTCGGCGGCCATGTTCGCGTCGGCATGGAAGACAACGTCTTTATCAGCAAGGGTCAACTGACGCCGAGCAATGCAGCTTTATGCGAAAAAGCAGTACGCATGCTCGACGACCTCGGCGCTGAATTGGCGACCGCAAAAGAAGCGCGTGCCATCTTGGGCCTGCGCGCATCATGATCGACTCTCTTGTACCCCAAGCCGGCCAATTTTAATGGCGCCGGCATAACACCTGGAGGAAACGACGATGAATTGGAATTCTCGGATTTTTGCCGCCTGCGCCGTGCTGGCTTTGATCACCATCGCCAATATGCCGGCACGTGCCGCCGATTATCCCGATCGGCAGGTCAAGGTGATCGTGCCGTTCGCGGCCGGCGGCCCGACCGACGTGATGGCCCGGTTGATCGCACAGAAGCTGTCGGAAATTCTCAAGCAACAATTTTATGTCGAGAATAAACCCGGCGCCGGCGGCAATATCGGTATGGCGCAAGCCGCGCATGCCGATCCCGACGGCTACACTGTGCTAGTGGCGAGTTCGAGCTTTACCGTCAATCCGAGCCTTTACGTCCATAATCCCTATGACCCCTACAAGGACTTCGCGCCGGTGACCCTTGCCGCCGCGTCACCAAACATTCTTGTAGTAAACCCGGAAGTTCCGGCCAAAACCGTTAAGGAATTGATCGACCTGATAAAGGCCAATCCTGGTAAGTACAACATCGCAAATCCCGGCGTCGGCACCACGCCGCAGCTTGCCGCCGAATTATTCAAGCTGTCGTTTAAGCTTGATGCCGCCAGCGTGCCGTTCGGGGGCGCGGCTCCGGCGATCCAGTCGGCCGTCGCCGGCCACACGCCCATCGCGTTCAGCGCGCTGCCGCCGACTGCGCCGCAAGTCACCGGCGGCAAGCTGCGGGCGCTGGCCGTCACTTCGGAAAAACGGTCGTCGGCCCTCCCCGACGTCCCGACCTTGGCGGAAGCGGGCATCAAAGAGCAGGTGTCGGAAACAATGCAAGGCGTGCTGGTGCCAGCGGCAACGCCGAAGGCGATCGTCGAGAAACTGCACGCGGCCATCGTCAAGGCAATGGCGATGCCGGATGTGCAGCAACGCTGCGCACAACTCGGATTCAATGTCGTAGCGAACTCCCCGGAGGAGTTCTCTCATTACATTAAAACCGATGTCGAGAAATGGGCCAAAGTCATCAAGGACGCGAATATTACGACAATCAAGTAATCTCTCTTCTAAATACAGGCATGGCCGGGTTGGCCCGGCCATGCCACTGACAGAATCGACAATTTTTGCGCGCGTGCGTTATCGTGGATCCGGGATATCAAAATGAAGAAAAGCACCAAAGGCGTCGGACTTGCGATCATTGGCGGCGGGCGCGTCGGTTTGTTTCGCGGTGAGGTCGCAGCCCGTCACCCGGCGGTCGAATGGATCGGGCTCGCCGAAAAGAACCCCAACCGCGCCGGCGAAGTCGGTCCGAGAATCAGCGCCGATTTCGTAACGCAGAGCCACGTTGAGCTGATCAACCGACCGGAAACCACGGCGGTCATTATCGCGACGGATGAACATCTTCACGTCGCGCCGATCATGGCGGCGATCGAGCGCGGGCTGCCGATGCTGATCGAGAAACCGCTCGCCACAAATCTGGCAGAATCCGCGAAGGTGCTGAAGCTGATCCAGGACGCCAAGATCGATGCCGTCGTGGGCTATACGCAGCGCTTCCGGCGGCGCTGGCTGGCCGCGAAAGAAAAGTGCCGCACCGGAGCGCTTGGCGATGTCACTTTGGTTACGTCGCGCGCCTTCATGAATCGGCTGGTGGCGATCGATAACTATAAACGTACCGACGATCCCAGCACAATTTCGCCATTGGTGATTTCCGGCACGCACGCACTCGACATCTGTATGTGGTGCCTGGACGGCAAGAAGCCAGTCGAGGTTTATGCCCGATCAATCGATAAGGTACTCGGCCCGCTGTACAAAGGCATAGACGCAACCGCCGGCATGATCATGTTCGACGACGGAACCGTCTACCACCTCAATATATCCTGGGCCCTGCCCGTAACCTGGCCCGGCGCGGTCTATTCGCTTGAAGTCGGCATTGTCGGAACGACGGGCGTACTGACCATCGACGACACCCATCGCGACATCGTTCTGGCGGTCTCGAAGGCGCAGTCGGAGGGCTACAATCCCGACGCGACCCGGCTTGTCGACTTCATGGGCTCCTACCCGCCCGGCGACATGGCCATGGGTGAGTTGCGCGGGCCGATGGCGGATGAAACCGTCAGTTGGCTCGACCGGGTGGCGATGGGTCTGCCGACGGTCGCCGCGACGGTTGAGGAAGCGCATCGCAATCTTATGCTGACCAAGGCGCTCGATCTGTCGGCCAAGCGCCACGCGCCGGTGAAGCTGCCGCTCGATCCTGCGGAATTGATGGCGGCCGGCTGAAGCCGACCGCCCCGGATAGCCTCGGTGCGATTACTTCGGCATCCCTGCGAGGAATTTCTCGAAATTCCCACTGAGAATCGCGGTCTTGTCGGCATCGGAAATCTTGAGACCGCGCACATGACTGACGCAGTCGAGCATGGCCATGTCATAGGGATAGTCGCTGCCCAACATCACGTGGTCGACGCCGACTAAGCCAATCATCGCCTCGAGCGTCTTGTCCGAATGAAGGATGGTATCGTAGAGGAAGCGGCCGGCGATATTCTTCGGCTGGGTCTTTATATTCTTCTTCGCTTCCTCGCGTACCTTCCAGCCGTGCTCCCAGCGCGGCGCCTGATATGGCGTGAAGCCGCCGCCATGCGCCAGCATGATCTTAAGCTTGGGATAGCGGTCCATCACGCCGCCGAAGTACAAGCTTGCAGCGGCGATAGTGGTGTCGAGCGGATTTCCAATCAGGTTGGCGAGATAGTAAGATTTCAGCCGGTCGGCTCCGGCGACGTTGTTCGGATGCACGAACATGAATGCGCCGAGTTCCTGCGCGGCAGCCCACAACGGCTCGAACATGGGATCGTCAAGGTTCGTGCCCTTGAGGTTGGACGCAAACATCGCGCCTTTAAAGCCGTGCTTCGTCATGACGCGCTTGAGTTCGTCGGCGGCGCGCGCCGGCTGCGCCAGCGGCAACGTGGCAATAGCCATGAAGCGATCCGGGTGCGCGGCAACGTGCTTGGCCATCTGATCGTTCTGAATTGCGGCCAGCGTCGCGCTCACCTCAGGGTCCATATTGTAAAGATATGTCTGCGGCGTCGCCGACAACACATGAACATCGACGCCGGTGGCATCCATATCCTTCAAACGGCGCGGTATGTCGTAGCCGCCGGTCGGAAACGCTTTGTAGACCACCCCGTTGACATCGAGGGTCGAGAGATCCTCGTCGTCCTTGGTTATCGTGACCTTGGCCCCCGCCTCGGTCAGCAACGCGGCGGTCTCCAGCGTCAGGATATGCGTATGGGTGTCGATCGTTCTCAACTTGGCCATTTCGTCCTCTGAAAATATAGATCTGTTACCGCTTGGACGGCTTGTTGGATGATTTGGTTGCCGTACTCCTCAGAGAGACGCAAGCCCCTATCGGCGCCTGCCGCAAAAGCTTATTCTGACAGGAAGCACGCGCCTCACTACAAAACATGCAAAACGAAGTCGGGAGGGTTTATGATGGAATCCAAGAAAGTTTGGCGGCCGTCGCGTCGCGGCGTCATCAAGGGTGCCGGTGCTGTAGCTGCCGGGATCGTTGCGCCTTCGCTCATCGGTTTACGATCGGCATTTGCCGCTTATCCCGAGCGCCCGATCAAGGTCGTGGTGGCGAATACGCCTGGCGGTCCTTCCGATCTGGTCGGCCGTGTCGTTACCGCCGCGCTGCAGCAGTCGACCGGCAAGACTTTCATAGTAGAAAATATCGGCGGCGCCGGCAGCAATATCGGCATGGGACATGTCGCGCGGTCCGAACCGGATGGTTACACCATCCTTCTCGCGACCAACGCCTATTCGGTCAATGTCACCCTCTACAACAAGATTCCTTATGACGCCGCCAAGGATTTCGTTGGCGTCTGCGAGCTGGCCAGCTCGCCGAATACTTTCGTGGTGAAATCCGAATTGCCCGCCAAAACGATGAAGGAATTTGTGGCGCTGGCGAAGGCCAGCCCCGACAAATTCAACGTGTCATCGCCGCCTATCGGCACGACACCGCAAATCCAGACCAGCGTCCTGAAGATTCGCGAGAATCTGCCAAACCTCCAGAACGTCGTGTTCAAGGGCGGCGGCGACGCACTCCAAGCCCTGCTGAGCGGCACGGTGCAGTTGAGTTCAGGCTCGCTGCCGCCAGCCGCGCAACACATCAAGGCCGGCACGCTGCGTTGCTTGGCCGTTACGGGCGAGACGCGCTGGCCCGACATGCCGGACGTTCCGACCATGGAGGAAGCCGGCTATAAGGATTTCGTCTTCGCCACCGACTGCGCGCTGTTGGCACCATCCAAGACACCGCCGGACGTCGTCAAATGGCTGGAGGAGCAAACGCTCAAAATCCTCAGCACTGCGGAAATGAAAGACAAGCTCTACAAGGCGGGCTTCCAGGTGCGTGCAAAGGGCGCAGCCGCCGCGTGGGAACGCATCAGCAAGGAAGTCGATCTGTTTAAAGGAATCATCGACCGGGCCGGAATCAAGAAGCTGTAGCAGGTGCTGATGCAAGCACGCCAGTCGTCGGCGGTGACGAACCGGCTGACCGAGTAGTTGCGGCTGCTTTGGGCCGGACTGCGTGATCAAGAGCAGGCATATCTCGATTCAATAGAGCGCAGCTTTCAGCGTAGCGGCCGTCGTCGCGGGCGCTGTTCCGTTGTGGTTGATCCGGCGACCGCCCGCCGATCAACTAGGCAACAATGCGACCGCTATTGCCGGTTCAATCACGTCAATTTCTTCGCGGCCGAAGTTGCCGCTATCGCCGGCATGCGGATTAAGTCCGGCCGCGCGCATACAGGCGTCGGTCGATTAAAGGATCGTCCCACCCGTTCTGTGGTCACCGCCGCCGCAATCGAACCAAAGGACTTGAGGCATAAGCGAGAAGAAGTATTACGAGCCGGTTTCGCCGAGCCAATCGAATTACAAACTAGATCGGCGAGCGTCAGCGTCCGAAAGCCGGAAAGCTCGCGCCCTAACTTTTACGCCGGCATCAGCCCCTTTAATATTTCCGCACTTATCCCCTGGCAGGACTCCCGCATATCGGACGCGCCGAGAGTGCAGTAGATCGCCGACAATGCGCTGGGTTCGTGCTAGCGCTTCCGAAAATTCTCAGAAATTTCGGGACATAAAAGACAAACGAACGGGTACACAGAGACCCTGGATTAGTGAAAGCTCACATTTTGGCACTTCAGCTTTCGACGTGACCCCATGCTCAATGCGTGGGTAACACGAAGCCGCACCAAACGGCGCGGCTTCGTCATTCGTTATCGGCCGACACCAATCCGGGCACGCCGGACCGTGACGATCACTTGTTCTCGTCGGCAACTTTCTGCAGACGCTGCATAACGTCCTCGCCCACCTGCTTGACGCCGTACTGTTCCCACACCGGCTTGACGGCCGCCGCCCACTTGGCCTGCTCCTCGGGCGTCAACTCGTGGATCTTCTTGCCGAGCTTTGCCACCTTCGCATAGGCCGCTTCGTTTTCCTTGGCGGCGTTTTCCCAATTCCATTTAGTGGCGGCGTCCAGTGCATCCTGGATGCCCTTGCGCATATCGGCTGGCAGCTTGTCCCACCACTGCTTATTCGTGCTCACAATGTAAAAGCTGTAGTGGTAATCGACGCGCGTGACGTAATCGATCATTTCACCCAGTCCGGCACCGACCAGCGCATTCGGCGTTGGCTCCACAGCCTCGATCACGCCCTGCTGCAAGGCGGTCGGCACTTCGCTCCAGGACATGCCGACGACGTTGGCGCCGAGCGTCTTCCAGGTCGCAAGGTCCACCGGCACCGGTTGAACGCGGATCTTGATGCCATGCAGGTCGGCCGGCACCAGAATCGGCTTCTGTCCGCGATAAGCGAGATCGCGCGGGCCGTTGATCCAGATCGCCAGCGGCAGAATGTTTTTCTTCTCCAGATCGCCGAAGATCGCCTCGTGAATGACGGGCTCCTTCACCGCCGCCTGGACTGCCTGGGGCGTCGACAGCAGGAACGGCAGTGACAGCACGCCAATCTTTGGCGACAGCGGCGAGTAGATGCCCTGCGTCGGCGCGATCAGGTTGGCGCCGCCAAGTTGAAGGCCCTGGATTTGGGTTTTCTGGTCGAACAGCGTTCCGCTATGGTGCAGCTCGACATTGATCTTGTCGCCAAGGCGCTTCTCGACTTCCTTCTTGAGCACCTCGAAGGTCTTGCCCTTCAGGCCGACCCCGTTGTTGTCGTTCGACATCACTAACTTGACCGCGGCATCCGCAGGTGAAGCGGATGCGAGCAGGCCGGCGGCTACCACACCGGCGCAAAGCATGGTTGCGATACGAGATAATGCCTTCACGTTATCCTCCACTTGTTTTGTTAATTGTAGATCAGGTTCGGCAGAAAGAGAGAAATCTCCGGAATGTAAGTGACGAGCAGCAAGGTGGCGATCGTCACGGTCATCCACGGCAGCACCGCCATGAAAACTTCCCAGGCCGGCAGGCCGGAGACAGCACTGCCGACATAGAGATTGAGGCCGATGGGCGGATGGATGAGGCCGAGCTCGATGTTCACCACCACGATGATGCAGAAATGCACCGGATCGACGCCAAGCGCCGTCGCCGCCGGAAACAGCAGCGGGATGAACATCAGGATCGTTGGCACGCCCTCCAGGAAAAATCCGACGATGATCAGCACCACGTTGACCATCGCCAGGAACAACCATTGCGGTGTGTGCTCCGAGACCAGGAAGCTGCTGACCGCCTGCGGAAGGCCGAGCTTGGTGATGAAAAAGGCGAACAGCAGCGCGTTGGTCGTGATGAAGAAGATCATCCCGACGCTAGGCGAGGTCGCAACCAGGGTGTCGAATATTTTCTTGAGTGAAGTCTCGCGGTACACCCACAGCCCGACGAACAGCGCCAGCGTCGTCGCAATGATGGCCGCTTCGGTCGGCGTGAAGATGGCGCCACCTTCGTAGCTGAAACCGAAAATATCGAAACGCGGCAGTCCGTAGATGCCGACGAAAATAAAGATCGGCAGCAGCAGCGCAGGACCGGCTGAGCGGAGCGCGGCCCCGCGTTCGCGCCAGGTTGCCTTGGGCTTGAGCGGCACATTGGCGCGCCCGGCGAGAAACCGAGCCATCAGCAGCAGACCGGTGCCGTAGATCAGGCCCGGGATGACGCCGGCGAGGAACAGCCGCGTGATCGAAGTTTCGGTGATGAAACCGTAAAGGATCATCGGGATCGAGGGCGGGATCAGGATGCCGAGAGACCCCGCCACCGCAATCGAGCCGATGGCGTAACGCGGTGAATAGCCTTCCTTCACCAGCGATGGATACAAGATGCGACCGACGCCCGCGACGGTCGCTGGACTCGATCCGGAGATCGCCGCAAACATCATGCAGCTCAGCACGCCGGTTACGCCGAGACCGCCGCGCAGATGACCGACCAGACTGTTGGCAAAGGCGATCAGCCGTCCGACCAGCCCGCCGGTTTCCATCAGGGCGGCGGCGAAAAAGAAGAACGGCACCGCCATCAACGTGAAATGCTCGAGGTTAGCCAGAACCTTCTGGCCGACGATCGCCGCCGGCGTCGCATCGAAAATTAAAGATGTCAGCATTGCCGATCCGCCAAGCGCGACCGCAACCGGCGCCCCGATCACCAACAGCCCGAAGAAACTGACCAGAAGCGTGGCGATCGTCATGGCGCCGGCTCCATCACCGAAGCGGTATCGAGCCCGTGCACGCTCTCGGTGTCCTCATCGCGCAACGCGCGAATGATACGGATGACGTAACGCAGCGTGAACAGGCCGAGCGTAACGGGCACGACGCTAAACACAACCCAGTCCGGCATGCCGCTGTTCGGCGACACCGATCCGATCATGTACGTAAACTGTGCATAGAGCAGGCCGGCATAGGCGTAATAAGCGCACAACAACAGGCTCACCATGTGCGCCAGGAGCCGCAGCACCTTGCCCACCTTCCGCGACGCCAGCAGCGGCACCAGTTCCACGCGCACGTGCTGGTCGTCGCGGACGGCACGCGAGCCAGCGAACAGCATTGCGGTGATCGTGCACAGCGTGAACGCCTCTTCCGACCAGGTGAAGCCGGTGTTGAGCGCATAGCGCAGGAACACTTGCATGGTGCCGACCGTGAGGGCGATCAGGATCAATCCGCCAATCACCCAGTATTCGATGGCCGAGAGCCAGCGGTCGACTTTGCCAATGACGGCGTTCATGCGCGCATCTCCGTCATGCGAGAACCGCGGCTTCCGAAACCGCGGCGGCGACTGCCTCGCCGAAACCTGAGGTGCCGAGGCGGCCGCCGAGATCCGGGGTTCGCGTGGCCGGCACGGCGATGACGCGATCGAGCGCGGTTTCGACGGCGGCGGCGGCTTTGAGCAACGCGAGGTCGCCGCGCCGTTCGCCGAGCCAAGCCAGCAGCATCGCGACCGAGCCGATCAAGGATGATGGATTGGCCTTGTCCTGACCGGCGATGTCGGGCGCCGAACCGTGCTGCGCCTGGGCGACCGCATGATCGCTTCCGGCGTTGAGCGAAGCCGCGAGCCCGAGGCTGCCAGCTATTTCGGACGCTTCGTCCGACAAGATGTCGCCGAACATATTGGTCGCCAGGATGACGTCGAACGCGCCGGCGTCGCGCACCAGCAACGCCGCCATGGCATCCATGATGCGCTCTTCATAAACCACGTCCGGAAATCGGCCCGCGACGGCACGCGTGCATTCGAGGAACAGGCCGTCGGAAACGCGAAGGACATTGGCCTTATGAACGGCCGTCACCTTTTTCCGCCGCTGGCGGGCGAGACGGAAGGCCTGCTCCGCAATACGCATCGAGCCGGACCGGCTTACTTTGCGGATCGACAGCGCGAGGTCGGGCGTCGGCATGAATTCTCCGGGACCGATGAACATCGAGCGGTCGGCGTAGAAGCCTTCCGTGTTCTCGCGCACCACGACCAGATCGACCGCGCCGCCGCACCGCGGCGGCAAACCATCGCGCGAGCGGGCCGGACGGATATTGGCGTAAAGGTCGAGGCGCTTGCGCAGCACGCCCGAGGGGTTGAGCCCGCCTTCGTCCACCGGGGGATAATCATTGTGCGACACCGGCCCGAGGATGACGCCGGCAGCCTGCCGCGCTTTCTCGAATACCGCGTCGGGAATGGTCGAGCCGCATTTCCGCAAAGCAGTGAAGCCGATCTCCTCGTGCGTGAATCGCAAAGACAGATCGAAGGCCCTGGCCGCCGCCTCAATCACTTTCAGGGTTGCCGCGGTGATCTCTGGCCCGATGCCGTCGCCCTCCAGAACAACGAGGTCGATGGGGGTGCGGACGGCGGGTGACTTGTTCATGCGTTGAGCCTCACATTGCCCTCAGTTTTTGCATATTTTGTCGCTTAAATGCAAATCGCGTTTCGGTTGCCAAGGCTCCTCCCGCGCGGCGCATCGACGCGGCCCAGCCTGTTCGTTCAGACTTTCAGCAGCGGTTTGATTTTCTTGAGGTTTTTGACCACCGAGCGAAGATGCCGGGCCATCGCGGCGGAAGCTTCTTCGTTCCGGTCGCGCAAAAGCAGATCGAGAATGTGCAAGTGCTCCCGCGTCTGGCTGTAATAGCGTTGGCGGTCGAGCATCGAACGATAGGCCAGCAGGCGGCGGACGCGGTTCACCCGTCGCAGCGCGTCGAGGAAAAACGGATTGCGCGACGCCGCCGCCAGTGTCTCGTGAAAACGGACCCCGCGCTCGTACAGGGTGTCGGCGGAGGCCGTTTCGATGCCGCCGGACAAGAACCACTGCTCGGTCGCACGACACTGGGCCGCCGCTTCGCGGCCGAGCTGGAAGGTCGGTTCGAGCAGAGCCGCGGGCTCGATCGCCATGCGCAGGCGATAGGTTTGCTCCAACGCTTCCGGCGTCGTCAAAATCGTCGAGAATGTCCAGCCATAGCCCGGCCTCCGCTCTGCCCAGCCTTCCTGCGCGATGCGTCCCAGCAACTGGTTGAGCTGCGAGCGCGTCAGGTCGTAAGTCTGACGCAGCAGATTTTCGGAGACTTGACCGTCAAGCCGTCCGCTCAGCCGGTCCTCCGCGATGCGGAAGTAAACCGATGAGAGCGTGTCTTCCAGCGCCAGGCCGACATGCTCGGGCGTTTCCGGCGCTATCGCGGACGTGAAGTAGCCTTTGTTCTGCCGATGGATCACGAGGCCTTTTTTCGACAGCAGCTCGAGCGCCTCGTTCACCGGCGAGCGCGACACGGCGAAGCGATCCGCAAGGTTCTGCGTCGGGACATGCGTGCCGACCGGCAGCTTCTCCGCGGCCAGATATTGAACGATGCGCGCGGCGAGTACCGACGAGATGTCGCTTCGGCGGCGTGCCGGCAAGTCGTGTTTGCGGGTCATAGCGACGCAATGTTGCATTTTATGCTTTGAATGTGCAACATCGCGGCTCCATTTCAGAAGGTCGCACGTCGATGCCGCAAGCTTTCACTCCACCGCGCGGCGCCTGCGATTGCCACGTGCATGTTGTCGGTCCGAAGCGTCGCTTTCCTTTGGCGGCGCGGCGAAGCTATACGCCGATGGATGCGCCACTGGCCAAATTGCGCGCCATGCTCGCGCGGCTCTGCCTCGAACGGGTGGTCATCGTCCAGCCGAGCTTCTATGGCACCGACAATTCCTGCATGGTGGCCGCGCTGGAAGAACTCGGAGCTGTCGCGCGCGGCGTCGCCGCCGTCGCGCCTGGCACCGGGCCGGCGGAAATCGACGCGTTACACAAGGCGGGCGTTCGCGGCATCCGCCTCAACATGGCGTCACTCGGCACCGCTACCGTCGAGGGGCTCACCGGCCTGCTGCGCGACACCGCCCAACTCTGCGAACGCCATGCCTGGCACATCCAGCTTTTCGTGCATGCCGAGATTATTGCCGCCCTCGCGCCTGTTCTCGGCAGCGTCGAAGTCCCGGTCGTTATCGATCATTTCGGCCTGGTGCGGCCGGCGGATATTGAGGGACCGGCCGCGCGCACGCTCCTCGACCTCCTGACTTCCGGCCGTGTCTGGGTGAAGCTCTCGGCGCCGTATCGCATCGCCGACGACCTGGACGATCCGCGCATCGGTGCCTTGGTGCAGCGGCTCATCAACGCCAATCCCGAGCGTCTGGTCTGGGGCAGCGACTGGCCGCATACGCCGGTGCACAGCGCCTCGCCGGTGCACGATGACGGCGAAATGCCTTATCGCGATATCGATACGCAAAAGCTGCTGCAGCGGATGGCGGCGTGGTGTCCCGAGCAGCGCCGACTGGAGGATATCCTCGTGCGCAATCCGGCGCGGCTATACGATTTTCCGGCCGGATAAATGTCTTAGTTTCAGCATCGGCTAGCCGCGCTAAATTTTCGGGTATCGGCGCCTTCCCCTGCGGAGACCGGACTAAGATCGGCGCCGATCTAAAGTCAATCCGTCCAGATCAATATCCGGCCTGCGCCCGCTCACGAGATCGGCAACAATGCGGCCGCAACCGCACGCCTGCGTCCAGCCGTTTGACCCCTGCCCGACGTTTAGCATCAGATTACGCAACGACGTAACGCCGAGATAGGCCGGCCCGTCCGGCGTCATCGGCCGCAGCCCTGCCCAAGTCGCCACTTTCGTGTAATCGCCCGCTTTCGGAAACAAGGCGCGGGTTGCTTCCACCACGGTGTCGATCTTGCGGCTGTCGACGGCACGATCGTAGCCGCCTATTTCGGCGATACCGGCAGCGCGCACACGACCGCCCAACCGCGTCACCATCACCTTGGTATGCTCGTCCATCACCGACGAGCGCGGCGAGCGTGTGGTATCCGCATTCTCAATCGTGATCGCGTAGCCCTTGACCGGATAGACCGGCACATCGATTCCAATTGAGCGCAGGAGAAGCGGCGCTTCATTGGCCAGCGCCACCACATAACAATTCGCGGTCAATATTCCTTTGTCGGTAGCCACGCCGGTGATATTGACGCCATCCGAGACCAGGCCCTGGATTGCCGTATCGAATTGAAAGACGACGCCCTCGCTCTGCAACAGCGCGGCGAGCCGCGTCGTGAATAAATGACAGTCGCCAGTCTCATCCTCCGGCAAGTGCAGCGCGCCAGCGATCCGAGCGGTGCTGTCGCCCAGCGCGGGCTCGATCGCAATCGCTTCTTTCGAGCCGATCAGACGATGCGCGACATTGAACGACTGCAGCACCTTGGCGGCATGCTGCGCGCCATCGAGTTCCTTGTCGGTCTGAAAAACCTGCAACACGCCACCGGCCGCGTTATCATAGGCAATGCCTGTTTCCTCGCGCAGAGCGACGAGACACGCTTTGCTGTAATGCGCGATGCGCTGCATATGCGCTTTGTTGCGGGCAAAGCGCTCCGGCGTGCAATTGGCGATGAAAGCCGCCAGCCAGCGCCATTGCTGGGAATCGAATTTCGGCTTGAGCGACAGCGGCGCGTGCCGTGCGAACAGCCAGCGTACTACTTTGACCGGCATGCCGGGCGCAGCCCAAGGACCGGCAAACCCTGGGCAAACGCCACCGGCATTACCGAAGCTCGTTTCCCGCGCGGCGCCGGGCTGCCGATCGACGGCCACGACTTCATGCCCTGCCTTATGCAGGTAATAAGCCGTTGTGGTGCCGATGACCCCGGCGCCGAGAACGAGGACTTTCATGGCGAACCGGAACGCCGCACCATTATTGCATCTTGATGTTGGCGTCGGTGATGATCTGCTGGTACTTCGCCATCTCGCTCTTGATGTAGCTGGCGAAATAATCCGGGGTCGAGCCGATCGACTCGAAACCGAGCTTGGCGAAACGCTCCTTGACGTCGGGATCGGCGACGATCTTGGCGATCTGCGACTGAAGCTTCGCCGTCACATCCGCGGGCAAATCCTTCGGACCCCACAGACCGTACCACGACGCGAAGTCGAAGCCGGTCATGCCGGATTCGGCAACGGTCGGGATCTCCGGCGCGATGGACACGCGCTTGGTGCTAGTAATCGCCAGCGCCTTAATCTTGCCGGCCTTGGCGAGCGGCAGCGAGGAGAGCATCGGGTCCGCCATCAACTGCACCTGGCCGCCCATCAGATCGGTCAAGGCCGGACCGGCGCCCTTATACGCGACGACGAGCGTTTTGACGCCGGCATCCTTCTTGAGAATCTCGATCGCCATATGCCCGGCCGAACCGAAGCTCGATGTCGCGAAGGTATATTTATCCGGGCTCGCGCGAACGAGATCGAAGAATTCCTTCAGCGTCTTGGCCGGCACATTGGGCGACGTGCTGACAACCAGCGGTCCCGAAGCAATCAAAGTGATCGGAGTGAAATCTTTCACCACATTGTACGGCACCGATTTATTAATGAACGGCGTGACCACATGAATCGATGCGGTCAACATCAACGTGTAACCATCGGGCGAGGCCTTGGCGACATAGTTGGCACCGACAATACCACCAGCGCCGCCGGCGCGATTTTCCACGATAAAGTTCTGGCCAGGAATTTCGCTCAGCTTTTGCGCAATGATGCGTGCAACGCCATCGACCGAACCGCCCGGCGGATAAGGCACAACGAGGCTGACCGTTCGGCTGGGATAGTCGGCGGCTGTGGCAGGCGCCGGCGCAAGCCCGACCACGGCAATGCTCAACGCAGCAATCGTGCAAAGTAATTTCATTTCAGGTCCTCTCAGCATTCGAGTTAAAAAGTCCCGGGATAGCTTCCGCCGTCAATCAGTATGTTTTGGCCGGTGACGAAGCTGGCGTGTTCCGAGCAAAGAAAGGCGCAATAGGCGCCGAGTTCGGCGGGGCGGCCGTATCGCTTGGCCGGATTGGCCATCGCCCGCGCCTGCCAGATCTCGTCGAACGTCTTGCCACCCTCTTCCAGCATGCCCTCGATGTGACGACGCTGCGCGTCGCTGTCAAAGATACCGGGCAGCAGGTTGTTAATGGTGACGTTGTTCGCAACCGTCTGACGCGCGAGGCCGCCGACGAAGCCAACGAGCCCGGAACGCGCGCCGTTCGACAGGCCGAGTTCAAGCTGCGGAATTTTCACGCTGCGCGACACGATATTAAGGATGCGCCCGAAACCGCGACTGCTCATGCCATCGACCGTCAGACGGATCATCTCAATCGGCCCCAGCATCATCGAGTCGAGCGCCGCGATCCAGTCATTCCGCGTCCAGGTGCGGAAGTCGCCTGGCAGGGCGCCATCGGCATTGTTGAGCAGAATGTCGGGCGACGGACAGGCAGCAAGCGCCGCCTGCCGGCCCTCGACAGTCGTGATGTCGCCGACAACCGGCACCGCTTTGACGCCGGTCGCGGCGCCGATCTCCGCACAGGTTTGTTCGAGGACATCGCGGGTCCGCGCCACGATGGTGACGTCGACGCCTTCCTTGGCCAAGGCCAAGGCGCACGCCTTACCAAGCCCACGGCTGGCGCCACTCAACAACGCCTTGCGGCCCGCAATTCCCAAATCCACCGCGATTATCTCAGGCTGCGGCCGACAACGACTTGATGTTGTAGCCGTACTTCTTGTCCAGTCCGAGCTCCTGCACGATCCGCACGCCTTTGGCGAGCGCTTCGCCCTCCAGATTGGTCAGCGGCTTGCGCAGATTCCCGGCCGGCATGCCGAGCGCCTTCATCAGTGATTTTACCGCGACCGGATTGATGGTCGAATAGGTGTAGTGCAGGAGTGGCAGCAGACCGAGATAGGCGTTCTTGAAACCTTCGGCCTCGGTATAGCTCTTCCATGGCGTCGAGATGGTCGCGAGTTCGGAAGGCGCGACATTGCCGGTCATGTTGGCGGTGCCGTGGCCGCCGAGGCTCATGGTCGGCACCACCAGGCCGAGGTTCGGGCTGTCGCAGCACATCACCGCAACGCCCGTTTTCGCTGCCAGCACCTGCGCAACCTGACCGACGCGCGCAGTCGATTCCTTATGTACGACGTAATTCGGATGCTTGAAGATGCGGATCAGGTTGTCCCAATGCAGGTCGCTCTTCACGCGCGGCGGATTGTTGTAAATGCCGAGCGGCAGGTCGGTGGCATCGGCCACGTCCAGGAAGAAGCCTTCGATGTCGGCTTCCGGCGCGCAGATATAGGCGGGCGCCGCCAGGATCGCGCCGTCGGCGCCATTGTCCTTGGCGAACTTCACGGAAGCGATGGTCGAGTCGGTATTGCTCCCGGTGCAGCCGAAGAAGATAGGCATTTTGGCCGTCTTCATCTTGGCGCATTCGACGATGATCTGCTTTTTTTCTTCCGGCGACAGCATCGAGGTTTCGCCGGTCGAACCCATGATCAACACGGCCGAGGTGCCGTTGTCTTCTTGAAACTTGAGTAGTGTGCGAAATGCCGCGAAGTCGACGGAGCCGTCTTTGTTAAACGGCGTAATCAGCGCGACGAACGATCCGGTCATCAGCCTCTTGGACATTTCAGTCTCCATCATTGAATTTGAATTGACGATATCATGCCGTTACCGGCTTTGCAGCCGGTTCGAATTCAGGCGGCGTCCAGGCGCGAACGGCCGGCAACACACCATTCCATCGCTCGAGTTCAACCAATGCGCTAAGCGCGCTGGTGCCCTGCGCCAGGCGCGAGGTGCCGATGTCGCGGGTCAAAACGTTGGGGTTGCCGTGCCGCTCGGGTTCGTCCTGCGCGGGTGCTGGATCAAACCATGCGCCAGTCGCCATTACCACGACCTGCGGCATGACCCCGTCGTCGAGCACCGCGGCGGCCAGACAGGCCCCGCGCCCATTGAACACACGTACAATGTCGCCATTGCTGACGCCCCGCTCGGCCGCATCCGCCGGGTTCAGCCGAATCTTCTCGCGACCTTTTATCTTGTGGCTGCGTGAGACCGAGCCCGGGTCCATTTGGCTGTGCAGGCGGTCGGCCGGCTGGTGCGTAATCAAATGCAGCGGCCAACGCGTGGCGCCATCGCTGCCGAGCCATTCGCCCGGTTCTATCCAGGCCGGGTGCGATGGGCAATCGTCGTAGCCGAAATTGGCAATGGTGTCCGATGCGATCTCAATGCGGCCCGATGGCGTATTGAGAGGATGGACCATCGGCGCACGCCGGAAGTCCTCGAACAGAACGAACTCGTCTTCCGGCAACGGCAATTCGACAAAACCATCGCGCCAGAAGTCTTCGAAGGGGGGAAGCGTCACGTTCTTGCGCGCCGCGCCGTTGCGTACGCGATCATAGATCACGCGGCACCAATCCATCTCGCTGCGCTGCTCGCCAAACGCTTCGCCATAGCCGAGCCGGTCGGCCAAGGCCTGGAAGATGTCGAAGTCCGAGCGCGCCTCGCCGACCGGATCGATAGCGCGGTGCATCGCCAGAATGAAATTGTCACGCGACGAACCGCCGACGTCGTTGCGCTCCAGCGTCGTCGTCGCCGGCAGCACGATGTCGGCATGACGCGCCGTGGGCGTCCACCAACTCTCATGCACGACGACGGTTTCCGGCTTTTGCCAGGCCCTGCGAAGTTTGTTGAGATCCTGATGGTGGTGGAACGGATTGCCGCCCGCCCAATAGACCAGCCTGATATCGGGGTAGACAGCGCGCCGTCCGTTGAACTCATAAGGTGTGCCGGGCTGCAACAACATGTCGGCGACGCGGGCGACGGGGATCGATGCCCCGATCGGATTTGCCGGCGTGGGGACGTCCGGCGCCGGCACATCGGCGCGCGGCGCGCCGACACCGTTCATCGAGCCGTGCCCGAAAGCAAAGCCGCGGCCCGGCAAGCCGATGCCACCAAGCAATGCGGCAAGCGCAATCACCGCCCAATAAGGTTGCTCGCCGTGATGCGCACGCTGCAGTGACCACGCCATGGTGATAAGGCTCGCGGTATCGGCAACTTCGCGTGCCAGCGCGCGGATTTTTTCAGATGCGATGCCGGTAATACCGGCGCCCCATTCGGCGGTCTTGGCAACGCCGTCATCTTCACCGAAGAGATAGCGGCGGAAATTATCATCGCCGACGCAGTAGTTCTCAAGAAACGCCCCGTCGTGGCGGTTCTCACTGATCAAGGTATGGGCCATCGCCAGGATTAGCGCAGTGTCGGTATTGGGGCGGATCGGAATCCATTCGGCTTCGATGAAATCCGGTGCATCGCTTTTTAACGGGCTGACCACGACGAAGCGAATGCCGGCGGCCTTGGCACGCCGCAGCCAGGCTTCCAGCACATGCGCGCCAGCCCCACCCGACGTGACTTGCGCATTCTTCAACGCCAATCCGCCGAAGGCAACGATAAGCTTGGTATGCTTGATGACCGAGGCCCAATCGGTGACGCGGCCGGTGACCGGCTGATAGGTGCCGATGACATGCGGCAGCAGAAATTGCGCCGCGCCCCAACTGTAATTGCCGACCTGATCGACGCAGCCGCCGCCTTGAAATAGGAAACGGCGCGTCAGACTGCGCGCATGATGCAACCGGCCGGCCGATGACCAGCCGTAAGAACCGCCGAATATCGACGTGTGACCATGATCGCGGCGAACGCGCGTCAGTTCGCCGGCCACCAGTTCGAGCGCTTCGTCCCAGGAAACTTCGTGGAAACGATCGGCGCCGGTTCGCGGGCGGCCTTCACGCCAGCCTTCGCGGACCGCCGGCCGCGCGATGCGCAACGGCGAATGCACCATTTCGGGAATTGCCGCCAGCATCGGCGACGGCGCCGGATCGCGCATGAACGGTTCGCAACCGACCACGCGCCCATCCTGCACCACGGCGGTATACGCACCCCAATGCGCCAGCGATGGGACGCGCGCGACCGTCATCGGCGTTCCCGCCCCTTTCGCATTGTAACATCCAATCCGATTTGCCATCCGGCTTGCGACATTGATACGTCCGATTGGTTCCACACGAGCGAGGGATTAGCAGTTTAGCGCCCCCGCGTCATGCGGCATTGCGCTGTGGCGCTCCGTCCTGCGCCAGCGAAAATTCCACCGCGGCATCGGCATGAATGAGAGTCGAATCGAAAACAGGCAGATCGATATCCTTCGGCCCCAGCAGCAGGCCAATTTCGGTGCAGCCGAGGATCACGCTGTCGGCACCGGCAGTGCGGCCACGTGCGATGATATCGATGTAACGCTTGCGCGAGGTCTCCAGAACGGTACCGCAGCAAAGTTCGTCAAAAATGATCTGGTGAACGGTGGAGCGATCATCCGCTTCCGGCACGATGAGATCGACACCATGCTTTTCGTGCAGATGCGAGACGTAAAAATCCTGCTCCATGGTGTAGCGGGTGGCCAACAGCAGCGGACGGCGCGCGCTGGTCTTTTTCACGGCTTCGGCCGTCGTATCGGCAATATGGATAAGGGGAATGGATACGGCGCTTTGGATCGTGTCGGCGAGTTTGTGCATGGTGTTGGTGCAGATCAGGATGCAATCGGCGCCCGCCCGTTCGAGGTCGCGCGCGTGCCCGGAGAGCGCCATGCCGGCTTCGGCCCAAGCGTCCGCCTTTTGCAGGCCGACGATGTCCTCGAAATTCACCGAGCGCATCAACAGTTCTGCAGAGTACAACCCGCCCAGCCGGTCGCGCACCTGCTCGTTGATACGCCGATAATAAGTGGCGGTGCTTTCCCAACTCATCCCGCCCAAAAGACCGATCGTTCGCATTGGCTCTGCCTTCGTCCTGTTACCATCTCGGACTGAAGCTACCGGAGATCCACGGTCAATAAATCAACTATTTTGGCCGCTTTGGTCATATATTGATTATATTTTTTGTCTGTTTGCCGTAATCAGGGTAATATTTTTCAATATTTGTACTAAGGAGACAATCGACATTCCTTCCATTCTCCTGGAGTCGTGATGGATCCTACTGACCGCAAAATCCTGGATATCCTGCAAGCCGACGCCTCCGTCCCGATTGCGACTATTGCGGAAACGATCGGGATGAGCACGGCGCCATGCTGGCGGCGCATCCGGCGGCTCGAGGATGACGGGGTGATCACACGCCGGGTCGCGCTTCTAAATCGGCGCAAAGTTAATGTGCCGATGACGGTCTTCGTGTCGGTTAAAGCGCCGCGCCATGCGGCCGAGTGGCTACAGGCCTTTCGCCGCCTGATCGCCGACGAACCTGAAATTGTCGAAGCTTGGCGCCTGACCGGCGACGCTGACTATCTGCTGCGGATCGTGGTCCCCGATATCGAAACCTATGACCTTGTGTACCAACGCATGATCAGCCGTCTGGAATTCTCGGATATCAGTTCGGCCATAGCTATGGAGGAAATGAAATACACGACCGCGGTTCCCACCAAATACATCGCGATGAAGTAGGCCGCCGGAAGTCCGTATCAGCCCGCCACATACGGCACAGGCAGCCGTGAATGAAACGGCTACATCGGTTCGAAATGAGGCGGCAGAAAGCGTTCGAAATGAACTTCCAACAACGCCAAGAAAATACTGAAAACAAAAGGCTACTGGTTGGCTGGCGACCCAGTGCTAGTGGTACCAGTCTCCGGTTTGAAATTCCCGTAGGATGGAGGAAATCGGGAATTTTTCCGTTCTTTCCCGATTTTGTGGCTCTGGAGTTGCCAAAAGCCCTTCGAATTCAAGCACGTAGGCGCCTGTTTCCCGTTAGCTCACAATCGGACTTAAAGCCAAAGAACCGCGAATTGAGCAATCCTAATCGGGAACTAGATTGGTTTGCGAAAGTCTCAGCTTTCACCCCGCGCCTTGACGGGTCAAACGGCTCAGCATGTCGCGAGGTGCAACCACGCTTAACCGGTAGATTCATTTGTGACCCGCACCCGCGAGTTTATCCACCAGTTCCTTGTCGCTCGCGAGCGCCGCAGCCGGACCACTGTGAACCACTTTACCGTCGTCCAGAACGTAAGCGCGATCGGCCGCCGCAAGAGACAGTGGAACATTCTGTTCAATCAATAATACCGAGAGGCCCTCGCTGCGCATCGTTTTGATGACCTGCATGACTTCCTTGACGATGAGCGGAGCAAGACCCTGCGATGGTTCGTCGAGCAGCATCAGTTTTGGATTGAGCAGCAGCGGCCGTGCGATCGCGAGCATCTCCTGCTCACCGCCGGACAATTGCCGGCCGAGTTGGGATTTGCGCTCTTCGAGTCGCGGAAACAGCTTAAAAATCCGATCGAGATCCCAGGGACCCGGCCTCGCCTGCGGGACCTTAAGATTCTCCAGCACTGTCAGATTGCCAAATATCTTACGGCCCTCCGGAACGTAGCCAATGCCAAGTTCAGCGATTCGATGGGTCGGCAATCGCGTGGTGTTGCGTCCGAATATTTCAACCGTGCCCGCCCGCGGCGGCGTCAGGCCCATGAGGCTGCGCACCGTGGTCGTTTTGCCGGCGCCATTGCGGCCCAGCACCGTCACGATCTCACCTTCGTTGACCTCGAGGGAAACGCCGTGAAGGATATGGCTCTTGCCATAATAGGTCTGGATCTCGTGCGCGCGTAGAACTGTTGTCATTCGGCTTCTCCAAGGTAGGCGACGCGCACCTTGGGATCGGCGGAAATCTGGTCCGGCGTTCCTTCCGCAAGCTTGCGACCTTGATCGAGCACCGTGATGTGTTGCGCGATGCCGAACACGATGTTCATGTCATGCTCGATGAACAGGATGCTGACGCCCTGCTCGGCATGAAGTCGACGCACCAGGCCGACCATGTGCTCGGTTTCGGTGTCGCCCATTCCCGCCGTTGGCTCGTCGAGCAGCAGCAGTCGCGGCTTCAGACTAAGGGCCGTTGCGACTTCCACGACGCGCTGGTCGCCATGCGCCAATTCACCGACAATCCGATCCTCTTTGCCGCCAAGATCGACGACCTCGATCAGTTCGTTGATCCGACGGTCCAGCGCAACGCGCACCGCCCGGCTCACGAAAGGCCGGGAATTGAGGCCCGCGGCGGTCTCAACCCCAATGCGAATGTTCTCGAACACCGTCAGTTCGGGAAAGACTTCCGTGATCTGGAAAGTACGCACGATGCCGCGTCCGACACGCTTGACGACGGCTTCATGCGTAATGTCTTGACCATCAAACCAGATATTTCCTGTCGTTGGCGGCAACAATCCGCTGATGAGATTGAAAAAGGTCGTTTTGCCGGCGCCGTTCGGTCCGATCACGGCGCGAAGCTCGCCGGGCTTCATCGCAAATGACACATCGGACACCGCCTTGAGTGTTCCGAAGTGCTTGGAAACATTGTCCAGACGCAACAACTGTCCGGCAGCGACACCGTCGGCGCGGCCGTCTTCGTTGACACTGGATGGCAAGATCGACGTAACCATCATGCTGCCCTCGTACTGCGACCAAAGACGCCGAGGATTCCCTTCGGAAACAGCAGCACAATCATTACGAAGATGAGACCGATGAAGCTCATCCAGTTCTGCGTCACGCTCGACAGATAATCCT
>JBEPUC010000001.1:0-162060 GCA_041691675.1 Hyphomicrobiales bacterium | reverse complement strand
CCGAGCAACTGCTCGGCCAGGGCGACATGCTCTATATGGCGGGCGGCGGCCGCATCAGCCGCGTCCACGGCCCGTTCGTGTCCGATGACGAGGTCGAGAAGATCGTGCGTCATCTCAAGTCGCAGGGGCAGCCCGAATATCTCGAGGAAGTCACCGCAGACGAACCGGAAGTGGGCGGCGAGGACGGCGCGGTGTTCGACTCCACCGGCATGGGCATGAGCGAAGGCGGCGATCTGTACGCGCAGGCCGTCGCCATCGTGAAGCGCGATCGCAAGGCCTCGACCTCCTACATCCAGCGGCGGCTTCAGATCGGCTACAACCGCGCCGCCACGCTGATGGAACGGCTGGAACAGGAGGGCATTATCGGCCAGCCGAACCATGCCGGAAAGCGCGAAATCCTGATCCCCGAAAATCCCGAGGACGATCGTTATTGACCGAAATGCTGGGACGAATCGGCGCACGATTTGGGCCGTGAAATAGCCACAGGCCGTACCTAGATCTCACTTCTGACGGGCGTTAGCACGAGGCGGAGAAACCGATGGCGGCATTGCAAAGGCAAACTGGCGGAACCGCGGCGATCGTCGCCGTGCTGGCCTTGCTGACGGCGGCGCCCGTGCTCGCTCAAAGCCCGGCGCAGCCGGCCGACGCCAAAGCCCAAACGGTCAAGCCTCAAGTGATCAAGCCTCAGGCAAAGGCCCATGCGAAGGCACATGTGAAGCCGCACGCCAAATCGCCGCTTGTTACCGGCTCGGCTGAATTGCCGATGCCCGTCGATCCGGCGCTCCTCGCACGCGCCCAGGCTCCGGGGCCGTCGTCGAAGCCGGCCAGCAATCCATTCGCCGCTTTGCTCGGGCGCACCGGCTCGTCCACCTCGCTCAATCCGGAGCAGCGCGCCATCATCGGGCGCATCAACGGCTATCTGTCCAGCGTCCAGAACCTGCAGGGCAAATTCGTTCAGGTCGGCCCGGACGGCCGGCGCAGCCAGGGCGATTTTTACATCTCCAAGCCCGGCCGCGTGCGCTTCGAATATGACGATCCGTCTCCGATCGAATTGATCGCCGATGGTTCGTCCGTCGTGGTCCGCGACCGCAAGCTGGCGACGCAGGATGTCTATCCGCTGTCGCAAACGCCGTTGCGTTTCCTGCTGGCCGATAAAGTCGATCTGATGAAGGACTCCAGCCTGACCGCGGTCTATGCCGACGACACCTTCGTCACCGCGGTGCTCGAGGAAAACAACGGCCTGATCGGCAAAAGCCGATTGATGATCATGTTCAACGCCAAGGACATGCAGCTCAAGCAATGGACCGTCACCGACCCGCAGGGATACGACACCACCGTGGCGGTGTATAATCTCGACACCAGCAAGACGCCCGATCCGAGCATGTTCAAGATCGACTACACGCGGTATCGCTGAAGCGACGTTTAGCGCATTCGAACCTATTCTTCGTCATGCCCGGGCTTTTTGTCCCGGGCATCCACGTCTTTGGACGTCAGGAAAGAAAAAAGGCGTGGATGGCCGGGCCAAGCCCGGCCATGACGTAGAAATAATGGCAGTCAGTCCCTAGATTGCTGACATGCCCCTCAAAATCGCCACCTGGAATATCAACTCCGTCCGCCTGCGCATCGATCTGGTCGCCAAGTTCATCAAGAGCATGCGTCCGGATGTCCTGTGTTTGCAGGAAACCAAGTGTCCGGACGACGCCTTCCCGATGAAACGGTTCAAGCGGCTCGGTTACGAGCACGCGGCGCTCAGCGGGCAGAAAGGCTATCACGGCGTCGCGGTGCTGGCGCGCGTGCCGTTCGAGAGTTTCAATATCCAGAATTTCTGCGGCAAGACCGATTGCCGCCACGTCTCGATCGTGCTCGGCGAACGCGCGGGCTTACGCGATCCGCTGACGATTCATAATTTCTATGTGCCGGCCGGCGGCGACGAGCCCGACCCGCAGGTCAACGTCAAATTCAAGCATAAGCTCGACTTTCTCGACGAAATGACCGCGCATCCATTGCTGCGCCCCGCGCCCGGGCAGCGGGCCATTCTGGTCGGCGATCTCAACGTCGCGCCGCTGGAGCACGACGTCTGGAGCCATAAGCAGATGTTGAAAGTGGTGTCGCACACGCCGACCGAGTGCGACAAACTCAACGCCGCGCGCAAGGCCGGCAACTGGGTCGATGCGATGCGCGTGCACACGCCGGAGCCGGAGAAGCTCTACACGTGGTGGAGCTATCGCGCGATGGACAACTGGAAGAACGCAGACCGTGGCCGGCGTCTCGACCACGTCTGGACGTCGGATGCGCTTGCCGGCCAGGTATCGAAGATCAACATCATGAATGATTTGCGCGGCGCCGAGCGGCCCTCCGACCACGTCCCGGTGACGGCGACGGTGGAGATATAATCGGCCTTATGGTGAGGAGCATCGCGAAGCGATGCGTCTCGAACCATGCGACCCGCCCATCCTTCGAGACGGGCGCAAGCGCGCCCTCCTCAGGATGAGGCGTGCTACTTCATCCCCCGCTCCAGCTTGGCTTTGACGCCGCCGAGTTCGCGCTGCCAGCCATCGATTCTCTTGGTCAGAATATCGCGCAACGCCACCGCCGCCTGCGGATAGCCTTCCAGCATCTTGCGGAACAGACTGCGTGAAATGCGGAGCACCGTCACCGGCTCCTTGGCGATTGCGGTTGCCTGGCACACCATATCCGTCAACAAAGCCAGTTCGCCGACAAGCGTGCCACGGCCGACGATCATTTCCTTGCTCTCGCCGAAAGTGCCCGGCTCCAGCCGCAGTGTTCCCTGCTCAATGAGATAGCCGCCGTCGGCGAGTTCGCCGGCATAGAACAACACCGCGCCGCTTTGCAGATGCCGCGTCTCGGCGCCGATGGCGAGAATACGCAAAGCTTCGCGGTCAAGCACCGAAAAGATCGGCACCTGCTCGAAGAAGGCAATGTCGTCGTCGAGGCCCATCGCTATCTCGTCATTCCGGGGCGTCCAGCAGAGCCCGCAGGGCGATGCGGACGAACCCGGAATCCATAGCCCCAGCGCTGCGGCGTATGGATTCCGGGCCCGCTCGCCATAGCGCGTCAAAGACGCGCGTAAACGCGCTTACGTCTCGCGTCCCGGAATGACGGGCGGGATTTCTCACGGCACCAGTTTGTAGCCGCCGGCTTCGGTCACCAGGATCGACGGCACGGCGGCGTCTTTCTCCACCTTCTGCCGCAGCCGGTAGATGTGGGTTTCCAGCGTGTGGGTGGTGACGCCGGAATTGTAGCCCCACACTTCCTGCAACAAGGTCTCGCGCGACACCGGCTTTTGTCCGGCGCGATAGAGATAGCGCAGGATCGCGGTTTCCTTTTCGGTGAGGCGCACCTTGCTGCCCTTCGGGTTGAGCAGCAGCTTCGAACTCGGCCGGAACGCATAGGGGCCGATGGCGAACACCGCGTCCTCGCTGGCTTCATGCTGACGCAACTGCGCGCGGATGCGCGCCAGCAGCACGGCAAAGCGGAACGGCTTGGTGACGTAATCGTTGGCGCCGGACTCAAGGCCGAGGATCGTATCGCTGTCGGTATCGTGACCGGTCAGCATGATGATCGGCGCCTTGAACCCGTTCTTGCGCAAAATGCGCACCGCTTCGCGGCCGTCGACGTCCTGCAGGCCGACATCCATCAACACCAGATCGACCTCGCCGCTTTTGGCCGCCTGCACGCCTTTGGTGCCGCTATCGACCGCAACGGTTTCGAACTCCTCGTGCAGCGCCAATTGCTCGACCAGCGCTTCGCGCAGCTCGGTATCGTCATCGACGATCAGGATGGTCCGCTTGGTGGCCATGAATCAAAATCCCTTTAGACGCCAAAGCCTGGGCCGCTGGAACCAATAACCCCGCATGACCGACGCTACTTCATCCAGCCGCAACATGCCGTGGCGTCACGCCGGTGCATCATATCGGGGGTTGGCCCTTTTGGGAAAACCGGCTTCCGCCCCGATTCGGCGAAAGCATGCCATCTTTGGCGCCTCATCGGTCGCGAAATAGAGCATTCGGCGCTAAAAGAGCAAGTACCAACTGGTATTTAGACCCATGGGTTTCCAGGACTGATCTTGCCCATCATGCAGAAAGGCTCTCTTTCCCGAATCACCGTGCGCCGCCGGCCCGGCAACCCGTGCCAGGGTTGGCTGGTGGCGGGGCTGCTGGCGCTACCGGTGGCGCTGGGCCGTGGCGGCATCCGCGCCAATAAGCGCGAGGGCGACGGCGGCACGCCGCGCGGCGTTTTCCGGCTCAAACGGTTATGGTGGCGGGCGGACCGCCATCCTCGTCCGGCGACGGCGCTACCGGTGCGCCGGATCGGGCCCGATGACGGCTGGTGCGAGAATCCGTCGGACCGCCGCTACAACCAGCCGGTCAAGCTCGCGCCCGGCTCGCCCGCCGACCGCCTCGCTCGCACCGACGCGCTCTACGACTTTATCGTCGAACTCGATCACAACACCCGTCCGCGCGTGGCCGGGCGTGGCAGCGCGGTTTTCATTCACATCGCGCGCCCGCACTTCGCGCCGACCGCCGGCTGCATCGCGCTCACGCGCGACAGCTTGCGCCGCCTGCTCGCCCGCCTCGGGCCCGAGACGAAGATCGTGGTTGAGTGACTCTTAATAATTGTCGCCGGGCGCGATACTCATTCTTAAACATAACGCTGCGTGATGCGGCAATCGCATCCCGAATTAACAATTCCAAGATTGCTGCGCATTTATTCTCGGACTGACGCGCAAAAAACAGACCATGGCGCGCCGGGGCGATCATGATTTCTTCCGTCGGAACAAACTCGCCCCTCTCCGGGCCGCCGCAATCGATCGGCCGCGTCATCGCCGTCAACGGCTCGCAGGCGACCGTCGAACTGAGCGGAACCGGGACCGCCGGAGAAAGCCCGACGGTCGGCAAATTCATGGGCCTGACCACATTCAAGTCGATCATCATCGGCCTGATTACGGATGTCGGCGAACAAGCCTCGATCGCGGCGGGCGACGGTCAATCGTTCCGCAAGGTGGCGCGCCTCGACCTCATCGGCGAACTGTTATCGAGCAAGATCGGCACGCCCCGCTTCCAGCGCGGCGTTACCGAGTATCCCAATATCGGCGATGCCGCCGCCATGCTGGGCGACCGCGAACTGCGGCTGGTCTATGGCGGCGCCGATGCCGATCACGCTCATGTCGGCGATCTGCAACAAAATCCGAATATCGGCGTCCACATCGATATCGACCATCTGGTCAGCCGCCATTTCGCCATCCTCGGCGCCACCGGCGTCGGCAAGTCGAGCGGCGTCGCCATCATCCTGCAAAAAATTCTCGACACGCGGCCGAACCTGCGTGTGTTCCTGGTCGATCCGCACAATGAATACAGCCGTTGCTTTGGCGACAAGGCCAACGTGCTCAACCCGCGCAATTTGCGGCTGCCGTTCTGGCTGTTCAACTTCGAGGAAACCATCGACGCCTTCTTCGGCGGCCGCCCCGGCGTCGAGGAGGAAGTCGAGATTCTCGCCGAAGTCATTCCGCTCGCCAAGGGCGCCTATCTGCAATACCGCAACGGCACCGGCAGCAGCACCGACCGTCTGCTCGCCAAGAAGCGCGACTCCAAGGACTCAGGTTTTACCGCCGACACGCCGGTGCCGTATCGCATCGAAGACCTGATCAATCTGATCGACGACCGCATGGGCAAACTGGAAAACCGCTCGCGCGCCAGCATCTATCACAAGCTGATCGGACGCATTCAGACCTTCCGCAACCATCCGCGCTACGCCTTCATGTTCGAGAACGCCAATATCGGCGGCGATACCATGGCGGAAATCCTCAGCGCGCTGTTCCGCCTGCCGCCCGACGGCAAGCCGATGACCATCATGCAGCTTGCCGGCTTTCCGGCCGAGGTGGTCGATTCGGTGGTCTCGGTGCTGTGCCGCATGGCGTTCGACTTCGGCCTGTGGAGCGACGGCGTCGCGCCCCTCTTGTTCGTTTGCGAGGAGGCGCATCGTTACGCGCCCGCCGACAAGAAGGTCGGCTTCGGCCCGACCAAACGCGCGCTGTCGCGTATCGCCAAGGAAGGCCGTAAATACGGCGTGTTCCTCGGCCTGGTGACACAACGCCCGGCCGAGATCGACGCCACCATCATCTCGCAATGCTCGACTTTGTTCGTGATGCGGCTGTCGAACGAAGGCGACCAGAAACTCATTCGTTCGGCGGTGTCGGACGCCGCCACCAGCTTGCTGTCGTTCATCCCGTCGCTCGGCACCCGCGAAGTGTTCGCGTTCGGCGCCGGCGTGGCGTTGCCGACGCGCATGCGCTTCGCCGAACTGGCCGTGGACAAGCGGCCGAATAGCGAAGCCTCCGGCAACACGCGATCGGAAGCCGGCATCAACATGAATCGCGATCTGCTGACGTCGGTCATCGATCGCTGGCGTTCGGCGTCGATGAGCCATCGCATGAGTGACGATCCGTACGACGACACGCCCTCGCCGTTCGATTCGCCGGCGCTTCAACCTGCGCAACAGCCGCAATTTGCGCCGCACCCGCCGGCGCAACAGGCGGCTTATGCGCCACCGCAAGCGCCGGTCTATTCATCGCCGCAGCCCGCGGCCCCGCCGGCGGGCTTTCGCTCCAGCATTCTTAAAAAACCGCTCGACGCGACGCCGCTCGAGCCGGGCGCCCCGCGCGCGCCGATCATGCCGTCAAGATTTAGGTAGCTCTCCCGGTCTCATGGTGAGGAGCGCTGCAAAGCAGCGCGTCTCGAACCATGCGGCCGCCATTTCCTTCGAGACGCATTGCTTCGCAATGCTCCTCAGGATGAGGCGGATTGATGCAGGCGTGGAACGTCAGGTTGGTCAATCCTTGTGTCCTAATGGCCTTCCGCCAAAAATAGCACTGCCGACACGCACATGCGTCGCGCCGAGCATGATCGCCTCGGCGAAGTCGGCGCTCATGCCCATCGACAAAAGCTTGAGCCCGTTGCGCTTGGCGATCTTCGCGGTGAGCGCAAAGTGCGGGGCCGGCGCTTCGCTCGCCGGCGGAATGCACATCAGGCCGGCGATCTTCAGACCATAAGTCGCCGCGCACGTCCGCAGGAAAGAGTCGGCATCCTGCGGCAGCACGCCGGCCTTTTGCGGCTCGGCGCCGGTATTGATCTGCACGAACAGCGACGGCGTCCGGCCTTGCACGACGATTTCCTTGGCGAGTGCCGCACAGAGGCTGGCGCGGTCCACCGAATGAATTGCATCGAACAAAGCCACCGCCTCCTTGGCCTTGTTGGACTGCAGTGGACCGATGAGATGCAGCGCGATGCCGCGATGTCGTTCAAGCAGCGCCGGCCATTTGGATTTGGCCTCCTGCACGCGGTTTTCACCGAAGGTGCGCTCGCCGGCGTCGATCACCGGTTCGATTGCCTCGGCCTGAAAAGTCTTCGACACCGCGACCAACGTTACGTCGGCCGGATCGCGGCCCGCGTCCTTGCAGGCGCGCGCGATTGCGACGCGGACGGTGTCGAGGCCGGAGGTCTGTGTCGTCATTTTTGTCATCGATGAGGGATGCAAGACCATGCTCACTAAAGGTCATGCCTACCTAAGCGGGATGGCCGGGACAAGACCCACGACCGGGCCAGCCGAAGACCGGTCCCGGTTGCCCGGCTACGACAGGCGATATGAACTAAAGCGTTTTCGAGCGAAGTGGATACCGGTTCGCGTGAAGAAAACGCGTCAAAACAAAAAGCTAGAGCCCCGGCTTTGATTCCATCAAAGCCGGAAAGGCTCTAAATAAACGGTCGCCCCTTGGGCGCCTGCACGTCATCGCCGGCAATCGCCACCAGGGCCGGACGGTCACGCACTTCAAAGACACGGCCCTTCCAGCCGATCGCCTTGGACGCCAACAGGCGCTTGAGGGTTTTGTTGGTGTGGACCAACGACATGCCAAGCGCGTCGGCAAGGTGCTGCTGGGTGAAGGGAAACTGGATGGCATCGCCATTGACCATCTTCAGCTCCTCCGCGCGCGTAAACAGATGCAGCAATAAAAACGCGGTGCGCTCGAGCGCGGTACGACGACCGAGACTGACGAGATGCTCATCGATGAGCTGCTCTTCGCGCGCCGCCAGCCAGGTGATGTCGAAGGCCAGCGTCGGAAAGCGGCTGTAAAGCTCGTACAGCTTCGAGCGCGGAAACACGCAGAGCGTCAACGGCGTCAACGCCTCGACCGAGTGCTCCATTTCATTCATCAGCGAGCCCTGCAAACCGACCATGTCGGCGGGCAGCGCGAAATTAAGAATCTGGCGGCGACCGTCGTCGAGCATCTTGTAGCGGAATGCCCAACCGCGCAGCACCGTATAAAGATACTCGCTGCTGGTACCTTGTTGCAGGAAGCTGACGCCGGCATCCACGTGCAGTTCGTCCGACTTGAATTGCTTGACGAAGGCCAGCTCGTCCGGTGTGAACTCGCGCAGGCACGGCAGCGCGCGCAACGGACACTGCTCACACGGCGTCATATTGACGTTAGGCCGGCCAATTCCAATCATAAAGTCCCCCGTCGTTACGGAGAGAAACTACCATTGATCTGGCGGGAAGCTAACATTGATCGGCGGTGTTAGAAGACGATTTGTAATTTGCGAAATAATTGGCCTCGTATGTCTTTTTTAAATGTGACCCCGGGTAATTCGTTGCACAAGCCGCAAGGGCCAATATGGGCCCGGGGACCGGCAGTGGCAAAAATCGAAGCATTTCTTGCCGGTAAACGTTGCCTGGTCGTGGACGATGAATTCCTCATCGCGCTCGACCTCCAGGAAATCCTTGAGGCGGCCGGCGCCGGATCGGTGACCGCGGTCGGCAGCGCCAAAGAGGCGCTTGAGGCGATGCGCGGAGCCGAATTCGATCTGGCCGTGCTCGACATTACGCTCGGAGATAACACGGACAGCAGCCTGGCGGTGGCGGCCACGCTGACGGCGCGGAAAATACCCTTCGTCTTTCTCTCCGGGATGCGCCGCGACGTCGTCGCCGGCACCGACTATCGTTACGTTCCGCTGGTTGAAAAACCCTATCGGAGCGATCTGCTGATGACCGCGATCCGGCATGTTTTGGACGGGACTCAAAACGGGGATCATCCCGCCGGCCGCAGTCCAGCCTGACAATCCCCGTTTACGATCGACACAAAACAAGAAAATAGAACCCTGGCTTTGATTCCATCAAAGCCAGAAAGGCTTTAGGCCGCCGCCTGCCACTGGGCAAAGGCGTCCTTCGCCGACTTGTTGAGATGAACGTGACTATCGACGTGATCGATCCAGCCGGCGGGAATGAAGTGATGCTTGCCGTTGGCCTTGGGATCGGTTTTGGCGAGCTTGATCTTGTCAGTGCCTTCGACGTGATCGACCGTGCCGACGTGTTCGCCGTCGGCCCCGATGACTTCCATATGCTCCTTGATATTCGCTGTATCGGCCATTTTCATCCTCCTTGCTTCCGGGGTTAATCCGGCAAGGGCGGCGCTGGTTCCTGAATCACGGCCTGAATGGCCCGCAAATTGCCCCCGTTGACCCCCGTGGCCCTTTCATGTCACCTCCCGGCTCCTTAAAAAGAGCCGGAAATGACCGCCGATTCGAGCAAAAACGAGCGCTATAACGCCCGCGCCGCCGAGACCAAATGGCAAAAGGCGTGGGACGAGCGCGGCATCTACGCCACCAAAAACGACGACCCGCGTCCGAAATACTACGTTTTGGAGATGTTCCCGTATCCGTCCGGGCGCATCCACATGGGTCATGTGCGCAACTACACGATGGGTGACGTGGTGGCGCGGTTCAAACGCGCCATGGGCAACGCGGTTCTTCATCCGATGGGCTGGGACGCCTTCGGCATGCCGGCGGAAAACGCCGCCATTGACCGCAAGGTTCACCCCAAAGAATGGACCTACGCCAACATCGCGGCGATGAAAAAGCAGCTCCAGTCGATGGGGTTGTCGCTCGACTGGGCGCGCGAGGTCGCGACCTGCGATCCGTCTTACTACAAGCACCAGCAGAAGATGTTTCTCGACTTTACCGCCGCCGGGCTGGTGAAGCGCGAATACCGCAAGGTCAACTGGGACCCGGTCGACAACACCGTGCTCGCCAACGAGCAGGTAATCGACGGCCGCGGCTGGCGTTCGGGTGCGCTGGTCGAGCAGCGCGACCTCTATCAATGGGTCTTCAAGATCAGCGACTACGCCGAGGAATTGCTCGAGGCGCTCGACACGCTCGACCGTTGGCCGGAAAAAGTCCGGCTGATGCAGAAGAACTGGATCGGCCGTTCCGAAGGCGCGCTGGTCCGCTTCATGCTCGACGCGGCGACGGTGCCGCAGAATCTTGAAGGTCAAGCCGAGACCGAACTGGAAATCTTTACGACGCGGCCGGACACGTTGTTCGGCGCCAAGTTCATGGCGATTGCGCCCGATCACCCGCTGGCTACGGCGGCGGCCGCCAGGGATCCGAAGCTCGCGGCCTTCATCGAAGAGTGCAAGCACCTCGGCACCTCACAGGAAGCCATCGACACCGCCGAGAAGATGGGCTTCGACACCGGCATCCGCGCCATTCATCCGTTCGATTCCTCTTGGAAGCTGCCGTTCTATGTCGCCAATTTCATTTTGATGGATTACGGCACTGGCGCGATTTTCGGCTGCCCCGCGCATGATCAGCGCGACCTCGACTTCGTCAACAAATACGGTCTCGGCAATACGCCGGTGGTCTGCCCACCGAACCAGGACCCAAAGACTTTCGTCATCACCGACACCGCCTATGACGGCGACGGCCGCATGATCAATTCGCGCTTCCTCGACGGCATGACCATCGCCGAAGCGAAGGAAGAAGTCGTCGGACGGCTTGAGAAAGCCACGCTGGGAAACCGACCAGTGGCGCAGCGCCAGGTCAATTACCGCCTGCGCGACTGGGGCATTTCGCGCCAGCGTTACTGGGGCTGCCCGATCCCGATCATCCACTGCGACAAATGCGGCGTGGTGCCGGTGCCGGCTTCCGATCTGCCGGTGAAGCTGCCGGACGACGTCACCTTCGACAGACCGGGCAATCCGCTCGACCGTCATCCGACGTGGAAGAACGTCAAGTGTCCGGCGTGCGACGGTCCCGCGCGGCGCGAGACCGACACCATGGATACGTTTGTCGACTCGTCCTGGTACTTCGCGCGCTTCACCGATCCGTGGAACGAGACCGCGCCGACGACGCCGAAGATCGCCAATGAATGGATGCCGGTCGATCAATATATCGGCGGCATCGAGCATGCGATTCTGCATCTTCTGTATTCGCGCTTCTTCACGCGCGCGATGAAGAAGACCGGCCATATCGGCATGGACGAGCCTTTCGCTGGTCTGTTCACGCAAGGCATGGTCGTTCATGAGACCTATCGTGACAAAGCCGGCAACTGGGTCGAGCCCGCCAACGTCACCATCGAGGGTATGGGGGAGTCGCGCAGTGCCAAACTTACCGCGACCGGCGAACCGATCGAGATCGGCTCGATCGAGAAGATGTCGAAGTCGAAAAAAAACACCGTCGATCCCGACGACATCATCGAAGCCTACGGCGCCGACACCGCGCGCTGGTTCATGCTGTCGGACAGTCCGCCGGAGCGCGACGTGATCTGGAGCGAGGAAGGCGTGCAGGCGTCCTGGCGCTTTCTACAACGGCTGTGGCGGCTCATCGGCGAAGTCGCCGGCGTTACCGCGCCGGCCGACCGGCCGGCGTCGTTCGGCGCCCAGGCGTTGACGGTCCGCAAGGCGGCGCACCGGGCGCTCGCCAACGTGTCCGACGATATCGCCAAACTGCGTTTCAACCGCTGCGTCGCGCACATCTACGAATTCGCCAATGCGCTGTCGGACGCTATCGGCTCGGCCGAAACCGCGCCGTCGCCCGATTTTGCCTGGGCGCTGCGCGAGGCCGGCGACATCCTGGTCCGCCTTTTCCACCCGATGATGCCGCATCTGGCCGAGGAATGCTGGGCGGCGCTCGGCCACGGCACTATGGTCGCGACCGAAGCCTGGCCGCAGATCGAGCCGGAATTGCTGATCGAAACCACGATCACCCTGCCGGTACAGGTCAACGGCAAGAAGCGCGGCGAGGTCACCGTTGCCCGCGATGCGGGGGAGACCGAGATTAAGGCTGCCGTTTTGGCGCTCGATGAGGTAAAAAAGGCGCTGGACGGCAAGAGCCCGAAAAAGGTCATTGTCGTCCCGCAAAGGATCGTCAATGTCGTCGCCTAGTGCCCCCCGCCTGATCCGGTTGTTGCTGGCGCTTTCACTCGCCGGTCTCACCGCCGGCTGTTTTCAGCCGCTTTACGGCGACCGCACCTTGGTCGGCGGTCCCGGTGGCGAACGGCTCACCGACAAGCTGAGTTCGGTCGAGGTCAAGCCGATCGACGCGCCGAACGGCACGCGGCTGGCACGCGTCGGCGTCGAGACCCGCGATCAACTGTTGTTCGATCTCACCGGCGGCGGCCCGGCGGCATCGTCCGCCTACCGGCTCGATGTCCGGCTGTCCTCGACCCAGCTCCAGGTCATCGTCGATATCAACACCGCGCGCCCGGACGTCCAGAATTACGGCATCGACGCGACGTATACGTTGACCGACCTCGCCACCGGCAAGCCGGTGGTGAAGGGCACGACGTTCTCGCGCGTGTCCTACAACATTCCCGGCCAGCAGCAGCGCTTTGCCGGCGACCGCGGCCTGCGCGACGCCGAGAACCGCGCCGCCAAAGTCATTGCCGACGCCATCCACGCGCGGCTGGCGTCGCATTTCGCCGCGGGGACGTGACCCGTCGCGCAAAGAGACCATGACCGCCATCAAAGCCTCCGACATCGACCGCTTCGTCGCCAGGCCCGATGCGAAAACGCCGATCGTGCTGGTCTACGGGCCCGACGCCGGGCTGGTGCGCGAACGCGTCGATGCGCTGGTGAAAGCCTCGGTCGACGATCCCAACGATCCCTTCGCCTTCGTGCGCATCGAGGGCGAGGAGTTGTCCGCCAACCCGTCACGCCTCGTTGAAGAAGCGCTGACCGTGCCGCTGTTCGGCGGCCGCCGCGCCGTGCTGGTCAAGGCCGGCTCGCGCAACATCGCGCCGTCGGTCGAAATCGCGATTGCGACGCCGTCGGACGAATGCCGCATCATCATCGAGGCCGGCGATCTCAAGAAGTCGTCGCCGCTGCGCGCGCTGTGCGAGAAATCAAAAGTCGCGGCGGCACTGCCCTGCTACGTCGATAACGCCGCCGCGCTCGGCCAGTTGATCGACGCCGAAATGCGCGACGCCGATCTGACCATCGCGCCCGACGCCCGCGCCATGCTGTTGAGCCTGCTCGGCGGCGACCGCCAGGCGTCGCGCAACGAAGTGCGCAAGCTCGCGCTTTACGCGCGCGGCCAGCAACGTGTCGAGCTGGCCGACGTCATGGCGGTGGTCGCGGACGCCTCGGCGCTGGCGCTCGACGGCGTCATCGACGCCGCCTTCGCCGGCAAGACGGCGGAAGTCGAAACCGAATTCGGCAAGGCGCGCGCCGGCGGCTCATCGCCGGCGGCGATCATTTCCGCCGCGATCCGTCAGGTCGCCAACCTGCACAAGATGAAGCTCGCGGTCGAAGACGGCGACTCCATCGAATGGGCGATGAAGCGCGGCGCACCGCCGGTGCATTTCACCCGCGAGCGCAAGGTCGGCGATGCGCTGCGCGTATGGTCGCCGGCGCGGCTGGTGCGCACCATGGAGCAACTGGCGGAAGCCTCGCTCGACGCCCGCCGCAACGCCCCGCTCGCCGAGTCGATCGCGCAACGGACCTTGCTGTCGATCGCGGTGAGCGCGCGGCGACGGGAGGGTTGATTTTGTCGTCACCGGGCAAAGCCGTTCCAAGAACGGCGTCTCTTTGAGACGCCTATGTCCCGGTGACCCCGCTTAGGGAAGCACAGTATCATCCTAAGCGGGATGGCCGGGACAAGCCCGGCCATGACAAGTCAGATAATAACAAGTCTCACAAATTCATCTGATAGCTGTGCGGCACCCAACGGAAACCATCGGCGGTACGGTCGATCCAGCCGAGGCCAGGGAACGGCATGTGGAAGCTGACGATGAACAGTTTGTCGGCGGCCACCATATCGAGCATACGCTTGCGCGTGGCGACGGCCTTGTCCTTATCGTCATCCATGTCGAAATACCACTCCGGCCGCTGCACCGCCATCACGTAATGGGTGGCCGCGTCGGTCGTGACCATCACGCGCTTGCCTTCGCTCTCGATGTGAAACGCCAGCAGCCCCGGCGAATGCCCGAACGCATCGACCGCGGTGATGCCCGACACCACGGTGTCGCCCGGCTTGATGAAGGTTGAGCGTTCAGCGAGCGGCGCGCAGATCGTCATGAACAGTTTCTGGTTGAACACGCGCGCCTCGCGCACGCCTTCGTTCTTCTTCCAGAAATCGAACTCGGCCGCGCCGAACACATAACGCGCGTTGGAGAAGACCGGCTTGCCGCCTTCGACCAACCCGCCGATGTGGTCGGGGTGGCCGTGGGTGAGCACCACCACGTCGATGTCCTCCGGCTTGATGCCGAGTTCGGCCAGCCGCTTCACCGTGTTGCCTTCCGGCATGCGCGTCTTGAGCGCCTCATATTCGCGCGGCAGTGCACCGTTGCCGGTGTCGAACAGCACCAGCTCCTTGCCGGTGTTGACCAGCGTGGGAATATTGCCGTGCTCAACGCGCATCGGATCGATATTGTTGGCACGCGCCAGCGCCTGCACGTCGCCGGCGCTGGCATTGGCGCCGTAAAGCGGATGCAGGCCCTCGCGGATTCCCTTGCTGTCGAGCAAGGTTGCGACTTCAAAGCCGCCAAGTTTGAAATTGTAGACGGTCGGCTGCTTTTGACCTTGCATCGAAGCGGACACGGGCATCTCCACCGGGTTCATTTATGAATGAGATGCGGTTTGTAGCGCCGCGACGGCCGGCGATCCAGCTTGATCCGTCATGACTGGCCTGTTACCGCCGATCTTGCTGCCATATCGACCAGGCTGCCGGAACGTTGCAGCGCGGCAAGGGTTGCCTGATGCAGCTTCCCCATATCCTGAAGGATACGTGCCGATGTTCCACATGATGAAAGCTTGGATGGAGACGGCGCGTTTCGCGGCCGACAGTCAGCAGGTCATCGCGCTGCGCATGATGCGGATCGCCGCTGGCGGCCCGCTGGCGGCCACCGAAACCACCCGCATGGTGTCGGAGAAAGTCGCCGCCTTCGGCGAGGCGCAGAGCCGTTTTGTGACGGCGATGATGACCGGGGCCGGCATGACGGCGGCTGCAACAAAGGCCTACGTGCCGTATCGCCGGGCGGTGCGCGCCAACAGCCGACGCCTCGGCGTCTGACGATCTTCAATTCGTTTTTGCATCGAGCCCGGCGTCAGCGCTTGCTTCCGCCGTCGGGATCGGGCTTCGGTTTGGCGTTGGCGATCACATCAGCCATGCGCGACTGCACGCGCCGATCAAAAAACGGATCGTCCAGATCGTGCGGCCTTTCGGATTCGGGGTCGTGGATGATGACTTCTGGACCCTTTTGCCCACTCTTGCTTTTGAACTTCGGCGCCGACCACAGGCCACGCACCACGTCGGACATCGTTCGGATCGGGTTGGCCATCGGTCTTCTCCCCCGCGGACGGCTCAAAATCATGGCTAAACGGCCGAGAGCGACCGGTTCAAAACAACCAGCAGGGCGCAGGATCGTTCCATGGAAGCGACTTCGGTGAAGCGGCGCCGCGGAGACGATGGAACGCGACAAATAAAATGCCAAAAAATCGCAGCGCGGCTGGGGACAGCGGCGCGCGGACGATGGCTGCCCTCTCCCCGCGCCCAGCGAGATTTGGTAACCGTGGTCGCGTCAGGTCAGACCGACACAAAAGGCCGTTCATGCTTCTGGTCAAAACCTATCTCGACAAAAGCCCGATTCACGGGCTCGGCGTTTTTGCCGGCGAGCCGATTGCCAAGGGCACGAAGATCTGGCGCTTCGTCGAAGGCTTCGACCGCTGCTACACGCCGAAACAGTTTGCCAGGCTGCCGAAACCGGCGCGCGATTTTCTGAAAGACTACGGCTATCGCGTCGATGGCGAAGTCCTGTTCACCGTCGACAACGACCATCACATGAATCATTCCGACCAACCGAATACCGTGTTGCGCGGCGGCTACGCAATTGCCGCGAAGAACATCGCCAAGGGCGTCGAAATCACCAACGACTACCGCGAATTCGATCCAGCGCTTTGCGCGGCATTCTTGAAGCCGCGGACCAAAACAAAGCGCAACAATAAAACGCATCGCCCTAAATAGCGGCCTGCCCCACATCCGGTACGCGCGTCAACGCAGACCGCAAGGCCTTCCACGTGGGAACCGTGCGATCCGGCGCGGGTTATCACGTGGAGCAAAACCTAAAACATACATCTGTAAACACGCATTGTGTGAATTGACACATGGCTCCAGGAACATTGTGACCTGATGGAACGCCTGCTGGGTATTCTGCCGCCACGCCCGGGCTCGTATTTCGTGCGCTACGTTCTCACGACCGTGGTGGTGATTGCGTGCGCAGCGCTCGTGACGCAAATTCATCGCGACACCGGCACCTATGGCTTTTTCATTTTCTACTTTGCAATCTTTCTGACGTCGATTTTGTTCGATCACAACAGCGGCTTTCTCGCCACCGCGCTGAGCGTCACATTTATGTATTTCCGGCTGAAGACGCCGGGCTCCGGCCTTTGGCCGGACGAGTACGCGCCGCTGCTCACGGTGTTCGTCATTATCTCGGTTGGCGTTGCCTTACTCAGCGAGGGACTCCGCAAGGCATGGGAGCGCGCGGTCGAGGCCGAGCAGGTCAAGGACCTGTTGCTGGAAGAGCTGCGACACCGCACCAAGAACGATCTGGCGATGGTGGTTTCGGTTCTTTCATTGCAGGCGCGCGGCAATGTCGGCGACGAAACGCGCACCGCGTTGCATCATGCGATCTCACGTATCCGGGCGATCTCCGGGGCGCATGCACATTTCGGTCCCCTCGATTCCGAGGGACGGATTGAAATTCGCAATTACCTGATCGATTTGTGTGCACACTTTACTGATAGTCTGCGCGACATCAGGCCGATCACCATCGATCCAGCCATCGACGGTGCCGTGATGAAAGCCAACGACGCGCTGCCGATTGGATTGATCGTCAACGAGCTGGTGACCAACGCATTGAAGTACGCGTTTCCGGAAGAACGTGTCGGTACCGTGCGCGTCACGCTCGAGAACGGACCGCCGCGCGTGCTCGTGGTCGAGGATAACGGCATCGGCTGTCCGTCGATCGAGAAAGGCGGCATCGGCTCCCGCTTGACCGGGATGCTGGTCAAGCAGCTTGGCGGCACGATCGTCTGGGAGGACGCAAATCCCGGTTGCCGCGTTCGGGTGGTGCTGGGCGATGGCGTGGGGTGATGGGCGCATGCGCTTCCTTCAGCGCGTGCGCTAAATCGCGCGTTGGTCGCATCGACGCGGCCACCGCTCATTCCCACGAAAGCGGGAATCCAAGGCTCCATTGCGCGGTTAAGCAATTTGACTTTGGGTCCCCGCTTTCGCGGGGACGAGCGGAGAACAGGCGCGCCGGCCTAAAGCGTTTTCGAGCGAAGTGGATACCGGTTCGCGTGAAGAAAACGCGTCAAAACAAAAAGCTAGAGCCCGGCTTTGACCCCATCAAAGCCGGAAAGGCTCTAAATGAATCGCAGCGCATCCTGTGAAAAACATCACCCCTCAAGTTTCCGCAACACGACATCGAGCTGGTCGAGGTCGCGATATTTGATGGTGAGCGTGCCGCTTTCGCCTTTGTGTTCGACCGACACATCGAGGCCGAGCACATCGGATAGCCGCTTCTCCAGCGCCCGGGTATCGGCATCCTTGCCCATGGCTCCACCTTTGGCGACCCCGGCGGCGATCTTCTTCATCTGCTTGTCGAAGGTCGCATCGCCCGGCTTTGCCGCTTCCTCGCGAACCCATTCCTCAAGTTGACGGACGCTGTAGCCTTCATCGATCGCCATTTCGGCGAGGATCTGCGCGTTGACGTGACCGACCAGCAGACGCGCGTGACCGGCCGACAACTTGCCGTCCCGCACCATGCTCTTGACCGCATCGGGCAGCTTCAACAGGCGCACGAGATTGGCGACATAGGGACGGCTCTTGCCGACGATCTGCGCAACCTGGTCCTGCGTGTGCTTGAACTGCTCCATCAGCGCGACATAACCGGCCGCTTCTTCCATCGGATTGAGATCGGCGCGCTGGACATTTTCGATGATGGCGAATTCGAGCGCCTGGGCGTCGGTCGCTTCCACCACCGCAATCGGCACTTCGTGCAGACCGGCGCGCTGCGCCGCGCGCCAGCGCCGTTCGCCGGCGATGATCTCGAAGTGATCATCCTTGCTGTTGGTGGCTTTGGTCGGCGCGAGCCGGACCACGATCGGCTGGATGATTCCGCGCTCCTTGATCGAGTCCGCCAGTTCGGCAAGCTCGGCCTCGGTGAAGCTGCGGCGCGGATTGCGCGGATTGGCGACGATGTGTTCGATCGGCGCCTTGCGCGGTTTGCGCGCGCTGTCGGCCGACGGCGATTGCTCCGCCACCTCGCCCATCAACGAAGCCAGCCCTCGACCCAACCGCGAATGATCCGCCATTGCCGCCGCTCCTGAATTTGCCATCGTGCGAGCCTTTTATTTTCTTGTAATGCTTTTGTTGTTGTCATGGCCGGGCTTGTCCCGGCCATCCCGCTTAGGGACGCATGGTGCCCGCCTGAGCGGGGTCACCGGGACAAGCCCGGTGACGACAGGGTAGCTACCCCGCCCGCAACTCCCGCTCGCGCTGAATGATCTCCGTCGCCAGCCGCAGATACGCTTCGCTGCCGACGCACTTCAAATCATAGACCAGCACCGGCTTGCCGTAGGACGGCGCTTCCGAAATGCGGACGTTGCGCGGGATCACGGTGTCGTAGACCTTGCGGCCCATGAACTGGCGCACGTCGGCGACGACCTGGTTCGACAGGTTGTTGCGCGAGTCGTACATCGTCAGCACGACGCCATGAATTGTCAGGCCGGGATTGACCGTGGTCTTGACCTGCTCGACCGTCTTCAACAGTTGCGACAGGCCTTCGAGCGCGAAGAACTCGCATTGCAGCGGCACCAGGATCGAGTCGGCTGCCGCCATCGCATTGACGGTGATGAGGTTGAGCGACGGCGGGCAATCGACCAGCACATAAGTGAAGTCGAAGGCGGGCGTACCCTTGTTGATGTCGGCGAGCGCGTTGCGCAGCCGGTAGGCGCGGTCGCGCTCGCGGCCGATCTCGAGTTCGAGGCCCGACAGGTCCATCGTCGAGGGCGCAATGTGAAGCTGCGGCACCGCGGTCGGGATCACGGCATCGCGCATCGGCGCAGCGCCCGTCATCACGTCGTACATCGAGACGCTGCGCGCGCGGCGTTCGATGCCGAGGCCGGTCGAGGCGTTGCCCTGCGGATCGAGATCGATGATGAGCACGTGTTCGCCGATGGCGGCGAGCGCTGTGCCGAGGTTGATCGCGGTCGTGGTCTTGCCGACGCCGCCCTTCTGGTTGGCGATTGCCAGCACGCGCGGCACGCCTGCTTCGGGGCGCGTGCCCGGTCTGTTGAACGACACGACTTGCGGATTATCTTGCGGACTATTTTGCGGACTATTTTCCTTGACCTCGGCGGTGACGGAATCGGCCGGATGCGACGACGCCGGCGGCGCGACGACGGGCGCATCGTCGGAAGGATTTGGGGGCGTATCGGTGATGTCGGTCATAGGGATTTCCGTATTCTGCCTGCGGGTGCGCCGCTATTTCGGCGTCAGGCTCCGCACGATAACGATGCAACCTTCGCGGCTGGTCTTGCTGGCGACAGTCGTCGCCTCGATATTCCAATATTTAGCGGCATCGGTCAATTCAGACGCTACGTCTAGGCCCTTCGGGAAAATCCCGATCGCGCCGCGTGCGATCAGAGGAAACGCCTGATCGCACAGTATTTTCAAGGGGGCGAGTGCCCGCGCGCTGACAACGTCCACGCTACCCACAGGGTCTGCGGTATATTTTTCGACGCGCTCGGTATGCACTTGCGCCGGTGCATTGGTTGCGCGGATTGCTTCGCGCAGGAAGGCTGCTTTTTTGTGGTTGCTCTCCACCAAATGCATCTGGCCCCCTGCGGCCAGCACACAAGCGATTGGAATCGCTGGAAATCCTCCACCCGACCCGAGGTCGACCCAGGTCCTCACCTGCGGCGCATGGTCAAGAAGCTGGAGCGAATCGGCGACGTGACGCGTCCATATGTTCGGGATTGTCGATGGCGCGATCAGATTGGTCGTCCGCTGCCACAGCAGCAGCAGATCGATGTATTTTTCGAGCCGCGCCAATGTTTCACGTGAAACAGGCGTGAGTTCGAGCGCCGCCGCTTTGTCGGCTTCGAGCGGGGTCACGCGGCCGGAGTCTTGATCAAAGCCGCGGCTGGCTTCCGGCCCCGACCGCCTCGTTTGATATATGCGACCAGCAGGGTCAGTGCCGCGGGCGTCATGCCGTCGATTTTGGCGGCATGGCCGATAGTGCGCGGCAGATGCTTCTTGAGCTTCTGCTTGGCCTCGTTGGACAGGCCCGGCATCGCGTCATAATCGAGATCGTCCGGCAGAGTGAAGCTCTCGTCGCGGCGATAGGCAGCCACGTCGGCGTTCTGCCGGTTGAGGTAGACGTCGTATTTGGCATCGATTTCGATCTGCTCGGCGATCTTCGGCGCCAGTTCGCCGAAACGCGGCCAGATCGATGCCAGATCGGCAGTCGCAATGTGCGGATGCGACAGAAGCTCGAACGCGGTGCGGCGCTGGCCGTCTTTATTGAGCGTCAGACCGTGACGCTCGCCCTCCTGCGGTGTCAGCGAGACCGAATTGGCGAACTCGCGCGCAGCCTTTAGAGCCGATGCTTTCTCGCCGAACGCCCTCGCCCGTTCGCTGCCAACGCAGCCGATGGCGATGCCCTTGCCGGTCAGGCGCTGGTCGGCATTGTCCGCCCGCAGCCGCAGCCGGTATTCGGCGCGAGACGTGAACATACGGTACGGCTCGTTCACCCCCCGCGTCGTCAGGTCGTCGACCATCACGCCGATGTAGGACTCGGCGCGGTCGAAAGTGATCTCTTTGCCGCTACCGGCCAGCGACGCGGCGTTTAGACCGGCCAGAAGTCCCTGCGCCGCAGCCTCTTCATAGCCGGTGGTGCCGTTGATCTGGCCGGCCAAAAATAGGCCCGGCAGACGTTTGGTCTGCAAAGTAGGGTCGAGTTCGCGCGGATCGACGTAATCGTACTCGATCGCGTAGCCCGGACGGACAAAGCGGGCCCTCTCCAGGCCCGGAATGGACGCGACGATGGCGTGCTGGACATCCTCCGGCAGCGATGTCGAAATGCCATTCGGATAGACCGTGGTATCGTTGAGGCCCTCAGGCTCCAGGAAGATCTGGTGGCCGTCGCGCTCGCCGAATTTGACGATCTTATCCTCGATCGACGGGCAATAACGCGGCCCGGTACTGGCGATTTGCCCCGAATACATCGGCGAACGGTGGACGTTGGCGCGGATGATCTCGTGCGTCGCGGCTACGGTGCGGGTGATCCCGCATTGGATCTGACGGTTGACGATCCGCTCGGTGAGCATCGAGAACGGCTCCGGCGGGTCGTCGCCGTCCTGCATTTCCAGAGCGGACCAATCAATCGTGCTACCATCCAGCCGCGGCGGCGTGCCGGTTTTCAGCCGCCCGAGCGTAAAGCCGAACCGCTCCAGCGTCGCCGACAAGCCCAACGCAGGCGCCTCGCCGGCCCGACCGGCCGGAATCTGCTTTTCGCCGATGTGAATGAGGCCGCGCAGAAACGTCCCGGTCGTCAGAACCACGCCAGCACAGGCGATTTGCCGCCCGTCGGCAAGTTTGAGCCCGGCCACGTGCCCGTTGGCGAGCAACAAGTCGTCGGCCTCGCCTTCGATCACCGTCAGACCCGGAATGGCGCGGATTTCGGCCTGCATCGCGCCGGCATAGAGCGCGCGATCGGCCTGGGCGCGCGGGCCACGGACGGCGGGGCCCTTACGGCGGTTCAGAACGCGAAACTGAATGCCTCCCCGATCGGCAACCCGGCCCATCAAGCCGTCCAAGGCGTCGATTTCGCGGACCAGATGACCTTTGCCGAGCCCGCCAATGGCTGGATTGCAGGACATGGCGCCAACGGTCGCGAAACGGTGCGTCACTAGCGCAGTGCTAGCGCCCATGCGCGCAGCCGCCGCCGCGGCCTCACAGCCGGCATGGCCGCCGCCGATCACGACAACGTCGAATTTCTCATGGTGGTTTGGCATCGGAGGCGGCGTTGTAGCCGAGCCTGCCCGGCCGGTCAAAATGTCCGTGAGCGGATGTTTCACGTGAAACATCTCGCTTCGCCTAGTCCGGCGCGGAGGCGGTCACATCCACCTTGGATCTCGGTGACTTGCCGCTGTCGCCAAATAGAAGAGTGCCGACGCCGATCCCCGTCACCAGAATGAAAAAGGCAATCCAGCCGAAAGCATTGGATTCTCTCAGCAACTTCCTCCAGCCGGTGTTTGCCGCCATCTACCGCTCCTGGATTCCCAGTAGAGCAGATTTCCCGATAGTGGCGGACGCGGCGAGATGACCGGTTGCCACGGCGGCACCATGCCACAGCATGGTTGCAGCCATCATTTGCCGATGCAGAAATCGCGGAAAATCACGTCGAGGATGTCTTCGACGTCGATTCGGCCGGTGAGGCGGCCGAGCGCATGGGCGGCCGCGCGCAGTTCCTCGGCCAGAAGGTCTTCGCCAAGACCGGGGGCCAAGGCGCGGTCAAGAGCGGCCAGCGCCTGCTCCAACACGAGTCGATGCCGCGCGCGGGTTACGATGGCCTGTTCGGCCCCGGACAAGTGGTTTTCGGCATAATGCGTCAATCCCGCCAAGAGGGATTCGAAGCCCTGGCCGGACGACGCCGAAAGATTGAACTCGTATTCACAATGATGGATTTCTTGTTCATTATTATAACCGTCGTTGGCAGGGACCGCAGTGCTTTGCGTTTGACCTGCGAATCTAGATTCACTTTTATTCTTTAGTGATGAACTAACTATATCTGTTAAGAACTTATTAGACTCTAATTCTGATTCATTCTTATGGTACAATAGACTACCAGATTCATTTCTATTAACCGATTGTTCGGTCGGAGTTTTTTGCTCCGGGAGGAGGTCGATCTTGTTGTGAATGCGCCATACGGCCGGGCGAGCCGGAACCGGCCGCGCAGCCTCCGAACCGAAGATATCGCCGCCACCTATCCTGAGACCGCTTCCGCCGGTTTGGCCGCCAACAAGACGGGCAAAAGGCGAGCTGGATCGTTCGTCCTTAGCCGCACATTCCGAGTTGGCGCGGTCGCCGCCACCCGCACCGAGGCTGCTGTCGCCGCCAGACCCGTCCACTTGAGCGCCACGATCGCCACGCAAACTCGGTCGCGCGTTCGTCGTCCCTTCCAAACCGGCGCCCGTCCCGCCCGGAACGGGCTGCGCCGCAGGCATAGCGGAACCGTCCGAAAGAGTGCCTTCCAACCCAACCGCCGCCGCGGAAACCTCGCCACCGCTCTGGGTTCCATCGGCCAATGGCCTACCGGCGGCCAATGCCCCACCCGCAGCCTCCGTGCTGGCATCCACCACCCACAGCACCAGGTCGGCTCCGGCCGCCCGCTCGCGGGCCCGCCGCACACCTTCCATCTCCACCGGATCGTCGGTGTCGCGAATGCCGGCGGTGTCGAGCAGGGTCACCGGCAGGCCGCCGAGATCGAGATGGACTTCGATCACGTCGCGCGTGGTGCCGGCATAAGGCGACACGATCGCGGCCTCGCGCCGGGCGATCCGGTTGAGCAACGTGGATTTGCCGGCATTGGGCGGCCCGGCGATCGCCACCACCAGCCCCTCGCGCAACCGCTCGCCACGGCCGCCATCGGCCAGCGCGGCCGCGATCTCGTCGCGCAAGGCGCGCGCCGTCGTCAGGGCCGGCGTCACGAGGTCCTCCGGCACATCGGCCTCGTCGGAAAAATCGATCCGGGCCTCGACCAGCGCCAGCGCCTTAATGAGATCGTGCCGCCAGGTCTCGGCGCGGTTGCCGAGCAGACCCTTCATCTGTCGGAACGCCTGCCGCCGCTGCGCCTCGGTTTCCGCGCCGACCAGATCGGCAAGCCCCTCGACCGCGGTCAGATCGAGCTTGCCGTTCTCGAAGCCGCGCCGGGTAAACTCGCCGCCCTCGGCCATGCGCAGGCCTTCGATATGCGCCAGCGCATCGAGAATGGCGGCGATTACGGCGCGGCCGCCATGGGCCTGCAGCTCGGCAACGTCCTCGCCGGTCTCGCTGTGCGGGCCCGGAAACCATAGCACCAGCGCCTCGTCGATAATCTCGCCCGAGCGCGGATCGCGAATGCGGGCGAGCCCGGCCTGGCGCGGCGCCGGAATTTTGACGCCAAGCGCGGTGAGCGCGGCGCCGGCGCGCGGACCGGAAATGCGGATGACGGCAATCGCCACCGGCGGACGTCCGGAGGAGAGGGCGAAGATGGTGTCGTGTTCAGGCATGGAGGCAGGCAACCGTCCGGTGGCATCGGCGTCAAGGCCGTGACCGCTGTAAAACTATTCGCGAAGCCAGAAAAGCTCGGTAAGTTCGGGCGACGCAAATTCGGGACCCGTTCAGCAATGGCCGAAATCAATGTGGCGTTCGATCGTGCCGATCAGTACGAACTTCTCATGGGCCGCTGGAGCCGCGCCGTTGGCAGACGCTTCCTCGATTGGCTCGATCCTGCGCCCGGATTGCAATGGCTTGATGTCGGCTGCGGCACCGGTGCCTTCACCCAGTTGATCGCCGGCCTTTGCGCACCGAAATCGCTGACCGGCGCCGATCCCGCGCCGGCCCAAATCGACTATGCGCGCAAGCACACGCCGCAAGCCGAATTCCACGTCGCCGATGCCGCTGCCTTGCCGTTCGATGACCGCGCATTCGACGTTGTCGTTTCCGCCCTGGTTATCAACTTCATTCCCGATCGCGCCAAGGCCATGTCGGAAATGAATCGCATCCTGAGTCCGGGCGGGACGGTCGCCGCATATTTGTGGGACCGCGATCTTCACGACGATCACTCGCCGCATGCCCCGATGGAAAACGGATTGCGAAGCATCGGCGCGGAGGTGTTCAAGCCGCCAGCCGCACCGGAATCAACGCCCGATGGCGCGCGCGCAACTCTCCAACGCGCCGGCTTTACCGACATCGCGGTGACCACCCTCGACGTGCGCGAGACATTCCGTGATTTTGACGATTACTGGCGCGTGCAAAATCTTCCTTTGGCTCCAATCGCAAAATCGATCGCCAAACTGAACGACGATCAGCGCACGACCTTGCGCGAAACCATGCGGACCAGAATGCCGGCATCGCCCGACGGCTCCATCAGCTACGCGTCTCGGGCGCTCGCCTTCAAGGCAAAAAAGCCAACCGCATGACAACCGCCTATCATCCCGAAGCCTGGCACGAATTGTATGTGATGCTGGGAGGCGCGGTCGCTGCGCTCACCGGGCTTCTCTTCGTGGCGACATCTCTGCACGTCGAAAAGATCAATCAAACGCCGCACTGGAAGCGGCGCGTCTTCGCCAACACGTTTTCTCTGATCGCCGTATTGATAGAATGCATCCTGCTTCTGGCCGCTCAACCGACGAACTGGCTTGGCGTCGAATTGATCGTCTTGAACCTGTTCATGCTTGTGTTCTTTATGGTGCCGCTCATTCGTAGCTGGATCGCCACGGTCAAAGGATGGCCGCCAATACGATTATTCGCAGGCACGGCCGCCTGGATCATCGGCGCAGGAGGCGGGGCAGGACTTGTCGTTCATGCCGGCGGCGGCATGTTGCTCGTCACCTTAAGCTGCATCATCTTGGTCTGGGTCTGCATGTGGAACGCGTGGTCTCTCCTGATCGCAAATTATCAGGGTTAGGCTCGCGATCTCCGATCGCTCGCACCTCAAGGGTGACGGGTCGAGACTGAATATGCTTCAATTCAAATGAGTCGATCTCAGGATGCGCCGCTACGCCATTCGCGCGATGCCACCAGCCGTCAGCGAAAACCGGCCGCCAACGAGACGACCTTGCCATCGAGGCCAAGAAAGCCGTGATGCGATTTCGCCCGGCAAGGATCGCTGATCGCGCCGCCGCCATCCAGCCACACCACGCGCGCCTTGCCCGCCGACCATTTGATAAAAGGCTCGACGCCGGCCGGCTGGGTAAACCGGCATCCGTCCTGCCGATGATGGATCACAAGCGTTCGCGGTAATTTTTCGGGCGAGCCCAGAATGCTCATGACGTTGCGGTCGCTGCCGGATTGCGGGCTGAGGAAACCGGACGTGAGCACCAGGGCATCGGGGCGCGCGCCGTGCGCAATTCCCGCCGCCGCGCGCAACGTGCCGCGACTGGTGCCGATGACGGTGACCGGCCGCTTTATCTTGCGCATGTAATCGATGGCCGCTGCCAGATCGACATCGGCATCGACAACCAGCACCGCCAGATTGCGCGCCTTGTAGGCGGAGCGCGTGCGAACCAGTTGATTGTTGTCGAGACGCCCGATGCCGCCGCCGGGTTGCGCGGCGATGCCGCCGTCGCCGCCGGGCATGAGAATGACGCTGGCCACCGGCGCGGCCGGTCGCAACAACACGGCCTGAGAACGGCCGATCGTCACCGTCTCGTCGGCGCGCGCTGACTCGATGAACAGACCACCGGCCATCAAACAAAGCGTCGCCAACATTACAAACGCCCGCAGGCAGGCGTGACATCGTCGTACTGCCATGACTTCCTCCCGAGTGAACCGGAGCGCCGTTTTCCCAATCGCTTAAATTGTTAGCACCCAGTTAACCATGACCGCGTCTGCCACGCTACGGCCACGTTGCCGCCACGTCCCTCGGCGACGCTTCGTGTCGCGATCACGGTCGGCGACTTGTTTCATCGGAGTCGCGGGCGTCTTGTCACGGGGGCGATCGAAAGCATGCGGGCAGCGACGATCGACATGTTCGACGAAGTCGACAGGCACCTCGTTGCCCTCGCAAGCGTCGCGAAGCCCGCCACCAAGCCCATAAAGGCCGCGCCGCGCCGCACCAACCGACGACACGATCCACTGCCCCGAGGTCCATCGCCGCGCGACCCGCTGCCATTTGTCGCCGCGCCGCCGCTTGTTCCGGCAGTGTCGCTGCAAAGCGCGCGCTCGTCCCATATTACATCTGCAAGAACGCCATTAGCGGCTGCGCCGGAAAAGCTGCTCCGCCTCGACCGCTTCACCCAGCCAACTCCCGCGATCATTGCAGCAGCGATCATGACCGCGCTGGTGTTCGGGCTTTTGCTGGCGCTCGCCCTGCATCTGATCTTCGGACGCGAGACGTTGACGGGGCAGGCTGCGGTCGACTCCGTCATCTCCCGCATCGTTGCCGCCGAATCGCGCGGCGCGGTCGATGCCGCCAACAAGCGCTCGACCGCCGCCGGGCCGGCGCAGTTCATCGACGACACCTGGCTTGAGATGATCCGCGCCTATCGGCCGGACCTCGCCAAGAAGCGCAACCGCGACCAGCTTCTGGCGCTGCGCCGCAAGCCTGACCTCGCGCACGAAATGGCCATCCGCTTTGCCGAACGCAACGCGGCGCTTTTGAACAGACGGCAATTGCCGGTGACCGCCGGCACGATCTATCTCGCGCATTTTGCCGGCGCTGCCGGGGCCGCCGCGCTGCTGACCGCGCCGCCCGAAGCCAACGCTGCAAAAGTGATGGCCGAGGCCGACAGCACCGGCAAGACGAAACGCGAGCAGATCGCCAAGGCCAATCCGTTTCTCGACAAGTTCACGGTTGCCGATATTCGCCGCTGGGCCGACCGCAAGATGGATGGTCCACCGCTCGTGCTGAGTGCGCTGCTTGCGCCGAGAAAGTGACGCGCTGGCCGATCCGCGCTAGATTGCGCCGATGGCCAATTCTCCTTCCAGCGCTTCCGCATCCGCCCATCGCAATCGCCTCGCATCCGCGACGTCGCCCTATCTGCTGCAACATCAGCACAATCCGGTCGACTGGTGGCAGTGGGGCCCGGAGGCTCTGGCCGAAGCGAAGCGCACGAACCGGCCGATCATGCTGTCGGTCGGCTATGCCGCGTGTCACTGGTGCCATGTCATGGCGCACGAGTCGTTCGAGGACGAGGCGACCGCGCGCGTGATGAACGAGCTGTTCGTCAACATCAAGGTCGACCGCGAGGAACGGCCGGACATCGACCAGATTTACATGAACGCGCTGCATCTGCTCGGCGAGCAGGGTGGCTGGCCGCTGACGATGTTTCTCACGCCCGCGGCGGAGCCGGTGTGGGGCGGCACGTATTTTCCCAACGTGTCGAAATTCGGCCGGCCGGCCTTCACCGATATCCTGCGCGAAGTGTCGCGCATGTTTCGCGAGGAGCCGGCCAAGATCGAGCAGAACCGCGCCGCGCTGCTGGCGCGGCTTGCCGACAAGGCGCGGCCCGAAGGTAAAGTGACCATCGGGCTTAAAGAACTCGATGCAGCGGCCAAGCAACTCGGCAATGCGTTCGACGCGGTGAACGGCGGCTTGCGCGGCGCACCGAAATTTCCGCAACCGGCGATGCTGGAAATGATGTGGCGCACCGGATCGCGCAGTGGCGATGCGCGTTTCTTCGAAACCGTCGAGCATACTCTGGAGCGCATGAGCGAAGGCGGCATCTACGATCATCTCGGCGGTGGCTACTCGCGCTACTCGGTCGACGACAAATGGCTGGTGCCACATTTCGAGAAGATGCTTTACGACAACGCGCAGTTGCTCGAGCTGCTGGCGCTGGCCTGGCAGCGCAGCGGCAATGAACTCTTCGCCACGCGCGCGAGAGAGACGGTCGAATGGCTCAAACGCGAGATGACGACGCCCGAGGGCGCTTTCTCCGCGTCGCTCGACGCCGACAGCGAAGGCGAGGAGGGCAAGTTCTATGTCTGGTCGAAGAACGAGATCGTCGAGCTGATCGGCCCGGAGGCCGGCGGCTTTTTCATGCGTCACTACGACGTCAGCGACGAGGGCAATTTCGAGGGCGACAATATTCTCAACCGCTCGAATGCGCCGCAGCGCAGCGACGCCGACGAGGCGCGTCTCAAGGCGTTGCGTGACATCCTGCTCGACGCGCGCGGGGCCCGCGAGCGGCCCGGGCTCGACGACAAGGTGCTGGCCGACTGGAACGGCTTGACGATTGCCGCGCTGGTCAATGCCGGCATCATTCTTGACAAGCCGTCATGGCTCGACATGGCCAAGCGGGCGTTCGCCTTCATCGCGCAGAGCATGACCAAAGGCGACCGCCTCGGCCATTCGTGGCGCGGCGGGCAATTGCTGTTTCCGGGGCTGGCGTCGGATTTCGCCGCCATGATCCGCGCCGCGCTGGCTTTGTTCGAGGCGACCGGCGAACGCGCCTATCTCGACCAGGCGCTCGCGTGGCAGCGCGCACTCGATGCGCATTACGCCGACAGCGAGACCGGCGGCTATTACTGGTCGGCCGACGATGCCGGCGATCTGCTGCTGCGGCCGCACGCGACCGCCGACGACGCCACGCCCAATCCGAATGCAGTCGCGGCGCAGAACCTGATTCGATTGGCGGTGCTGTCCGGCGACAACCAATGGCGCGCGCAGGCCGATCGGCTGCTGGATGGCATTCTGGCGGTTGCCGGCCGCAATCTGTTCGGCCATGTCGCGCTGCTCAACGCGCTCGATTTGCGCCTGACCGGGGCCGAGATCGTCTGCACCGGCGCGGATGCCGAGCGCTTCGCGAAAGTTGCGCTCAGGCTGCCATTCACCGGCCGCATCGTGTTGCGGGCAAAGTCTGCCGCCGACCTGCCGGCGTCGCATCCGGCGCAGGACAAGCTCAACGCCGTCAGCGGCGCGAGTGCCGCCTTCGTCTGCGTCGGTGAGCGTTGCTCGTTGCCGGTTGTTGAGCCGGATAAAATCGCCGCGGCCGTGGCCGCGATGCGTCAATAAATCCGCAAGCGCGTGCCGCGCTTACGTGTTCATCGACTCGAAGAACTCGCTGTTGCTCTTTGTGTTGCGCAGCTTGTCCAGCAGGAAGTCGATAGCGTCCATGGTGCCCATCGGATTGAGGATGCGGCGCAGGACGTACATCTTCTTGAGCACGGCCGGTTCGGTCAGCAGCTCTTCCTTGCGGGTGCCGGAGCGCGTGATGTCCATGGCCGGGAACGTGCGCTTGTCGGCCACCTTGCGGTCGAGGATGAGTTCGGAGTTGCCGGTGCCCTTGAACTCTTCGAAAATCACTTCGTCCATGCGGCTGCCGGTATCGATCAGCGCGGTGGCGATGATGGTGAGCGAGCCGCCTTCCTCGATGTTGCGCGCGGCGCCGAAGAAACGCTTCGGCCGTTGCAGCGCGTTGGCATCGACGCCGCCAGTCAGCACCTTGCCGGATGACGGCACCACGGTGTTGTAGGCGCGGCCGAGGCGTGTGATCGAGTCGAGCAGGATGACAACATCACGCCCGTGTTCAACCAGGCGCTTGGCTTTCTCGATCACCATTTCGGCGACGGCGACGTGACGCGTGGCCGGTTCGTCGAAGGTCGACGACACCACTTCGCCCTTCACCGAGCGTTGCATGTCGGTGACTTCTTCCGGACGCTCGTCGATCAGCAGCACGATCAGGTAGCATTCCGGGTGGTTGGCGGTAATGGCGTGGGCGATGTTCTGCAACAGCACCGTCTTGCCGGTGCGCGGCGGCGACACGATCAGCGCGCGCTGGCCCTTGCCGATCGGCGCGACGATGTCGATGACGCGGGCCGAGAGATCCTTCTTGGTCGGATCGTCATGTTCCATCCGCAACCGGGTGTCGGGATAGAGCGGCGTCAGATTGTCAAAATTGATCTTGTGGCGCGCCTTTTCGGGGTCCTCGAAATTGATCGTGTTGACCTTGAGCAGCGCAAAGTAGCGTTCGCCATCCTTGGGCGAGCGGATCTGGCCTTCGACGGTGTCGCCGGTGCGCAGGCCGAAGCGGCGGATCTGCGATGGGCTGACGTAAATATCGTCGGGGCCGGAGAGATAATTCGATTCCGGTGAGCGTAAAAAGCCGAAACCGTCGGAGAGAACTTCGACGACGCCTTCGCCGATGATGTCGATTTCCTGCGTCGCGAGCTGCTTCAGGATCGCGAACATCAGTTCCTGCTTGCGCAGCGTGCTGGCGTTCTCGACCTGGTGCTCTTCGGCGAAGGACAACAGTTCGGCGGGAGTCTTGGACTTAAGGTCCTGGAGCTTCATTTCCCGCATGCGGGTTTGGTCCTGTGGGAGACCGGCGGGTCTTTGAAAATGAAAGACCGGGGCCGGCTAATGCGTGAGTGAGAGAAAGATCGCAGATCTGGATTGAAGGCGGGCTCTTTTGGAAGAGGTCCCAAATCGCTCTGGGAATTTAGCCCGATGCTGCACCCGATCCGAACGGTTCGGCTCCGGTACGCTTACTCGCATCCGCCTGCGTTCGGTGGGACGCCTCAAGATAGGAGAAGTCGTAACTATTCGCAAGGGGTCGGCAAAAGGACGCGGAATTCCTCAAATTGCGGTGAGCGACCTGGCCCGCCTCGATCGTGGCAGGTCACCGCTAGAACGGCTTAACCACCGCCATGATCACGATGACGATCATCAAGATCGTCGGTATTTCATTGATAATACGATAGAATTTCTGCGTATGCGTGTTGCGGCCGGCGGCGAAGTCGGCCGTCCAGCGTCTTAGCAGCACATGCAGGATCGTCATGATGACGACCGCCAGCAGCTTGACGTGCAGCCAGCCGGCGGTGAGCCAGCCGCCTTGCCAGACCAGCGCGATGCCGAGAATCCAGGTCAGGCCCATCGCGGGCGCCATAATGTATCGCAGCAGACGATACTCCATCACCTCGAAGGTCTTGGCCTGCGTCGAGCCCGGTTCGGCGGCCGTGTGATAGACGAACAGCCGCGGCAGATAGAGCATGCCGGCCATCCACGAGATGACGGCGATGATGTGGAAGGCTTTGATCCAGAGGTACATGGGATGCTCTTAGTCGCGGAGGGTAGTACTTGTCATGGCCGGGCTTGTCCCGGCCATCCCGCTTAGGCAAGTTCGGACATGGCCGAGTACTATGTTTATTTCGTCGCCAGTCGTCCGGGAGGCGCGATTTACGTCGGCGTCACCAATGACCTCATTCGTCGCGTTTACGAGCATAAGACCGGAGTGATTAAAGGCCATACCAAACGTTTTAATATCGATCGACTGGTTTTCTTTGAAAGTTACGACGATATCCGGAATGCGCTCCAGCGCGAAAAGAACATCAAACACTGGCCTCGCGCTTGGAAAACAAAATTGATCGCCGAACAAAATCCGGATTGGCGCGATTTGTATGAAGAGATCGCTGGATCAAGCGCCTTGCCACCCTAAGCGGGATCACCGGGACAAGCCCGGTGATGACAAGGGAGGGCGCGGCCACCCTCCCCTTTCAGGGGAGGGATAAGAAAATAGTACCTGACCGGCGTTAGCCCCGCACTCGCTTCAACATCCGTTCGACATGCGCGATTGGGGTTGCCGGCAAGATGCCATGGCCCAGATTGAAAATCAGCGGTCCATCGGCCAGCGTCATCACGTCGTCGATCTCGCGATCGAGCGCAGCGCCGCCGGCCAGCAGCGCCAGCGGATCGACATTGCCCTGCACCGGCAATCGCGGCTGCAAAATATCGCGCGCCAGAGAGCGCGGGAACATCCAGTCGATACCCAGGGCGTCGATGCCGGTGATTTCCGCATAAGGCAGCGCCATCGCACCGGCGCCGCGCGGAAAGCCGATGACCTTCGCGCCCGGCACTTGCGCGCGCACGCCATCGACAATCTTGCGCGTCGGTTCGATGCACCAGCGATCGAACTGCTCGGGCGGCAGCACGCCGGCCCAGGTATCGAAAATCTGAACGACCTCGGCACCGGCCTTCAGTTGCCCGACCAGATATTCGATCGACCCACGCACCAACCGTTCGATCAACCGCGCGAAGTTTTCCGGATCGCGATAGGCAAACAGCCGCGCCGGGGCCTGATCCCCGGTGGCTTCACCGGCTACCATGTAAGTCGCCACCGTCCACGGCGCACCGCAAAAGCCGATCAACGTGGTCTTGTCATCGAGTTGCGCTTTGACCTGCCGCACCGTTTCGTAGATCGGCGCGAATATTTCACCGTCGGCACGCTCGCTCATGCCGGACAGTGCAGCACCATCCAGCATCGGCTCAAGTTTCGGGCCTTCGCCGACGAGAAACTCGACCTTGCGGCCAAGTGCGAGCGGCAACACCAGAATATCGGAAAATAAAATAGCCGCGTCGAAGCCGAACCTTCGCACCGGTTGCAGCGTTACTTCGGCGGCGAGTTCCGGATTGAAGCACAGATCGAGAAACCCGCCCGCTTTCTCGCGGACCGCACGATATTCCGGCAAATACCGGCCGGCCTGACGCATCATCCAGACCGGAGGAATCTCTTCGCGATGGCCCTGCAATACGCGAATGAGCGGCTTTATCCCCACAGGGTCCGCTTGAAGGCTCTCTTCCATAAAGACTCTTTAAATACTTTTTGTAGTGTTTGTTACGCTGTCGATTAGACTCATGACTCGCGATCAACAGTCTGTCCACCGCCAGACATGGCTGAATTCAGAATCGCACGTTTTCCTCATCCACGCCGTCCACAGCAGAAGCCTTGTCTTTGCGGGTATTTTGCGGGTTATCCCGCTCTGTCCCCAATCGGATACCCACAAGATCACCTGAACGTGCGAGAGCGACCGCCCGGCCGCACGCAGGTTGAGGAATGTGGACAAAAATTGACCTGCCCGCCGCCGGCCGCTTACATGACCCCGGCGGCCCTGGATTTGTCCCGCGCTGTCCACACCTCTTTCGGCGGCTATACAGATGTCCGACACGGGCTACTTTCACCTCCATCTGGTTTCCGACGCCACCGGCGAGACGCTGATTACGGTCGCGCGCGCGGCGGCCGCCCAATATGCCAATGTTTCGCCGGTCGAGCATCTCTACCCGATGGTGCGCTCGAAGAAGCAGCTCGATCATGTGCTGGCCGAAATCACCGAAGCGCCCGGTCTGGTCCTTTATACGCTGCTCGAAGAAGATCTGATCGCATCGTTGGAGACCACCTGCCGCGATCTCGGATTGCCGTGCATGTCGGTGCTGGGGCCGATCCTGCGATTGTTCCAGTCCTATCTCGGCGCCGAGACCATCCTGCGCGCCGGTGCGCAGCACGTGCTCAATGCCGAATATTTTCACCGCATCGACGCGCTCAACTACACGATGTTCCACGACGACGGCCAGCATGTCGAAGGGCTCGAGGAGGCCGACGTGGTCCTGATCGGCGTGTCGCGCACATCGAAGACGCCGACCTCGATCTATCTCGCCAATCGTGGCGTCAAGACCGGCAACGTGCCGCTGGTGCCCGGCGTGTCGTTGGCGACGGAAGTCGAGAAACTGACGCGGCCGCTGGTGGTCGGATTATACGCCAGCCCGGAACGCATCGTGCAGATTCGCGAGAACCGGCTGCTCGGTCTCAATGCGCATCGCGACGACGATCAGTATATCGACAAGGTGGCAGTTGCCGAGGAGGTCGCCTATTCGCGTCGGCTGTGTGGCAAACACAATTGGCCGATCATCGACGTGACGCGGCGCTCGATCGAGGAAACCGCCGCGGCGGTGATGAAGTTGCTGGGCGAGCGCCGCCGCAAGCCGGCGGGGTAAGAAGGAAGACTTATGCCGCTCTGGATTGCCGACCAGCCGCTGGTGCTGGCCTCGAAAAGCGATATTCGCGGCAAGATTCTGGCTGCCGCCGGGCTGCGCTTCGGCATTTTTCCCGCGCAGATCGATGAGCGCGCCGCCGAAGCCAAGGCCGGCGCGCTCGATGCCGCCGCCGCCGCCACGCTCCTGGCGCGCGTCAAGGCCGATGCGGTGGCGGCGATCAAGCCGGGCCAGCTTGTGCTCGGCGCCGATCAGACTCTCGCGCTCGACAGCGAGCGCTTCAGCAAGCCGGCCAGCCGCGCCGAGGCGGTCCAGCAGCTTCGCGTCCTGCGCGGCCGGGCGCACGCGCTGCACTCGGCGCTGGCGCTGGTGCGCGACGGCAAGGTGCTGTTTGAATTCGTCGATACCGCGCGGCTGAACATGCGCGACTTTTCCGACCGCTTTATTGACGACTATCTCGACATGGCGGGCGATGCCGCGCTGAGCAGCGTCGGCGGCTATCAGCTCGAAGGCATCGGCGTTCATCTGTTCGAGAAGGTCGAGGGCGATTATTTCACCATTCTCGGCCTGCCGCTGTTGCCGCTGCTGGCGTTCATGCGCAAGGCGGGATTTGTCGATGGGTGAAGCAGTTGCGGTGGCGGCATGTTTCATCCTCGGCCTGACCGGCTCGATCGGCACGGGAAAATCCGCCACGGCGACAATGTTCGCCGACGAAGGCGTACCCGTGCACGACGCCGACGCCGCGGTGCATGCGCTCTATGAAGGCGAGGCGGTGCCGATCATCGAACAGGCGTTTCCGGGAACGACGGCGAACGGCAAGGTCGATCGCGCGAGACTCGGTCAGCGCGTCATTGGCGATGCCGACGCGATCCGGCGGCTGGAGCACCTGATCCATCCGCTGGTGGCAGAGCGGCGCGACCGGTTTCTGGCGCAGGCGCGGCGCGACGGTGCGGCGGTCGTGGTGCTCGATATTCCGCTGTTGTACGAGACCGGCGGCGAAACGCTGTGCGACGCCGTCGTGGTGGCCTCGGCTCCCGCCGACGTGCAACGAGACCGCGTCATGGCGCGGCCCGGCATGACCGAGCAGAAATTCGCGTCGATCCTGGCCAAGCAGTTGCCGGACAGCGAGAAGCGCGCGCGCGCCGATTTCGTCGTGGATACCTCGCAGGGATTCGACGCCGCGCGGGAGCAGGTGCGTGAAATTCTCGCCACGGTGAGTAAGATGGATAAGAAGGTCCGCTGAGTCGCGGCAAGCTGAGACAAGTAGAGATGCGTGAAATCGTCCTCGATACCGAAACCACCGGGCTCGATCCCAATCAGGGTCATCGTCTGGTCGAGGTCGGCTGCGTCGAGCTGTTGAACCGGATTCCGACCGGATCGACCTTTCATGCCTATTTCAATCCGGACCGCGACATGCCGGCCGAAGCCTTTGCCATTCACGGGCTGTCGATCGAATTCCTCAAAGGCCACAAACGATTCCACGAATGTGTCGACGACTTCCTCGCTTTCATTGGCGACGACACACCACTGGTGATCCACAATGCCAGCTTCGACCACGGTTTTCTGTGCGCCGAGTTGAAGCGCATCGAGCGCGCGCTGATCGCGCGCGACCGGCTGGTCGATACGCTGGCGCTGGCGCGGCGGCGGCATTCAGCCGGGCCGTACAGTCTCGACGCGCTATGCGGCAAATACGGCATCGATAATTCGCGCCGTACCAAGCACGGCGCGCTGCTCGACGCCGAGATTCTGGCCGAGGTGTATCTCGAACTGATCGGCGGACGGCAGGCGCAGCTTGGCCTGGCCGAAAGCGTCGAGCCGCGCGCCGTCGGCGTTGACGGCATGGCGGTCAAGCGTCAGCGGCTGGTACCGTTGGCGCCGCGGCTCACCGAGGCTGACGTGGCGGCGCATGCCGCCTTTGTCGCGACGCTCGGCGACAGCTCAATCTGGCGGAGTTATTTGTAAGGCGCCGCTACTGCGCAGGCGCCGCAGCCGGCATCTGCGCCATTTTCTGGCGGTAGAGCGCAACGAAATCGACGGGATCGAGCAGCAGCGGCGGGAAGCCGCCATTGCGCACCGCGGTGGCGATGATTTCGCGGGCGAACGGGAACAGCAGCCGCGGGCATTCGATCAGCACGACGGCGTTCAGGCTTTCCTGCGGCACGTTGCGGATGCGGAAAATGCCGCCGAATTCCAGCTCGAAGCTGAACATCAGGCTGCCGGCCAGTTCGGCCTTGCCGCCGATCACCAGCGCGACCTCGATTTCGGCGTCCGACAGCGGCTTGGCATTGACGTTGATCTGGATGTTGATCTGCGGCTGTTCGCCGCCGCCATCGAGCGACTTCGGCGCGTTCGGGTTCTCGAACGAGAAATCCTTGATGTACTGAGCCACCACATTGAGCTGCGGCGCTTGGTCCGGAGCGGGCTCGGCGCCGGTCTGGTTGGTCTGGCCGCCATTGGTGGTCGTCATGTCATCTCCTTCGCACCGAAACGCTTGCTCGCGCGGCCGTTGGCTAACATAGCGGATTTGGGCGAACAAGGACGCGGAGCCCGTTCCGGCGGCGCAAACCGGTCAGCGTTCGGGGTGGCCTTCCGGGCTGCGGTCCGAGCCTTGAGGCTGCCGGGGCGGCAGCCTCGGATCGTCGACGCGGCGCCATTGTTCCGGCGCCAGATCGACCACACCGTCGTCGCGCGCTGGTGGCGGCTCCGGATGGCCCAGGGCGCCCTTGAGCCAGCCCCAGAACGGCGCCAGCAAGACCAGAAGGCCGAGGAAATCGGTGATAAACCCCGGAATAACCAAGAGAATCCCGCCCACAAGCATGAGCCCGCTGGTGCCGTCGGCGCGCAAGGCGGTAAAGCTCTCGCGCCCGACGCCCTGGTTCATCGCCATCCGCACCCGGGCGATGTGATTGCCGCCGGCATGACGCAGCACCATGATGCCCGCCAGCGTGCCGAGCAGCAGCAGGCCGAGCGCCTGAAAGAAGCCATAAGCCGTGGCAACCGCGATAAAGGCCACCAATTCGGCCATCGGCAGCGCCAGCAGCATCAGCAACAGCCATTTTGCCACATTCATCGGCATATCTCCGGCCATGGTTCCGGGGCGACATTGTCCGGCCGTTTGGTCTTGTTGGCGTCCGCGCCGCGATCGTCTAAGCTTTGCAGGCGAGGCAAATTTGCGCCGTGATAACAACGCCAGGCCACTGGATTGGCGCGCCCGTCAACTTAGATAGTACAGGTGTGAGCAGTCGCTATGTCGTTTAGCGGGCACTGTACAGCGGGCCTGTCTGATAGGGAGGGCGTCTGACCGGGTTTTTTGGGCCGGGCGTCGGTCTGCCGGAACGTTAGCCGAAAGAATGGAAGACGTGTTCGACATCTACACCATCATTTTCCTGGCGCTGGCCGTGTTCATTTTCCTGCGGCTTCGCAGCGTGCTTGGCCAACGCACCGGGCGGGAGCGGCCGCCTTACGATCCCTATGCGGCGCGTGAACCGGCGCGGCCGCCGGCTGAAAACGTTGTCTCATTGCCCAACCGGGCGACCGACGCCGCGGCCAAAAAGCCCGGCGAAGCGGCGGAGCCGGCTGTCGCAAGCGATCGCTGGGCCGGTATCGCCGAAGCCGGCGCGCCGCTGGCGGCCGGACTTGACGCGGTGGCCGCGGCCGACCGCGAATTCGACCCGAAGAGCTTCCTTGTCGGCGCCCGCGCGGCCTACGAAATGATCGTCAACGCCTATGCCGAAGGCGATCGCCGCACCTTGAAGAATTTGCTGTCGCGCGAGGTCTATGACGGATTTGAAACGGCCATTGCCGAGCGCGAGAAGCGCGGCGACATTGTCGAGAGCCGCTTCGTGTCGATCGATAACGCGACGATCGCCGCCGCCGAACTACGCGGCCGCACCGCGCAACTCACAGTGCGCTTCCAGTCCAAGCTGGTGTCGGTGACGCGCAACAAAGCCGGTGAGGTTATCGACGGCAATGCCGACAAGGTCACCGACGTGACCGATGTGTGGACTTTCGCGCGCGACCTGTCGTCGCGCGATCCGAACTGGAAGCTGGTCGCAACCGAAGCCGGGCAATGAGGCCATGGGGCGCAGCCGATCTCGCGGTCTCGTCGCGTTAGGTTGCTCGCTCGGTCTATTGGCGGTCGCGACCGTGTCCGCGACGGCCAGAAGCAGCGGACATATTTTTCAGTTTCGTCATGCGCAGGTCGAGGCGCTCGATTTTTCGACGCTCGCCGGGTGGCATGACGACGACCAGACGCTCGCGTTTCAAACTTTCCTGAAAAGCTGCAACGCCATCAAACACGCCACCAAAGCGATGCGCAAAGCGCGGCCGGTCTATGGCGGGCTTTTTAACGCTTGCGAGAAAGCGATCCCGCTCGCCGCTGGCGGCAACGTCAATACGGCAACGGCCCGCAAGTTCTTCGAGAATAATTTCAAGCCCGTGCGCATTCTGCCGCCGGCCAAGACTTACGGGTATTACACCGGGGCCGACGGCTTTTACACGGGTTACTATGAGCCCGAGGTGCAGGGCTCGCGCGTCAAGACCGACGAATATTCGGTGCCGCTCTACGGCGTGCCGGGAAAACTTTCCGGCAAGAAGAGCACGGTGTTCGCGCAATACGATCGTGTCGACATCGAGAAGGGCGCGCTTGACGGCAAGGATCTGGAAATCTGCTGGGTCAAGAATCCGGTCGATGCCTTCTTCGCGCAAATCCAGGGCTCGACACGGATCAAGCTCGATGACGGCGAGTTGCTGCGGCTCAATTACATCGCCAGCAACGGCAAGCCCTATACGCCGGTGGGCCGGCTTCTTATCGACCAAGGCGTGTTCACGCCGGCGGAAATGTCGATGGACAAGATTCGCGCCTACATGGAAGCCAATCCGGCGGAGGGCAAGGCGCTGCGCGAAAAAAACCGTTCCTTCGTTTTCTTTTCCAAGACCGCGCTCGCGCCAAATGACGAATGTCTCGGTGCGCAAGGCGTCGCGCTGACGCCCGGCCGTTCGATCGCGGTCGATCCTTCCGTCCACGTCTACGGCACGCCGATCTGGATCGACGCCAAGTTACCGCTCAAGAGCGAAGCGCCGGAAGATACGTTCCAGCGTCTGATGGTGGCGCAAGACACCGGCTCGGCGATCCGGGGCCCGGCGCGCGCCGATATTTATTTCGGGCACGGGCCGGACATTCCATCCATTGCCGGACGCATCAAGCAGTTCGGCAAATTCGTCATGCTGGTGCCGAAGGACGTAACGGTAAAAGGCGAAAGCCCGATGGCGCTCAAGGATATTCCGTTGCCGCAGCCGCGGCCGAAGGCGATCGTCGCCGATCGCGAGACGGCGCGGCCGTGACGGAATGACACCATGAGCCGCGACGGCAGACGCCGCGTTTTGTCCTACGAGGAACGTGTGCTGTGGACCACCGTCACCAAGGGGTTCACGCCGTTGCGCGAAACGGCGGATATTTCCGTCGATATTATAGAAGCCGAGCCATCGCCGACCCGGCCGCGCAAGGCCCCGCCGGTTTTTGTGAAGCCGGCGAAAGCGTCACGGCCGGTGGCAGCCGTACCGCAGCCAAAGCCGGCACCGCCGCCGAAGGCTGCGCCGGAATTGGCGCCGCTGACACGGCGCATGAAGCGCAACGTCGCGCGCGGCAAGGAAGGCATCGACGCCCGCCTCGACCTGCATGGGCTGACGCAGGCGGAAGCACACGGCACTTTGTTGCGTTTCCTGCGGGCGGCGAGCGCGCGCGACGCGCGGCTGGTGCTCATCATCACCGGCAAGGGCCGCTCATCGGCAAACCGCATCGGCGAATTTGGCGAGCGCGGTGTGTTGCGCCGCCAGGTGCCGCACTGGCTCGGCCAGCCGGAATTCCGGGATTTCGTCATCGGCGTCGAGGATGCCCATGTCGCGCATGGCGGCGAGGGCGCGCTCTATGTCAGGCTGCGACGGGCTCGCTCCACCTAGTGCGAAGTCGTTGGAAACTTTTCCCGGCATCCGACCCGGTCGCAATGACCGAGCCGGTCGCCGGCATCAAGGAATAAGTCTGTCCGGATTTACAGTCGCGACCGGGAGGCCGGCGCGTTACGTCCCGATGCGGTTCGGTCGCGGACGTTGGTGCTCATCCGGCCGTGCGCGCCCTGCACCCGCGCCATGAGCCGCGATATCCCGATCCAAAGTTCGAATACGTCGCTCTCGATCTCTTGCCCGATCTCTTGCCATCTCAGGCCATTGAAAAAGTCGCCGGTCGCGCCACTGGTCGCCATGCCGCTGGTCGCCATGCCGCCGTTCTTATGTTTCTGCGCACGCATTTTTACTCATCCCCCTGCGAGCTTGCGCCCGCTCTGATACTAGAGACCTTACAACCGCAAGCATACGCTGGGCCTCCTTACATGTGTCAATTAAATTTTATATGCTGGTTGTCACAACCTGCGGTACAATCAGGCCGCGGCATCCGGCGTCGCGCTCAGCCGCAAGATCTCAAGTGCAATCACCTGATCGCCGGGACGCAGCACGAACGTCTCGGTGCCGGCGTTGAACAGCGAGAATCGCAGCCGCCCCGAAAATCCGGGTTCGACATGCAGGCCCCCGGAGACGACGATGCCGCGCGCGCCGAGCGCGGCGATGGCGCCGAGCCGTCCCAGGTAATCGCGCGGCAAGTCGATGCTTTCGACCGTGCCCGCATTCACTGCGCTGCCCGATTTGAGCGCGTAGGCTTTGCCGCGCGCGATGACGACGCGGCCGCCGCCCGCAATTGTGATGGTGCCATCGAGCGTCAGATCGATTGAGGTGGCGCGAAGATTGTTCGGCGCGAACGGCGCGATGCCGATGACGCCGTCCTTCACCGCACGGGCGATCTGATGATCGACCAGCAGCCCGGTGCTCGCGATGCGGGCCGCGCCGCGTTTACGGCCGCTCGCGGCGAACCATTCGGCCAGCCAATAATCCGAGGGATGGCCGGTCAGACGGCCGAGTTTGCCGGCCATCGCGCGCGAAATTCGTTGGCGGCCGTTAACGACATTATTGACGGTCTGGCGGGAAACACCCGCGGCTTTGCTGACGGCGACCTGGTCGAGGCCCAATCGTTCGAGTTCGGCTCTCAGGTGCGCGCCTGGCGTGATGCCTCCGGCCCCGCTTCCGGCGTTCGCCTTGCCCCGCTTGCCCGCGGACATCGCTCGCACTCCTCACTCAAAATTTATTCCTACTCGAACCAATGTAAATATCCGTCAAACGATTCAACCATTAATTGTAAATTAAGAGAGAATGCGCCTGCGACGGTCGGCCGGTCACAAAATAAACCGGCTCAGATCCGCATTCTTGGCGAGATCGCCGATGTGCTTTTCGACGTAAGCGGCATCGACCCGCACAGTCTCGCCAGCGCGGTCGGTGGCGGCAAAAGAGATTTCGTCGAGCACCCGTTCCATCACCGTCTGCAACCGGCGCGCGCCGATATTTTCGATCGCGGAATTCACCGACACCGCGATATTGGCGATGGCGTCGATGGCGTCCTCGGTGAAGTCGAGCACGACGCCTTCGGTGTTCAACAGCGCGACATATTGCTTGATCAGCGATGCTTCCGGCTCGGTGAGGATGCGGCGGAAGTCGTCGCGCGTCAGCGCCTGCAACTCGACGCGGATCGGCAAGCGGCCTTGAAGTTCGGGCAACAGGTCCGATGGTTTGGAAATGTGGAACGCGCCGGAGGCGATGAACAGGATATGGTCGGTCTTGACCGGCCCGTGCTTGGTGTTGACGGTGGTGCCTTCGATCAAAGGCAAAAGATCGCGCTGCACGCCCTCGCGCGACACGTCCGCGCCGCTGCGGCCTTCGCGGCCGGCGATCTTGTCGATCTCGTCGAGGAAGACGATGCCATTCTGCTCGACGACCTTGATCGATTCCTGAATCAGTTGCTCGTTATCGAGCAGCTTGTCGGATTCCTCGTTGATCAGAATCGGATGCGATTCATCGACCGTGACGCGCCGCGTCTTGGTGCGGCCGCCGCCCATCTTGCCGAAGATGTCGCCGATATTGAGGGCGCCCATCTGCGCGCCGGGCATGCCGGGAATTTCAAACATCGACATGCCGCCACCGCCGCCGGCCTGCACCTCGATTTCGATTTCCTTGTCGTTGAGTTCGCCGCCGCGCAGTTTCTTGCGGAAGCTTTCGCGCGTCGAAGGACCGGAGCCGGGGCCGACCAGCGCGTCGAGCACGCGCTCTTCGGCAGCCATTTCGGCCCGCGCCTGCACGTCTTTTCGCTTTCTTTCGCGCGTCAGCGTGATCGAGATTTCAACGAGGTCGCGGACGATCTGTTCGACGTCGCGGCCGACATAGCCGACTTCGGTGAATTTGGTGGCTTCGACCTTGAGGAACGGCGCGCCGGCGAGCTTGGCGAGGCGGCGCGAGATTTCCGTCTTGCCGACGCCGGTCGGCCCGATCATCAGAATGTTTTTCGGCAGCACTTCTTCGCGCAATTTGTCGTCGAGTTGCAGCCGGCGCCAGCGGTTGCGCAGCGCAATGGCGACGGCGCGCTTGGCGTCGTTCTGGCCGACGATGAAGCGGTCGAGTTCGGAAACGATTTCACGCGGGGAGAAGTCGGTCATGGCTTGTTTAAATACCTCGGCCGTCGCCTCGAAGGATGGGCGCCGGTTTAACTTTTCAAATTCTCTATGGTCACATTGCGGTTGGTGTAGACGCAGATATCGGCGGCGATATCGAGCGACTTGCGCACGATCGCTTCCGCATCGGCGTCGGTGTCGATCAATGCGCGGGCCGCCGCGAGCGCGTAGTTGCCGCCGGAGCCGATGCCGGCGACGCTCATCTCCGGCTCCAGCACGTCGCCGGTGCCGGTCAGCACCAGCGAAACATTGACATCGGCGACGATCATCATGGCCTCCAGCCGCCGCAGGTAGCGGTCGGTGCGCCAGTCCTTGGCCAGTTCGACGGAGGCGCGCAGGAGCTGGCCGGGATACTGCTCGAGCTTCGATTCGAGCCGCTCGAACAGGGTGAAAGCGTCGGCGGTGGCGCCGGCAAAGCCGCCGATCACGTCACCCTTGCCGAGTTTGCGGACCTTCTTGGCGTTCGACTTGATGATGGTCTGGCCGATTGAGACCTGACCGTCGCCGCCGATCACCACCGTGCCGCCCTTGCGGACGGTCAGGATCGTGGTGCCGTGCCAAACCGGGACGTCGTTTTCTGCCATACGCCTTACCCCTGAGATCTTGATCATCTAGGCATGGCCGGGAGCGTTTGCAAACCGCGCCGAACAGCTCCAGCGCGCGCCTTGGCCCGTCACCGGTGGTGAAATCCGCCACGTTGACAATAAGCCAATCGCTCTTACATTCCGAAGCATGACTGCCCTGTTGCGCCACACAGCACGCCGTTTTTCCCGCGCGGGTCATCTGCACGCAGGCAGGTAACCCGGGCGACTGCTGTCTGTCGTCCCGGGCTCGTCAACCGTCCCCCATTCCGTAAATTTCAACGCCGCTTTCCGTCCGATGCTTAGCGTCGGATGCGCGTGACCCCATCGAGGCTGCCGCAATTCGACGGGGGCCATCAACTGACGCGGCAAAAAAGATCACAAGAGATCAACAGAGCGAGTGAATCATGACGACAATGCTGCACAAGGAATTGCCCCCCATCATCGTGAGCGGAATAGACTTCGATCGCCTCAACCGTCTGGCGGAGGCTGCGGTGGACAAATTTCCCCGTACGGCTGATTTTCTGGCGCGGGAAATCGCCCGTGCCACCATCGCGCCATCCGGCTCCGTATTGCGTGGCGTGGTAACCATGGGTTCGCAGGTCGAATTCCGTGACGATACCACTGGCCAGTCGCGGACGGTTTGCCTGGTTTATCCGGACGAGGCGGACCTGGCCGCCGGCAAGCTCTCGGTTCTGTCGCCGGTCGGCGCCGCGCTAATTGGCCTGTCCGTGGGGCAATCAATCGAGTGGCAGACGCCAACAGGCGGCTGGCGGTCGTTGACCGTCCTGCACGCCGGAAGTGCCGGCATAGTGGCGAATCCCGGCAACCCCTGATAAAAAGCCCGCGAATGAAGGATCACGGTATGCGAACCGCCACGATCAAGCGCAAGACCAAGGAAACCGATGTCGAGGTCGAAGTCGATCTCGACGGCAAGGGCCTGTCGCAGGTTGCGACCGGCATTGGTTTCCTCGACCACATGCTCGACCTGCTGGCGCGGCACTCGCGCATCGACATCAAGGTCAAGGCCAAAGGCGACCTCCATATCGATCATCACCACACCACGGAAGATGTCGGCATTACGCTGGGCCAGGCCGTGAAGCAGGCGCTCGGCGACATGAAGGGCATCAACCGCTACGCCGACGTGCATGTGCCGATGGACGAAGCGTTGACCCGCGTCGCGATCGACATTTCCGGCCGGCCGTTTCTGGTGTTCAAGGCCGAATTCGTGCGCGACAAAGTCGGCACCTTCGACACCGAGCTGGTGCAGGAGTGGTTCCAGGCTTTCGCGATGAATGCCGGGATCACGCTGCACGCCGAATGCCTGTATGGCACCAACGATCACCATATCGCCGAGGCTTGCTTTAAAGGTCTGGCGCGGGCGCTGCGGGTCGCGGTGGCAATCGATCCGCGCGCCAAGGACGAGGTGCCCTCGACCAAGGGAAGTCTGGGCGGGTGAACGCGATAGCGCACGCGCATTGGAAATTGTCATCGCCGGGCTTATCCCGGCGATCCCGATAAGGGACGCAGTGCCCATATAAGCGGGATGGCCGGGACAAGCCCGGCCATGGCAAGGTAATTTCGAGATCGTTGAGTATCATATGCCCACGTTCACCATCCACGAACCACCGCCGCGCAAGACCGCGAAAAAGCCCGGCAGCGTCACAGCTCCGGAGCGTTTCGTGTTCGTGCGCGATGGATTTCATTTCTGGGCTTTCGTGCTGGCGCCGTTGTGGCTGCTGGTGCGCCGGTTGTGGCTGGCGCTGCTGATCTATGTTGTGCTGACGATCGTCATCGGCGTCGGCCTCAAGCTCACCGGCGTGTCGTCGACGGCGCGGATTGTTGCCGAATTCATGATCGCGCTCGGCATCGGCTTCGAGGCGGCATCGATCCGGCGCTGGACGCTGGCGCGGCGCGGCTGGAAGACGCTCGGTGTTGTCGTCGCCGAGGATGCGGAGATGGCCGAGCGGCGATTCTTTGCCGCCTGGGCCGGCGATGATGCCAGAGCATCCGTGACGCCGCCGCCTTCCACGACCCCGCGCTATTCCACGCCGATCAATCGCGGCGCGCCGTCGCCGTCCGACGTCATCGGTCTGTTTCCCGAACCGGGCCATTCCCCGACAGGGGCGCCGCGATGAGCGTCGCCATCGTGGATTACGGCTCCGGCAATCTGCATTCGGCCGCCAAGGCGTTCGAACGCGCGGCGCGCGACAGCGGCCACGACCAGCCGATCCTCGTCACCGGCAATCCCGACGACGTCGCGCGCGCCGATCGCATCGTGTTGCCGGGCGTCGGCGCCTTTGCCGATTGCCGGCGTGGTCTCGATGAAATTCCCGGCATGATCGAGGCGCTTGAGCAGCGCGTGCGCAAAGACGGCCGGCCGTTCTTCGGCATTTGCGTCGGCATGCAATTGATGGCCGAGCGCGGCCGTGAATATCAGGTGACTCCAGGTCTCGGCTGGATCGCCGGCGAGGTCGACCGGATCGCACCCTCCGATCCGGATCTGAAGATTCCGCATATGGGCTGGAACACGCTCGATCTGAAGAAAGCGCATCCGTTGCTGGACGACATTCCGCTTGGGCCGGATGGCTTGCACGCCTATTTCGTCCATTCGTATGAGTTGAAAACCGCGCAAGCTGGCGATCTGGTGGCGCAGGCCGAGTATGGCGGCCCGCTCACCGCCATCGTCGGGCGCGACAACATGGTCGGCACGCAATTTCACCCGGAGAAGAGCCAGCGCCTCGGGTTGCGGCTGATCGCGAATTTTTTGAAGTGGACGCCATGATTCTTTTTCCCGCCATCGACCTGAAGGAAGGTCTCGCCGTGCGGCTCGAGCAGGGCGACATGGCGCGCGCCACCGTGTTTCACCGTGATCCGGCGGCGCAGGCGCGCGCCTTCGAACTGCAAGGCTTCGCCTATCTGCACATCGTCGATCTCGACGGCGCCTTCGCCGGCAAGCCGGTCAATGCCGACGCGGTCGATCGCATTCTCGAAACCATCGGCATTCCGGTGCAACTCGGCGGCGGGGTGCGCGACATGGCGACGGTGGATGCCTGGCTGAGCAAAGGCGTCGATCGCGTCATTATCGGCACCGCGGCGGTGCGCGATCCGCAATTCGTCAAGGAAGCGGCCAAGGAATTTCCCGGCCGCGTTGCCGTCGGGCTCGATGCGCGCGACGGCAAGGTGGCGGTCGAGGGCTGGGCGGAAACCTCCGAACTCGGCGTGCTCGAGATCGCGCGCCGTTTCGAGGACGCCGGCGTCGCGGCGATCATCTACACCGACATCGCGCGCGACGGTCTGCTCAAGGGTCTCAACCTCGACGCCACCATCGCGCTCGCCGAATCGATTGCGATTCCGGTGGTCGCGTCCGGCGGTCTGGCATCGATCGACGACATCAAGGCGATGCTGGAGCCGCGTGCGAAGAAGCTCGAAGGCGCGATTGCCGGCCGCGCGCTCTATGACGGGCGGCTCGATGCGGCGCAAGCGCTGGCGCTGATCAAATCGGTGAAGGCGGCCTAAGCGCATGTTCAAGGTCCGCGTCATTCCCTGTCTCGACGTCAAGGACGGCCGCGTCGTCAAGGGCGTCAACTTCGTCAATCTGCGCGATGCCGGCGATCCGGTCGAAGCGGCGATTGCCTATGACGCCGCCGGCGCCGACGAACTGTGTTTTCTCGACATCACGGCGAGTCACGAAAACCGCGACACCATCTACGATGTGGTGACGCGCACGGCGGAGGCCTGCTTCATGCCGCTGACCGTCGGCGGCGGCGTGCGCACGGTCGAGGACATCCGCAAGCTTCTGACCTGCGGCGCCGACAAGGTGTCGATCAATACCGCAGCGGTGAACCGGCGGGCTTTCGTCAAGGAAGCGGCCGAGAAATTCGGCGATCAGTGCATCGTGGTGGCGATCGACGCCAAGAAGGTGTCGCAAGTGGGCGAAGCCGACCGCTGGGAAATTTTCACCGTCGGCGGCCGCAAGCCGACCGGCATCGACGCGGTGGAATATGCCCGCGAGGTGGTGGCGCTCGGCGCCGGCGAAATCCTTTTGACCTCGATGGACCGCGACGGCACCAAATCCGGCTTCGACATCGCGCTCACCCGGGCGGTGGCCGACGCCGTGCCGGTGCCGGTGATCGCCTCGGGCGGGGTCGGCAATCTCGACCACATGGTCGACGGCATTCGCGGCGGCCATGCCACGGCGGTGCTGGCGGCCTCGATCTTCCATTTCGGTGAGCATTCGGTGCGCGAGGCCAAGACCTATATGGCCAAGGCCGGCCTGCCGATGCGGCTGGATGCGTGATTCGCCTTCATCCTGAGGAGCGGGCGTAAGCCCGCGTCTCGAAGGATGGGGCGGCCTCTGGTTCGAGACGCACCGCCTTGCGGTGCTCCTCACCATGAGGCCGGTCGAGCATGGAATGACGGGCGCGGATGGAAATGCTAAAGGGTGCCCGCTAAAGGACCTTCGATGACGCAATTCAATCTCACCGACCTCGAAAAACGCATCCAAGAGCGCGCGCAAGCCGGCGGCGAGAAGTCCTATACGCGCGCGCTGCTCGACAAGGGCGTCGCCCATTGCGCCAAGAAAATGGGCGAGGAAGCATTCGAGACGGTGATAGCTGCAGTGCATGAAGACAAAGACCGGCTGATTTCGGAAGCCGCCGATCTGGTCTATCATCTGCTTGTGTTGCTCGAAGCGCGCAAGGTGACGTTGGCCGAGGTTGAGGCCGAACTCGACAAGCGCACGGCCCAATCAGGCCTTGAGGAAAAGGCCTCGCGGCCCAAAGGTTAGACGTTCGCGCTATGGAACAGCGGATCGAGGAAAACCTGTCGCCCTACCGCCATTTCTCGCGCGCGGACTGGGCGGCGTTGCGCGAAGACGCGCCGATGACGTTGACCGTTGACGAGGTGACGCGGCTGCGCTCGCTGCACGACCGGCTCGACATCAACGAGGTCGAGGACATTTACCTGACCTTGTCGCGGCTGCTGTCGCTCTATGTGGCGGCGACGCAGCGACTGTTCCGGGCGCAGGAGCGGTTTCTCGGCACCGAAGACGTCAAGATGCCGTTCATCATCGGCGTCGCCGGTTCGGTCGCGGTCGGCAAATCGACCACCGCGCGGGTGCTGCAAGCCTTGCTGGCGCGCTGGCCGAATGTGCCGAAGGTCGATCTCGTGACCACCGACGGCTTTTTGTTTCCGAATGCGGTGCTGGAACGCGAAAGTCTGATGGAGAAGAAGGGTTTTCCGGAGAGCTACGACCTGCAAACGCTACTGCGGTTTTTGTCAGACGTAAAAGCCGGCCGGCGGCCGGTGCGGGCGCCGATCTATTCGCATCTCACTTACGACGTAACGCCGAACCAATGGGTTGAAGTCGACCGGCCCGACATACTGATCGTCGAAGGTCTCAACGTGTTGCAGACGGGCCGGCTGCCGAAGGACGGCACGGCCATTCCGTTCGTGTCCGACTTCTTCGATTTCTCGGTTTACATCGATGCCGAGGATGAAGTGCTCAAGTCCTGGTACGTCGATCGGTTTTTAACGCTGCGCGGCACCGCGTTTCGCGATCCTAAGTCGTACTTCCATCGCTATTCGGAATTGTCCGACCAGCAAGCCGTCGATACCGCATCGTCGATCTGGGAGCGGATCAATCTGGTCAATCTGCACGAAAATATTCTGCCGACCCGCCAGCGCGCCGATTTGATCCTGAAAAAAAGCGCCAGTCACCAGGTCGAGCAGGTGTCACTGCGGCGGTTGTGATTTCTACTGCGAACGTAAAATTATTTCCTGTCATGGCCGACAAGGTCAAGACGCGCGGCGGCCGTCGCCGAAGTGCTCCATATAGCGCTGCTTGATAGCCGAGACCGGCAGCACGATCAGCACGTCGGTGGTCCCGAATTCATGGTCGACCACCGCGCCGTCGCCGATGTAAGCGCCGAGCCGCAGATAACCTTTGACCAGCGGCGCCAGCGCCCGCAGCGCTTCCTTTGGATCGATCGACTCCTTGGAAAGCCGGTTCATCTCGACATAGCGTTGCGGCAACGCCTGGGCGCGCCATTCTTCCGGCGCGCGTGCATAGTGATGCAGGAACGACAGCGGCAGCGCCAACCGCTTCGGCTCGGTCCCGTCGAGGCTGGCGCAGCCGATCAATACGTCGCAGCGGTTCTGCGTGATGTAGGCATGAATGCCATGCCACAATAATTCGACCGTGCGCTTGTTGCGGTAGGGCGCGAGCACGCAGGAGCGGCCGAGCTCAAGAAATTGCAGTCCGTCGTGGCGCGCGATCAATCCGCCAATATCGAATTCGCCCGAGGTGTAGAAGCCGCCATGCTCTTCGGCCAACGTCTGGCGCAGCAGCCGATAGGTGCCCACGACCGCCGGCCGGTTGCCCGGTGCGCCATCGCGCGCCGCATGATCGAGCACCAGCAGGTGATCGCAGATGGCATCGTAACCGTCAATGTCGCGGCGCGCGAACATCCGGCCTGAATTCGGAATGGCCGAGCCTTCTTGATAGAAAACCCGGTAGCGCAATTTTTGCGCCTGCCGGACTTCGGCGGCGGTCTGCGCCAGGCGGACTTCAAGCGAGCCGATGCGGCCGAGGCTGCGCGACGGTCGATGCGCGCGCGCCGCCCAGGCTTGCAAGCCGCCATAGGCCTGCAAAGACGAAATCAGCCCGGGCACGGCCGGCGCCGGCCGCAGGCGACCGAACAGGTTACGCGGGGTGCTCAGGCTATCGCGTGCCATCTGACTTTCGATCCTTCGCGGCGGAAGATGTCCGGCCCCAGCTCGATCTCATAAAGCCTTATCTTAGCCCGCCGAATCATATTTCAAGTGCCGCTATGTCCTACACAGGCCAGCGATACGATTTTATGACAGCTTGGGGAAGGGCCCGCTACGCCGCCAGTGGAGAGGCCCGCGCCGCGGTCTCAAGCGCCTCGCGCAATCGCTCGCGATCGAGCGGCTTGACCAGAAGCGCGTCCATGCCGGCGGCAAGGCAGGCATCGCGGTCTTCCGCATTTGCATTGGCGGTCAGGGCAACGATTCGCGTCCGCCTGATGGTGCTATCGTCTTGATCGCCTTCTTGAGCCTCGGCGGTGCGGATGCGGCGCGTGGCCTCGAGTCCGTCGATTCCGGGCATCTGCACGTCCATCAACACGAGATCGTAAGGCGCGTTGGCATTGCGCGCGGCCAACCACGCTTCGATGGCCGCCTCGCCGTTGTCGGCAATCGTTGGGCGATGGCCGAGCCACGTCAGCAACGCGCGCGCCAGGAGTGCATTGATCTCGTTATCCTCGGCTACCAGGATCGACAGGCCGCCGGCTTCGGGCGATGCAGCGACCTTGATTTCCTCGGCGCTCTCGGCCAACGCGTGATCGAATGAAGTCTGTGCCCGCAGTCGCGCCGACAACGAGGCCGCACGCACCGGCTTGATCAGGTAGCCGGTAAAACCCGCGGCCTTGAGCGGCTGCAGTTCATGCCGGTCGCCGGGCGGAATGAGAACGATGCGATTGGCGACATCGTTTGCCGGAAAGCCGCCATTCGCGGCTATCGCCTGGGCGATGGGAAAATCGACCAGAACAGCATCCCATTGTTGCTCGGCTAAAAGGGCGTGGGCGATCGTTTCATCAGCGGCTGCGCGCGTCCGCGCGCCCCAGTTGCCGAGTCGTCGCGCCAGAAGCGAGGCTTCGATATTCGCCGCTGCCACGATCAGTATGTTGTTGCCGGAAAGGTCAGGTTTCGCGAACTCGACATGGCTGGCGTCACTCGCGACGCGCGGCAAAACGATCTCGAAGCTGAAGCTCGCGCCTTGGCCGAGCGCGCTGTCGAGCTTAATCGCGCCACCCATGCGTTCGACGATACGCTTGGAAATCGCAAGTCCTAATCCGGTGCCGCCGAATTTGCGCGTCGACGAACCGTCGGCCTGCTCGAAGTCGAGGAAGATGCGCGCCTGGTCCTGCGGCGCCAATCCGACGCCGGTATCCTGGACCGTAAAACGAATGCGATCGGCGTCTTCGTCCGGTTCGACGATGACGGCGACGCCGCCATGTTCGGTAAATTTGACGGCGTTGCCCATGAGATTGAGCAGGACTTGACGCAAGCGCGCGGCGTCGCCAAAAACCATTCCTGAAATGCGGTCATCGACGAAAGAAGCAATCTCGATGCCTTTGCCGTTGTGTTTATTTTGCGCGCGGGGCGCCATCAGTTCGACGGCTTCTTCGACCAGCGAGGCGAGAGAGAACGCACGCGGCTCAAGATCGAGCTTGCCGGCTTCGATCTTGGAGAAGTCGAGGACTTCCGCGATCAACGACAGCAGCGTTTCGCCGGACGTCTTGGCGGCCTTGGCATAAGTCAGTTGCTCGGGCGTGAGCGGCGTGTCGAGCAACAGATCGGCCATGCCGAGAAGACCGTTGAGCGGCGTGCGGATTTCGTGGCTGACCGTGGCGAGGAAGCGCGACTTGGCATGATTGGCGGCTTCGGCGAGATCGCGGGCGCGCGCGAAGGCGCGCTCGGCATCGACCCGGTCGGTGACGTCGCGGCCGACGCCCTGAATCTCGCTGCCGGTCTCAGTGCGCACTGCAACCTCGCGCCAGGCGATCCAGCGCGGGGTCGGACTGCTGTCGATCTTCTGGTCATGGGCGCGGGTGCCGTCGGCGAGTACTTCCGCCGCGCCCTGCTCGAGCACCGCTAGCGCCGGTTTGCGACCGATGATTTGTTCACGGCTCACGCCTGCGAGCGCACAATAGGCATCGTTGGCGTAGGTCGTGAGTCCTTGCGCGTCGCGGCGCGCGATCAGATCGCCTTGCGCGTCCAGAAGGCTGCGCGCCCGCACCTCGGCTTCGCTTAATTCCCAATTGCGGTCCGACAATTCCTCGATGCGCATTTCCAGCCGGCGCATTTGCTTTGTCGCCGCGCGCCGGCGCATCAGCAGGAAAGCGATGACCGCGCAGGCGGCGCAGAACAGCGCGCTGGCACCGGTTGCATAGCTGTGCGGGTCGTAGTTCGACGTGCGCACGCCAGCGAGGAAGCCGAGCCCGCCCGAAAAAATCGACAGAGTGATAACGACCGAACGGCCGAACAGCACCAGCGACCTGGTGTTGCGCGACGGTGCTTTGGCGGCGGGTTCCGGCTGGTCCATCGCCCGCCATTAGGCCCGCGGGAACCTTGCCATTCGGTACAAACCCGGGAGTTGCAAGCGGCAAGCGGCGAGCGTGGTAAAAGCGCGGTTAAGGCCGCCGATAAAAGTCCATTTATCGCGTGGCAGTATGCAGCGTGCCAGCCCTGCCGGTGCGCTGCCAGATCACGGCAAAAAGCGCGGCGTCGGTTTCGGAAAAGGTCTTTGAATTCAGGTAAATCTTGTGTTCGGCGGGGGCTCGCGAGATCGAAACCGTCAAATCGGGTTTTGCCGCCGTCGCATCGACCCGGATGCTTTCGACGCTCGAGACGTTGTTACAGGCGTTCGTACCGTCGCTGTCGTCGACCAGGACGAATTCTGCCGCTGCGGCGTCGTCCACCAGTTGCATGCGCAGGGTCGGATTGGCCGCGTTGTTATCGACGCGCACGATATGGGCGGCGGTGGTGCTGCCGGCAAAGAGTCTGTAGCCGGCATCGCCGGCAACGAAGCAGGGCTTGCCGGCTGGAGAGCTGACGAATGAGGCCGCGACTTTGGCGGCATCGCGCGACAGAGCGACATAGGCGGCAGCCGCCACGCCCGGGATGACGAAGACTAAAGCCAGCAGCGAAAAAAGTTGGGTAAGGCGCATCGAGTCTCTTCGTGCCTTTGGGTGCCTTTTGGGCGGCGCGGGCAAAAGAGATCGCGCATCCAAGGCAAGCGTAAGAGCCGATGGTTAGCGTGCTGTTAACGGGTCGAACGCCGCGTCACGCGGCGCGCCGTACCTCGTCGGTCAACGCCCGGTACGACAGCGCCTCGGCAAGGTGGACCCGGCCGACAGTGTCGGCGCCGTCGAGGTCGGCGAGCGTGCGCGCCACCCGCAGCACCCGATGATAGCCGCGCGCCGACAGCGCCATCCGGTCGGCGGCGTCGCGCAACAGCGTCGTGCCGGCAGTATCGGCGCGGGCGATCTGTTCCAGCATCGGGCCGCTGGCCTGCGCGTTGCATCGAATGCGCGGCATGCCGAGCGCGGCATAGCGCTCGGTCTGGATGTCGCGGGCGCGCGCCACGCGGGCGGCGACCTCGCGGCTGCCTTCCGATGGCGCCGGCAGGATGAGATCGGCGGCGGTGACGGCGGGCACCTCGATGTGGAGATCGATGCGGTCGAGCAACGGGCCCGACAAACGGCCCTGATAGTCGGCGGCGCAACGCAGACTGGGGCCGCGATTGCAGGCAAAGCCGGGGTCGCTGGCCCGGCCGCAGCGGCAGGGATTCATGGCAGCGACCAGCATGAACCGCGCCGGATACCCAATCCGGAGAGAGCTGCAGATCGCTATTGACGTAAGCACGACGAAAGGCTTCCGAAATCTCAGACAGTGACCGACAATCTCCGCTTACATTTTCACGTTCGATCTTGGTCGCGCAGTAGTCCCAGACTTTCTGTACCTCGTTTTTATCCAAACGGTGGTTCCTGACACTTTCGCCGTCGGGCGCCGAAGCTTGGCCCAACTCCGTGCCGTTAGGGAGGACTTGGTCGAACTGCAAAGTTGCAAAAGGTTTCATTTCTTATCTCCGCATTATCAGTGACGACGCTCCGGGGTTCGGGACATCGGCAGCTCATCGAGTTGCGGGATCATGGGTAAGTTGTTGCGTGCGACTAAGCGCTAGTGTATTAACTTAAATGACTGATTATTAACACAAGCCATTGATATGATTATTGATCTTGAATGGTCGAGATGCAAACGAGGTTATCGCTTGTCGAGGGACAGGAGCCTCGTGGTAAAAAACGGCGGACCAGAGATAGCCACCCGCCCGCTCGACGGGAAGTCCGGGGACATTCTCTACGCGGCGTTTGCCCGTCTCAACTCGCCGGAATCAGTTCGGGACTTTGTTTGTGCGCACGGGCCGCTTGAGCGCAACTCAGGTGGTGAAGACGTCGCAACGGTGCTGTCTTGGACTTCCTGGTTCCGAGAAGTTCTCCAATACAAGCAGCAAAAGTGGGTTGATGGTCTAAGAGCTCACATAAATGACGAGCCATTAGATCCTTTGTTCGCGGAGATTAAGCCAGAATACCACAAGCACGGCGGTTTTACGATTCGCATCCGTCCGATGTCGTTGCTCGACGGCCTACGTCTTCAAATAGCGCAGGCAATTGCAGGGTCTGGAGACATCGCAACATGCGCTGAGTGTGGAACGCTTTTTATGACCGGGACTGAAAGTGGACGACGTAAGGGCGCAAAGTTCTGCTGTCCGGCACACCAAAAACGTTTCAACAGCCTAGCTCGTGAACGCTAGGAGCACTAACCAGAATTGGCTATGGCTCGCATAGAAAAGCAAACGGAGACGAGCGTATCTACAACTTCTTGCCCTCGCTCCGCTCGGACAAGCCTTCGGATTTCGTTATTTGAGATTCAAACGAACCATTGCTCAATCCTAATCGCATACTGCGGCAGTGGTGAAGGACACACTTCGCCTATCACGACGAAACATGACCCGAGACCTGCGTTGAGCGGCTCGGACACATCGGATCAGAGGAACCAAATTGGTCGGGACAGGCAATGCGGTTTGCCCCGTTTCCCCTCTGCTTATTTGCGCAAGGCTCGCGGTGGACCGATCCGACGATCACACCAGCCTTTGACGGTTTAAAGGTATTCCCGTCTCTTGCCAGGTTCATTTATCGACCAGTACCCAGCTTTGGTCGCTCAGTTCAAAGACACATCAGGTCGTTGACCCAGATGCTCCGACCGGTGTCTCAGGCCACCGGGATTTCCGCATTGCCTCTTTGTTGAAAGGGTGCGGGACGCCTCCAATCGCGTCATAACAGAGATGTCATTGTATTTAGGGAACGCATGGGTCATCGTTGGTCACAATAAGAAATAAGTCCGGATTTTGTAGGGCTCCCGGCTATTATCGAGCTGACGAAGGTCCGGTAATTAGAATAGCGGACATGAGAGCGGACATCCTATCTGGTCCGGTAATGACCCACAACGGACCCTGTTGGTCGCGGTTTCGCTTTGTAATATCAGGCGGGCGCGAGTCTTCGCCGCGCTCCTACTTTAGGGGATGTTCAACGAGATTGTGCAGGACCAGCGGTCCGGGGATATGCAACAGCCGACCGCCTTCATCGATCCGTCCGACGAGGATCGGGGAGAAGCCGAGTTGCTCGGCCAACGTCTTGACCGTTTCGCCTGCTTGATTGTCGTTGCTGGCGATGAAAACGACACGCCTCCCGCCATCCTGCGCCGAATCGCTCGCGAGAAGCGCCGCCGGAAGTTGATTAAACGCCTTGACTACTGTTGCGCCCGGAAGTGCGTTGGCGACGATTTCCGACGAAAGGCGTCCAGCCATAAAATCCGGCGACACACCATAGGCGTTGGTTGCGTCGACTACGATCTTTCCAGTCCAGTCGTTCCTTAGGCGCGCGAAATCTTGCACGGCGACGAAAGGTATTGTCAGAAACAGGACGTCGGCGGCAAGCGCTTCATCAATCGTCGCAGCCCTGACCGCGACACCTAGTTCATTGACGAATGGTTGGATTGTTCCCGGGCCGCGCTTGTTAGCAATCGAGACTTTGATTCCGGCGCGACCAAACTGTTGGGCAAGCGCAGTACCTACTTTACCGGTTCCGATTATTGCATACGTCATGACTATAGCTCCTGATGCGCGGCGATGGGCAGTTGGTTGATTTGTGATTCGTGTCGAGAGGATGCGAAGGGGGTTCAAGCGGCCGCGGCGAGTTTGACGGCGTCGCTAAACTGTTCGACGGCCGCTTCCCCCGCGCCGCCCGCACGCGCGCGGTTGGCAAGAATGATTTCGACGTCGGTAATTCCAATCCAGGCCAGAACCTGGCGCAGATAGCCGCTGGCTTGATTGTATTTTTCGACCGGCGAACCCGGGCTGAAGTCGCCGCCCGTTGCCAAGATAATCGTGGCCTTCTTTCCAGTGAGCAGTCCGACGTTATCAGGCGACACAGTGACGCCGACCCGGACGATCTGGTCGATATAGGCCTTCAGTACGGCCGGAATCGAGAAGTTGAACATCGGCGTGCCGATCACGATCTGATCGGCCGCTTGCAATTCGGCGACGAGTTCGTCCGAAATTTCCATGGCGGCCATGCTTTCCGGCGAATGCTGATCGCGAGGCGTGAAAGCGCCACCAATCCAGGCAAAATCGACGAAAGGCGGCTTTGTCTTCATTAGGTCGCGGATGACGATGCTGGCGCCCGGATGCGCTGCTTTCCAGCGCTCGATGAAGTGTGCGGTGAGCTTCCGGGACGTGGAAAAGCCGCCACGAGGACTGACTTCGATAACGAGGAGATTGGGCATTTGCAGGCTCCTATGTGCTGAATTGCTTCGGCCCACACGTAGGAGATCTGCTTTATCAAAAAAAGAGATGAAATGTAGCTCATCTTGATCTACTAATTAGAATATGCTGGATTCGCTCACCCTGGACCAGATCGAAATTTTGCTCGCGGTCGTCGACGCGGGCAGCTTTTCAAAGGCCGCGAAACGGCTGAACAGGGCCCAGTCGGCGGTGACTTATGGCATCCAGAAGCTGGAAGCCCAGTTCGGCATTGCGCTGTTCGATCGCAGTGTCTATCGGCCGGTACTGACCGACGCGGGTCACACCCTGCTATTGCGGGCGCGCCGCATCGCCGAAGAAGCGAACGCCTTTCGAGATACGGCACGAAGCCTGGCGAGCGGTTTGGAAGCAGAATTGACGATCGGGCTCGACTCCATGTTTCCGATGCCTGCGGTTGTCGATGCGTTGCGGACCTTCACGGAGAGGTTTCCAACCGTTCCGCCGCGCGTCTATGTCCAGCCGCTGGGCGCGGCAGCGGAACTGGTCCTCGACGGCACTTGCGCAATCGGGTTACTGCCCATGCTCTTCGGCGACATCGCACGCCTGAAGCGCTTCCCCCTTCTCACCATTGATCTGATCCCGGTGGCGGCGCCTGGCCATCCGCTGGCCAAAATCGATGGACCGATTGAAACGCATGTCCTGCGCGAGCATGTGCAGCTTGTGTTGAGCGATCGCTCGACGCTAACTTCGGGGCGCGACTATGGCGTCCTATCGGGCCGCACCTGGCGTCTGGCCGACCTCGGGGCAAAGCAGTCGATGTTGCTCGCAGGTCTGGGCTGGGGAAACATGCCCGCCCATCTCGTGAAGGATGACATCGCGCAAGGACGACTAAAGATAATCCAGCCGATGGAGTTCGACGCTAGAACATCCCAAATCGTTATGTATGGAGCCTGCCTCGCCGATCATCGGCTAGGTCCCGCCGGGCAGTGGATGGTTGAGCATCTTGCAGCCGTTGTCGACCGCTAGGCATCGATTGCGACTATCCATCGACACGTCGCCTTTTGGCCCTTAGCAGATGTCGGAACGTCATAGGCAAATGTCCTTTTTTGCCTAGAAAGCGGACTACGATTGTCATGGTCTGAAGAAATTTAAACTAAATCCACAACTCTTTTTTGAGCTTCGCCATTCGCATCGATGTATTGTTGCGTAGTCCTCATATTTGAATGTCCCGCCAGAAGTTGGACGTCCCGTACAGACCCACCGACGGTTGAAATCTTACGGGCGGCATTCGTGATAAAGGTTCGACGACCGCTATGACTTGAGCAACCGGTCATCATGATGGCTTGGTACCAGCGCGCGAACATGTTCACCACGGATTGCGCAACGGTGTAAGACGCACGCTCAGTCGAGCAGACGAATGGCGACGGATGCGAGAGGGCAGATGCATCCATCAGTTTTTGAAGGACAGATCGCGCCATGGCGCGCCTGACCTCAAGACCCAAAAAGATGCCGTTGAGTACGCGCCGGTCATTCACGCGCGGAACGCCGCGCGGATTGTTCGGCAGGAATGGCTTGATGGCCGTCCATTCATGGTCGGTGAGTTCGTAGCGCATGATTCGAGGCTCCATTTTGGGAGCTTGAACTCACGCCTCAGCGGCCGATCTCAACCCAATATTGGAGGGCCAATTCCGCCCGCCCCCTTTTGGGTCGCTAACGGGGAGAAGCGGGAGTGGGCCAGGACGGAAGATCGACTGGCTCGGTCGAAAATGACCCTTAGCGAACATTGGCAGTTCATTTTTTAGACCGGATTATCGGACCGCGCATCCCGCCGGCGCCGGAATCAGCCCATACCTATTCATGATCTCGCCGAGTTTCTTCGGATCGGGCGGCGCCGGTCCTTCCATCGCCGCGGCCATTTCGCGAAAATATTCCGAGCCCAGCACGCCGGGCGTCAGCACACAAAGCACTTTTGTCGGCCCTTGCGTCTCGTTGACGAAGCCATGCATGACGCCGCGCGGGATGAAAAGTGTCTCGCCGGGCGCGACGTTGACGCGCTTGCCGGCGACCGTAAAGGTGGTCGTGCCTTCCATGCCGTAGATCGTCTCTTCCCAATCGCGATGATAGTGTGGCACCGGCATGCGGATCTTTGCCGGGATTGATACTTCGAACATGTCGAGAGCGCCGCCGGTGTCGTGCTTACTGTGCAGAAAGCGTATCTGCATTCCGCCGATCCGAATGTCCTCAGCCATCGTCACACCTTTCCGGTTTGATATCCTATTATGAGCCCTAAACCGCTTGACTGACTAGTGTATTCTTGCTCCTGACCTTTGTTGGCGACCTGCGGTCGATCATTTGCCGTCATAGAAATCTCCCATTCCCTTAGGAGAGCGACTTCGAGTCCAGTCCGCTAATGGCCCCCGGGCGGACATGACAGCCAACGTAGTCAAGATCAGCTACTGGTAGGCAAGCGGATATCCCCCAGACGCATTGTCATTTCCGATTTCGACCCAACACAGACTTTTATTTCGAGGCGTTTCGGAGGTCTTGATTGCAGCGAAATTTTGTCTTTGGGTTGCGGTCGGAAACCTCTTCAAGCAAAAAAGCGCAACGCGGATAAATTATGGTCGTATATTCGAGGGCGGGCACAGGGGCTGATGTCAGTCGCTGGACACGTCTCCGAGGTCTCGTCATGAAAATGAGCAAGTTCGGCTACTTCTTTGAGTTTTTACTTTTTCCACCACTCGTTCTTGCCGGCATGATACTGGCGTTTCGGAGTCCGCTCCCGCCGCAGCCCCTAATCTGGTCGATCGTCTACGTCGCCGGAGTAGCAGGCTGGACGTTTATCGAATATCTACTGCATCGCGTGCTTTTTCACCACGCTCCAATTCTCCGCTGGATACATGAACGCCACCATCATTCCCCGCACGACCTGATCGGCACGCCCGCATGGGCAAGCGTATTGCTTGGCTTGATCGTGGTCGCAATTCCGTCCTGTGCCGCGTTCGGATTTGATTTAGGCACCGCGGCGACGACGGGCTTGGCTAGCGGCTATCTCTGGTACGTCTTCGTCCATTACTCGACGCACCATTGGCAACCACGCCGGGGTTCCTATCTTTATCGGGCGCGACTACGGCATGCGCGCCACCACCATTTATCCGCTGCTGGTAATTTCGGCGTGACGACTGGCATGTGGGATCATGTTTTCCACACGGCGCTCGACGGACGCGCGCTGAGGTCTGTCAGAGCCAAATGACCGCCTCGTCTTCATATAGTGAGGACCGATATTGGCCCTTAGTCGACATTCCAAATGACGCGGCTCATTTCTGCTTTTGACCCAAGCGGACATCGCTAAAACGATATATATTAGCCGCGCGAGCCATCAAACGGGCGAGGAAGTGATAAGCAATGCCGGAAACCGATAAGGTGTTCGCAGGCTCGATTCCGGAAAATTACGACCGCCATTTGGTGCCGTTGATTTTCGAGCCCTACGCCGTGGATATTGCACAACGAGCGGCGTCTTTGTCGCCGAGCGCCGTTCTGGAAATTGCCGCGGGCAGCGGGGTTGTCACCCGCGCATTGGCGCCAAGGCTGTCCCCGAGCGCAAGCTATCTCGTAACCGACCTCAACCAGCCGATGCTCGACTACGCGGCATCGCGACAACCTCCCGACAGTCGCATCAAATGGCGCCAGGCGGATGCTCTAGCGCTGCCGTTTGAAGACGCGGCCTTCGATCTCGTTTGTTGCCAGTTCGGCGCGATGTTCTTTCCCGACCGCACATCCGGCTACCGCGAAGCAAGGCGAGTCTTGAAGCCCGGGGGACAATTTTTATTCAACGTATGGGATCGCATCGAGGAGAACGTTTTTGCAGATGATGTCACGAATACTCTTTCAAAGATGTTTCCGAACGACCCGCCGCGCTTTCTGGCACGCACGCCGCACGGCTATCACGATAGGGCACTGATCCGTCGCGAGCTGGAGAGTGCAGGTTTCTCCCGTGTGGTGATCGACACGAAAGCCGAACAAAGCCGCGCGTCCTCGCCACGCGTTCCTGCCGTTGCTTATTGTCAGGGAACGCCTCTTCGCAACGAAATCGTGGCCAGAGACGCGGGAAAACTGGAAGCTGCAACCGACTATGCCGCATCTGCGATTGCGGACAAACATGGCAACGGTGAGGTTGCTGCCAAAATTCAGGCACACGTAATCGTGGCTGCGGCCTAGATATTGGGATGTCCGCTTGTGGCCCTTAGCGACAATTCGCGGCATCGCAGCAATTCGGTCGCTTTCGGAGTGAAGCGGACATTCAACGAACCGCAGCCAGCTGGCCCAATTTCTGAGTGCGCGCCCTAGTCACGCGCAGAAAAGAAAATCGATCTGCCGGCATAAGAAGCTTGAAAGCAGACATTGTTAGATCAGTTGGACGACTTGTTTCTGCGCGTCTGGAGCGGCCTCAATGTATCGCTGCGTTGTCCTCATATCGGAGTGACCAGCAAGCATTTGGGCGTCACGTATTGACCCACCGACCGTTGAAATCTTCCGCGCGACATTAGTAATAAACGTTCGACGTCCGCTGTGGCTTGAACAGCCGCGAAACCCGACCTCGGCGTACCAACGGGCAAACATATTTACGATTGCCTGGGGACTTGCAGATTTAGAGCGCTCTGTTCGAACGACGTGAGACGATGCATTAGTCAATATCTGTTTCTGCAAAATCAAAAGTGCATTGATCAGATCTTTATTCATGGGGATGATCCTGCCTGATTGCCCCTTGCTCGCTTTGTCGGGAAGGTGGATCGACCTCCCAATCGACTTATCCGCATCGGTGATCATCTCCCAAGTCAGTGAGGCTATCTCCTTGGCTCTCAGGCCCGCTTTGACCGACAAAAGAAAGATGACCTGATTTCTCAAAGGGTATCGAGTGGATCCCAGATAGCCCAGGACCGCATCAACCTGGGCCTTGGTAAGGACTTTGGCCTGCTTCCCAAGAGACATAATTGACCTCCAAACTGATTATGTTTCGGCCTGAAGGTGCCGAATAATAACCAGTTCGGTTTGATCGAACAGGGCTGCGTTAAAAGTATCTATTCGGGTCAATGGCTTGGATGAACTGAGTATAGAATGGTTCTTCTATCATCAGTTAGTTAACTTGGCCAGACCGGTTGTGACCGCAGTCTGAACAAAAATCCCATCTATTGGCGCAAACCAGACATCAATACGCATGTGCGTTCGCAAAATCATTGATGTACCCACTGGGCAATTGGCAGCGTGAGATTGTGATGACGAACAGGACTTCGCGCCGAGCAATATGCTATTTCGTAAAGGGCTCGAAGGTACTAAGCGAATCGTAAATTCGGCCTTTTAATGCGATACATAAAACTGACACGTCAGCGCTCTAGTTTCGATTGGTAAATCCCGTAGTGCCACGACATATTGACGTTCCGCCACATGGACCTCCGTCAAAGGTTCTTCTTGGCTTTGTCGACCACTTACTTGAGGCAAGACAGCCTCTAATCCTTGATGCGGGTTCTGGGATCGGACGAAATGCCGTCCCGCTCGCTTTACTTGGCCTGCCCGTAATTTGTGTCGATCGAGACATTAATCGTTTGCGAATATTGAAGGCTACTAGGTCAGAGTATACTGACAGTTTGGAGAGGCCTCCTTCCGCACTTGGACGATTATATCCCCTTTGTGCTGACCTCAATCAGTCAGAATGGCCATTCTTAACGAGGCAATTCTCCGCGATAACGTGTGTCCATTTTCTCAAAATCGAATTGATAGATCTGTTTTGGTCGTCACTAGTGGTTGGAGGCCACATATTTATTGAAACGTTTGGCGGCCAGGGAAAAAATTATCTTGATCTTCCAAAGTCCGGCCAATTAAGGGACCTTTTAGCTGACCGGTTCAATATTTCCTTTTATCGGGAGAAAAAGGTTGGACCAATTGGCTGCGACTCGGTTTCGGTAAAGCTTTTCGCGCAAAAGCAATGACCATCTAGGTACACCCATTCTACGTCGACAAGATAGAGGAAATACCTCGGCTTTGCCGAGGCCGTCCGGATGTAAAAAAGCCACTGCAACGTGGCTTCTCAATGCACACGTCGCATTGCTCGACATAGCCGTTCTTCCAGTCTGAAATCGATTGCACAGCATAAGGCCACACTGACTTTTTCAAGAGACAGCGCTGCAAATTGTAAACGGACACATGTACTTTCGCGGCTGCCAAGATATCCACGCCTTCTGCGAGGCCATCAGCATAGTCAACCGGATCGATCCACAGCACATCTTGGTTAGCTAACGCAAAGCCCGTATTTTCTAGACCCATCAGAGCGACGTGGTCGACAAATGGCAAATTGCGGGCGAGCCATTGGCACGTCTCTCTAATGCGAGGCGCGGTGGCTGCATGAAGCACAACTCGAATCTCGACCCTCTGTCGTTGATCTTTTAGCTTTAAGATGCCGAGAACCGTTTCGTCGAATGCGCCGCGAGCCTGCACTACGTAATCGTGGATATGATCAACCGAAGAATATAAGGGTATGCCAACTGAGAGATTCGGATGATGAACACCAGTCCATTTTGACACGATTTCGCTGCGCGCAAACGCACGCCCATTGGTCAGGACGTGGACTGATGTGTTCGGAAGCAAGTCACGACAATCTTTCAAAATGCTAATAAAGTCCTGCCAGTCGAGTAACGGCTCGCCACCCGTAAACGCAAAGGACCGTGTCTCTCGGTCCATTAGGGGAATAGACGCGCGAATCTCATCAAGTATCCAGCGGTCGTCAATGTCACGAGGCGGCTGAGAACACATCAGACAATAATGGTTACAACGCTCAGTAACGAGAAAAGAATTGTGTTTAGAAGCGCGCCTATAGAGCGTTCGGAATTTCCTGGTTTTAGGCTGAACACCTAAGATGTCCCCCTCAGCTAGGTAATCAAAGCGCTTCGGTAGCACCATTAGTCGGGAAAATGCGTTTAAGCCAGAAAGCTCGCTTGCCTCACCGTCGCTGAGGAGAATCGCCGCAGTAAATCCCGCATTTACTGCCGGTTCAATTTCCTTTGTGGAGCGAAGAAGAACCGTATCTGCGATATTTTCCGGTCCAGTTGCTCCCGACCGGACACGCGCGACATGCGGGGCTTGGTTTAGATCGAACCCTCTTAGTTCGGCGGCCGTACCATATAGTGCCAGCACTACATCCCCCCCCACTGGCGGAGGATAGCGGCGTCGCGTGGACTTTCTTGGAGCAAGCGAACAAGCAACCCCATGACCCCCTTTTGCCGAGCGCAGAACTCGGAGAAAGGCTTAAGTCCTACAGCGTCGTTTTGCGTAGCATGATGATAAACAGGATCCGCCCCACAGTGAGATTCGAAAACACAGTCGGAGCATTCGGGCGCACATTGTGTCAACGACGACGAGATTAGATCAATCAATTTCTCTGATAACACTAGCGAGCGATATGTCGCGTCACCGACGTGACCGAGCTCAAAGGTATTGTCGCCCATCTCCGCGAGCATTCGTCCTTCATCTGAGGCAAATACTTTTCCGTCGTAATTATAGACGAGGGCGCCAAGTCCGATACCCGCGGGACTTCGCAAATCAACGTACCCAATTGGCTTGTCGGATAGCATCCGCTTCAGGACGAGGCTGGCATAAAACTCAAAGAATTGAAGGCCATTGTGGTTTAGATCGAGGATGTAACGCAGTCCGCGCTCGTAAAATTCTAGCCACTCATTTGCGTCATAGCGGTGGAATTGCTTCGTCTTCACTGCGAAACCATAAGGTGACAACGGTCGAAGAAATATGCCGTCCAATTCCAGCGTGACGTATTCGTCAATGATTTCTTCAACCTGGTTCAAGCTCGCCTCGGTTGTGGTCATCAGAGCACCGACGCGTTCTTTGCCCAGAACCTCTTGTGCACGCCTAATGCCCTTGACGGCTAGTTCGTGACTGTTTCCGCCAGGCCTGGGTCTGTTTTTATTGTGAAGGACCGCTGGCCCGTCCAAGGACGTAGAAAGGAGCACGTCGTGCGCCTTACAGAAAGCCAGAATATTTTCGTCCAACAAGGCAAGGTTCGAAGTGATCACGAAATCAATCTTCTTGCCAATCCGAGCGCCTTCGGATTTAGCCACATGAACGATCTTCTCGATCAGCGGGAAATTCAAGAGTGGTTCCCCGCCCTGAAATTCAATCTTGATGCGGGATGATGGACTTTCCAGCGCAATTTTAAGCGCTTGATTTGCGGTGCTTTCGCTCATGTCATAACGCGATTTATCGGTGCTTTGTCGCGATACCTGACAATAAGGACATGAATGTTCGCATCGAAGGCTAACAACAAAAATATGAAGCTGAGACGGTTGCCGTAAAAAAGCCATTCGGCTGCGAAGTCGCATGGCAAGAATTTGTTGTTGAGCCTTTTGTCCCTGCCGAGAAATTAAATGATTTTGGTAGGCTTTTTCGTATAGCCCATCTCCCGGCGCGAGGCGCAGATCTACTAAGCGCACTAGCTCGTCGCCGGTTAGGCTGACAAAGTCACCGACCATGTTCGAAACTAAAAAATTATCAGAACCGTGTCGCGCGAATCGGAATGGCAATAGTTCCGACGGCGTTTCGCGGACATGAAACGCATCGGTAGCTTGAAAACGCGCCATTCCGTTTGCCTATATCACTTTTGACCGTCGGACGAGACTAATGAGCCAAAAGCGAGCGACAGAATGAGGTTTCGTACTGGCTCTGTTTTTGCGGCGATCCGTTCACGTAAATTCTCGTCAGTCACAAGATCAATAAAGTGTAGACGAATGAACTCAAGATCGGGGATTTTTCCGGACGGGGCGCTCTTTCGCGGCGTCAGCCTGCAAACGAAGCGATCATCGTCTTTGTCGATCTGGCAAGTAGCCAGACTGACAAGACGATATGCGGACGCGCTTAGCGCGTCCAATGACTGGATCGTTCCATCAAACTCGACAATGACTTCATTCGCCATTTAGATTAGTAGCGGCTTGAAGCGTGCGATGCGTGTGAAGCATGCGAAGCATGGGATACATGCTGTGCGACGATCGTTCCATCCGCATGTTCGGTCATGATGAAACCGAGGAGAGATTCGCCGGTGGAAAGCACTGTATTCGGAATTAAAGCGGTTGCAGCGCTCTGCTGCTCGGCGGTCGTGGCTTGATTCGCAAAGGTGGTTGAGTCTGTGTCGGTAGCGGCGAACGCGCTTCCGGAAAGCGCCGCCAAGGCACTAGCTAAAGGCAGAATAGCGGTAGATTTCATTTTCAAAGGTGCCTCCCCGGCAAGATGTAATTCTTGTAGGTTACAATCTCTGCGCTAGGATGTCTATGGCTCTATTCTCCAGATTTGAGTTGCTAATTGAGCTGCTTTTCAAGGAAATGGCGCGGAGAAATCGCAGCAGAAAACTGACTTGAGTGAGGCCGGCCTCTCTGTTCGACCATCTGATTCGGCTCCCGGGCGATCCTCGGGGGCAGTGAGCGACGTGTCGACCCCCAAGCCCAGGCATTCCCGCTTGAGTCCGCTCCTGAAGATCGACATTTTCTGATTCTACGCGCGTCATGCTCCCCGAGCGAAATTTCTTCTCGGCCAGATACAAATGCCTGCGCAGCCCTAGAATCCAACAGGTTTAGCAAACCCAAAGGAGGTTTCTATGCCTGTTCTTAAGTCCCTCTCGTTTACCGCCCTTCCCAAGCCCGCGACTGATCCGGTCCATGTCCGTAGGGCGAAGCTCATCTCCCGACTGGAGGAGCAAAAAGCTCTACTGGATGATCCAAGCCTCATTCGAACAGTTCAGAGGACCGTCACGGAGAACGGCGAGAAGCGGATCGTGAGCAAACAGCAGAAGGTCCGTCCGTGGTGGCGGACTGACTCGGCCGGTCACCTGTTCATGTCGATCCGATTCGGTGGCCGTCCGGTTGAGTTCGAAAAGGGGAAGTCGGCAGTTTCCGTCCCGTCCAGCGAAAAGCTCCCCGCGGTCATCACAACTTTGATTGAAGCCGTCCGCGCCGGTGAACTTGATGATGTTCTCAGCCAAGCGAGTAAAGGCCGGGGCTTTCAGAGGGTTCGCAAATGCCCTCGAATGCCACGGTCGCGACGTGCTGAACCATCGACCAATCCTCAACCGCCCCAATTACTACCTGGGAGTGTAGCCGAAGCTGTGGACGGGAACAAGAACATTTGCAGAACGGAACGATTGGTTTACCATGCACGTTATCGACCCGACATTCACCGGATGGACGCCATGATCGACCGACAAGCGATGGAAAACGACCTGCAGCAAGCCCGTCTGGCGCGGATTGAGGCGCAAGCCGCCAATGACGACGTCGAGGAATTGCTGTGGGAATTGCAGCACGTCCAGCTCGGCCGCCAGCGCATCGTGTTTTCGATCGCCGGCTTCGAGCAGGACGCCGTCGGCGCGAACTGACGAGCCACTTCAACGTGACCCTATGACGCTCGGCCGAGACGGGCCGTAACCGCTAGTCTTTGCGTTTCTTTTCAATCACGTCCCAGACCATCGCGGCAGCGTCTGGTCCGCCGAGATTCTTCACGGCGCGGATACCGGTCGGCGACGTAACGTTGATCTCGGTGAGCCAGTCGCCGATCACGTCGATCCCGACAAAGATCATGCCGCGCTCGCGCAAATACGGACCAAGCCGGTCGCAGATTTCGCGCTCGCGCGCTGTCAGGTCGGTTTTTGCCGGTGAGCCGCCGCGCACCATGTTCGAGCGCAGATCGCCGGCCGCCGGCACGCGATTGACCGCGCCGGCAAACTCGCCATCGACCAGAAGAATGCGCTTGTCACCCTGCTTCACCGCCGGCAGGAATTTTTGAATGACCCATGGCTCGCGAAAGGTCACCGCGAACATGTCGTAGAGCGAACCGAAATTGAGGTCGTCGCGCGTGATGCGAAAGACGCCGCCGCCGCCGTGGCCGTACAGCGGCTTCATGACGATGTCCTGATGCTCAGCGCGGAATGCCTTGATCTCGGCGAGATCGCGCGTGACCAATGTCGGCGGCATAAGATCAGGAAAGTCGAGAACGAAAATCTTTTCCGGTGCGTTGCGTACCTGCGCCGGGTCATTGACCACCAATGTCTTGGGATGAATGCGCTCCAGCATATGGGTGGTCGTGATGTAGGCGAGATCGAACGGCGGATCCTGACGCAACAGCACGACATCGACATCGGAAAGGTCGGTACGCTTGGTCGCGCCGAGCGTGAAATGATCGCCCGGCTGGTCGCGCACCGTCAGCGGTTCGATGCTGGCGTAAATCCGGCCGTCGCGCTGCGCCAGCCGGTCCGGCGTGTAATAGCCGAGCGTGTGGCCGCGCTGCTGCGCCTCCAGCAATAGAGCGAAGGTCGAGTCGCCCTTGACGTTAATTTTCTGGATCGGGTCCATCTGGACGGCGATTTTCAGATTCTTTGGCGAACTCATGGGCGTCTTTCAGGGAAGCCGAAGGTTAAGGAAAACAGATCGTTAACGTATTGCCGACACAATGGCCACCAGGGGTTGTTGCCACCCAGGGTGAAATATCTCGTGACTTTGCCGAAGCTTTCAATAGCCGCCAAGCTCTATGGCATCTTTGCGTTGATGGCCATAACAGCGCTGGCGCTGTTGGGCGCGGCCGTCATCAACGCGCGGCACTACACAGCGCTGACCAGAATTTATGAATCGGCCAATGCCGGTACCCAGAATATCGAGCGCGTCAACGGCTTGATCTACGCGGTGGTGGCGGAAACGCGCGGCGTCTACATCGCGACGAACGACAACGAGCGTGACAGGTTCAGCAAGGGGATCGGCGACTTCTGCAATCAGATCGAAAAGGTCATGGCCGACTGGAAAAAGTTCCTGCGCGCCGATGACGCGCCGGCCTTCGAGCATTTCGCCCGCCGCATCGACGACTTCATCCAATTTCGCCGCGAACTGATGCGGCTGGCCACCGAAGTCGGCATTCCGCAGGCCCGGATCTGGGGCGAATCGAACCGCGCCACGCGCAAGACACTCAACGCCGATCTCGACAACCTGACCGCCATCTATGCCAAGCGCGCCCGCGGCGCCTATTCCGAAATAAACGGCGGCATCAATCAGACCGTGACGTGGTTCGGCATTTTTGCGGCTCTCGCCGCGCTGGCGACGATTGCCTTGCTGGTGATCTCGCGCGGCATCGTCATCCCGTTGGCCGCGATCACGCGCGTCACGGCGACCGTCGCTGGCGGCGCGACGGTGGATTCCGTGCCGCATATCAACCGCAGCGACGAGATCGGCGCGATGGCGCGGTCGGTCGAAGTCTTCAACCAGGCCATGGCGCGTAACCGCGACCTCAATCGCACGGTCCTCGAAGACGCTGAAAGCCGGGCGGCGCGGCAACATGACATGTCGAACGAGATCACCCGCTTTTCCGCCGAGATCGAAGCAACGCTGTCCGAACTTGGCCTGATCTCCGATCAGATGCTGGCGGCCTCGACGCAACTCACCGCCGCCGCCGACGGTGCGTCAATTAAAACCAAGCGCGCCGAGACCGCCTCGGTCGATGCTTCTTCCAACGTGCGCGATATCGCATCGGCCGCCGATGAACTGTCGGCATCGGTCAACGAGATCGACCGTCAGGTGGCGCAGTCGAACGCCATTGCCGGCAAGGCGGTCCATGAGGCCGGACACACCAATCTCGCGGTCAAGGAATTGGGCGAGGCCGCGGCCCGTATCGGCGATGTCGTCAAGCTCATCACGGATATTGCCGAGCAGACCAACCTGCTGGCGCTCAATGCCACGATTGAAGCGGCGCGCGCGGGCGAAGCCGGCCGCGGCTTCGCGGTTGTGGCAGGCGAAGTGAAGGCGCTGGCCGGCCAGACCAGCCGTGCGACGGAGGAAATCAGCACCCAGATCGCGGGCATGCAGCGCGCCACCAAGACCTCGATCGCCGCGATCAGCGCCATCGAGCACACGATTCGGGAGATCGGCAATATTTCAAGCGCGATCGCCGCCGCGGTTACCGAGCAGGGCGCGGCGACCAGCGAGATCGCCCGCAGCGTCGAGATCGCGGCCCAGCGCACGGTCGAGACGGCGAATGAAGTCAATCTGGTTGGCGCGGCGACCGCCGATACCCACGCCAGCGCCAGCGCGGTCAAAACCGTCGCCGACGGACTCGGTCAGGTCGCGGGCCGCATTCGCGGTCAGGTCGATCAGTTCTTTGAACGCCTGAGCGCTTAGATTCAGTCACAAGACTCACGTCTCGAACGCGCCCTGAATATGCTCGGGGCGTTTTCCCGGCGCGATCAGGATGGCGTCGAAGCGCAGGTCGCTGAAGACGGCCTTCGGATTGTTGGCGAGCCAGATTTCGGCCGCGTGCGCGATACGGGCGCGTTGTCGTTCGGTTACGGACCAGGCCGCGCCGTCGAGCGTCGGTCGCGCCTTGACCTCAACGAAAATGATTGTGTGCCGCTTGCCGGCGACGATATCGATTTCACCCATCGCGCAGCGAAAGCGCCGTGCCAGAATGCGATAACCCTGACCGATCAGAAAAGACGCCGCCTGACTTTCGGCAGAGATGCCGCGATTGAAGGCGGCCTGCCGCTCCGGATCGGCCTCGCTCTTCGCGGGCTTCAACGCCTTCGGCCGCAGACCCGGCACGCGCGGCTGTTTCGGTAAAGGCGGCAGCGCATCGTCAGCCATCGTTACCGCCTTTCGCGAGTTCGAGCGCGCGTTGATAGACATCGCGGCGGGCGCGGCCGGTCGCCAGCGCGACCTCGCCGACCGCGTCCTTGACCGAGACGCGCGCCAAAGCGCTGCGCAACAAGGCATCGACATCGACATCGGTTGTTTGCTGCTGCGCCGGCGGCGCAATCACGATGACGATTTCGCCGCGTGTTTCCGCTTGCGCGTCGTCGGCATAGGCGCGCGCCAGCGCCGCCAGATCGTCGCGGCGGATTTCCTCGTGCAGCTTGGTCAGTTCGCGGCACACCGACGCGGCGCGCGCGCCAAGTCCGGCGGCAAGATCGGCGAGCGAGGCGCCAAGCCGCGGTCCGCTTTCAAACAGCACCAGAGTCGCCGGGATTGCCGCCAGTTCGGCGATGCGTTTTTGCCGCGCGCCCTGTTTCGGCGGCAGGAAGCCCTCGAAGAAAAACCGGTCGGTCGGCAGGCCTGCGAGCGACAAGGCCGCCAGCACGGCGGACGCGCCGGGCAGCGCGGTCACGGCGTGGCCGGCTTCGACCGCGGCGCGCACCAGCCGGTAGCCGGGATCGGAGATCAACGGCGTGCCGGCGTCCGACACCAGCGCGACTGACTGGCCTTCGGCGAGCCGGGCCAGAATTTTCGGCAGCGCCTCGGCCGCGTTGTGCTCGTGGTAGGCCATCAACGGCGTTGCGATGGCAAAGCGCTCGATAAGTTTGCGGGTGACGCGGGTGTCTTCGCAGGCGATGCAGTCGGCCGCCGCCAGCGTTTCGAGCGCGCGCAAGCTGATGTCGCCCAGATTGCCGATCGGCGTTGCCACCAGATAGAGCCCAGGATCGGCCGGACGCGCCATAATCGCGGCGCCGAGCGGGGCGTATTGCCGTCGGCGGTCGCCATGTCCGGTCGAATCGTCGTCGTCTATCATGGCGGCATTCTAGCTTGCGCCCGGCCGATTGCAGAAACGACGGCGGTGACGGGTCGGCCGCTGGCCGACATTTATACGAAATTGATGTCCTGAGCGGAAAATTTTCTCAGGTTGAAGCAAATTCTCTTATCTTTTCATTGCCTTAACTTTTCCGGGACAAAATAGCCGATAACGTTTAGGACTGACCGGTATCACTGACCCGGTACCGTTGCGTAGGAGAGCGGCCCTCTTGGGAACGCAGGCTGACAATCGAGAAATGGGCACGCACGCCAACGGCATTGAATGTGTCGGCATCAAAGGTGTCGCGCGGCTGACTCGCCGTGCGTTCGGCGTCGCCATCGCGGCGCTGACGCTTGCCGCCTGCGCCGGCAGTTCCTTCGATCAGCCCGGCACCGTCGGGCAGCCGTTGCCGCAGGGCAGCGCGCCGCAGTCGTCACAGCTCGGCAGCGGACAAATTCGCGTCGGCCTGATCCTGCCGCTGTCGGCTCCCGGCAACGCCGGTGTTGCCGCACAGTCGATGAAAAACGCCGCCGAGATGGCGCTGGCGGAATTCAAGGAACCCAACATTCAGTTGCTGGTCAAGGACGACGCCGGTACGCCGCAAGGCGCGCAAGCCGCGGCCCAGCAGGCGCTCGATGAAGGCGCGGAAATCATCATCGGCCCCCTGTTTGCGCAGTCGGTCAGCGCGGTCGGTGGCATTGCCCGCGCGCGTGGCATTCCGGTGATCGCGTTCTCGACCGACGCCAGCGTTGCCGCGCGCGGCGTTTATCTTTTAAGTTTCCTGCCCGAGAGCGACGTGCGGCGCATCGTCGACTATGCGATCTCACGCGGCAAGCGATCGTTCGCGGCGCTGTTGCCGGACAATGCCTACGGCGCGGTGGTGCAGGCCGCGTTCCAGTCGGAAGTCGCGCGCCGTGGCGGCCGTGTCGTCGCGCTGGAAAAATATCCGAGCGATCCCGCCCGTATGGCCGAGGCGGTGCGGCGCGTGGCGCAGAACGCCAGCCGCGCCGACAGCATCTTCATTCCCGACATGGCCGACTCGGTGCCGCAAGTGGTGGCGCAGCTTGAGGCCAACAACGTCAACCTCAAACGCGTGCAGTTGCTCGGCACCGGCCTGTGGGACGAGCAGCGCGTCTTCGAGACGCCGGCGCTCAGCGGCGGGCTCTATGCGGCGCCCGATAGCGCCGGCTTTAAAGGTTTTGCCAACCGTTACCGCGCGCGCTTCGGCTCGCAGCCGGTACGCACCGCGACGCTCGCTTACGACGCGGTCGCGTTGGTGGCGGCGCTGGTCAAAACGCAAGGACCGCAGCGCTTTTCCGAATCGGTGCTGACTGGGCCGTCCGGCTTTGCCGGCATCGACGGCATCTTCCGCTTCAAGCCCGACGGCACCAACGAACGCGGCCTCGCGGTGTTGCGTGTCGAGCCCAACGGCGGGCAGGTGGTCAGCCCCGCGCCCAAGGCGTTTGGTTCGGGGACGTGATCCTGTCATTCCGGGGCGCCGCGAAGCGGCGAGCCCGGAATCCATATTCGCAAACTGGGGTTATGGATTCCGGGTCTGGCCCTGCGGGCCATCCCGGAATGACGGAAAGCTACGCAGCCAGATCGGCCACCACCGCATCGAGCAAGGGAAAGCCGCTCGGCGTGACGCGCAGACGGCCGTTGGTCATGGTCTCGACCGTGCCGCCGTCCATCAAGAAAGCCAGCCGCTTGGGATCGAGCGAGCGTCCCGACAGCGCGGTGAAGCGGCGCGGGTCGATCCCCTCGGTGAGACGAAGTCCCATCAGCAAAAATTCGTCGGCGACCTCGCCGGGCTGTAGCTTCTCATCGACGATAAGACCGTGGCCTTGGGCCGCGACAAGATCGAGCCAGGCTTCCGGCTTCTTCTCCGTCTCGGTCGCATAACGCCGGCCGTCGATATTCAACCGGCCATGCGCGCCGGGGCCGACGCCGGCGTATTCGTGGCCGCGCCAGTAAACGAGATTGTGCCGGCACTCGGCGCCGGGCCGGGCGTGATTGGAGACTTCGTAAGCCGGCAGCCCGGCATCGGCGCAGACCTGTTGCGTCAGGTCGTAGAGATCGCGACCGAGATCGTCGTCGGGGACGATCAGCTTGCCGGCTTTGTGCAGTCCGAAGAACGGCGTGCCCGGCTCGATGGTGAGTTGATAAAGCGAGAGATGTTCGGCGGCTTCGGCGATAGCGCGGTTAAGTTCGAGCGCCCATGATTCGAGTGTCTGGCGCGGCCGCGCGTAAATCAGATCGAACGAATAACGCTCGAAGATCGAACGCGCGACGGCGATGGCATCGATCGCCTCCTGCGCGGTGTGCAGGCGGCCAAGTTCTTTCAAGGACTGATCGTCGAGCGCCTGCACGCCGAGCGAGACGCGGTTGACGCCGGCCGCGCGATAACCGCGAAAGCGCGTCGCCTCGACGCTGGTCGGGTTTGCTTCAAGCGAGACTTCGGCATCGCCGGCGACGGTCCAGTGCTTGCCGATTGAATTGAGGATGGCCTCGACGGTTTGCGGCTGCATCAGCGACGGCGTGCCGCCGCCGAAGAAAATCGTCGATACCGTGCGGCCGGGCGTGCGCGCGGCCGCGGCGGCGATTTCGGATTCGATCGCGCGCACGTAGCGCGTCTCGTCGTAACCGCCGTGACGGACGTGGCTGTTGAAGTCGCAATAGGGGCACTTCGACAGGCAGAACGGCCAGTGGACGTAAACGGCGAAGTCCGGCGCAACGGGGCGTGCGGCCGTCGGTGAATTCTGGGTCGGCGAATCTTGGATGGTTAATGCCATGTTAAAGACTATAGGCTTTGCGGCCCGTCACGGCCAGCTATGTCGTTAACAGACTGCGGACAAGTCATTAAAATTGTAATGAAATTTATTGATCCAAGATTTATTGATCCAGGCACGCCTTCGCGAGCTTCATGAAAGCGCGGGCGCGATGCGACAGGCCTTGACCTTTCGGCGGCAGGCCGTGTTTTTCGTCTGCCGTCATCTCGCCGAAGGTGCGCTCGAACCCGTCCGGCAGAAACAACGGATCGTAGCCGAAACCGGCATCGCCGCGCGGGGGCCATGCGATAACGCCATCGACGCGGCCCTCGAAATCCTCGACATGGCCATCCGGCCAGGCGAGGCACAGCGCGGCGATGAAATGCGCGCGGCGTTGTTCCGGCGCTTTCGCGTCGCGTTCGATCAGCAGCGTCTGGATGCGATTCATGGCGCCGCGGAAATCCTTGTCGGGCCCGGCCCAGCGCGCAGAATAAATCCCGGGCTCGCCGCCGAGCGCCTCGACCACCAATCCGGAATCGTCAGCGAAGGCGACTTTGCCCGTGGCCTTCATGGCGGCGATTGCCTTGATGCGCGCATTGGCGGTGAAGGTCTTGCCGGTTTCGTTTGGCTCGGCGAGACCGAGTTCGCCGGCCGACTGCGCGGCGATACCGTAAGGCGCCAGCAACTCACGCATCTCGGCGAGCTTGCCGGCATTGTGCGTGGCGATGATCAGCGGGCCGGTGAGTTGTTTGCTCATTGCTGTTTTCTTATCCCTCCCCTGAAAGGGGAGGGTGGCGAGCGAAGCGAGCCGGGTGGGGTTACGATAACATCAATCCCCACCCGGCCGCTCGCAATTGCTCGCGGCCACCCTCCCCGAAAGCGGGGAGGGATGAAGAAGTTCACGCCACCGCGATCTTCTGCAACTCGACCAGCTTGCCGATGCCCTTGCGTGCGAGCGCCAGAAGCGCAAGCAACTGCTCCTCGCTGAACGGGTCTTTTTCGGCGGTGGCTTGAATCTCGACGATGTTGCCGGCGCCGGTCATGACGAAATTGCCGTCGGTGTCGGCTTCCGAATCTTCGGCGTAATCGAGATCGAGCACGGCCGTACCCTTGAACACACCGCAGGACACGGCGGCGAGGTGGTCGCGCAGCACCTTGGTGTCGGTCTTGAACATGTCGCGCGACTTCATCCAGGCAAGGCAATCTGCCAGCGCCACCCAGGCGCCGGTGATCGAGGCGGTGCGGGTGCCGCCATCGGCCTGGATCACGTCGCAGTCGATGGTGATCTGGCGTTCGCCGAGCGCCTGATGGTCGATAACAGAGCGCAGCGAGCGCCCGATCAGGCGCTGAATTTCGACGGTGCGACCGCCTTGCTTGCCGGACGCCGCCTCTCGGCGGGTGCGGGTCCCGGTGGCGCGGGGCAACATGCCGTATTCGGCGGTGACCCAGCCGCGGCCCTGGCCCTTGAGCCAAGGCGGCAGGCGCTCCTCCAGGCTGGCGGTGACCAGCACGTGGGTATCGCCGAATTTCACGAAACAGGAGCCTTCGGCGTATTTCACCACGCCGCGTTCGAGCGACACGGCCCGCAATTCATCGACTTCCCGTTTGCTCGGCCGCATATGTTTTGTTCCCTTTTGCCAACGGCGCACACCATAGCCATATGTCACGCTCGAACAAGCAAGACTTGAACGGGCATGGCTTGAGTAGGCAAGACTTGAACAAGCACCCCATGCCGGTCATTGTTAAGTGGTCCCGCGGGAGTTTATTGAAGTGGCTTCGCACGACGTTCCAATCGGCGCCAGTGAAGTGAGCCTCGCCGCTCTCAACGAGCGATCGCGCGAGATTTTCAGATCGATCGTCGAGAGCTACCTCGCCACCGGCGAACCGGTCGGCTCGCGCAATCTGTCGCGCATTCTGCCGATCACGCTGTCACCGGCTTCGGTGCGCAACGTGATGTCCGACCTCGAGCAGCTCGGGCTGATCTTTGCCCCGCATACGTCGGCCGGAAGACTACCGACCGAACTGGGTCTGCGTTTTTTCGTCGATGCCCTGATGCAGGTCGGCGACCTGACCGAGGACAACCGGCGCTCGATCGAGGCGCAGGTCGCGGGCGCCGGCGCCAACAAATCGGTCGAAGCGGTGCTGACCGAAGCTTCGCAGATGCTGTCGGGCCTGACCCGCTCGGCCGGCGTGGTGCTGACCGCCAAGATCAACGTGCGTTTGAAGCATATCGAATTTGTGCGGCTGGAACCGGAGCGCGCGCTGGCGGTGCTGGTGGCCGAAGACGGTCAGGTGGAAAACCGCGTGCTCAACGTGCCGTCGGGGCTGCCGACGTCGGCGCTCACCGAGGCCGGCAACTTTCTCAATGCCCGCATTCGCGGCAAGACGCTGGCCGAACTGCGCACCGAGATCGAAACCGCGGTGACGCAGGGCAAGGCCGAACTCGATCAACTGACGCAGAAGATCATTTCAGCCGGATTGGCGAGCTGGTCGGGTGGCGAGACGGACGAGCGACAATTGATCGTGCGCGGTCACGCCAACCTGCTCGACGACCTGCATGCGCTCGACGACCTTGAGCGCGTGCGCTCGCTGTTCGACGCGCTCGAAACCAAACGCGGCGTCATCGACCTGTTGGGCCGGGCCGAACGGGCCGACGGCGTGCGCATTTTTATCGGTTCGGAAAATAAATTGTTCTCCCTGTCCGGTTCCTCGACCATCGTCGCGCCCTATCGCGACAATGAGGGCCGCATCGTCGGCGTCATCGGCGTGATCGGGCCGACCCGGCTCAATTATGCCCGCATTATCCCGATGGTCGATTACACCGCGCGGGTGGTCAGCCGGCTGCTATCGGGCTAAGGCGGCAAAAATCCCGTAAGTGTGCGGATTCCGGGTTGAAGCTTGATTTTTAGCCCCCGAAGCCTGATATGCGGGGCATCCAGACAATTTAAGAAGGTGGATTGAGCACTATGACGGATCAGACCGCGCGCAAGGCCGAGGACGCGAGCCCGGAAGCCGGAAACGCCACGGTTCCGACGCCCGGCGCTGCGCCTCACAACCCGGCCCATCCCAAGCCCTATACGATGCCTGACGATCCCGAGCCGGATCAGGTTGACCCGCTCGCGCAAGCGCAAAAAGAAGCGTTCGATTACAAGGACAAGCTGCTGCGCACGCTGGCCGAGATGGAAAATCTCCGCAAGCGAACCGAGCGCGAGGTCGCTGACGCGCGCACTTACGCCATCTCCGGTTTTGCCCGCGATGTGTTGGCGGTGGCCGACAATATGCATCGTGCGCTGGCCGCGCTGGATCCGGCGGTGCGCGCCGCGTCGGATGCGACGGTGCAGTCGATGATCGAAGGCGTCGAGCTGACCGAACGCGAATTGCTCAAGTCACTGGAAAAAAATGGCGTGCGGAAATTCACGCCCGAGCGCGAGAAGTTCGATCCGAATTTGCATCAGGCGATGTACGAAGTGCCGAATTCGGATGTACCGGCGGGCCACGTCGCCCAGGTCATCCAGTCCGGCTACATGATCGGCGAGCGTGTGTTGCGCCCGGCCATGGTCGGCGTGTCGAAGGCTCAGCCGAAAACCGCACCGCAGGCGCCGGCCGCCAACAATAACGCGCCGGAAAAATAGCGTCCACTTACTTCGCCTCGACCCCGTCGCGCACCGCGCGGAAGCGCGGAAACAATTTGTCCCAGTCTTCCTTCTTGCCGACGCCGATGATGCGCAGGTACCCGCTGCCACCGAAGCGGAGCCACTGCACGAGCGACATGGCATTGCCGCGCGGGCCGACAGCCTGGGCTCGTATTTCGTGGCCCGCGCCGCCGTTGATGCGCTGCGATTCCGAGAGCTGAACCCGAAGGTCGCGCAAAGGCGCGGTCGAGAGCAGGTCGTTGGCAAAACGCGGGCGATCGCCCGGCCGCTCCGGCGCGCCCGATCCCACCGATACGATCATGTATGGTTGCGTGGTGATGTCGTCGGTCGGGCCATCGGTCAGAATGACGCCGCCAGCCGGCAGCGCCTGCATGATCCGGAAGCCCGCCAGTTCCGAGATCTTAAACGGCAACAGGTCGAGTTGTTCCTTGACGGGCGTCGGCCGGAACGAGACGCTGGCGAGCGCCTTGCGCACGACGGCATCGGAATAGACCGAGCTTGCTTCTTCCGGCACCTGCACTGTCACCAGCGTGGCAAGGTCGGGCACGCTGGCGCCGACGGATGTCGCCATCAGGAACCATTTGTGGATCGGGCCGCCGCCTTCGTTGATCGTGCCGCTGACGAGAAGGCCGACACCGTTGGCAAACGGAAAGCTCTCGCGCTTCAAGCCGCTGACGCCCGTCTGATCCTTGGCGAAAGCCGAGCGCTGAAGCTGGGGGTAGGCGCGCGCCGGCAGATCGAGGATGGCAATTGCCGACTTGCGCTTGGCGTCTTCGAAGCCGGCAAACCGCTTGCTCACGATGAAGTCGCCCGGCGGCTCAAGTCCGATCCGCAAGCCGGGCGGAAACACCGTCTCGGCGGCGGCCGGCACCGCAACAAAAGCCATCGTGGCCCACAGAGCGAGGGAGGGGATGAGCAATCGTTGGAGCATGCGTTGCACTGCTTTCAAAAGCGTCGAACCGTGTTTGACTGCTGGAGCCTGCCATAACCATTGTCATGGCTGCGGCCGGCAATGAAGGCTTGTATTGAGGCTATTTTGTTGACCGTAAACCCCCTCCGGTCGCGATTTCGTTACATCCCCGCTTGCGGCCCCCGGGGGCCCTCCTATATGAGCGTTGTGCCGCGAAACAGCGGTGAATCGCGTATCCAGGGGGCTGGATTGGGGGGTCTGTGGACAAGCCGCGGACCAGCCCATAGGGCGCCAAGTTGGCCCGGCCGGCCTGCCGCAAATTGAAGAGGGACAGCTATGGGCAAGGTCATCGGGATCGACCTCGGCACCACCAATTCTTGCGTTGCCGTTATGGAAGGCAAGGCACCGAAAGTCATCGAGAACGCCGAGGGCATGCGCACGACGCCGTCCATCGTCGCGTTCACCGACGACGGCGAGCGCCTCGTCGGTCAGCCTGCCAAGCGGCAGGCGGTTACCAATCCGGAAAAGACGATCTTCGCGGTCAAGCGCCTCGTCGGCCGGCGCTATGACGATCCGATCATCGAGAAAGACAAGAAACTCGTCCCCTACAAGATCATGAAGGCATCGAACGGCGATGCCTGGGTCGAAGAGGACGGCAAGACCTATTCACCCTCGCAGATCTCCGCCTTCATCCTTCAGAAAATGAAGGAGACCGCGGAAGCCTATCTCGGGCAGAAGGTCGAGCAGGCGGTCATTACCGTTCCGGCCTATTTCAACGACGCACAACGTCAGGCCACCAAGGACGCCGGCAAGATTGCCGGCCTCGAAGTGCTGCGCATCATCAACGAGCCGACCGCGGCGGCGCTGGCTTACGGTCTCGACAAGCAGAAGACCGGCATCATCGCGGTCTACGACCTCGGCGGCGGCACCTTCGATATCTCCGTGCTCGAGATCGGCGACGGCGTGTTCGAGGTGAAGTCGACCAATGGCGACACCTTCCTCGGCGGCGAAGACTTCGACATGCGTCTGGTCAACTATCTCGCCGACGAATTCCAGAAAGAGCAGGGCATCGACCTGCGCAAAGACAAGCTGGCGCTGCAGCGGCTCAAGGAATCGGCCGAGAAGGCCAAGATTGAGCTGTCGTCGACGACGCAGACCGAAGTCAATCTGCCGTTCATCACCGCCGACGCTTCCGGTCCGAAGCATCTGACGATGAAGCTCACCCGCGCCAAGTTCGAGGCGCTGGTCGATGAGCTGATCCAGCGTACCGTTGAGCCGTGCCGTAAGGCGCTCAAGGACGCCGGCATCTCGGCCGGCGAGATCAACGAAGTGGTTCTGGTCGGCGGCATGACGCGCATGCCGAAGGTCCAGGAAGTCGTGAAGCAGTTCTTTGGCAAGGAGCCGCACAAGGGCGTCAACCCGGATGAGGTCGTCGCCATCGGCGCCGCCATTCAGGCCGGCGTGCTGGCCGGTGACGTCAAGGATGTGCTGCTGCTCGACGTGACCCCGCTTTCGCTCGGCATCGAAACGCTGGGCGGCGTGTTCACCCGCATCATCGACCGCAACACCACGATCCCGACCAAGAAGAGCCAGGTGTTCTCGACCGCCGAAGACAATCAGAACGCGGTCACCATCCGGGTCTTCCAGGGCGAGCGCGAAATGGCGGCCGATAACAAGATGCTCGGCAATTTCGATCTGGTCGGCATTCCGCCGGCGCCGCGCGGCATGCCGCAGGTTGAGGTCACGTTCGACATCGACGCCAACGGCATTGTCAACGTCAACGCCAAGGACAAGGCGACCAACAAGGAACAACAAATCCGTATCCAGGCCTCGGGCGGTTTGTCCGAAGCCGACATCGAGAAGATGGTCAAGGATGCGGAAGCGCATGCCGACGAGGACAAGAAGCGCAAGTCGCAGGTCGAGGCCAAGAATCACGGCGAAGCGCTGGTGCATTCGACCGAGAAGGCGCTCACCGAGCACGGCTCCAAGATCAGCGACGGCGATCGCACCGCGATCGAAGATGCCATCGCCGACCTGAAGGAAGCGCTCAAGGGCGACGACTCGGAAGCCATCACCGCAAAGACCAGTGCCTTGGCGACGGCGTCGATGAAGCTCGGCGAGGCAATCTACAACCAGCAGCAGGCGGGCGCTGCCGGTGGTGCCTCGGCGGAGAAAAAGGACGATGTCGTCGATGCCGAGTTCACCGAAGTCGACGACGATAAGGGCGGCAAGAAGTCGGCGTAAGGAGCGGTTTCGGAAAAAATAAAACCTCGTTCTGCGAGACGCGCTCTGCGGATCTCAGGACGAGGTTTTGAATATTCGGCGGGGATAACCGGTGTCTAAGCGCGACTATTACGAAATCCTGGGCGTCACGCGCACCTGCACCGAGGTCGAGCTCAAGGGCGCCTTCCGCAAGCTCGCCATGCAGCATCACCCGGATCGCAATCCGGGCGACAGCGAATGCGAGCATAAATTTCGCGAACTCAATGAAGCCTATGAAGTGCTCAAGGACGGCGACAAGCGCGCCGCCTATGACCGTTTCGGCCATGCCGCCTTCGAGCAGGGCGGCGGCGGGCACGGTTTCGGCGCCGACTTTGCCTCGACTTTCTCCGATATTTTTGAAGATCTGTTCGGCATGGGTGGTGCCGGTGCTCGGCGTGGTGGACGTGGTTCCGGCCGCGAGCGCGGTTCGGACCTGCGCTACAATATGGAAATCAGCCTCGAAGAGGCCTTCGAGGGCAAGAACGCGCAGATCCGCATTCCGACCTCGGTGACCTGCGAAGTCTGCTCCGGGTCCGGCGCCAAGGCCGGCACCAAGCCCAAAGTGTGCCCGACCTGCGGCGGTGTCGGCAAAATTCGCCACGCCCAGGGTTTCTTCACGCTCGAGCGCACCTGCCCGGCCTGTCAGGGCCGTGGCCAGGTGATCGACGACCCGTGCGGTGCCTGTTCGGGCGCAGGACGCCTCACCCGTGAGCGCATGCTGTCGGTGAATATTCCGGCTGGCGTCGAGGACGGTACTCGAATACGGCTGGCCGGCGAGGGCGAGGCCGGCGTGCGCGGCGGGCCAGCAGGCGATCTTTACATCTTCCTGTCGCTCCAGCCGCACGAACTCTATCAGCGCGACGGCGCCGACCTGCATTGCCGGGTTCCGATCTCCATGGTGACAGCGGCTTTGGGCGGTGAAATCGCGGTGCCGGCGATCGACGGCAGCGAGGCCAAGGTCAAGATACCTGCGGGAACCCAGACCGGCGGCCGTTTCCGCCTTTCCGGCAAAGGCATGCCGGTGCTGCGGTCGAAACAAAACGGCGACATGTACGTTCAGGTAGCGGTTGAAACGCCGCAAAAACTCAACAAGCGGCAGCGTGAATTGCTGGCCGAATTCGAGCAGTTATCTTCCGAGCATACCCAGCCGGAATCGGCCGGTTTCCTCAGCCGGGTCAAGACGTTCCTGGAGGGCTTCGGTGAATCGTGACAGCTATTCGAGCAGCCATCTTGACCCTTTGCTCGGCGCCCTATACCCGTGAAGCCTGCGGGCTAATTCCTAGGTAAACGTCCTGAACCCTCGTATCCCCGGCCGAAGTTCCGGCCAGCCGTCCGCGGTGACCACGTAGCAATGCCGTTGCATACTTTCGCCCGCGTTGAAAAAAAGCCGCTGCGTCTCGACGATGAGATGCAGTTCATCCGCACATGGTTTGAGAAGCCGATTCGCACCGGCGCGGTGATGCCGTCGAGCAAGGCATTGGCGCGCGTGATGGCGCGTTCGGTCGATCCGGATTCGACTGGCCCCGTGATCGAGCTGGGACCGGGCACCGGCCCGGTTACCGAGGCGCTGGTCCAGCGCGGCATCGATCCGGCGCGGTTGATCCTGGTCGAATTCGATCCCGATTTCTGCCGCCTGCTGCGCACTCGCTATCCGGCGGCGACGGTGGTGCAGGGCGACGCTTATCGCTTGCGCCGCCTGCTGGAGACCATCGTGCGCGCGCCGGCGGCTGCGATTGTGTCCGGGCTGCCGCTGGTCACCAAGCCGCTGCGCACGCGCCTGCGGCTGATCTCGGACGCCATGGCGCTGTTGAAGCCGGGCGCGCCGTTCGTGCAGTTCACTTACGCGATGGTGCCGCCGATCCCGAAGACCTTGTCGGGCATTCAGGGCAAGGCCTCGGAGCTGATCTGGCTCAACCTGCCGCCAGCGCGCGTGTGGGTTTATCGCGGGGTTCAGGCGCTTTAGCGTTGTTCTCGTACGAGCGGCAATAGTCGTCATGCCCGGCCTTGTGCCGGGCATCCACGTCTTTAGGGTATGAGGGCTGCAAAGTCGTGGATGGCCGGGACATAGGCGGCGCGAAGCGACGCCGTCCTTTGGACGGCTATGCCCGGCCATGACGGCGAATGAGAAGCCCACGATGCCGCAACCGAAAATCCTCATACTGCCGGGATCGACACGCGCCGGCTCCTATAACGTCAAGCTCGCGGCGCTTGCGGCCAAGGAACTGACGCTGCTCGATGTCGATGTCACGCGCATATCGCTCGCCGACTACCCGATGCCGCTCTACGACTCCGAACTCGATGCCCGCAGCGGTCAGCCCGCCAGCGCCATCAATCTCAAACAAATGATCCAGGCGCATCAGGGCATTCTGATCGCGACGCCGGACTATTCCGCCTCGGTGCCGCCGGTGTTGAAAAACGCCATCGACTGGGTGTCGCGCGTGCGCGAGCGCGGCGATCCGCTCTATGCGGCGTTCAAGGGCCGCGTGTTCGCAATCGCCTCGGCCTCGCCGGAGGCCAATGGCGGCCTTCCGGGGTTGATGGCCTTGCGGCAGATTCTCGAAGTCGGTTGCGGGGCTTTGGTGATCCCGGAGCAGGTTGCGGTGGCGCGCGCCGATCAGGCGTTCGACGAGATGGATAAGCTCGTCGACACCCGCACCGCCAATCTGTTTCATGCCGCGCTTGCGCGTCTGGTGGAGATGACGCGGTGCATGGCGTTCGGAAAGTATTAAAAGCATGATTCAACCGGATCGAACCAAGCTCCGCTCATTCCCGCGAAAGCGGGAATCCAGAGCCTATGTCATGCGACGGGCCTTTTCGCCCTGGGTCCCCGCTTTCGCGGGGACGAGCGGACACGAGGTGCATCGACCAGATTCACTCTTGCTTCAGGAGACCGACTTTGCCGCTTGACCCCCGCGAACGCCTGATCGTCGCTCTCGATGTGCAATCGGTGAAAGATGCCGAGACGATGGTTACGCGGATCGGCGACGCCGTCGTGTTCTACAAGATCGGCTATCAGCTCGCTTATGCCGGCGGGCTGCCGTTCGCGGCGGAATTGATCGCGGCGGGCAAGAAAGTTTTTCTCGATCTCAAGCTGCACGACATCGGCAACACCGTGGCCAAAGGCGTCGAGAGCGTGGCGCGGATCGGCGCGACCTTTCTCACGGTGCATGCCTATCCGCAGACCATGAAGGCGGCGATCGACGGCAAACGCGGCTCGGACTTGCGCATTCTCGCGGTGACGGTGCTGACGTCCTACGACGACGCCGATCTCGCGACCGCCGGATACGGCATGAAGGTCGGTGCGCTGGTGGCGCGGCGCGCCGAGCAGGCGCGCGATATTGGCATCGATGGCCTGGTGTGCTCGCCCGAGGAAGCCGGCCACATCCGCGCGCTCGTCGGCAGCCGCATGGCGCTGGTGACGCCGGGCATCCGTCCGGCCGGCAGCGCCGCCGGCGACCAGAAGCGCATCATGACGCCGGCGCGCGCCATCGCGGCTGGCGCCGATTACCTGGTCGTCGGACGGCCGATCGTCGAGGCCGCCGATCCGAAAGCAGCCGCTGAAGCGATCGTCGCCGAGATGACGCAAGCGAACAAGTAACAAGGAGAACGGCAATGCCCAAGGGCTACTGGATCGCGCGGGTCGATGTCAGCAATGACGAGGGCTACAAGCCTTACGCCATGGCCAATGCCGCAATCTTCAAGAAATTCGGCGGACTCTTTGTTGTCCGCGGCGGCAAGTTCGAGGCGCCGGAAGGAAAGCCGCGTGCGCGCAACGTCGTGGTCGAGTTTCCCGACTATGCCGCGGCCAAGGCCTGTTACGACTCCCCGGAGTATCAGGAGAATATCAAGCGACGGCTGCCGCACTCCGAGATCGAGTTGCTGATTATCGAGGGTTATGACGGCCCGCAGCCGTAGGCATTCCACCTCATCCTGAGGAGCGCACCGCAGGTGCGCGTCTCGAAGGAGAGGTGGCCCGGGCCTTCACCCTTCGAGACGCATCGCTTCGCGATGCTCCTCAGGATGAGGAACAGGGGCTGCTGCTTTTCTTGTCTGCCTCGGCCCGCTATACCGAGCGCCGTAATCCGGGAGTTCACCAATGGCGGAAATGCGTTTGATCGTGGCCGGCGCCGGCGGGCGGATGGGCCGCACGCTGGTCAAGGCGATTGCCGACAACAAGGCGTTGAAAGTCGTCGGCGCGCTGGAAAATCCGGGCTCAGCCATGATCGGCCGCGACGCCGGGCAACTCGCCGGCATCGGCGACAACGGCATCACGATTTCCGGCGACGCCGCGGCCTTGATCGGAGAGGCCGACGGCATCATCGACTTCACCGTGCCGCAGGCGACGCTTGGCTATGCCGCCGTTGCCGCCAAAGCCGGCAAGGTCCACATCATCGGCACCACCGGCCTGAGCGCCAGCGATGACGCGACGATTGCGGAGGCGGCAAAGTCGGCCGTAATCGTTAAGTCCGGCAATATGAGTCTCGGCGTCAATTTGCTGACGGCGCTGACCAAGCGCGTGGCGAAGACACTCGACGCGTCCTTCGACATCGAAGTTCTCGAAATGCATCACAATCAAAAAGTAGATGCGCCGTCCGGCACCGCGCTGATGCTCGGCCGCGCGGCGGCCGAAGGCCGCAATGTCGATCTCGACAAAACGAAGGTCGCGAGCCGCGACGGCCACACCGGCGCCCGAAAGCCCGGCGATATCGGTTTCGCCACGTTGCGCGGCGGCACCGTGGTCGGCGAACACGCCGTCATCTTCGCCGGTCCCGCGGAGCGAATCGAGCTCACGCATATCGCTCAAGACCGCGTGCTCTTTGCCAATGGGGCGCTTCATGCTGCGTTGTGGGCGCGCAAGCAGAAGCCCGGGCTCTATACGATGATGGATGTTCTGGGGCTGACGGATTTCTGAATCTCTCCGCCTCATCCTGAGGAGCCGCCGAAGGCGGCGTCTCGAAGGACGGGGCGGCCACATGGTTCGAGACGCGGCCTGCGGCCGCTCCTCACCATGAGGCCGACATAAGCTTTGTAGTAAAGAGGTAGCATGATGTCTGATCGTCTTCTCGTGCTCGTCCGTCACGGCCAGAGCGAATGGAACCTGAAGAACCTGTTTACCGGCTGGCGCGATGTCGATCTGACCGAGCAGGGCGTTGCCGAAGCACGCGAGGCCGGCCGCAAGCTCAAGGCGCAAGGGCTGACGTTCGACACCGCCTTCACCTCGGCGCTCAAGCGCGCGCAGAGGACGCTCGAGCTGATGCTGGAAGAAATGGGCCAGACGTCGATTCCGGTCATCAAGGACCAGGCGCTGAACGAGCGCGATTACGGAGACCTCTCCGGATTGAACAAGGACGACGCCCGCAAGAAATGGGGCGAGGAGCAGGTGCATATCTGGCGGCGCTCCTATGACATCGCGCCACCGGGCGGCGAGAGCCTCAAGGATACGCTGGCGCGCACGCTGCCTTATTACGTCACCGAGATTTTGCCGCGCGTGTTGCGCGGCGAGCGCGTGCTGGTGGCGGCGCATGGCAACTCGCTGCGCGCGCTGGTGATGGTGCTGGAGCGGCTGTCGCCGGATGCCATCCTCAAGCGCGAGATCGGCACCGGCGTGCCGATCATCTATCGGCTCGACGCCGACGCCACCGTGAAATCGAAGCTGGATCTGGCGGCGTGATCACGGCGCCGCGCGATGCGCTGGCGCATGTGTGGGACGTTCTCGGCAACGATGCCGGGGCGCTGTCGCAGGTCGAACTGACCGGCAGCGAGCCGGTGCTGCCGTCGTCGTTTGCGGTCGGCACCGCAATGCAGGCGGCGGTCGCGGCATCGGCACTGGCCGCCGAAGAGATTTACTTCGCGCGCACCGGCCGCCGGCAGTGCGTCGGCGTCGATATGCGCGCGGCGGGCATTGCGGCGCGCAGCGAACGCTATCTGACCGTCGATGGCGGGCCCGCGCCTGAACTGTGGGACAAGATCGCCGGCACTTATGTCTGCGGCGATGGCCGTTACGTGCGGCTGCACACCAATTTCCCGCATCACCGCGATGGCGTGCTGGCTATTCTCGGCTGCGACGACAGTCGGGAAGCGGTCGCGGCGGCGCTGCAAGGATGGGAGGCGTTCGCGTTTGAAGACGCGGCGGCGGCCAAGGGGCTCGTTGTCACCGCGATGCGCACCTTCGACGAATGGGACGCCCATCCGCAAGGGCAGGCTGTCAGCCAGTTGCCGCTGATGTCGGTGGAGCGCATTGGCGATGCGCCGGCGTTGAGCTGGCCGCAACAGAGCGAGCAAGCGAAGCGCCCGCTTGAAGGCATCAAGGTGATCGACCTCACCCGCATCATCGCCGGGCCGGTCTGCGGGCTGACTTTGGCCGCGCATGGCGCCGACGTGATGCTGGTGACGTCGCCCAACTTGCCGTCGATCGCGCCGCTGGTGATCGACACCGGACGCGGCAAGATGTCGGCGCAGATCGATCTGCGCGACGCAGCAGGACGCAAGACATTCGAGGGTTTACTGCGCGAGGCCGATGTGATCGTGCAGGGCTATCGGCCGGGCGGACTGGAGGCGCTCGGGTTCGGTCCGCGGGACGCCGCGCGCATTCGTCCCGGCATCGTTTACGTGACGCTGTCGGCTTACGGCCATCAGGGTCCATGGGCGTCACGGCGCGGTTTCGATTCATTGGTGCAGACCGCGAGTGGCTTCAACGCTGCCGAGGCGGAAACGGCCGGCATCGACGGGCCGAGGCCGCTGCCGGCGCAGATCCTCGATCACGCCACCGGTTATCTGCTGGCTTATGGCGCGATGAGCGCGTTGTTGCGCCAGCACCGTGAAGGCGGCTGCTGGCACGTCCGCGCGTCACTGGCGCAGACCGGGCATTGGTTGCGCTCGCTCGGCCGCATTGAGGGGCTGGGCTGCAAGGACCCGGCGCGCGCAGATGTGCTCGATTGTCTGGAAGAAAGCCGATCCGGCTTCGGTGTTCTGTCGGCGGTGCGTCATCCCGCCGTGTTGAGTGAAACGCCGCCGCGCTGGGTGCGGCCGTCGGTGCCGCTCGGGACCGATGCGGCGGTGTGGCCGTAAAGAAAAGGCTCCGCCGAATGGCGGAGCCTTTTCCGAGCGCGCGGCCCGACCACGGTCAGTCAATAATCTTGACGACCTTACCGGTCTTGGCGTCTACGATCACGCGCTCATGATTGACGAACGCATAGCTGAATTGAGTGTGCTGAGGCACCGGCCGCACCACGACGGTCGTGGGCAACGGTTGGCCAATAACGACCTTTTCTTGCACGGTTGGTCCAGCGGTGGGAATTTCCGCGCCCTGGACATAGGTCACGACTTCCTGCGGCGGTTCGGCTGCTGCGCCCACGGTGCCGCCGATACCAGCGCCGACAATGGCGCCAACCGGGCCGCCGACGACAGCGCCTACCGCTGCACCACCGACCGCGCCGGTAACCGTCGAGCCTTGCGCGAACACGGTTGCTGGCGCGAGGGCGAGAACGGCTGCGGTCGCGAGCATACGAATTCTCATCATAACCTCCTGTGTGAATTGCGTGGTCGACCGCCCTCACAGGACGATCAATCACCAACGCTGCAACGGGAACAATGTTCCTGCCGATCAGTCTCCGCGCCGGCAAGTTCCGCCTGACGCGGCTCCGCTTGAGTTCCGATTACATAAGATGCAGCGGAATTTTAAGCGGCCGCCATGCCGGCTTCCCAGCCAAGCATCGCGCGCTTGCGCGTGAGGCCCCAGTGATAGCCGGTGATGTCGCCGTTCTTGCCGACGACGCGGTGGCACGGCACCACGAACGAGATCGGGTTCTTGCCGACGGCGGCGCCGACGGCGCGCGCGGCCTTCGGAACGCCCGCGCTCTTGGCGAGATCGGAATAGGTCGTCAGTTTGCCGACCGGAATGGTCAGCAGCTTCTCCCACACCCGCACCTCGAAGTCGGTGCCGATCAGCACCACGCGCAACGGCTGATCCGGCTTCCAGCACGCCTGGTCGAAGATGCGGCGCGCTGTCGGCGCGGTGGCGGCATAATCCTCGACGTAGTTCGCCTTGCGCCAGCGCGTCCGCATGTCGTCAAGCGCGGCGCGTTCCTCGCCGGCATCGGCGAGTGCTAATCCGGCAAGGCCGCGCGGCGTCAACATCACCAGCGCCATGCCGAACGGCGACGGATGAAAGCCGTAAGTGATAGTCAAGCCTTCGCCACCGGCTTTCCATTCGCCCGGCGACATCGATTCGTGCGTGACGAACAAATCGTGCAGGCGGCCGGGGCCGGACAATCCGACTTCGTAGGCGGTGTCGAGAACGCTGGCTGAGGTGCGCAGCAATTCGCGCGCGCTGTCGAGCGTCAGCGCCTGCACGAAGGCTTTCGGCGTCAGCCCGCACCAGCGCCGGAACAGATGATGCAGGTCGGTGGCGGAAACGCCCGCGGCATCGGCGATGACCTCGATCTCCGGCTGGTCCCGCCAGTTGCCGCGAATATGCGCGATGGCGCGGCGCACGACCGCGTAGTCGCTCGCCGCGGTGGACAGCGGGGATAACCCGGGAAAACGGGCGTCCAAACGGTTCGCCACGTCCAGCTGCGCCAGGGTTTCAGTGATCGGTTTGATCTGGTTCATGGTCATGTTCATGCCAGCAAGGTAGGCGCGCCGAAGGCGCACAACCACCCGATTTCTGACTATTCCAGCACCGTTCTGACCGGGCCGCGCCGGGCTTCGTTGAGCGCATTGACCAGCGCCTTGGCGAAGCTTTCTTTTTCATTGGGGCTGAGGAAGCTCGCGATGGTGAGCTGCCTGCCGCGCGTCACCAGGAACAGCCGGGCGATGCCGAACTCCTCGGTGGCTTCCTTGTCGAGACGAACCCAAAGCGGATTGAGCGCCCATTCGCGCACCTTGCCGCGATGACTGACCTTGCGCACGGTAAGTTCGGAGGCGGTGACCTTGATCTCCTCATAGGCTGCCGCGCGGCGGTAGTTCACGCGGAAAGCGAGATAGAGCAGGGCGACGTCGAGTCCGAAAAAGCCGAACACCGGCCAGGCGCCCATGATCAGGAAGGCGATGCCGGAGAAAAAGCTGGCGCCGCCGAACACGATCATCAGCACCAGAAAGCCGACGCTGCCGAGCGAGCGATGCGGCGTGATCGTGGCGGAAAACAACGTGGGTTCGAGGTTATCGCCGTTGTCCATTATCATGGCTCCCACTATACCGGAACTTATGGCGAAAAAATCGGCAAAGAAATCAGCGAGAAAAATCTCGTTAAAGAAAGCATCTAAGACGAAAAAGCCTTCGGTCAAGAAGGCTTTGCTCAAGGCGGCGACGGGCAAGGCCGCCAAACCGAAGGCTGCACCGAAGCAGGCCAAGGCCGACGCGCAGGCCATGCAAGGCACGGCGAAACGCTGGACACCAGCGCAGGTCGAAGAAGCGTTCCGCCGCTTTCAGGCTGCCAATCCGGAGCCGAAGGGCGAACTCTACTACATCAACCCGTTTACGCTGCTTGTCGCCGTGGTGCTGTCGGCGCAGGCGACGGATGCCGGCGTCAACAAGGCGACGCCGGCACTGTTTGAACTGGCCGACACGCCGGAAAAAATGGCGGCGCTCGGCGAGGACCGCATTCGTGATCTGATCAAGACCATCGGCTTGTTCCGGACCAAGGCGAAGAATGTTGCGGGGCTAGCGGCGAAGCTCGTCGCCGAACACGGCGGCAAGGTGCCGCGAACGCGCGAAGCGCTGGAAGCGCTGCCCGGTGTCGGCCGCAAGACCGCCAATGTGGTTCTAAACATCGCTTTCGGCGAGCCGACGATGGCGGTCGATACGCATATTTTTCGCATCGGCAATCGCACCGGATTGGCGCCGGGCAAGAATCCGCTGGAGGTCGAGCGCGAGCTGGAGAAAGTGATCCCCGCGCACTTCATGGTACACGCGCATCACTGGCTGATCCTGCACGGCCGTTATGTCTGCATCGCGCGCAAGCCGTTGTGCGAGAAGTGCATCATTGCCGATCTGTGTCAGTGGTCGGGCAAGACGGTGGCGGCTTAGCGCGCCGTTTCGACAACGCTGACGCGCGCGCCGCTCATTTTCTTATGCACATGCACCATGAAGGCCATCGCGAAGACCGGCGTGGCGAAATTCAGAATCGGAATCGAAACGAAAACCGCGATTGCCAGGCCGGCAATGAAAATATATCCGGCGTTGGCCTTGCGCATGGCCTTGGCTTCTTGCGGCGAGCGGAAGCGCATGGCGGCAAGCTCGAAATATTCCCGGCTCAGTAAATAGGCATTGGCGAAAAATAGAATCACAATGCCGAAGCCGGCAAACAGCATGAACGGCAGCGCGAACAAATACACTACAAGCGCCAGCACAGCGATCTTGATGCCTTCGACAAGCGCGCGGAATGCCGGCAATGCCCGGCCGGGCGGATCGGTGGGGTAGTATTCCGTCTCCACCTGCTCGGCGACTTCATCGACGAAAAAGCTGCCGACGAAGGCGCTCACCGCCGGCATCAGGAACAGCGCGCCGGTGATAATGCCCAGTCCCGCCATGATCGACAGCACCCAGGCGAGCGCCGCCCAGACGCCGTGCGGGGCTACGCCGGCGGTCTGCTCGGCCCAGTCGGCGCCGTTTTCGGCGAGATGCGCCAGCACGCGCTGCAAGCCGATGCCGATGATGACGATCAACAGCAGCGCCAGCCCGACGGATTTGAGAAGCACCCGGCGCAAGGGCGGCGAGAACATCTGGCTGAGAGCTTTGCCGGCGGCGTCGAGCATGGGGGAAGAAGTAAGGGTCTCGCGTGATCGTGGCAAGACCGGGCAGCAAATGATGCTGTCATGCCCGCGAAGGCGGGCATCCAGTAAACGCCAAAGGTTCGGTGAGTACTGGATCCCCGCTTTCGCGGGGATGACAGCCGAGCCTACGCCGCCGGCGACAATTCCGGGGTCGCATCGTCCATCGGCGCCAGCGTGACCGCTTCGGCGATCGGCAAATCCGACCACGCCATCGACTTGTAATCAAAGCCGCGCTGGATGGTCGGCTTGACGACCTGGAAGTACGGCGAGATGTCGAAATCGCGCGGCGCATAGAGCGACGAGTGACGGATTTCGAGAATTTCCGCGCGCTCGGCCTCGTTATCGGAGCGCGTAATTTTCGGCAGAATCGGATAGCGCACATTCGCGAATGCCTGCGCGATCAACGCCGAACAGATGATCCGTGTCGGGTGGCCGGAGCCGAGCGCCATCATGCGCCGCCGCCAGCGCCGCGGAATCGGCAGCGGAAACAGGTAGCGCGCGAGATCGAGGATGTTCTTGACGTCGTAATCGAACCCGATGCGTTCGCAGGCATAGGTGCAGACGCGGGCGCGATCTTCGTCGTCGAGGCCGACCGGCCGGCAGATGCGCGTATGCGCGTTGCCGTATTTCGATAGCGGCACGGCGACGACGCCCAGTCCTAGTTCGGCTTCAACGAGTGTCAGCGGTTCGCCGGACGGCGAGACGCGATCCCCGATCGGCCCGACATAGAGCGCCGCATGCGACCAGGTCGATTGCGTCAGGTATTTGATGACGCCGGAAATATGATTGTTGCCCTCGATCAGCAGCACGTCGCCGGGCTTGAGCGTTGCGCGCAACGCTTCCGCATCGCCAGGAGTGGCAAGCTCATAGCCTTTCTCCGGCTTTTCCAGATAGCGGGCGATCAAGCGCCCGATATGGTCGGCGACCCAACTCATGGTTTCCCTGGCGGGGTTCGGCCGCTGCGTCCGTTGACGCCTTGCTTCCCCGATGCGCGCAATTTTTCGGTACGCGTCTGATTGCCGGCAATTTAATCAAGACTCGTTGCAAATTGGTGCATTGATGCACCCGTCGATTCATGTTGCGTTAGCCACAAAAACCCTTGGCAATGCGAGGATTCGCTTGCGCGCAACGGCGATGCCGAAAGCTTTCGGATACCATGTTTGAGAGTCGCGGATGGCCGATGTATTAAGAGCGACCGCATGACAACGCATTCAAGAACGCGCCCGAAAGCGCTCATCGCCTGGTCGAGCGGCAAGGACAGCGCCTGGGCGCTGCATCTGGCGCGGCTTGCCGGCGACTACGACATTGTCGGCGCCCTGACGACGGTGACCGACACCTTCGGCCGCGTCAGCATCCACGGGGTCCGCGAGGAATTGCTGCTGGCCCAGCTTGCCGCCGTCGGCCTGCCGGCGACCGTGGTGCGGATTCCCTATCCGTGCAGCAACGACGTCTATGAGCGTGCGATGGCGGTGGCGATGGACAAGGCCATCGCCGAAGGCGTCAACCATGTCATTTTCGGCGATCTGTTTTTGCAGGACATTCGCGATTATCGCGTCGCCAGGCTGACGCCGCTCGGCGTCACGCCGGTGTTTCCGGTGTGGGGCTTGCCGACCGACAAGCTCGCGCGCGACATGATTGCCGCCGGGGTCGAGGCCTATCTCGCGACGGTTGATTTGAAGAAACTGCCGGCGTCGTTCGCGGGCCGGCGGTTCGATCTGGATTTGCTCGCCGATCTGCCGGATGGCGTCGACCCTTGCGGCGAGAACGGCGAGTTTCACACGTTCGCGGCGGCCGGGCCGATGATGAAGGGCCGGGTCGCGGTGAAGGTCGGCGAACGGGTCGAGCGCGATGGGTTTGCGTATGCGGATTTGGTGAGGGATTAGTTGTAGACGGCAGCGGTTGCCGCATATTCCGCTCATTCCCGCGGAGGCGGGAATCCAGAGAGACCGTCAAAGGCCTTGCCATTGGCACTGGATCCCCGCCTTCGCGGGGACGAGCGGGTGGGGCTTTGCGAAGCGGTGTTACCCTCTCAACACGCCGCCCGTGCGCTTGCCGACTTCGGCGACGATCTTCTGACCGAGCGCGTCGATTTCCTGATCGGTCATGGTTTTGTCGCGCGGCTGCATCGTCACCGCGATGGCGACCGACTTCTTGCCCGGCTCGATGCCGGCGCCTTCGTAGAGGTCGAACACGGAAATGCCTGTGATGATCTTGCGATCGACATTCTGCGCTGCCCGCACGATGTCGCCGGCCTTCACATTCCGATCGACAACGAAGGCGAAGTCTCGCGTCACCGGCTGGAACGCTGACAATTCGAGCAGCGGCTTGGCGCGCGTCGGCTTGGCTTTGGCAGGCGGGATGTTTTCGAGGATGACCTCGAAGCCGACCAGCGGACCATCGGCCTTGAGTGCCGCCATGATGCGTGGGTGCAACTCGCCGAAATAACCGAGCACGTTCTGCGGCCCCATCTGGATCGCGCCGGACCGGCCGGGATGAAACCACGCCGGTGCTCCGGGCGCGACCTGCAACGATTGCATCGGCGCGCCGGCGGCGGCCAGCACCGCGAAGGCATCGGCCTTGGCATCGAACGCATCGACCGGCTCGGCCTTGCCCGACCAGTCACGGCCGGCGCCGGCGGGCTTGGCCAGCGCGCGGCGAACGCCGGACGCCGCGGTGAATTGATCGTCGGGCTGGTCGCCCTTGAATATCTGCCCGACCTCGAACAGCGCGACGTCGGGATAGCCGCGGTCGGCATTTTTCTGCGCCGACAGGATGAGGCCGGCGAGCAGGCTCGGCCGCATGTCGGACAATTCCGCCGCGATCGGGTTGGCGAGCGCAAGCTCGGGTTTGCCGCCGCCGAACAGTTCGGCCTCGCGCTTCGAGACGAAGGACCACGTCACCGCTTCGGTCAGGCCGCGCGCGGCGAGCGCGCGCTTGGCTTTGCGGGTGCGGCTCTGGATCGGCGTCAGCACAGGTTTGCGGGCGTCCGCTCCGCGCGGGAACGGCGTTGACGGCACCCGATCGACGCCCTCGATGCGCACCAGTTCCTCGACGATGTCGGCGCGGCCATGGACGTCCGGCCGCCATGACGGCACCGCGACCTTGAGGCGCTCGCCCGAGCCCGCGGCAAAGAAGCCGAGCCGCTCCAGCGTGCGCTTCATCGCAGGCAGCGTCATCGTCATGCCGGCCAGGCGCGGCAGTTCGCTCAACGGAAAGTCGATCACGGTTTCTTTCGCCGTCGCGTCGCCGGCGACCACGATCTCGGAAGGCTCGCCGCCGCAGAAGTCGATCACCATCTGCGTCGCCAGGTCGAGACCGGGAAGCATGAAATTCGGATCGACGCCGCGCTCGAAGCGATAGCGCGCGTCGGTGTTGATGCCGAGCTTGCGGCCGGTCTGGGCGATGTTGACCTCGTCCCACAACGCCGATTCGATCAGCACGTCGGTGGTGGTCTCGTCGCAGCCCGATGCTTCGCCACCCATGATGCCGGCGAGCGACTCGACGCCGTTCTCATCGGCGATGACGCACATCGCTACGTCGAGCGTGTAGGTCTTGCCGTCAAGCGCCTTGAGCGTTTCGCCATTGACGGCGCGGCGCACGGTGAGATTGCCTTTGACCTTCTTGGCGTCGAACACATGCAGAGGCCGGCCGCGGTCGAAAGTGATGTAATTGGTGATGTCGACCAGCGCGTTGATCGGACGCAGACCGATGGCCGTCAGGCGCTTCTGCACCCATTCCGGCGACGGGCCGTTCTTGACGCCGCGCACCAGCCGCAGGCCGAAAGCCGGGCACAATGGATGCGTTTGGCCGAAGTCGAGCGTCACGTTGACCGGGCACGGGAAATTGCCGGCGATCCGCTTCGGCGAATTTTCCTTGTAGTCGCCGATCATCGTGGCGCCGAGGTCGCGGGCGATGCCGTTGACGCTCGTGCAGTCGGAACGGTTCGGCGTCAGGTTGATTTCGATCACCGGCTCGTTGAGGCCGAGCACTTCGGCGAACGGCTTGCCGATCGGCGCGTCAGCCGGCATTTCGATGATGCCATCGTGATCGGCGGAGAAACCGATCTCCGCGCCCGAGATCATCATGCCCTGGCTCTCGACACCGCGAATCTTGCCGACGGCGAGCGTGATGTCCTTGGCCGGAATATAAGTGCCCGGCAGCCCGAGCACGGTCTTGAGACCGGCGCGCGCATTCGGCGCGCCGCAGACGATTTGCAGCGGCTTGCCGGTACCGTTGTCGACCTGGCAGACGCGCAGCCGGTCGGCATTGGGATGCTGCACGGCTTCGAGAATCTGCGCGACCTTGAAGGCCTCGAATTCCTTGGCCTTGTCCTCGACGCGCTCGACCTCGAGACCGATCATCGTCAGTTTATCGACGATCTCGTCGAGCGAAGCGGTGGTGTCGAAATGGTCTTTGAGCCAGGACAGAGTGAACTTCACGTGCTCAATCCTCCCGCAAGCGTCGGGAAGTCGAGCGGACGGAAGCCGTAATGCGACAGCCAGCGCACGTCGGCCTCGAAGAAGGCGCGCAGGTCGTTGATGCCGTATTTCAGCATGGCGATGCGGTCGATGCCCATGCCCCAGGCAAAGCCCTGATACTCATCCGGATCGAGCCCGCAATTGCGCAGCACGTTCGGATGCACCATGCCGCAGCCGAGAATCTCCAGCCAGTCGGTGCCTTCGCCGAAGCGGATTTCGCCCTTGTCGCGGCGACACTGGATATCGACTTCCATCGACGGCTCGGTGAACGGAAAGAACGACGGCCGGAAACGCATCTTGACGGAATCGACTTCAAAGAACGCCTTGCAGAATTCCTCGAGGATCCATTTCAGGTGACCCATGTGCGACGACTTGTCGATGACGAGACCTTCGACCTGATGGAACATCGGCGTGTGGGTCTGGTCTGAGTCGGAGCGATAGGTGCGGCCCGGAATGATGACGCGGATCGGCGGCTTCTGCGTGAGCATGGTGCGCACCTGCACCGGCGATGTGTGCGTGCGCAGCAGCAAGCGCGAACCATCGGACTTCTGCGGGAAATAGAACGTGTCGTGCATTTCCCGCGCCGGATGGCCTTCCGGGAAATTCAGCTTGGTGAAGTTGTAATCGTCGGTCTCGATATCCGGGCCTTCGGCGACGGCAAATCCCATGTCGGCGAAGATCGCCGTGAGTTCGTCGATGACCTGGCTGATCGGGTGAACGCGGCCGGTTTCGGCCGGCGTCTCGCGCGTCGGCAGCGTGACGTCGATTGTTTCGGATGCGAGCCGCGCATCGAGCGCCTTGGCGGCGAGGCCATCCTTGGCGGTGGCGATCGCTCCGCCGATGCGGTCCTTGAGGCCGTTGATCGCCGGGCCGTTGGCCTTGCGCTCGTCCGGCGTCATCGAGCCGAGGGTTTTCAGGAGCGCCGATACCGAACCGCTCTTGCCCAGCGCCGACACGCGCACGGCCTCGAGCGCCGCTTCGTCCGTGGCGGAAGAAACGGCGGCGAGCAGTTCGGATTCAAGCTTGGCGATATCGGACATGACGACCCCGTGCACCGTCATCGTCCGTGAAGACGGACGATCCAGTAACCCCTGCGCACGCGATTACAACGATAAGCCGGTGGTTACTAGGTCCCCGCTTTCGCGGGGACGACACCCGTTGGCTGTGGTTTAAGCCGTGGCCTTGGCTTGTTCGGCCGGAGCCGGCAACGCCGCCTTGGCCTTCTCGACGATCAACTGGAAGGCCGCCGGCTCGTTGATCGCGATGTCGGACAGAACCTTGCGGTCGATGACGAGACCCGACTTGGCGAGGCCGTCGATGAACTTCGAGTAGTTCAGACCGAACGGACGCACGGCAGCGTTCAGGCGCTGAATCCACAGCGCGCGGAACGTGCGCTTCTTGCGCTTGCGGTCGCGGAAAGCGTACTGGCCGGCCTTTTCGACCGCCTGCTTGGCGACACGGATGGTGTTCTTGCGGCGGCCGTAAAAGCCCTTGGCGGCTTTGTAGACCTTCTTGTGCTTGGCGTGAGCGGTAACGCCACGTTTAACGCGGGACATGAGTGAGCTCCTTGCAGATGTTCAGGCAGACGTTGGGCAAATTAAAAATGATCGGTGTCGACAACTTCAGTCCGGATCAGCCGTTCGGCATCCAGTACTTCTTGACGTTGTCGCCATCGGTCTTGAACAGCACAGCGGTGCCGCGATGCTCGCGGATCTGCTTGGTGGTGCGCTTGATCATGCCGTGACGTTTGCCGGCCTGCTGGTATTTCACCTTGCCGGTACCGGTAATCTTGAAGCGCTTTTTAGCGCCCGATTTGGTCTTCAACTTGGGCATTTTGCTCTCCAGATCGGCCGTTATTCACGAGGCAAGGTGCCCCGCGAGGCCGGGATGCGCTTAAAGACGTGATGTCTCAAGCGGTTGCTCGGTATTGAGCGGGTATCGCCGCCACGGCAGCCCTAACAGCCGGTCGACGAGAGCGCGGTGTATGCCAGAGGTTACGGCGGCTGGCAACCCAAACCGGAACTGGCGGCGCCGGGCCGAAATCGGGCTCTGGGCCAGTTTTTCGGCAAAATTGACCCGAAACGGGTCATTGCGGCCCAAAAACTCGTCCCGGGTGCCCTGGGCCACAACGTGGCGCAGGGCAGACCCGGGACCGTTACGAACTCAGAGCCTGGAACGACCCCGGTTCTGCGGCGCATCGTTTCACGATGCACCGCGTCCGAGGGAAGCGCTCAGCGCGGCGCCAGCAACATCACCATCTGGCGGCCCTCGAAGCGCGGCTCCGACTCGACCTTGGAGATCTTGTCGGTGTCGTCCTTGACGCGCTGGAGCAGCTTGTAACCAAGTTCCTGGTGGGCCATTTCGCGGCCACGGAAGCGCAGGGTAATCTTGACCTTGTCGCCTTCCTCGAAGAAGCGCTCCATCGACCGCATCTTCACCTGGTAATCGTGATCGTCGATCATCGGCCGCAGCTTGATCTCCTTGATCTCGACGACCTTCTGTTTCTTGCGGGCTTCCGCCGCTTTCTTCTGCGCCTGGAACTTGTACTTGCCGTAATCCAGGATTTTGGCGACAGGCGGAACCGAATTGGGGGCGATCTCGACGAGATCAAGCCCGGCCGCCTGGGCAAGCCCGATGGCGGCTTCGGTCAGGACGACACCCTTGTTGTCGCCGGTGGCATCGATCAGCTGAACCTCGCGGGAGCGGATCTCCTCGTTAATGCGCGGGCCGTCCTTCTGGGCGGGCAGCGCGGACTTTGACGGACGACGAATGGCTAGTCTCTCCTCATGCTGTTGCGACAGGCAGGCTTATAACACACGGCCTGAATAGAAGGAATTTCAGATCGCGCGCAGCATCATCTTATCCGAAAAACGGAGACGATGCTCGGGGTTTGAAAAACAAACCTTTAGCTCCGGAAGATCGTTATTAACGGGACATAAGTCAACGCCGTTCGGCGCGGCTTGTAGATCAGAACGGGGCTTTAGCGGTCGAAACGGCTCAAATAGCACCAATTTTGTCTGGCTTTTGCCGGCGCGGTCGGCGTCAAAACGTCCGAGCACCCAATCCCGACCGTGCTCCCATGGCATCGACCATCGGTTGCGGCATCAGGTGTCACGCGCCAACAGCGACGTGTAGACGCCGCGAATGGCTTCGGCGACGCTTTGCGGGGAAAACATGAATTCGGCGAACTGGCGCGCGCGCGCGCCGAGCGCTTCGTAAGCGGTTGCGTCGAGCGAAAGGCCCGCGGCCGTGGCGCGCGCCAGTTCGCCGACATTGCCCGGCCGCACCAGCCAGCCCGTGCGCAACTCCTCCTTCATGCGCGGCGGATACAGCAGGTTCTCGGGCAGTGCACCGACCGAAGTCGCCACCAGCGGCCGGCCCATGGCCTGCGCCTCGGCTGCGGCGCGGCCCGAGCGCGGCGGCTCAAGCGATGGGATAACGACGACGTCGGCTGCGGCGAGCGCCGTCGGCATGTCGGCCTGATGCCCGACCAGCCGGATCAGCGTATCGATGCCGTGGGTGCGGGCGCGCCGTTGCAATTCGGTGCGGTAACGCAGGCGACCGCGATCTTCGCCGGCGAAGATGAAGGCGATGTTGCGGTCACCGCCGCTGACGATGAGCCGCGCTGCATCGATCATGCTCAACTGGCCGTTCCAGGCGGCAAGCGGACCGGGCACCAGCACCACGCGCATGTTCGGCAGCACGCCCCAGGCGCGGCGCAACGCGGCGACGCGCTGCACATTGATCGCCGCCGGCGAGAAGCGGGCGGTGTCGACCGCGCGCGGGATCACCGCGATACGATCGGGCGCAATTTTATAGCGCTCGATCATCGCTCGCGAGATGTAGCTCGACGGCGCGATGATGCGGTCGCCGCCCGCCAGCGATGAGCGGAACAACGTGCGCGGCCAGGTGTCGCGGGACAATTGCTCGTCGAACGACGTCACCAGAAACACCGGCTGCCTGTCGGTGGCGGCTATAGCGCTCCAGGCGGAGGCGGCGCTGTGGGCGTGAACGATGTCGATGCGCTCGCCGGCGATCAGTTTGCGGATGTGCTGCGTGTTGCGCTGGATGCGCAGCGGATTGACGGTGTCGGTCGGCATCGCCAGCCATTCACCGCCGAAGCCGCGTAACTCGCCGACCAGCGAACCGTCGCCGCCCGCGATGATGGCACGGGCGCCGGCCTGCATCAGCGTCAGCGCGATTTCGACGGCGGCCTGGCCGGTGGCGTCGTCGCGCAGCGCCGGCACCAGTTGAAGAATCGTGGCGCCGGCCAACGACCGCGGCTTCGCATTGCGTGTGACGGCGGGGCGGGAAGCCGGCCCCGCCTGGGGTTGGATGCGGACAGGGATCACCACGTTGGGCCGCCCCGACTTGCATTACCGGCCGCGATGAGGCGAGAAGAGGCCCTCGAAATGGTGTCCGTTCCTGAACTGGCCGAACCGCTCATGAGCGAAGCTCGTTTAACAAGTCTGGTTGTCGAATCGCCGCCGCCATCGCGGACCATCGCTGTGCGCGTGCGCGAGGGCAAGTGGCAGGATAATAACGAAAAGCAGGGGCCCGGGCTGATCTGGCTCGGCGGCTTCAAGTCCGACATGGGCGGCACCAAGGCGATGGCGCTCGACGACTGGGCCGGCCGCAACGAGCGCCCCTGCGTGCGCTTCGACTATTCCGGCCATGGTGAATCCGGTGGCGACTTCACCGACGGCACCATCGGCCGGTGGCTGGAAGAAAGCGTCGCGGTCTATCGGGCGTTCTGCCGTGGCCCGCAGGTCGTCGTCGGGTCGTCAATGGGCGGCTGGATCGCGCTGTTGCTGGCGCAGCGGCTGGCCGCGATCAAGAACGCCGCACCCCTTGTTGGCATGGTGCTGATCGCGCCGGCCGTCGATTTCACCGAGGAACTGATGTGGAAGCAGTTCTCCGACGAAACCAAGCGTGACATCGAGGACAAAGGCTTCTGGATGCGGCCGTCGCAATATTCTGAAAGCAGCTATCCGATCACCAAAGGACTGATCGAAGACGGCCGCAATCACCTGTTGCTGGGCGGCCTGATCGAACCCGGCTGTCCGGTGCATATCCTGCAAGGCGTGCATGATCCCGATGTGCCATGGCGGCACGCCATCGAACTGGTATCGCGCTTTTCACGCGACGACGTCGTGCTGACACTGATCAAGGACGGCGACCACCGCCTGTCGCGGCCGGAGGATATTGAGCGGCTGTTGAGCGCCGTGGCGGAGTTTTGACTTTCTCTTGTCGTCACCGGGCTTGTCCCGGTGACCCCGCTTAGGGGCGCAGTGCCTTCCTAAGCGGGATGGCCGGGACGAGCCCGGCCATGACAGTCAGAGTAAGGCCCCATCCCACTCCTCTCTCACCGACACGTCCGTTTCATTCGTCTTTTCCGCCAACACCTCAAACTCTTCCCTCGGCAACAACCGACTCAACGCCCACACCGCCGAGCCGCGCACCAACGGTGAAGCATCGTCGAGCAGCCGCTCGGCTTCGGCGGCGAGCGTCACGTCGCCGGAATTGCCGATGGCATTGAGAACATTGCGCACGAAACGATCGCGGCCGGTGCGTTTGATCGAGGTCTTGGAAAACAGCGAACGGAATTGCGCGTCGTCGAGTCGTGACAGTTCGGCAAGCGACGGCGCACGCAGCACATCGCGCGCGGCGAGCTTGGCTTCGCGTCCGGCCTGCGCGAACTTGTTCCACGGACACACCGCCAGACAATCGTCGCAGCCATAAACGCGATTGCCCATCGCGGTGCGAAACTCGCGCGGGATCGGGCCTTTGTGCTCGATGGTCAAATAGGAAATGCAGCGCCGCGCATCGAGACGATAAGGCTCCGGAAAAGCCGCGGTCGGGCAGGCGTCGAGACAGGCGCGGCAACTGCCGCAGTGATCGGCCTCCGCCGGATCGGCCGGTAAATCGAGCGTGGTGAAAATCGCGCCGAGAAAAAACCACGAGCCGAGTTCGCGCGACACGACATTGGTGTGCTTGCCCTGCCAGCCGAGACCGGCGCTCGCGGCCAGCGGCTTCTCCATCACCGCGGCGGTATCGACGAAGACCTTGACGTCGCCGCCGGCGGTGGCGACCAGCCAGCGGGCGATATCTTTGAGCCGCGCCTTGACCAGTTCGTGATAATCGTCGCCCTTGGCGTAGACAGAAATCGCCGCGCGATCGGGTTGCGCCAGAACGGCGAGCGGGTTTTCGTCGGGCCCGTAGTTCATGCCGAGCATGATGACGGAGCGCACCTCCGGCCACAGCGCGAGCGGTGCGCCGCGCCGCTCGGCGGTCGTTTCCATCCACGCCATCTCGCCGTGCGCGCCGTCGGCAAGAAAACGCTCGAGCCGCGCTTTGGCTTCGGGCGCCGCGTCCGGCCGCGTGATGCCAGCGACGGAAAAGCCGCACGCCTTGGCGCGTTCGATCAGTGCCGCCTTGATCTCAGAGGGGGAGGTCAAAAATCCAGATCGGCGTAGTGCTTCGCCGGCGGAATCCCGGCCAGCCGGTCGGCCAGCAGCGGACGGAACGACGGCCGCGACTTCACGCGCGCGTACCAGTTCTTGGCGGTTTCGTCTTCGTTCCACGGTACATCGCCCAGATAATCGACGGCGGATAGATGCGCCGCCGCCGCCAGATCGGCGAGGCTCAGCCTGTCGCCCGCGAGCCAGTCGCGGGTGCGCACCAGCCAGCCGATATAAGCCAGATGATAGCGGACATTGCGGCGAGCGGCACGCAACAGCGCGGTATCGGGCGGCCCGCCGCCTTGTTCCAGCGTCATATGGCGCTTGTACACCCGCTCGGTCACCAGCGGCCCGCTGACCTCAGCGTGGAATTTGTCGTTGAACCAGCTCGAAAGCCGGCGGACTTCGACCCGCGCGCCCGGCGTCGCCGGCATCAGGCGGTTCTCGACGTCACTGCCCAGGTCAGTCTCTTCGATATATTCGGCGATAATCGCGGCGCCGGGAATCGCCGGCAGCCCGTCGGTGACAAGTACCGGAATACTTCCGGCTGGATTGATATGCAGGAAGTCCTCGCGCCGTTCCCAGAATCGCTCCTCGACGAGCCGGGCTTCGATACCGTATTCGCCGAGAATCAGGCGTGCGAAGCGTGACAGCGGGCAAAGCGGATGTTGCAGAAGCGTCAGCATGAAGGGGCTTTACAGGAGGGGGAAGCAAGGTGGGGGAGCATCGATTGCACTACACAAAGCATTACTACAGCGCAAATTAGGCGGTGTAAGGCAGCGATGTTGATGTCCCGTAAATTGCGGGCACCCAGACCTTAATCGCCATTGCCTGGGTCACGGCGTTGCGTCAAAAGCGCTGAACCGCACGATTCGCCGACATCATCCGAGCGCCCAAGATTTTTTCCGGAGCTTTTCCAATGTCAGTCGACGCCATGCAGGCGGCCGTTTCCGGCCTGATCGGGAGCCATATCGATCTGGTAAAGGCCGCTATTCTCGGCGTGGTCGAGGGCCTGACCGAGTTCCTTCCGGTTTCATCGACCGGCCATCTGCTTCTGATGGAGCATTTCCTCGGCTGGGGCGACAGTTCCTTCGGCAAGTCGTTCGCGATCCTGATTCAACTCGGTGCGATCCTGGCGCTGCTGACGATCTACTTCGGCCGGCTGTGGGCGCTGGCGACCAGCATGTTCACGCAATGGGGCGCCACGCGATTCGTCATCGGCATTCTGCTCGCCTTCCTGCCGGCCGCCGTTCTCGGCGCGCTGTTCGGCGGTTACGTCAAGGAGCACTTCTTCGACGTCCGCATCGTCTGCATCATGTTCATCATCGGCGGTTTCGTCCTGCTCTGGGTCGATCGCGTCGCCCTAAAACCGCGTTACTTCGACGCGACCGCCTTTCCGCTGCTGACCTATTTCCTCATCGGCATCTGTCAGTGCCTGGCGATGGTGCCCGGCGTGTCGCGCTCGGGCGCAACCATCGTCGGCGCCATGCTGTTCGGCGCGGACCGCCGCGCGGCGGCGGAGTTCTCGTTCTGGCTGGCGATGCCGACCATGGTCGGCGCCTTCGCTTATGAGGCGTTCAAGAGCCGCCACGAACTCGCCGACGCCAATATCGGCGCGATCGCGGTCGGCTTCGTGTTTTCGTTCATCTTTGGCTGGATCGTGGTGAAAACGTTTCTCACCTATGTGCAGCGCCACACCTTCGCGGTGTTCGCGTGGTGGCGCATTCTGCTCGGCAGCGCCGGCATTTTTGCGCTGTATTTGCTGTAGCCGCTATATATTCCGCCGCGGCGCGTCGGGATTGTCGTACAGAATCTCCCGGCTGATCTCGTTGACGTCGCGCACGCCGGTCAGCGACATGCTGACCTTCAGTTCCTCGCGGATGAGATCGAGCGCCTTGGTGACGCCGGCTTCGCCCATTGCGGCAAGGCCGTACAGATAGGCGCGTCCGATCAGGCAGCCATGCGCGCCCATCGCCAGCGCCTTGAGCACGTCCTGCCCCGAACGCACGCCGCCATCGAACAGAACTTCAATCCGGTCGCGCGCGGCATCGGCGATGCGCGGCAGTGCGGTGATCGTGCCCGGCGCGCCGTCAAGCTGGCGGCCGCCGTGGTTGGAGACAACGATGGCGTCGGCGCCCATGTTGGCGGCGCGCTTGGCATCCTCCGGATCGAGGATGCCTTTGATGACCAGCTTGCCGGGCCACAATTTGCGGATCCAGGTAACGTCGTCCCAGTTCAACGACTTGTCGAAATTGTCGTTGCCCCAGCGGCCCGCGGCCCAGATGCCGCCTTTGTTCTTGAGATAATGATCGATATTGCCGAACGACTTGCGCTTGCTCATCAGCACGCCGGAAAGCCAGCCCGGCTTGGTCATGATGTCGAAGGCGTTGCGCGCGGTCAGTCGCGGCGGCACCGATAGCCCGTTCTTGATGTCGCAATGGCGCTGGCCGCGCATCGGCAGATCGACGGTCAGGAACAGCGCGGTGCAGCCGGCTTCCTTGGCGCGTTCGATCACGGATTCGCTAAAGCCGCGGTCGCGAAACACATAAAGCTGAAACCAGAACGGCCCCTTGATCGCGGAGCGCACGTCCTCGATCGAGCAGATCGACATGGTCGACAGCGTGAAGCGGATACCGGCGGCTTCGGCCGCGCGTGCCGCGAGCATCTCGCCGTCGCCATGCATCAGGCCGGTCAGCCCGGTCGGTGCGATGGCGACCGGCATCGACACTTTTTCGCCGAGCATCGTGGTGGCGAGCGAGCGGTTGTCGGCGTCAATCAACACGCGCTGGCGGAAACGGATGGCTTTGAGGTCGTCGCGGTTGGCATTCAGGCTCAACTGATCGTAGGAGCCGTGGTCGATATATTCAAAAATCGCCTTGGGGACTTTGCGTTTCGCAAGCTGGCGAAGGTCTTCGACATTGGTGATGACCGGCATGCTTCTCCCCCGTGATCCATTCGCGCACAGCCTCTGCCGGATATGTTTCCGGCTTTTTGCGAGGTCTTGCGATATTAAAAAATTAGGCGACGCTGCTCCTGAACTGTCCGGTCCTGCGGAAGCGCCAGAGATATGACGGCACTATCGCGTTGACCGGTTCAGGCTCGATGCCGATACCGGGTAGCGTGCGGCGCTCGGCGATGGCCGCCTCCGACACGACGTTGTCGTGGCGCAGCATGTCGACCTGACCCGGCGTCAACGTCAGCGGCGCCGGGGCGCATTGCAGAAACATCGCCTGGAAGCGCGCGGCAAAGAACGGCAACGGCACCAGCAGGCGGCGGCGCTCGATGGTGGCGAGGATGTACTGCATCAATTCCTTGAACGTGCGGACGTCGGGGCCGCCAAGTTCGTAGATCGTGCCGGCGCGCAATTTGCCGTCGACGGCGTCGGCGACAGCCTTGGCGACGTCGCCGACGAACACCGGCTGGAATCGGGTGTGGCCGCCGCCGATCAGCGGCAGGACAGGCGACATCCGGGCGAGCGCGGCGAAGCGGTTGAAGAAATCGTCCTCCGGCCCGAACATGATCGAGGGCCGCATGATGACCGCCGAGGGCTCGGCCGAGATCACCAGCCGTTCGGCGACGCCCTTTGAGCGGGCATAGCCGACTTGCGAATTCTCGTCGGCGCCAATGGCCGAGACGTGGACCATGCGGGCGCCGTAAGCACTGGCCGCCAAAGCGACCTGTTCGGCGCCGAAGCTGTGGATCGAGTCGAAGCGCTGGCGGCCGCCTTCCTGAAGAATGCCGACCAGATTGATCAGAACGTCGGCGCCACGGGCCGCGGCCTCGACGGAGCGGGCGTCGCGCATGTTGGCCTGCACCGCGTTAATCTGGCCGACCTTGCCGAGCGGCTGGAGGTGAAACGCGAGTTCCGGCCGGCGCACTGCGACACGGATGCGGTAATCGCGCTTGGCCAGCGCGCGCACGACGTGGCGGCCGAGAAAGCCCGAGCCGCCGTAGACGGTGATCAGGGTGTCGCTATTCGATTTGGCGGTCATTTCCGCGCTCGTCTTTTCGCAAAAGGAAGATTAAGGCCGGTTGGCTTTGAGGGCCTTTATAGAACGATGGCCGGTGGCGGCAAGGTCTTGAGGACCCTCGTTGGCCGGCAGTGGCCGTGCGACATTACGGAAGCGGGAAATTCTACGTCCGGCATCTACATTGAGGATGCGGAAAGCGAGATATGAACAAATTTTCCCAAATCCTGCGTCCGGTCGTGTTCCTGGCGTTTCCGGTGCCCGTTCTGGCTGGAATCGGCCAGAACTTTGACGGCACGTGGCCCGGATATGTGGCCTATGTTGCCGCAGGCATCATGGCCGCGGCCGCGATCGCTGCCGGCGTCCTGGCCTATCGCGGCACCCAGCGATAGCCTTTGGCGGGACGCACCGGCAAAGCCTCTCAAGCCTCATTGGCCAAACCTCATTGGCCAAGCCTCATCGGCCAAGCCTTGATTGACAAGGCCAAGGCCGATCCGTACCTAGACCTCCGCAACGTTCTAAGCCTTGTTCTAAAGTCATGGTTCTAGAGCCATGGTTCTGGAGCTTTGGTTCGAGAGCTTTGCCCAGGTGGCGGAATTGGTAGACGCGCTGGCTTCAGGTGCCAGTGGCCGAAAGGTCGTGAAGGTTCGAGTCCTTTCCTGGGCACCATTAAGATGAAGAGGCGTTTCTCTTCAAGAAGTTGAGGCCGATCAGAGTTTTGCGCTTGCCCGACTGTGTTACAAGGGTGAGCAACAATGCTCTTTCGATTGGTCCGTCCGGTGAAGCGCACAGGCTCCCGTCATTCGTCTGCCGGATTCCGGTCGATGTGAGAACCAAGGTGGCTGGCTTGAACCTCTCGGTCCCGGTCGGTGGGCAAACACAAACAGCTATCCTCGCTAAAACCGTTGTCTCAAACGCCTTTGAAACCAGCACTTTCGATCGCCGAATTCTTGGGGTTTTTCGGAACACCCGTCAGAGTTCAAAGCGGTACACACGTCAGGCAGCGAGAGGCGTTGCCACCGGTCGCTGGCGGCATTGCCGAAGCGGACGGGCTCCGGCTCTTTGCCAATTCGCGATCTAGGAGGACGCCGCGGGGAAAACTCGCTACGCCGCCTTACGAGGTAACCTTTCGCATCTCTGACCCCTAAATTACTTAAAGCGAAACGCAAAGTGGCGTGATCTTTATCGATGATATTCAGCGAGCTTACCATTCTCGTCGTTTAATCGTGCATTGCGGCACGTCGAATTGAAGGAGGCGTTAGCTAGAAAAGCTGATTGCCTCTCTTTAGCAGCGCCTTGAAAGCGGTGTGTCCCTCTAGATCAATTTGAACGAGATACAGCCCATCAGGAATTGTCTTCTCGACGCGCCATCGCTTTGCCGGCGGGTCAGGCGTTGCAGCCATATCGCTGTGATGAAAATCAACGATCTGGGTAGACTTCGAATCCCAGGCTTTAACTTTTATGTCGAGCTTTGCGCGGTCGAGCCTTGGATTGAGTTCGAAGACCACACCGTTCTCGGCGAGAGTTACCTCCTCGACGAAAGCATATTCACGTTGAAACACGATCAAGTCCGTCGACACGATTACTCGTTTCGCCCACGTGTTTGCGTGGTCGCCGAGCAGAAATAGTAGCGTGTCGCGCTCCGCCACGGACCGGCAGTAAATCCATTGCAAATTGCCGTCCAGGGGCAGCGGCGATGCAACTAGCACCTCCGCGCATCTATGGTCGATTATGCTTGCGTCACCGCCGGTGCCACCTTCGTGAAAGACTTTCTGAAAAGGAATAGCGCTAAAATACTGCTCGGTATTTCCGGGCTCAGCGGCTGCCTTTTGCATGTTTCGATCACAAAAGCTTACGTTAGCTCGGACCAAAACTTTCCTTGCCTCGAACACCAACATAACTAGCACTGGTGCATGAGATTGGTCCCCAAATTGGCACTCGCCAGCCTTGCGGATCCCTTCAATGTGCCATTGTGTCGGCGTTCGCGGACGAAAATAAAGGCGTGCTGACGTATGCGCGCGCTGACGATTGTCGATCACCCCAGCCGCTGCGACGTCCTTCGCCCGTTGATTCTTCGGATCGGCACGCGATCTAAGATTGCCGTCGATAAGTATCTTTACGATATTCTCGATCGGCGCATGATGAAAAAGGCGGCTCGGCCACTTTTGCCGGTAAGGGTAGTGAGGCGTGTTAAGGGACGCCTCCCATTGCTCGATGTGCGCCTCGATGAATGCGGCGCTCAACGCCATGCGAAGTCGAGCTGCCCTTTTGCTGTCGGCACCACGGCACTGCCTCGATTACGCGGACGTAATTCTAAGGCCAGCTCGGGCTCGACCTCGTCGATGCGCTGAACTTCGATTGGCCTCACTTGAGGCAACAAGCTAAGGACCGATAGAAGCGGTTTTCCACCGCCCGTTGACCACCCAGCTTTCTCCGTCGTCAGGACGCCTTTTTGCAGGTTAACCCAAACGCCGCGAAGGTCCTCGTTTTCGAAGACCCAAGATGTCCCGTCCGAGGTGATCTTGAGATCGTCCTCACACACCTCGACAGAAATCGGTTCTTGCGAACCGAGCTCGACAAAACGGTGATCTACAAGATCAATTGCTCTATGAAGAGATTTTATGAAACTGCCAAAGCTGCTTTCGTCCAACTTTTCGCTTTCAAGCGTCTTTGCTGCCGCCTCAAAATGCTCGGGAAGTCCAATCGCTTTGGTAAAGTCGTGGACGTAGACCTCGATCGGTAACTTTGCGAGGTATTTTTCCATGAGAGGCCGAACGTCGTTCCAGTCCAGCCCTCCGTTGCCGCAGCCCAAGCGCGGAAATGAAATCTCGCGAATTCCTTGTTTTTCGTAGGCCCAGACGAATTTCTTGAGGCCGGATTCTATCCATTCAAGCTTAGAGGGGTTGCGCCAGTGGATTTTCGTTGGAAAATTCAAGGTCCAATAATCGGCACCTCGCCAAAGCCATAACTTTCCAGGCGCGAGCAGCTTTGATTCACAGATTTTCTTGTAGGCGGCGAACATCTGTGGGTCACGCTCCTTAAACTCAAGGGCGACACCTTTACCCATTACCCCAACACAATTGACGGTGTTGACGAGGGTCTGCGCAGAGGACTCCATAAGGCTCGTTCTGCGGTAGAGAAGCATCTTCTCGGTCACCTCGATGTTGTCTGATGCGCGACGCGAAGCGTATCAGCGAAGAACGCCAGTTGGCAAGAACGAATCATGAACATACACTCGATTTCTTAATATCTTCCCGCGGGCCGATTGACAAAAAGGCTCGGAGCAACGCCTGAGTCGGCGGGTTCGTTGCAAACGCGGGCGGCCGGAGATAAGCAACACGGGAACCTGTCCGGCGCCAATGATCAATGTGATACTAAACTGTTATACTAAGTAGACGCGGCTTGAAAAATTCCTTATGGAATCCAATGCTTTGCGGTCGGCGCAAATCAATCCTTTCCTGGGCACCACGAGACCCGCACAAGGTGCGGGCGCGCGTCCCGATCGTCATGATCACGGCCCTCAACGAACGGGCACAAATCGGCCCGAGGGCGGTATCGGGGCGATCGACAGAGGAACGCGCGCCATCAAATCGGGTAATCGCAAACTGGATAGCCCAATGACCGTTCGCCTTCATCGCGGCGATTTGCCCAACCTCAATGCCTATAAAAGCGCGGTCGCGATCGACACCGAAACCATGGGTCTCGATGCCAGCCGCGACCGGCTCTGCGTCGTGCAGTTGTCGCCCGGCGACGGTTCGGCCGACGTGGTGCAGATCGCGCCGGGCCAGACCCGCGCGCCCAATATCGAGAAGCTGCTGGCCGATCCGGCGGTGCTGAAGATTTTTCACTTCGGTCGCTTCGACATGGGCGTCATGTACAAGGCCTTCGGCGTCATGGCCGAACCGGTCTACTGCACCAAGATCGCCTCGCGCATCGCCCGCACCTATACCGACCGCCACGGTCTCAAGGACCTCGCGCGCGAGCTGATCGGCGTCGATCTGTCGAAGCAGCAGCAGTCGTCGGACTGGGGAGCCGAAACGCTCACCGATGCCCAGGTCGCCTATGCGGCGACCGACGTGCTGCATCTGCATGCGCTGATGGACAAACTGAATGCTATGCTGGCGCGCGAAGGCCGAGCCGCGCTCGCCAATGCCAGTTTCGGCTTCCTGCCTGACCGGGTGCGGCTCGATCTTGCCGGCTGGGCTGACGAGGACATTTTCTCGCATTCGGCGAAAGCGAGCTAACCTGCTGGTTTGCAGCCGCTATTGGCCGCTGGGTCCTGATCTTCTGCCGTCTGTGGGCCATATTCGTCAGGCAGGTGGCGTGCAATCGAATAGAATTTGCATCGAATAGGATTTCCAAAGCAACGATATGAACCGGGTGATCACAGCTAGAGCCGATCCCGAAATGATGCGCGCCTACTGGACCATGAGCCGGGGCGACAGCGACCGCGCGTTTCGCGCCGCGCGCCGTCACAGCCGCATGGTGCGGATTTTGCGCGTCGGGTTGCCGGTTGCAGTGGTCCTTGCAACGGTCACGGTTTCGCTGGTCGTCTGGTTCAATCCGTTGCGCATGCTGACGGCGCTGCCGATCAACATCAACGACCTGGTGGTGTCCGGTACCAAGATCACCATGGAGCAGCCGCGTCTGTCCGGCTTCACCAAGGACCAGCGCGCCTATGAGGTTACCGCCAACGCTGCGGCGCAGGACATCACCAAGCCCGACATCGTCGAACTGCGGACTATCCACGCGAAAATCCAAATGCAGGACAAAAGCGAAATCACGATGACGGCGGCGAACGGCATCTACGACACCAAGCACGAGACCCTCAAATTGGAAAAAGACATTCTGCTTTCGTCGTCCAATGGCAAGACCGGGAGATTGAGCGAGGCCGTGATTGACGTGCGCAAGGGCAATGTCGTCTCCGATAAGCCCGTCGAACTGGAGATGCTGCAAGGCATTCTCAATGCCAACAAACTGGAAATCGTCGATTCCGGTACGGTGATTCGCTTCCATGGCGGCGTCGCCATGACCTTGATGCTCAACGGCACGGCCGTGCCCAAACCGGTGGCGGGCGCACGATGATAGCGATGCGGCAAACATTGATGCCATTGCTCGTTGGCGCTGCGCTTGTGCTGTCGGGCGTCGGGCTGCACGCGCAGGGTTCAAAGGACGCCTCGAAAGGGCCGCCGAATGCGTTGCAGGGTTTTTCGCAGAATCGCGACGAGCCGGTGCATATCGAGGCGGCAACCCTGGAAGTGCGCGACAAGGACAAGGTGGCGACCTTCTCGGGCGACGTGCGCGTCAAGCAGGGCGATACCGGCATGCGCTGCTCGACCTTGCGCGTCTTCTATGAGGGCGGAGCCAACGGCGACGGCGATGCCGAAAAGAATGACGACGGCAAAAACGATAGCGGCAAAAATGATGGTGGCAAAAACAGCAGCAGCATGACGGCCGATACGCCGGGTCCCGGCGGACAGCAGAAGATCAAGCGGCTGGAAGCGCGCGGCAATGTCGTGGTCACGCAAAAGGAACAGACCGCCACCGGCAATCTCGGCATATTCGACATGAGAACGAACACCGTCACGCTGTCCGGCGACGTGACCATGACCCAGGGTAAGAACATTCTGCGCGGCGACAAGTTGGTGGTGAATCTGACCAGCGGCGTGTCGCGCGTCGAATCGAGCAAGAGCGGCAATGGCCGCGTGCAGGGGCTGTTTGTGCCGAGCGGGGGCGATCCCCTCGAGGGCGGCAAGTCAGGCGGCAAGCCAGACAGCAAGTCGGGCGGCGCGCATCCCAAGCCGAAAACATCGTCGCCGTCGTCACCGCCGATCTCGTTGCAGCCGTTCCGTTGACCGATAGCTATTTAAACCCGCAAGACCCGTGCGGATGGCGGATTGACGGCATTCGATTGTCGGGGAATCAGTTAAGGTCGCGCCGGGTTGATCTCATGGCCGTTCTTTCCATTATCCGAACGCCATGCGGCCTTCCGACCACGCAATGCGGGGTAGCCCGGTGAACATCATTTCGCTGTTTCGCCGCCGGCAACCGCCGGCTCGCCGCGTGCCGCGGCCTGCCGCGGCGCAGCCGACGCAACAGGTTCGCGGCCCCAATGGCGCCGTCGCGCCGCAGCAGACCGTCGCCCGGCCGCAAGGCGATGCCGACCGCCAAACGAGACAGGCCGCGCGGCACTATCTGGCCGCGCATGGCGTCGAGAAAAGCTTCGGCGGCCGTATGGTGGTCAGAGGCGTGACGCTTTACGTCCGACGCGGCGAGGCGGTCGGATTGCTGGGTCCGAACGGCGCCGGCAAGACCACGGTGTTTTACATGATCACCGGGTTGATCAAGGCCGATCGCGGCCGCATCGAACTCGACGGCTATGACGTCACCTTGCTGCCGATGTACCAGCGCGCCCGGCTCGGCATCGGCTATCTGCCGCAGGAGGCATCGATCTTCCGCGGCCTCAATGTCGAGGACAATATCCGTGCCGTGCTTGAAGTGGTCGAGCCCGATCGCCGCCGCCGTGATGCCGACCTCAACGCGCTGCTGGAAGAATTCAACATAACCCGTCTGCGCAAGACGCCGTCCATCGCGCTGTCGGGTGGCGAGCGGCGGCGCGTCGAAATCGCCCGCGCGCTGGCGACGCGGCCGAGCTACATGCTGCTCGACGAGCCTTTCGCCGGCATCGACCCGATCGCCGTCGGCGATATTCAGCAATTGGTCCGCCATCTGACCAACCGCGGCATCGGCGTTCTGATTACCGACCACAACGTTCGTGAAACGTTGGGTCTGACCGACCGCGCCTATATCATCTACTCGGGCGAGGTGCTGATGGAGGGCCGGCCGGAGGATATCGTGAACAATCCGGACGTGCGGCGACTCTATTTGGGCGAAGAATTCCGGATGTAATCCGGACGAAAGCCGGGCTTCCTTCCCAGAGTGGTTTGTGCGCCACCGCTCGCCGATTTGCTGCCAAGAATTTGTGCAATGCAGCAGCGTGAAATCGGATGCCGCGGCCGGGCGAAGCCTGCTATAAACTCAAGCAAGAATCGGACCAGTTTCCGCCGGAAACATTGATGGCCTTATCGCAACGATTGGAATTCCGTCAGAGCCAGGCTTTGGTGATGACGCCGCAGTTGATGCAGGCCATCAAGCTGCTGCAGCTCTCGAGCCTCGATCTCGCGGCCTATGTCGAGGGCGAACTCGAGCGCAATCCGCTGTTGGAGCGCGCCGGCGAGGATGATGGTCCCTCGCCCGGCAACGAACCTGATGTTTCCACCAACGGCTCGGACGGTGACGGTGTCGGCAATAACGACGGCGAATTGACGCCGGACTGGATCGGCGCCGATCTCGAGACCAGCCGTGCGTCGATGGAGCAGGGTCTCGGCACCGAACTCGAAAACGTGTTTCCCGATGACGGCGGCGAAAAAACCGCGGCGGTGGAAACGCCGCCGCCGGCCTATACCGAATGGTCCGGGTCCGGCACCGGCGGCGAAGATGGCGATTACAATCTCGAGGCTTTCGTCACCGCGGAAGTCACGCTGGCCGATCATCTGAGCGAACAGATGGCGCTGGCCATTTCCGATCCGGCGCAGCGGATGATCGGTCAGTACCTGATCGATATGGTCGATGAGACCGGCTACCTCGCCGGCGATCTGGAAACGGTCGCCGACAAGCTCGGCTGCGCGGTGCAAGATGTTGAAGCGGTGCTCTCGGTGTTGCAAGCGCTCGATCCCCCCGGCACCTGCGCGCGCAATCTGACCGAATGCCTTTCGTTGCAACTGAAAGAGCGCAACCGTTTCGATCCGGCGATGCGGACGCTCGTGGCCAATCTGCCGCTCCTCGCCAAGCGCGATCTGGCCGCGTTGCGCCGTCTCTGCGGCGTCGATGACGAAGACCTCGCCGATATGATCGCCGAGATTCGCAATCTCAATCCAAAGCCGGGGCTCGCGTTCGGTTCGACCTTGGTGCAACCGATCGTGCCCGATGTCTTCGTGCGCGCTGCGCCCGACGGCACCTGGCAAGTGGAGCTGAATTCCGACACGTTGCCGAAAGTGCTTATCAGCCAGCGCTATCATGCGCAGGTGTCGAAGAACACGCGCAACGACAAGGACAAGAGCTATATCGCCGATTGCCTGCAAACCGCGACATGGCTGGTGCGCGCGCTCGATCAGCGCGCCAGGACTATCCTCAAGGTCTCTAGCGAAATCGTGCGGCAACAGGATGGCTTCTTCGTCAAGGGCGTGCAGCATTTGCGGCCGCTCAATCTCAAGACCGTGGCCGACGCCATAAGCATGCACGAATCGACGGTGTCGCGGGTCACCGCCAACAAATACATGGCCACCAGCCGCGGCATTTTTGAATTGAAATATTTCTTCACGTCGTCGATTGCGGCTGCCGATGGCGGCGATGCGCACTCGGCCGAAGCGGTGCGTCATCGCATCCGCCAGTTGATCGACGCCGAGGCCGCGGGCGAGGTGCTATCCGACGACACTATCGTAGACAAATTACGTGGCGCCGGCATCGACATTGCGCGCCGCACGGTCGCGAAATACCGGGAGGCGATGCGTATTCCATCTTCGGTGCAGCGTCGCCGCGAAAAACAAGCGGCAAATGTTTGAGTTGCATGTTGCTTGCCGTGCGATTCGTTAGCTTGTTGCGCAGTTGGTTAATGTTGGCACGAGAAAACGAAATGGGCGAAAGCGCAAATATTCAAAAAAAGCAAGCCTCCAAAAGTGCAGGTCGTCATCAAGAGCAAACTTCAAAGGGGTAAGTCTTTAAAAGTGCAAGACCTCGGTCGAAAAATTCAATTATTGACCTGGGGAACGATTCGCAGATGATATGATTAGCCCGCTGGAAAATGGTGCGGCAAAGACCGCGACTCGATCGTCGCGGGACGAAGCCGCACCGACAAGGAGGCCGACAAATGCCTTTACGTGTCTCGGGAAAAAACATCAGCATCGGCATGTCGCTGCAACAACGAATCAGCGACCGCGTTGAGGAAGCTACCTCGAAATATTTTAGCGGCGGCTATTCCGGGCATGCGACAGTGGGACGCGACGGCTCTGGATTTCGCACCGAATGCGTGCTGCATTTGGACTCAGGCGCCTCGCTCGAGGCCGAGGGTATGGCGGTCGATGCCTACGAAAGCGCGGACCAAGCCGCCGGTCACATCGAAAAGCGCCTGCGTCGCTATAAGCGCCGCCGAAAGGACAATCAGGCGCGCCGCGGGGGCTGAAATGCCCAGAAACGCTCGAAAATGCGGCAGTTTCCCTCCGTTCGTGGCCATTGACGCCGTCGGGTGGCAACCCTATGGTCCGCAACTTCCACACCCCAACAAACCCGCATTGCAACACGGCGCCGCCGTTACCGATCATTGGACATGTCCATGACGCTCACCGATCTCGTCGCGTCCAGCGCGATCATTCCGGCGCTCAAGGTCAATGGCAAGAAGCAGGCGATTCAAGAGCTTGCTGCGCGTGCCGCCGAACTGACAGGCCAGAACGAACGCGCAATCTTCGAGATTTTGCTTCAGCGCGAGAAGCTCGGTTCCACTGCTGTTGGTAATGGCATCGCGATTCCGCACGGCAAGTTGCCGAAGCTTGGCCGTTTGTTCGGACTGTTCGCGCGTCTGGAACGGCCGATCGACTTTGAAGCGCTGGACAGTCAGCCGGTCGATCTGATCTTCCTGCTGCTGGCGCCGGAAGCGGCCGGTGCCGATCATCTCAAAGCGCTGGCGCGTGTCGCGCGTCTGCTGCGCGATCCCGAGGTCGCTCGCAAGCTGCGTGAATCGCGCGACCAGGACGCAATCTATGCCGTGCTGGCCAATTCACCGACAAGCAGCGCAGCGTAAGCCGCCTCTGTCGTCCCCGCGAAACGCAATCACCGGGTCACGGCGTTTCGCGCCGGCCCGGTGATGACAAGCTGTTGTTAAATCGTGGCGCGACTCGTTAATGCACGCTGACGGCTTCGAGCTCATTGCTCCAGGCATTGGCGATGGCCGCTTCGCGTGTATCGGTCAGCATGATCGGCGTGCCGTCGGCGGCATGCAGCGTGAACAGCTTCAGACCGGGGGCGATTTCCGGCGCTTGCGGAAACATCACCGCGACATCTTCCGAACGAATCGTCTTGACGTAGGCCAGACTTCCTTCGCCGAGATGCGCCAATGCATCCTGCGTAATCACCGCGTTGGCGGTCGGATCGGTGTCTGTCCCTTTGTTCATCATCTTGTTCTCAGCTCTCATGGCCCTCGATCCTTTCCTATTGAACGCTTAACGCGGTCGAGTCCTGTTTCGTTGCTTCGCAATCCCGTTACATTACTCTAAGTCATTGATCGCAATCGATTTCACGATCCGTTCCGGGTGTGGGCGGATCAGATCAATCGACAACAATCCGTGCTTGAGGTCGGCGCCGAGCACCTCCATACCATCCGCCAGCACAAAGGTGCGCTGGAACTGGCGCGCGGCGATGCCGCGGTGGAGATATTGCCGGCTTTTGTCGTCCTGTTGACGCCCGCGGATCACCAATTGGCTTTCCTCGATGCAGACGTCGAGCTGATCACGGGTGAAACCGGCGACGGCGAGCGTGATACGCAGCCGTTCAGGGTTTTCACCGTCGCGGACCATCCGTTCGATATTGTAGGGCGGATAGCCGTCGGCTCCTTTGGCAACGCGATCGAGCACGCGCTCGATTTCGTCGAATCCAAGCAGGAACGGACTGGAGAGTGACGGGACGCGAGACATGGTTTCCAAAGTCCTCGCACGAAGCGACTTTGATGAAGCCCCTTGCGGGCGCTTCCTAACCGGATGGCGACTGCCGCCCGGTTGCAGCTAATATGGGCAGCGCCGGTTAAAGGTTCAAGAACACAAAGCAACCCGCGTGGAACCCGCTAATATGAGCGCCGACCCCGGGGATATTTCATGCCGAATCCGCCAAAAATGCCTGCTTTGACGATCCGCGCTCTCAGAGCGACGCCTGTCGAGGTCCCGCTGAATTTTGTGCTCGGGACCAGCCAGCAGGCGATGCACACGGTCCCATTGATGCTGATCGACGTCGACACCGAGGAGGGCATCACCGGCCGCGCCTACCTGTTCTGTTATCTGCGCGCCGCCCAGCCGGCGATTGCCTGCTTCACGGCCGAGATCGACAACCTGGTGAAAGGCGAGGCCGCCGATCCAGCAGCGCTGGCCGCGAAGCTCATGAAGCGCTTCACCTTGATCGGCGTGCAGGGAATCGTGCGCATGGCGCTGGCCGGTTTCGACACCGCGTTATGGGATGCGATCGCGATCGCTGCCGGCGTCCCGCTGGTCACGATGCTTGGCGCGCAAGCGCGGCCAATTCTCGCCTACAACAGTTGCGGCATGGGCATCAAAGACGATCTCGGCGCGCTCGCGGACGAGGCCGAAACTTTGCTCGGCATGGGCGGATTTCGCGCGCTCAAGGTGCGGCTCGGCTATCCGACGCTCGATGGCGACATTGCCGCGGTCCGCGCGGTACGCAAGCGCGTCGGCGACGATGTCACGATCATGGTCGATTACAATCAGGCACTGACACGCGACGAAGCGCTGCTGCGTGGCCGCGCGCTCGACACTGAAAACATTTACTGGCTGGAAGAACCGATCCGTCACGACGACTATGCCGGCGCGGCGACGCTGGCACGCGAACTGACCACGCCGATCCAGATCGGGGAGAACTTCTCGCTGCCGGCCAACATGCAGACGGCGGTTGACGCCGGCGCGGCCGATTTCATGATGCCCGACCTCGAACGCATCGGCGGCGTCACCGGCTGGATGCAGGCGGCGGCCATCGCCGCGTCGCGCGACATGAAAATGTCGTCGCATCTGTTTCCCGAAGTCAGCGCGCATTTGTTGGCGGCGACGCCGACCTGTCACTACCTCGAATATGTCGACTGGGCGAACGTGCTGCTGCAGGAGCCAATCGTCGTGAAGAACGGTCATGCGATCATCCCGCAGCGCCCCGGCAACGGCATGGTGTGGAATGCGGAAGCGATCGAACGCTATCGCGTGCGCTGATTGCCACCTCGATTTGCGAAGTTCCCGGTTTAACGAAAATTCGTTAAACCGGCGCGGCTTTGCCGATCAAATTAATCACAGATGTTTGCTTTGTTTTCTTAAAAAGTTCCACGGTTCCCACCGTTCGAAAAAACTCCCGCTAAGGTCGCCGCCGTTCGACCGACAAAAATTAATTCGGCGACAGTGGGAGCGGAAATTGTTGACGCGCAGCATCGACATCGACGACTTCGGTCCAACCATCGAAGAAAATATCTTTCGTTACGGCAAGGCCATCTGCGTTGCTTTCGCCATTGCCGCGGTTTCGATCAGTACACTTGATCTCATGAACATCCGCGCGGTGGAAGACGCCGTGAAGTTCGTTCACGACAGCCGGGTTCAATCCGCCGCATTGCCGGCGCGCATGCTTGCGGGCCTTCGGGGCTTCGACATTCTGCCGGATCGTTTGACGGTTACCGTCGCGATTCCGCGCGACGCCAGTGCCAAACTGCCGGTGCTCGCCGCGCTGTCAAAAAGCGCGCCGAAGCTTGAGCCCAGGATAGCGCCGAAACTCGAGACAAAGCGCACCCCGGCGGAGCGCGTTGCATCGGTGCCGGCCGCCCGTGCTGCCGTCGCGCCACCGCCGCCGGCATCGTCTCCGGTGGCCGAACTCGCCGATGCGCGGCACGCCGACGCCATTGAATTCGCCATGGCTTCCCAAGCAATCATGGCTTCCCAAGCGATCATGGCTTCGCCGGGCGTGATGGAGCGGCCGCAAACCGCGTCTTACGCGCTCGCCAGCCCGGTCGAAGCGATGCTCGTCCCGGCGGTGCAAGAGCAGGCCATGCCGGCCCCGGTGCGAGCCATTTTTGTGCCCGGTACCGCCGCGAATGTCGGTGTGTTCAGGCGGGCCAGTCTCGATATCGCCGCGCTGCCGGAACAGACCGCCGCGCCGGCGTCCTTGCCCGTGTCCTTGCCCGTGTCCTTGCCGATGTCGGCCGCGATCCCGCTCGACATGGTGCCGCTGCCGACACCGGCACCCGGCGTGCCGCCACCATCGCCGGCGCAGCGCCTGCATCTGGAGGGCAAGGAGTACGCCAAGGCCGAGCGTTGTCTCGCCAATGCCGTTTATTGGGAGGCGCGCAGCGAGCCCCTGAAGGGTCAGGAAGCAGTGGCGCAGGTCGTGATGAACCGCGTTTTCTCCGGCTTTTATCCGAATGACGTGTGCGGCGTGGTTTACCAGAACGCCAGCCGGCATCTGTCGTGTCAGTTTACCTTTGCGTGCGACGGCAAGCGCAAGGTCATCAATGAGCGCGGGGCTTGGGCTCGCGCCAACCGAATCGCCAAACAGACGCTCGACGGCAAGATCTATGTCGAGGCGGTCGCCAAGTCGACGCACTATCATGCGACCTATGTGCATCCATATTGGACGCGCGAGATGCGCAAGCTTGTCCGCTTCGGCATCCATAATTTCTACCGGCCCTACGCCTGGGGCAACGGCGCCGCCGAACCGGTCTGGGGGAAGACCGCTCTCGCAAGCAACAAGAAGAAATAAAATCGTCACAACCCACGATCCCGTCTAATTCCAGGGCGGGATCAGATTTTCAGCTTGAACAGTTTTATCGCATTGTCGCGCCCGATCTTGGCGCGGTCGGCTTCGCTTATGGCGGCTTTGTCGAACCAGTCGCAGCCTTCGCCGACATCTTCGAACGGCCAGTCGACCGAGAACATCACCCGGTCGGCGCCCATCTCATTCATTGCGTTGACCAGCGACGGCGTATGGAAATTGCCCGACGTGGTGAGATGGAAATGCCGGCGGAAATAATGGCCGACGCCGTGTTTGGCCGCGTAACGGTGCGGCTCCTTCATCCAGCCGTTGCGGCCGTCGATACGCCAGAGTTGAACGGGGATGCCCTCGCCGAGATGACCGAGCACGATCTTTAGTTTAGGATGTTCGTCGAACAGACCCGAGCCGATCAGGCGCAACGCATGCACGGCCGTTTCCGCCGAGAAGGCCCAGTTCGGCCCGAGCAGCCAGTTATGGCCCTCATACATTCGCGTCCAACTTGGCAGCGGATTGCGCGGATGCAGGTAGAACGGCACGTCCAGCGCCTCGACAGCTTTCCAGAACGGCCGGTATTGCGGCAGGTCGTAATAGGTGACGTTGTCCGGCGTGCCGGTTTGCGAAAATCCATTGACCAGCGCGCCGACGAAACCAAGTTCATTGACGCATCGGCTCAATTCGCGGATCGCGGCGTCCGGATCCTGCATCGGCAGCGCGGCAAATGCGGCAAAGCGCGCCGGACGCCTTGCGATGTGTTCGGCTAGAATGTCATTGGCCTGACGGGCGACGGCGATCGCGGTCTTGACGTCATGGATCGCCTGCACCGCCGGCGCATTCAGCGACAGGATCATCATCTCGATCCCGTGTTTGTCCATTTCCTTCAGGCGCGTGTCCTGGATATCGACAAGGCGCGGGCCGAGAGTGTCCCAGACATGCGCGCCGAACACTTTCGAGTCGTTCAGCGTCGGCTCGATGGCGAAGTGTTCCTCAAGCGCGACCTTGCCCTGCATGGCGGTATGCTCCGGGGAGTGTTTTGTCGGCATCATGCAATGGCGTTGCGGCGGCTGTCACGCGCCCAATAAAAAAGCCGCCCGAAGGGCGGCATGTTTTTGAGAGCGTCGAATTTCAATTGGTTACCGCAGCCGTTTCTTGGCGAAAGCCCGGCCGGATGTCCGGCGTTGTGTGCTGCGAGCCGCTGCCGCAAATCATCGGCCAGACCGATATAGGTCTCGGCCGGAAAATTAATGCTCTCAAGTATATAAACATACTTCATAAGCGACATTATCGCCCGTCTTCGCCCTTTGGACTACGCCGGGCAACCTTCGCTCGCTTCGCGGTTCAGAATTTGTGGAGCGGTTTACGGCGAAGGTTGGTGGAGCCAGGCGGGATCGAACCGCCGACCTCCTGCATGCCATGCAGGCGCTCTCCCAGCTGAGCTATGGCCCCTTAGATGCGGGATCAGTAATCGGAAATCACAAAAAAAGCAAAGGCCGTATTGGCCTCGGCATTCCGGCTACTGTTCTTCTTCCTTCTCGATGCCGTCGCCGATGATATCGGTGACATCTGCATCGCCGTCTTCCTGTTCCTCAATGAACGCGGCATCGTCAAGGCTTTCGTCGTCGCCCTCGATGTCGTCATCGTCGCCGGGCTTCTTCTTGCCCTGCTGTTCGGCCTCGGCGTCCTCGAGCGAGACGAATTCTGCGTCCTGCGTCTCCGGCACCAGCGTCTCGGTTTCCTCGGTCGGCGCGGCGCGCGCGGCAGCGGCCTCCGGCCGGGAGCGCGATTGCGGCGGGGCGACGATGGGAACGACCTTGCCAGTATAGGGCGAAATGACCGGCGACTTGCCCATGTCGTAGAACTTACGACCGGTATCGGGGCAGACGCGTTTGGTGCCGAGTTCAGATTTAGCCACGAGCGAGTTTCCTCGGAAATGCCATTGGACTGGTGCCGCGAAGCGCTGCTTCACGTTAGCCGCTTCACTTGGCTAGTTGCGGCGCACCTGTCAATAGCGCAAGCGCGGCGGGAGTTCGGCGTCGGTTTTGGGGGCGGACCTTAACCAAGGCGTCAGGATGACGGCCTGCGCGGCCGCGTGGTAGGAGGGCGCAACCCTGCCAAAAGGATGCCTTTCCGTGAGCGAGACCGCCCAGACGCCCTTAACCGCAAAAGCTTCCGGACCTTTGACCGGCCAAATCCGGGTTCCGGGGGACAAATCGATTTCTCATCGAGCCCTCATTCTGGCGGCCATGACCGTTGGCGAAAGCACCGTTTCCGGGCTCCTCGAAGGCGAGGATGTGCTTCATACCGCGCAAGCGATGCGGGCGCTCGGCGCCAAAGTCGAGAGTTTGGGGCAGGGAAACTGGCGCATTCACGGCGTCGGCGTCGGTGGCTTTGCCGAACCGGCGGCGCCCCTCGATTTCGGCAATTCCGGCACCGGGTGCCGCCTGGTGATCGGCGCCGTCGCCGGCTGTCCCATAACGGCAACTTTCGATGGCGACGGCTCGCTGCGCAAACGGCCCATGAAGCGGGTGCTCGACCCGCTCGCCAAGATGGGCGCGCGAGCCGTCGAGGCGGCCGAGGGCGGCCGGCTGCCGCTGACGCTCAAGGGCGCGGTCGATCCGTTGCCCATTACCTACGAAACGCCGGTGCCCTCGGCGCAGATCAAATCGGCGGTGCTGCTGGCGGGGCTCGCGGCCCCGGGTGAGACGACGGTCATCGAGACCGAGGCCAGCCGCGATCACACCGAGAAGCTCTTGAAGCATTTCGGTGCCAAGATCGTCACCAAGCCGCATGGCGACCTCGGCCGCCGCATCGTGCTGCAAGGCCGGCCCGAACTCGTGCCGGCCCATGTCGCGGTGCCGGCCGATCCGTCGTCGGCGTCGTTTCCGTTGGTCGCGGCTTTGATCGTACCGGGGTCCGATCTGACGCTCGAAGCGGTGATGACAAATCCGCTGCGCACGGGGTTGTTTGCCACCTTGCGCGAGATGGGGGCTACTATTGAGGAAACCGAAAAGCGCGACGATGGCGGCGAGGAAGTCGCCAATTTTCGCGTGCGCACATCGGCGCTCAAGGGCATCGACGTGCCGGCGGCGCGGGCGCCATCGATGATCGACGAGTATCTGATCCTCGCGGTCGCAGCGGCCTTCGCGGAAGGTTCGACGCGCATGCGCGGCTTGAAGGAGTTGCGGGTCAAGGAGAGCGACCGGCTGGAGGCGACGGCCGCCATGCTGCGGGTCAACGGCGTTACCGTCGATATCGAGGATGACGACATGATCGTTCATGGCATGGGGCCTCGGGGCGTGCCGGGCGGCGGCGAAGTCGCGACACATATGGATCACCGCATCGCGATGTCGGCTTTGATGATGGGCCTCGCCAGCATCAATCCGGTGCGGATCGACGATTCGGCCTTTATCGCCACGAGCTTCCCCGGTTTCGTCGAAACGATGCGCGGGCTGGGCGCGGATTTGTCGTGATCATCGCGATCGACGGGCCGGCGGCGTCCGGCAAGGGCACTATCGGCAAGCGGCTCGCCGCGCATTATGGCTTGCCTCATCTCGATACCGGTTTGCTGTATCGCGCGGTCGCTAAAGCTGTGCTCGATAGCGGGCGGCAGCCGGGGGATATTGAAGCCGCGATTGCGGCAGCGAAGGCGCTCGATCCGGCGCGCTTCGACGAGGCGGCGCTGAAAGGACCGGCAGTCGGCGAGGCTGCGTCGTTTGTCTCGGCAATTCCGCAGGTGCGCGCGGCTTTGGTGCGCTTGCAGCGCGATTTCGTCGAGACGCCGCGCGGCGCGGTGCTTGACGGCCGCGACATCGGCACCGTCATTTGCCCCGACGCCGACGTGAAGATTTTCGTTACCGCAAAGCCCGAAGTGCGCGCGCAGCGCCGCGCTGCAGAATACCGTGCCGCAGGCAAGGATGGCGATGAGGCAACGGTGCTGGCCGATATCCGCAAGCGTGACGAGCGCGACAGTTCGCGGTCGGCGTCGCCGTTAAAGCAGGCGGACGATGCGGTGTTGCTGGACACGACGGCGTTGAATGTCGAGCAGGCTGTGGCGGCGGCGATTGCGATTGTTGAGAGCAAGAAGCGTTAACGCCATCCTCCGCTCATTCCCGCGACCCGTCTTCGCCAAGAGGCTTCGACGGGCTGCGGCCTAAGTCCTCCGAGGCGTAAGCGAAGGAGGAAGGCGGGAATCCAGAGGCCAAAACTTCATCGAAAAATGAAGCACTGGGTCCCCGCTTTCGCGGGGACGAGCAGGTGAATGACGTCTATCTCCGTCCCCACGGCACCAGCGCCCATACCCGCTCGTGGCAATAATAAAGCGCGACCTTGGTCAGAATTTCCGTGCCGGCAATCGAGCCGGCAATGGCCGCGTTGCCGGTGATGACAAAGCCGATCACAAAAGTATCCAGACTGCCGGTGGCGCGCCAACTCATCGCCTTGGCGATCGACCGTGTGTGGGATTCGTTGGCGCCGAGCAGACGCGCGACGCGCACGAAGACCTTGCCGACGATGCTGGTGCGCACCGTGTCGGTCGCTGGTGTCACGGCAACCGCCGGAATGACGGCATCCTCAACCAGACCCATCGCCACGGTGTCGTGGGTTTCGGCGTCGATGAGAATGAAGCTGCCGGTCTCGCGGTTCTGGTCATAGCGGTCGGCGGCGAGCGGGCGATCGAGCTCCAGCGTGCAGAGACCGAATTCATTGTTCATCAGCCGGTCGACCGGCGTGATCGTCGCATCCTGACCGAGATCGATCAGATGCATCGGACCGGCGATATTCGCTGCCGCCGACGCGGTGCCGAGCTTGATGTGATAGCGGCCCCCGGGGCTCAGCGTTCCCTGACCCATCCAGAAAATGCGCGCGCTGATCCGATCAGACACTTGCGACGGCGCCGCCGCATCCGCCAGGAGGTCGCCGCGCGAGACATCGACATTGTCGGTGAGTGTCAGCGTCACCGATCGGCCGACGCCGGCGCGGTCGAGCACGCCATCCGCAGTGACGATGCTGTCGATGCGGGTGCGCTGGCCTGAAGGCTGCACGATGATTTCCATGCCGGGACGCACTTCGCCGCCCGCGATCATGCCGCAATAGCCGCGGAAATCCGCGGTCGGCCGGCTGACCCATTGCACCGCCATGCGAAAGGCTTCGTTGGCGGCGCGCGGCGTCACATCGACGGTCTCAAGTTTGTCGAGCAAGGTCGGCCCGCGATACCACAGCATGTTCGGCGAGCGATTGACGACGTTGTCGCCCTTGCGCGCCGACACCGGGATGAACGTGATCGAGACATCGCCGAGCCGGTCGGCGAATTTGCGGAAGTCTGTTTCAATCGCCGCGAAGGCCGATTGCGAAAAATCCACGAGGTCCATTTTATTGACCGCAACGACAAGATGCCGCACGCCGAGCGTCGCGGCGATCAGCGCATGCCGCCGCGTCTGCTGCGTCAGGCCGGATTGCGCGTTGACCAGGATCAGCGCGAGGTCGGCGGTCGAAGCGCCGGTCGCCATGTTGCGGGTGTATTGCTCATGGCCCGGCGCGTCGGCCACGATGAATTTGCGCTTCTCGGTAGCAAAGAAACGATAGGCGAGATCGATGGTGATCTTCTGTTCGCGCTCGGCGGAAAGTCCGTCGAACAGCAGCGAGAAGTCGAGATCCTCCACCGCGCCGGTCAACTGGCCGCTATCCTTGCGCAGCGTTTCAATCTGGTCGTCGAGCACCAGTTTGGCTTCGAACAGCAAGCGCCCCAACAGGCTCGACTTGCCGTGATCGACCGAGCCGCAGGCGATGAAGCGCAGCAGGCTCTTGGTTTCGTGATTGTACAGGATGGCATCGCGTTCAAGCGTCGCCGGGTTGGCAAGTCCGCTCACATGCATGTTCATCAGAAGTAGCCTTCTTGCTTCTTGCGTTCCATCGAGGCCGAGCCGTCTTTATCGATGACGCGGTCGCGGCGTTCGGAATGGCGGCTGTCGAGCGTTTCGCGGATAATGTCTTCGGTCGTTGCCGCTTCGCTTTCAACGGCGCCGGTCAGCGGGTAGCAGCCTAGGGTGCGGAAGCGCACATTGCGCACCTGCGGCACCTCGTTCACCTCGAGCGGCAAGCGGTCGTCATCGACCATGATGAGCACGCCGCCGCGGTTCACCACCGGACGCGGCTTGGCGAAATACAACGGCACCACCGGAATGTTTTCGCGATGGATGTAAAGCCAGACATCGAGCTCGGTCCAATTCGACAGCGGGAAAACGCGAATGCTCTCGCCCTTGCGCTTGTGCGCGTTGAACAGCCGCCACGGCTCCGGGCGCTGGCGCTTGGGATCCCAACGATGGTGCGAATTGCGGAAAGAGAAAATGCGCTCTTTGGCGCGCGATTTGTCCTCGTCGCGGCGCGCGCCGCCGATGGCGGCGTCGAAGCCGTGCAGGTCGAGCGCCTGACGCAAGGCTTGCGTCTTCATCACGTCGGTATGGAGTTCCGAACCGTGCGTAATCGGTCCGACGCCGCGCGCCACGCCGTCCTGATTGGTATGCACCATCAGGTCGATGCCGAGTTCTTTCGCGCGGCGGTCGCGAAATTCGATCATCTCGCGAAATTTCCACGTCGTGTCGACATGCAGCAGCGGAAACGGCGGCTTGCCGGGATAGAACGCCTTCATCGCCAGATGCAGCAGGACCGATGAGTCCTTGCCGATCGAATAGAGCATCACCGTCTTTTCGCATTCGGCGACCGTCTCGCGCATAATGTGGATGCTTTCGGCCTCCAACTGGTCGAGATAGCTGTGCGTCGTGCCCGATGTGAGCGAAATGTCGTTCATGATTGCGCCGCCTCAAATGTCTTGCGTGCCGCCAGATGCAACGGGTTGGCGTGCAGCCCGCATTCGGTCTTGCCTTCGTCTTCCCACCACCAACGCCCGGCCCGTTCCGGCTCGCCGGGCTGGATTGCGCGGGTGCAGGGCGCACAGCCGATCGAGAGAAAGCCGCGGTCGTGAAGCGCGTTCACCGGAACATCGTGCTCGCGCGTGAAGGCGACGGCATCCTCGCGCGTCCAGTCGAACAGCGGATTGATCTTGATGAGGCCGCGCTCGGCATCGACGCTGGCGAAGCTGACGGCAGCGCGATGAGCCGACTGGTCGGCGCGCAGGCCGGTCACCCAGCCTTGGGCTCCGGCAAGCGCGCGCTTGAGCGGCGCCACCTTGCGGACATGGCAGCACGCTTGCCGCGCCGCCACCGAATTGCGGAAGCCGTTGCTGCCCTGATCGGCAATCAGCGTTTCGAGGTCTTTGGCCGCCGGTACGATTGCCGCGATACGGCGGCCATAGCGGGCTTCGGTCGCCGCCCAGACATCATGTGTTTCGGCAAACAGACGGCCGGTATCGAGCGTGACGAGGTCGATATCGAGGTTCTGCGACAGGATGCTATGACCGATGGCCTGGTCCTCGACGCCGAAACTGGTGGTGAAAACAAGCCGGCCCGGCAGCGCAGCGCGTGCGGCGGCCAGGCGTTCGAACAGGTCGAGAGCCGGTGCGGCTTGCGACAGCCGGAGCGCCACGGTTCCGGCGTCAATGGCGGAACTGGCGGCGGAATTGCCGGCGCTTGCGGGGCGGGAGACGACGGCGAGGGACGGTGACATAGGACAAAACTTCGGCTTGAAGTGCGGGACTGATCGTCTGAATAGAATAATTCATTCGTTTTGCGCAATGAGTATAGGAAAAATAACATATTCTTCTATTTCTCGACGCTATATCGTGAAAATTTTTCATGGATGCCGCGCGAGGCGGAACGCCGCCGCCGCCGCCGCCCGCCGTTTCGGCCCGAGCGGCATAGTCCGGCCGCCGGGCGCGCTCGGGCGATGCTCGGGGTCGGCGTTCTGTCTGGAGTTCTTGCCGGGCGATGCTTCTTTCGCTATATGCCAAGCTAATCGGGCCGCTTTCGATTTCGTCGAAACATCCCGAACGGGCCGAGGGTGCGATCGATCGCCCCTCGATGTTGGAGGACAGAAGCCCCGTTCGCGTGTCTCGGCGTTAAGCGCCCCGTCAGACTGCTCAATCGTTTTGCACGTGCGGCATGAGCGCCGGCTATTCGCATCGCGCGGATAGTCGCCGACGGTCTTGCCAGGACCATCGGCCCGTACGTGCGGAACGCCATTTCAAACCCCGGCGCAGGCAACAGGAGACTTCATGGCCACAGCTACCGCTCACAATCCCTCGCGCGAAGATTTCGCCGCGATGCTCGACGAGTCCTTCGAGACCGGAAACCTGCAAGAAGGTTCGGTCATCAAGGGCACGGTCGTTGGAATCGAAAAGGACATGGCCGTCATCGACGTCGGCTTGAAGACTGAAGGCCGCGTGGCCGTGCGTGAATTCGCCGGACCGGGCCGCACCACCGAATTGAAAGTCGGCGACGAAGTCGAGGTCTACCTGGAACGCGTTGAAAACGCGCTCGGTGAGGCCGTGCTGTCGCGCGACAAGGCGCGCCGCGAGGAAAGCTGGGGCAAGCTCGAGAAGGGCTTCACCAACAACGAAAAGGTCACCGGCGTTATCTTCAATCAGGTCAAGGGTGGCTTCACCGTCGATCTCGACGGCGCCGTTGCCTTCCTGCCGCGCTCGCAGGTCGATATTCGTCCGATCCGCGATGTCACGCCGCTGATGAATGTGCCGCAGCAGTTCCAGATTCTGAAAATGGATCGCCGCCGCGGCAACATCGTCGTGTCGCGCCGCACCGTGCTGGAAGAGACCCGCGCCGAACAGCGCCAGGAACTGGTGCAGAACCTCGAAGAGGGTCAGGTCATCGACGGCGTGGTCAAGAACATCACCGACTACGGTGCGTTCGTCGACCTCGGCGGCATCGACGGCCTGCTGCATGTCACCGACATCGCCTGGCGCCGCGTCAATCACCCGACCGAAGTGCTCAATATCGGCCAGTCGGTGAAGGTCAAGATCATCAAGATCAACCACGAAACCCACCGTATTTCGCTCGGCATGAAGCAGTTGCTGGACGATCCGTGGCAGGGCATCGAGGCCAAATACCCGGTCCAGGCGCGCTTCAAGGGTCGTGTCACCAACATCACCGACTACGGTGCGTTCGTCGAACTGGAGCCGGGCATCGAAGGCCTCATCCACGTTTCCGAAATGTCGTGGACCAAGAAGAACGTCCACCCCGGCAAGATCGTCTCGACCTCGCAGGAAGTCGAAGTTCAGATCCTGGAAGTCGATCCGGTCAAGCGCCGCATTTCGCTCGGTCTCAAGCAGACCATGCGCAATCCGTGGGAACTGTTCGTCGAGAAGCATCCGCCCGGTTCGACTGTCGAAGGCGAAGTCAAGAACAAGACCGAATTCGGCCTGTTCCTCGGCCTCGATGGCGACGTCGATGGCATGGTCCATCTGTCGGACCTGGACTGGAAGCGTCCGGGCGAGCAGGTGATCGAAGAGTACAACAAGGGCGACATGGTTTCGGCCCAGGTGCTCGATGTCGATGTCGAGAAAGAACGCATCTCGCTCGGCGTCAAGCAGCTTGGCGGCGATCCGATGACGCAAGGCACAGCCGGCGAACTCAAGAAGGGTTCGGTGGTCACGTGTGAAGTCACCGCCGTCACCGATGGCGGACTGGAAGTGAAGATCGTCGATACCGATCTCACCGCCTTCATCCGTCGCGCCGATCTCGCCCGCGAGAGAGGCGACCAGCGTCCGGAGCGTTTCGCCGTCGGTCAGAAGGTTGACGCCCGCGTCACCCAATTCGACCGCAAGACCCACAAGGTCGGCGTTTCGATCAAGGCGCTGGAAGTTGCCGAAGAGAAGGAAGCCATGGCTCAATATGGCTCGGCCGACTCGGGTGCCTCGCTTGGCGATATTCTCGGTGCTGCCTTGAAGCAGCGCGCCGAAAACGCTGACGATGAAAAGTCTGAATAGCCGACCTTAAGGTTCACGAGACCTTACCGGTTGCAAATAGCCCCGGCGCCTCAAGCGCCGGGGTTTTTCTTTGCCGTCATGACCGGGCCGTTATACGCCGTCATTCGGGGGCGCGGCCAAAGCCGCGAACCCGGAATCCATACGCCTTGTCCGGGATTATGGATTCTGGGCTCACGCACTTTCGCGCGTGCCCCGGAATGACGATGCGGCTATAACGGTGCACAACATTCATGAGGATCGAAATCCATGTCGCTCGATGCCGATGCGATCGTCGATCGCCGCCGGATGCGGCGCAAACTTACTTTCTGGCGCGTCGCGGCGCTGCTTGTTGTTGTTGTCGCCGTCGGTGTCGCCGGTTTCCTGCTGGTGCCCGATACGGGGCTCAAGCCGGGTGCGGACGCCATCGCGCGCATCCGCATTCAGGGCGTCATCCGCGGCAATCAGGACCGGGTCGAGGCGCTCGAACGTCTCGGCAAGTCGCAGGCCAAGGCCGTGATCGTCCATCTCGACAGCCCCGGCGGCACCACCGCCGGATCAGAACAGCTTTATGACGCCCTGCGGACGTTGCAGGCGAAAAAGCCGATGGTGGTGGTGGTCGATGGGTTGGCCGCGTCCGGCGCCTATATCGCGGCGCTGTCGGCGGATCATATCATCGCCCACGACACATCTTTGGTCGGGTCGATCGGCGTCCTGTTCCAGTATCCGAACTTCGCGGAAATCCTGAAGACCATCGGCGTCAAGGTCGAGGAGATCAAATCCACGCCGCTCAAAGCCGCGCCGAACGGTTTCGAGCCGACCAGCCCGGAAGCGCGCGCGGCCATCGAGGCGATCGTGCTCGATTCCTATGGCTGGTTTAAGGATCTGGTGAAATCCCGCCGTCATCTCGACGACGGCCAACTCGCTCAGGTCGTGGACGGGCGCGTCTTTACCGGCCGGCAGGGTGTGCCGCTCCGGTTGGTCGACGAACTCGGCAACGAAAAGACGGCTTTGGCCTGGCTGGAAAAGGAAAAGAAGGTTCCGGCCGATACCCCGGTACGCGATTACTCGCTCGAACCGCGTTTCAGTGAATTGTCGTTCCTGCATGTCGCGGCCTTCGGCTTCCAGGCGATGGGGCTGACGGCGCTGGCGCGGCAGATCGAGGATTGGGGCGGCGTGCAGGCAATTGAAAGACTAAATCTTGACGGTCTGCTAGCGCTTTGGCACCCTTCGGGGTCCAATTAATCCCGACTGAGTAAGGCGGCGTCACATGATCAAATCCGAACTGGTGCAGCGCATCGCCGCGCAAAATCCGCACCTCTATCAGCGCGACGTCGAGAACATCGTCAACGCCATCCTCGGCGAGATCACCGGCGCGATGGCGCAAGGCGACCGCGTCGAGTTGCGCGGCTTCGGCGCCTTTTCGGTCAAGCACCGTCCGGCCCGCACCGGGCGCAACCCGCGCACCGGCGCTCATGTCTCGGTCGAGCAGAAGTCCGTGCCGTTCTTCAAGACCGGCAAGGAAATGCGGGAAAGACTGAACAAACTGGACGGCATGGCCGCCCCCGTTGCGGATGAGGAAGAAGATTTGGATTGAGCCGGCGGTCCCGGTATCCGCTCGTCCCCGCGAAGGCGGGGATCCAGGGCAACAGGTTGTGCGTTGACAATATGACTTCTGGATTCCCGCTTTCGCGGGAATGAGCGGAGTTTGTATCGGCTTCAATCCGTTATGCTCGGTCGGGGCCAATGGCTAAGAACCCGAAAAGCGAGAACCGATGCGCCGCACGCTCACCTTTATCATCGTCGTACCGCTCGCGCTGATCATCATCGCTTTCGCGGTGGCGAACCGCCAGATCGTGACGGTGTCGTTCGATCCGTTCTCGACGGACAATCCGGCTTATTCCTCGACACTGCCGCTGTTTCTGCTGATTTTCGTTCTGGTGATTTTCGGTGTCATCGTCGGCGGTACGGCGGCCTGGCTGCGCCAAAGTAAATGGCGGCGCATCGCGCGCAAACTCGATGCCGAAAACCGGCAATTGCTCCAGGAGCTCAGCCTCGCCCGCAAGCGCTTTGCCGAGCCGGCGGTGACAGCGCCGCCGACGGCGGCTTCGGAGCCCGCGCCGCTTCAGGCGATCCCGCCCCCGATGACCTGATGCGCGGGACCATTCGCGCTTTGCGGCGGCGCGATTTAGGCGCTAGAACCCGCATCGTCATGCCTCTCGCGATCAAAATCTGCGGTCTGCGTACGCCCGAAACCCTTGATGTTGCGCTGGAATCCGGCGCCGATCAGGTCGGTTTCGTATTTTTTGGCCCGAGCCCGCGCAACCTCGGGCTCGAGGCCGCCCGCGTTCTCGGGAAACGCGTGCAAGGCCGCGCCGGCAAGGTCGCGTTGACCGTCGATGCCGATGACACGACGCTCGCCGCGATCATCGACGCGCTCAAGCCCGACATGCTTCAGCTTCACGGCAAGGAGACGCCGGAGCGCGTGGCGGTGGTGCGGTCACGTTTCGGTTTGCCGGTCATGAAAGCCCTGCCGATCGCCACCCGCGCCGACCTGTCGCCGATCCGCGAATATGCCCGCGTCGCCGACCGGCTGCTGTTCGACGCGCGGCCGTCGCCGAGCGCAACGCGGCCCGGCGGCCTCGGCAAGACCTTCGACTGGACCCTGCTCGCCGGTCTGGATGCCGGCGTTCCTTATGTGCTGTCCGGCGGACTCAACATCGAGAACGTCGACGAGGCGCTGCGCACGACCTGCGCCAACGGCGTCGATGTCTCGTCCGGCGTCGAGCGTGCGCCCGGCGAAAAGGACCCGGACAAGATCCGCGCCTTCATCGGCGCCGCGCGCGCGGCCGAAGTGGCGCTCGCTCGATCGAAAGCAAAAACCGCATGAGTGTGCAGCAGCAGCCCAATTCATTCCGCACCGGCCCTGACGAACGCGGCCATTTCGGCATCCATGGCGGGCGTTTCGTCGCCGAGACGCTGATGCCGAACATTCTCGAACTAGAAGCCGCTTACAAAACGGCCAAGGCCGATCCAGCCTACCAGAAGCAGATGGACCATTATCTTGCCCATTACGTCGGGCGGCCATCGCCGTTGTACTTCGCCGAGCGTCTCACCCAAAAATTCGACGGCGCCAAAATCTATCTCAAGCGCGAGGACCTCAATCACACCGGCGCGCACAAGGTGAACAATGTGCTGGGCCAGATCATGCTGGCCTTGCGCATGGGCAAGAAGCGCATCATCGCCGAGACCGGCGCCGGCATGCACGGCGTCGCCACCGCGACCTTGTGCGCCAAGTTCGGTCTGCAATGCATCGTCTATATGGGCGCGGTCGACGTCGAGCGGCAGCAACCGAACGTCCAGCGCATGAAGATACTCGGCGCCGAAGTGCGCGCGGTCGAGTCCGGATCACGCACGCTCAAGGACGCGATGAACGATGCGCTGCGCGACTGGGTCACCAACGTCGCCGACACGTTTTATTGCATCGGCACGGTCGCCGGCCCGCATCCTTATCCGGCGATGGTGCGCGATTTTCAATGCGTCATCGGGAACGAGGTGCGCGAGCAGATGATGGCGGCCGAAGGCCGGCTGCCGGACTCGCTCATCGCCTGCATCGGCGGCGGCTCCAACGCCATGGGCCTGTTTCACCCGTTCCTCGATGATCGTTCGGTCGATATTTATGGCGTCGAGGCCGCCGGTCACGGCATTCCGAGCGGGCAACACGCGGCCTCCGTCGCCGGCGGCAGACCGGGCGTACTGCACGGCAACCGCACTTATTTGCTGATGGATGACGACGGCCAGATCACTGAAGCGCATTCGATCTCCGCCGGTCTCGACTATCCCGGCATCGGCCCCGAGCACGCCTGGCTCAACGACATGGGCCGCGTGAAGTTCCTCTCCGCGACGGACGATGAAGCTGTGCATGCGTTCCAGTTGTGCAGCCAGCTCGAAGGCATCATCCCCGCGCTGGAGCCGGCGCATGCGCTGGCGCGCGTCTTCGACCTCGCGCCGAAGAAGCCGAAGGATCACCTGATGGTGGTCAACCTTTCCGGCCGCGGCGACAAGGATCTCGCCAGCGTCGAAGCCTATCTTGCGAGCAAGAAGAAATGACCACCCGCATCGAGAAACGTTTTGCCGCGCTGAAGCAGGAAGGCCGCGCCGCGCTGGTGACTTTCACCATGGCCGGCGATCCCGACACCGCGACCTCGCTCGCCATTGCGAAGGCATTGCCGAAAGCCGGCGCCGACCTGATTGAACTCGGCATGCCGTTCACCGATCCGATGGCTGACGGTCCGGCGGTCCAGGCCGCCGGCGTGCGCGCGCTGGCCGGCGGCCAGACCATGATCAAGACGCTGGCGCTGGTCGCCGAGTTCCGCAAGGACGACGATACGACGCCCATCGTTTTGATGGGCTACTACAATCCGATCTATATCTATGGCGTCGAGCGCTTTCTCGTCGATGCCAAGAAGGCCGGAGTCGATGGATTGATTGTCGTCGACCTGCCGCCGGAAGAAGACGAAGAACTTTGCCTGCCGGCGCTGAAGGCGGGCCTCAACTTCATCCGGTTGGCGACTCCGACAACCGACGACAAACGTTTGCCGGCAGTGCTCGCCAACACATCGGGCTTTGTCTATTACGTCTCGATCACCGGCATCACCGGTTCGGCCGCTCCCGATGCCGACAAGGTCGGCGCCGCGGTGTCCCGAATCAAGCGTCACACCAAGCTGCCGGTCGCGGTCGGCTTTGGCGTTCGCTCAGCCGAACAGGCGCGGGCGATTGCCGTCAATGCCGATGGTGTCGTGGTCGGCTCGGCGTTGGTCGATGCGCTACGCAAGACGCTCGACGCTCAAGGAAAAGCGGGCCCGGATACCGTCAAGGCAGTCAGCGATCTGGTGTCGCAACTGGCCGATGGTGTTCGTTCGGCCAAGCGCGTTGCGGCAAAATAATTAATGCTGTCATCCCCGCCCCCGCCTGCGCGGGGGCAGCCTCCACGGGGATGCAGTAATCACAGAATGGTCATTGTGGCACTGTACGGAATCGCATCTTATGTTTGTGGATACTGGATGCCCGCCGGAGCCTGTCATCGGGCCGCGCGCCGCGCGGACCCGTTGGCGGGCATGACAGCCTAAATCCTAGACAATCGGGATAATGCGAGCTTATTCATGAACTGGATCAACAACGTCGTCCGGCCGAAAATTCGCAGCATCCTGCGTCGCGAGACGCCGGAGAATCTGTGGATCAAGTGCCCCGAGACCGGCTCGCTCGTCTTCTACAAGGATGTCGAAGCCAACCAGTTCGTCATTCCGTCGTCCGGCTATCACATGCGTATCAGCGCGCCGCTGCGGCTCAAGTCCATGTTCGACGGCGGCGAATTTGAAGATATCGCTTTGCCGGACGTGCAGATCGATCCGCTCAAGTTCCGCGACGAGCGCCGCTATGTCGATCGCCTGAAGGACGCGCGCACCAAGACTGGCTATCAGGATGCGGTGAAGCTTGGCATCGGCAAGGTCGATGGCCAGCCGGTGACGATCGGCGTTCAGGATTTCGATTTCATGGGCGGTTCGCTGGGCATGGCGGCGGGCGAAGCGATCATCGCCGGTTTCGAGACTGCGGTGAAGCGGCAGACGCCTTACATCCTGTTCGCGGCGTCCGGCGGCGCGCGCATGCAGGAGGGCATTCTGTCATTGATGCAACTGCCGCGCACGACTGTTGGCGTGCAGATGTTGCGCGAAGCCCGGTTGCCTTATGTCGTCGTGCTGACCAATCCGACCACCGGCGGCGTCACGGCGTCCTATGCGATGCTCGGCGACGTCCATATCGCAGAGCCTGGCGCGCTGATTGGTTTTGCCGGTCCGCGCGTGATCGAACAGACCATTCGCGAGAAGCTGCCCGCCGGCTTCCAGCGCGCCGAATATCTCACCGAGCATGGCATGGTCGACATGGTCGTGCATCGGCACAAGCTGCGCTCGACTTTGGCCGAGTTGTGCCGCCTTCTGACCAAGCAACCGATGCCGGAAAGGCAGCAGCAATTGCCGGTTCCCGCACATGCGTGATTTCGTGTAAAGTGTCATCGTCCGCGAATGCGGACGATCCAGTAACCCCAGTGCTTGTTATCGGAGGTCGGCGTTTACTGGATGCCCGCTTTCCTCCTTCGCTTACGCTTCGGAGGACTTAGGCCGCAGCCCGTCGAAGCCGCTTAGCGAAGACGGGTCGCGGGCATGACAGATAGTTTGTTTATGACTCCCATCGATTCCATTCTCGCGCGGCTCCTCGCGCTGCATCCCAAGCGCATCGATCTCTCGCTCGATCGCGTGCAGCGTTTGCTCGCCGCGCTCGATCATCCTGAGCGCAAGCTTCCGCCTGTGATCCATGTTGCGGGCACCAACGGCAAGGGATCGACCGTTGCCTTTCTGCGCGCAATCCTGGAAGCGGCGGGATTGAGCGTTCACACCTACACGTCGCCGCATCTGGTCAGTTTCAACGAGCGTTTTCGGCTCGGGCAGAAGGGCGGCGAAGGCCGGCTGGTATCCGACGATGAACTGTCGGCGGCGCTGGAAGAATGCGAACGCGCCAACGCGGGCGCACCGATTACCGTATTCGAGATGACGACGGCGGCAGGCTTCCTGCTGTTCGCCCGCCATCCCGCCGATGTGCTGTTGCTTGAGGTCGGCCTCGGCGGCCGTCTCGATGCCACCAACGTGATCGACCCGCCGATCGCCACCGTGATTACGCCGGTGTCGATCGACCACATCGACTTCCTCGGCGACAGTCTGGAAAAAATAGCCGCCGAGAAAGCCGGCATTCTCAAAGCCGGCGTGCCGGCCATCGTCGCCGCGCAGCATCGCGAGGCGCTGGCCGTGATCGAACGGCAGGCGGCGTGGCTCAAGGCGCCGATCAGAATCGCGGGCGAGAACTGGACCGCGACCGAGGAGCGTGGCCGGCTGGTCTATCAGGACGAGGACGGTCTGCTCGATCTGCCGGCGCCGAAACTGTACGGCCGTCATCAGTTTGAGAATGCCGGTCTCGCGATCGCGACGTTGCGCGCGATTCCGTCATTGAAGATTGCGCCTGCGGCGTTTGAAGCCGGTATGACTAAAGCCGACTGGCCGGCGCGGCTTCACCGCTTGAACGCGGGGCGGCTGGTCGATCTGGCGCCGGCGGGCAGCGAACTGTGGCTCGATGGCGGACATAATCCCGATGGCGGCCGCGCGGTGGCGGCGGCGCTCGCCGATCTCGAAGAGCGGGTGTCGCGGCCGCTGGTGCTGATCGTCGGCATGCTGGCGACCAAGGACTTCGCAGGTTTTCTGAATAATTTCGCCGGACTTGCCCGCCGCCTGATCGCGGTGCCGGTGCCGGGCGCAGAGAAAGGCCTGCCGGCGGAAGCTGTTGCCGAAGCGGCGCGTGCGCTTGCGATCCCCGCCGCGAGCCGTGGCAATCTCGACGAAGCGCTCGATGCCGTGCGCAAGCTCGACCTCGATCCGCCACCGCGCATTCTGATTACCGGCTCGCTTTATCTGGCCGGTGACGTGCTGCGTGAGAACGGGACAATGCCGACGTAGCTTTTCTTATCCCTCCCCCGAAGGCGGGGAGGGATAAGAAAGAAAAATGGCCGAGGTTTCCCCCGGCCATTCGCATCTCTCAATTTCAAATCAGCGTCGCGATCACACCGCGCCGGTAATCCACTGCTGCAACTTCTGCTTCGGCGCAGCGCCAACCTGGCGGTCGGCGATCTCGCCATTCTTGAAGAGAAGAAGCGTCGGAATCGACATGATGCCGTACTTGGCGGCAATCGCCGGATTCTCATCGACGTTGAGCTTGACGATCTTGACCTTGTCGCCGAGTTGTCCGGAGATTTCCTCCAGCGCCGGCGCGATCATGCGGCACGGGCCGCACCATTCGGCCCAAAAGTCGACGACCACCGGCTCGGCCGCTTTCAATACATCCGATTCGAAGCCTGCATCCGAGGTTTTGCCGACGGCCATGGGAAGCCCCTTTTTATCACTGGCGGGGCGAAGAATCGCGCCGTCAAATTGCGAGGCTGCGAACCTATGAACGACTCTCCGCAGCGTCAAGGCGCTATCGCGCGGACGTGACCCTCACGAGTGCATCGTCCAGCATGGGTCCGGAAACTTCCATAAGATCAGGGAGTTCGGTCCAGACCAAAGCAGCGCGCACAGGGCGGTCGGGGTATAGTTTCGCCAATACGGCGCGATAGAGCGCCAACTGGCGGATATAGCCGTCAGGCACATCCGAGAGAGTGCGCGGGGCCGGACGATTGGTCTTGTAATCGGCGATCAGCACTTCGTGCGGCGTGACCACCAGGCGGTCGATCTGGCCGGATACCAACATATCGACGCCCGCAGTTTTCAGTCTGCCGACGATAGGCACTTCGGCCCGGCTGCCTGGCGCAAACAAAGCGGCAAAGCGTGGGTCGTCGAGCACGCGCATCACCTGCGCGGCGATCGTTGCGCGGTCGGCATCCGGCAGATCCTTGCCGGCGCGCGCAAGATAGTCTTGCGCTGCCTTCAGCCGCCGATCGGCCGGCATATCTGGCAGCGCCTGCATCAGCCGGTGCACCAGCGACCCGCGCAACAGCGCGAACCCTGCGCCGGTGCCGGCGGCGGGGCGGGCGTCCTCGCCGGTGAAGCCAGAGGGCGTCACCGTGCGCGCCGCCATCGTATCGCGCGCGGCGTCGCGCTTGAGCCACTCCGGCAGCGCGACGATTGTCGTGGGCTTGTTATCGTTGCCCTTCGTCAACGCGGTCGCCGGGGCATCACCCTTGCGATAGCGCAGGACTTCGCCATCGCCGTCGAAGGCCGGCTCCGCCGTCGCTTCCTCGCTCAGTGCATTTTCGACGAGTTCGTACCAGCAGCCCTCGGGAATCTTGTTGACGCCTTTGGCGCCGCATACCATCAGCCGCTCGGCGGCGCGCGTCATCGCGACATAGAGCAGGCGGCGGTATTCATCGCGGGCCTCGGCTTGCGATTTCTCGCGGGCCTCGGTCATGGCGCCGACATCGGTCTTCTGGCCTTTGGCCCAGACGATTGATCCATCCGCGAGCGGCAGAAGGCGCGGGTCGCTCTTGCCGGTCGGCTTGGTGGTGGTGTCGGCCAGAATCACAGTGTTGGCCTCAAGCCCCTTGGCGCCGTGTACGGTCATCACCCGCACTTCGTTGCGCGCCATTTCCATGTCGCGGCGTACTTCGCTTTTGGCGGCGCGCAGCCAGGCGAGGAAGCCCTGGAGCGACGGCGTCTGGCGCGTCTCGTAGTCGAGCGCCAGATTGAGAAACTCATCGAGCGCGTCGGTGGCTTCCGGCCCGAGCCGCGCGAGAAATCGGGCGCGGCCGCGCATCGGTCCCAGCACATGCGCGAAGAAAGCAAACGGCGTCAGCCGCCGCGCCGCGCTCGCCAGATCATCGAGCACGCGCGCCGCCTCAGTGAGCGAAGGGTCAACACTCGCGCGCAGGCTTGCCATCAGCGAACCCTTGCGGTTCCAGGCGAACGCGAACAGTTGCTCCTCGCTCAAGCCAAAAAGAGGCGACTTCAGCACGCTGGCGAGCGCGAGGTCGTCATCCGGCAATAACAGGCAGTCGGCGAGCGCCATCAAATCCATCACCGCGATGTGCTCGGTGAGCACCAGCCGGTCGGCGCCGGCCACCGCGACGCCGGCGCTCTTGAGTGCACGGATGATCGCCTCGAACAACGGCCCGCGCTGGCGCACCAGCACCAGCACGTCGCCGGCTTTGAGGCCCTGCGCCGTCCACGCCTTGACCTGCGCGGCGATGCGGCGGGCGAGCCGCACACGCGGGCTCTGCTCGCTCTCGGTGTCGAATGGCGCGTCCCAGCCTTCCATCTCGCGCTTTTCGGACGGCTCGATCAGCGGCCAGATCTCGACCAGTCCCGGTATCGCCTCCGGCAGCGCCACATGTTCGGGAATGCCGACGATGTCGGTGGTGATGCTGGCGAAAATATCCGGCGTCTTGAATACCCGGTCGACCGAGCCAAGCACGCTTTTCCCGGAGCGGAACGAATGGCGGAAGGTCAGCGATTTCCAGCCCTGATGCTCATTGTCGAACTGGCGCGCGAACAGCCGCCTCATTTCATCGAAGGCATCGGGCACCGCGCCCTGGAACGAGAAGATCGACTGCTTCTCGTCGCCGACCGCGAATATCGTGCGCTTGGCGTCAGGCCGTGCGCCGCCGGGCGAAAATTCCGCGACGATAGTGCGGATGATCTGCCACTGCTTCGGCGAGGTGTCCTGCGCCTCATCGACGAGCACATGGTCGATGCCGAGGTCGAGCTTGTAAAGCACCCATGCGGCGGACGAGCGCGCGAATAGGTCGAGCGTCTTGTCGATGAGGTCGTCGTAGTCGAGCAAGCCGCGCCGTTCCTTTTCGGTGCGGTATTTGGCGATCACATGCGCGGCAATGGTAATGAGCGCGGCGGTGCGGTCGCGCGCGGCCAGCGCCCGTTCGCGCGCGAGCAGGGCGCAGACGCGGTCCTGCTCGGCTCGCAAGCGTGTATTCCATTCTGGATTCGCTTTGGCAAATTTTACCGTAAGTACATTGACGCGCGGCTCAAGTTTGCCCGTGCAGAACAATTCGAGGTAAGCGATAATTCGTTCGCGTCCTGTCAATAGTTTAACATTATTCAAGACATCGATCAGGTCTGTGTCCGTCCTTTTCTCGCTCATTGAAAGAAATTCAATAAGCGCGGGCCATTGGTCTTCTTGAACATGTGATTTCGAGAAGTATTCTAGCTCGACACTCTCCGCCGTCTCGGCCGGGTCGAGTCCGAAACTTCTCGACAAGCCGGCCAGTGCGGCCTCGACGCCGCCGGCGCGTTCGATCCATTGCGCGATGGCGTCGCGCTTGCGGATGGTATCGCCGATAACATCGCGAAACGTCTGATCGGCGGCGACGATGATGGCGGTCGCCAGCGCCTTGCCGAGCGGTGTCCCGGGATCGGCCGATGCCTCGAGCAGCACGTCGAGCGTCAGCCGGTCGAGGAGTTGCGTGTTTTCGGCGTCGTCCAATACGCTAAAGCGCGCCGCGACATTGGCCTCGAATGGAAACTGATGCAGCAGCCGCGTACAGAAGGCATGGATCGTCTGCACCTTGAGCCCGCCCGGCGTCTCCAGCGCCGAGGCGAACAGCCGTCGCGCTCGCGCGCGTAGAGCCGCACTAGCGGCAGCTCCGGTCGATTGCCGGATTTTTTCGTCGAGCGCGTTATCCGGCAGCATCGACCATTCGGCCAGCGTGCCGAACACGCGGTTCGCCATGTTGGCGGCGGCAGCCTTGGTGAAGGTGATGCACAGAATCTTGGCCGGATCGACGCCGCGCAGCAACAAATTGATGACGCGCATTGCCAGCACGTGCGTCTTGCCCGAGCCGGCATTGGCCGAGACGAAAGCCGAGATTTCCGGATCGGCGGCTTCGACCTGAACGCGAGTGGCGTCGGGTGGAATAATGCGCGCGGAGGTCATTCGCCGCCCCCATCGTCGCCACCGCCGGACAGCGACCATTCCTTCACGCGCGCCAGATGATCGTAATCGCCGTAATGGTTGCTCCACATCGGATGCACGAGCGAAAGATAAGGTGTCTTTTCATCCTCGAACTTCTCCGCCAGTTCCTTGAGCCGCGCCAGCGCGTGATCGGCGTGGAAGTCCGGCGTGCCGTCCTTGAACTTGATGACGCCTTCATTGCCGGCGGGATCGCCACCTTTGAGCGTGACGTAAAGAATTTCCGCAATCGATCCGGTCCGCAATCCCTTGAAGCCGCCGTTGCGCAGGATGGCGCCTTCGAGCGTCAGTTGCGGCGCCAGTCCGGTGCGAACCTGCTTTTCGCTGCGGCCGTCGCCGGTCTTGTAGTCGATGATCGCGTAAGTGCCGTCCTTGCGCCATTCGATGCGGTCGGCGATGGCCGACAGGGTGAATTCGCGCGCACCGATTGGAAATTTCAATCCGCCTTTGATCTCGGCATGCAGCGTTGCAATGGTGTCGCGCCGGGTGCGGTCCCATTGCGTGAACCAGTGCGCGATGCGCAAAAAGCGCGGCCACCAGAACGCGCGCGCTTCCGGAAAATCGGCCAGCGGCGCGAAGTGTTTTTCGCCGAGCGCACGAATTTCCTTTAACGGATCGGCCGGCGGCCCATCGGCAAACCGGGAGGTGTAATCGCCGACAGCACCGTGAATGACGGTGCCGCGGTCGCGCGCACCCGGCGGCGTGTCGATGTCGTCGAGCGGGTAAAGCTTGAGAATATATTTGGCGTAGATCGTATAGGGATCGCGCAGCCAGTCCTCAATCGCCGTCACCGACAGCCGGGTTGGCCGCGCATTCAGTGGCGGTCTCGGTTCCGGCCGCGTCGCGGCCTCGACGCTCGGCGGATGATCGAGCGCGCGGGCGAGCGCGAGATAATGATGGCCGCGTTCGCGCACTTTGTCCCAGCGGTCCTTGTCGGCCAGAGCCGCGATTCGCTGCACGAAACGCGACGTCACGGTCGGCGCGCCGGCAAGCTTGGCGGCGCGCGTCAGCACGATTTCCGGCGCGCCCAGCGATTGCGCGAAGTCGTGCGCGGCAAGGCCGATGCGCCGTTCCGGCGGATCGAGCCCGAGGTCGCGGCGCATCGGCCGCGACAGCCACGGATCGCTGCGGGTTTCCGGCGGCCATGTCGCTTCGTTGAGGCCGCCGAGCACCAGCCGGTCGACGCTTTGCAGGCGCGCTTCGAGCGGCCCGTAAATATGGACGCGAACGTCGCGGGTCTCGGGCCGGCGCACGACGCGGTCGGCGATGGTCGTCTGAAACAGTTCGACATAGTCGCCGGTGCTCACCGCAAGCCCTGCCGCGGCCGGACTTGCGATCAATTTATCGAACGCATCGGCGAGTGAGACGCCATCATTGCTGGCGAAAGCAGCATCGGTCGAGAGCATTGCGACGACTTCGCGGTGACATTTTGCCAGAGCCGCCAGCGGATGATCGCCGCGCTTCAATGTCTCCAGCGGAGCCAGAGCGGTCTCAAGCGTGCCGACCAGCGTGGCGGCGGCATCGAGTTCGCCGTCCGCGATCGTGCGGCGCGGGTCGCTTGCATGCAGCGTGTCGCGGGTTGCGCGGAAGGTCGCCAGCGCGTGCGCCAATCCACCGGTGCCCGGCTTCGGCCGCGGCCCGCGCAGCACGGCGCGTTCGAGAATGGCGATGGCGCCTTCATGCGCATGCGCATCCGCCGCCAATTGCAGCAGCGGATGCTTGAGCAGCGCCAGCAAAGTCACCGGCTCAAGACCTTTGAGCGCGGCCTCGACTGCGAGCCGCGCAAACACACCGGCGTTTGTGTCGGCAAGCGAATCGCCGCCGGAGTCGTCGGCCGCGACATGCCAGCGCTCCAGCACGGCGACGACTCGGCGCGCCAAGGCGCGGTCAGGCGTCACCAAAGCGGCGGTCTTGCCCGGCGTATCGACCGTCTCGCGCAGAACGATGGCGATGGCGAGCGATTCTTCGTCGGGGCTGGCGGCTTCGATCATGGTGACGCTGGCAAGCGCCCGGTCGGTTGCCGTCGCAAAAGCTTCGGTGTCGCGCTGCGCTTGCCAGCGGTCCGTGGTGGCGGCCGGGCGCAACGCTTCGGACACCAGTTTCTCCCGGCCGTGCGCGGACGGCGCAGCCAATGGTTCCACTTCGCCGCGTGCGATGCCGATGGTGGCGAGCAGCGCCTGCATCGCAAATTGTGCGTGGCCGGTGGACGGCATGCCGTCATGCGACTCGCGATCCTCGGCGCCGGCGATCGTCTGCCACGATGCGTCGTCGAGATCGGTGTCGAGACCGGGCAGCACCACGGCGCCGTGCGGCAGTCTGGCGATGGTGGCGAGCAGTTTCGCCGTCGCCGGCATCGATCCGGTGGAGCCGGCCGCGATCACCGGCGCGTCGCTGAAGGCGAGACGCTTGGCCTCGGCTTCGATCAATCGGTCGCGCCGCTCGGCGGCTTCGATGGCGCCGCGTTCGGCGCGCAATGCCGGCCAGGCTTCGCGCGCGATTTGCAGGAAGCGCAACGAAAGCTGCCAGTACGGATCGAGATCGTCCGGCACCAGCCCGTCGAGCTTTTTCCAGTCGACCTGCCGCGTCGTCATGTCGTCCATCAGCCGGGCGAGATCGTCCGCCAGGCCCAGCGCGGCCGGCGGCGTGTTGGCGATCAGCGGCGAACCGGCAGCGCTCCGCACGGCGGGCGAATTCGCCCATTGCAGGATCAGTTCGGCGAGCAACAGCCGCCGTTCGAGCGGATCGATGGCCGGCGGCAGCGCCAGCGCCTCGGCGGCCAGCGCGCCGGTCGCAGCTTCCGAGAACGCAATTTCATCTTCGTCAAGATCGCCGAGCGCGACGATGCGCGGCAACAGCGCCGCGTCGCCGTCGATGCGATCGAGGAAGGCCGTGCGCGCCGCCAGCACCGCGCGCCGGGTCGGCAGATAAAGCGTAGCACGGGCGAGTTCGAGCGGATCGAACGAGGTCGGGAACCCTTTGACAAGTTTGCCCGCGAGCAAGGCGTCGATCAGCACCGGTAGAAACGGCGCCGAAGCGGGGATGTTGAAGACGTTGGGGCGGATCACCGGCATCGGTTGCAGCATACACGATGTGAGCGCGAAGGCACCTCGGTTGATCCAATCTCCGCTCATTCCCGCGAAAGCGGGGATCCAGACATTTATTGAAACGCTGCTTTTGTATTTCTGGGTCCCCGCTTTCGCGGGGACGAGCGGAAATTAAATGCTCGGCCTTATCGCGGCATGATCTACCCCGTGCTTTCCGCGATCGCCTCTTCGGCCTGCGCAATCGCCTCGGGCGTGCCGACATGCATCCACAGCCCTTCCATGCGCAGGCCGTGAAGCCGGCCGGCTTCGATGGCGCGTGCGAACAATGTGGTCAGCGAGAACGTGCCCGACGGCGCGCCGTCGAGCAACCGTGGCGACAGGATCGCCGCGCCGGCATAAACGAAAGGCGCAACCTCGCGCTCGGACCGTGCGCGCAGGCGGCCGTCCGCCGCCATCGCGAAGTCACCGCGCCCGGCATAACCGATGCTGCCGGCGCCCGGCGCCAGCAGTAGCAGGGCATCCATCGTCGCCGCATCGAAGTTTTCGGCGAGCCGTGTCAGGTTCGGCTTTACGCCGTCGATCCAGATAGTGTCGGAATTGATGTGGAAGAACGGCCCGTCACCAAGCGCGGGCAGCGCCTTGACCACGCCGCCGCCGGTGTCGAGCAACGCCGCGCGCTCATCCGAGATGACGATGCGCGGCTTGGCGCGGTGAGCGATATGCCGTTCGATCTGGTCGGCGAGATAATGCACATTGACCACCGCCTTCTCGACGCCGGCCTCGGCCAGCCGGTCGAGCACGTGGTCGAGCAGGGCCTTGCCGGCGACCTGCACCAGCGGCTTCGGCATCGTGTCGGTGAGCGGGCGCATGCGCGCGCCGAAGCCCGCCGCCAAAACCATGGCATTGCGGGGCATGTTGATGCTCATGAGGATGTCACTTTCGGAGCGGGAATGTTGGCGCGATACCACGCGCTCAAATCCGCCAAAGCGGGATGCGCCAACGAGCGCTGGAGATAGCTCCATACCCGCGGCAGATGACGTAAATATTGCGGCTTGCCGTCGCGCCGGTCGAGCCGCGCGAAGATGCCGAGAATTTTCGAGGCGCGCTGCGCCGCCATCGTTGCGTAGAGCAGCGCGAAACGGGGCGCGTCGAATCCGGGCTCGGCCGCCATGCGGGCGCGGGTGTAGCGCGACAGCAGCGAAATCTCCATCAACTCCGGCACCGTGATGCGCGCGTCCTGCAACAGCGACGCGACGTCGTAGGCCGCCGGACCCATCATCGCGTCCTGAAAATCGAGCAGGCCGATGCGATTGATGCCGTCGCGCTCCGGCAGCCATATCAGATTGGGCGAATGAAAGTCGCGCAACACCCAGGTCGGCGGCGTGTCGAGCGCCGGCTGCAGGGCGATGCGCCACAGCGCAATGAAATCGTCGCGTACGGTCTCGTCCGGTGTGCTGCCGAGCAGCGGCAGGAACCAGTCGAGCAACAGTTCGGTCTCGATCAGCATCGCGTCGACGTCGTAACGCGGCACGTGGTATTGCACGCCGGGTTCGATCGAAATGGTGTCGTGCGTGCGCTCGCGGTGCAGCGCGGCCAACAGATCGGCGGCGATCTCGTAGCGTTCCTCGATCGGCGCCGGCGGATCGCCTTCGACAACCAATTCGTTGCCGAGATCTTCCAGCACCAGCAACCCGGCTTCGCGGTCGGCGGCGTAGATCGCCGGCGCCGACAGACCGAGCGTGCGCAGGCCTTTGGCCATGGCGATGAACGGCGTCACGCTTTCGGCCAGATGCGCGATCTGGCTATAGGGCTTGCCGTCGCGCACCGGCGGGCCGTCCGGCCGCTTCGGCGAATTCATTAAAATGTAGCTGGTGCCATCCAACATCAGCCGCTCATAGGATCGGGTCGAGGCGTCGCCCTGGATGCGCAGGCGCGCCGCCTGGCCCATGCCGGCATCGTTGAGGAAGGCGCGGATCACCTCGATGCGCTCGGCCCGCGCGGCAAAGCTGCCGTAGCCGGTGATCTCGGCATGGCGGAAGCTCAGGCCGTCCGCCGGCGACAGCGTGAAAGAAACGTCGAGCCGGTCCATCGGCAACGCGTCCCCGGCGCGGTCGGGCCACTCCAGAAGCGTCACAGCATTTTCAGGCACGTCGTCGAAGCCCAGTTCGCCCATGTCGCCCGGTCCCGACAGCCGGTACAGATCGACATGGACCACCGGAAAGCGCGGCAAATCATAGCTCTGCATCAGCGTGAAGGATGGGCTGGGCACCTCGATGCCTTCGTCCGCGGCGACATGGCGGATAAAGGCGCGTGCGAAAGTCGTTTTGCCGGCCCCGAGGTCGCCCGACAGCGTGATCAGGTCGCCAGGCTCGATCAGGCCGGCAATGTCGGCCATCAGGCGAAGGGTGGCCTGCTCGTCTTCGAGCGCCACCGTGAAGCTGTAGCCGCCGGAATCTGAGGATGGCATCGAATCATCCGAATAAGGACAGTTCCCTTATAAGCGAGAGAAACAGTGCCGCGCCAGATGAGGAAACACATCTAATTCGGCCGTCATCCGCGCGCCGCGATAACTGAAATGCGGCGTCGATGCGACAAGCGCCGGAACACCGCCATCCCCATGCCGCGTTTTTAACGCCGCACCGTCGCGGTTGACAGCATACGTCACATCATCGCCACCGTTCCTATAAAATTTTTTATTCTGCCTGTGCATTTCGGAACGTGTCGATTGCGACTCGCGTTTGTATCGCGAGGGTGAGTTTGAACATCAAGGAGCTTACAATGCGCAATTCGATTATGGCACTTTCGTTCGCAGCGCTGACTGCCGCTGCTATAGCGGTACCAACAGTGTCGAACGCCGAGACGGTTTATGGCCGCGACTCCACTGTCGCCTACGGCGCGCCGGTGGCCGGTGCCGTCGTCGGCACGGCGGTTGGCGTTGGCCTCTATAACGGCTGGTACGGCTCAGCTCCCACGATCGGAAGCACCCTGTTGCCGACCACGGCGGCAGGCGCGGTTGCGGTCGGCGGCGTCGCCGGTATCGGCACCGTCGCCCTGATCGATAGCGCCGTTCAGCCGTGCCGCGGTTTTCATGCGCTGTTTGGCGCCAACAAGGATTCCTGCGTCAACGGTGAATATGTTGGCGACGGGCCGCGCCGCTACGTGCGTTAAGGCCAGCGCCGCAACGTCTGTTCGTGTGGCGTAGAGTGACTGCTGGGAAGAGGCCTTCGCGCTTTGCCGCGGAGGCCTCTTTCTTATTTGCAGGAAGCGCCGTTACGCGGCGCTTCGTTTGGCGGCGGACTTGAGCGCCGGTTTGCGCACTGGGCCGGCGGCCTGCATCAACGGAAATACGCAAGTCACCTTGGTGCCGTCGCCGATATTGGAATCGATGGCGACGGTGCCGCCGTGCAGCTCGACGAAAGAACGCACCAGAGACAGGCCGAGCCCGGTGCCACGATGCGCAGAGCCCTGCGAGTCGGTCTCGAACAGGTCGAACACTTTTTCGCGCGCCTCCGGTGGAATTCCCGGGCCGTGATCGGTAACGGCGAAGGTCACCGCGTCGGCGCGCCGCTCGGCGGCCAACGTCACCGTCGCGCCCTCCGGCGAGAAACCGACGGCATTGGACAACAGATTGAACAATACCTGCCGCAGCCGGCGCTCGTCGGCGCTGAATGAACCGATACCGGGCGCGGCGGCGATGTCGAGCGTGATGCGTTTCTTGACCAGCCGGTCGAGCACGCCCTCGGCGGCGGCATGCATGCTGGCGTCGATATCGACCGCCGACAGGTTCAGCGTCATCGCCCCGGCGTCGATGGTCGCGAGGTCGAGAATGTTATTGATGATCGCCAGGAGCGCATTGGTCGACGTGGTGATGTAGCCGAGATACTCGTGCTGTTTGGCGTTGAGCGGGCCGAACGCCGGATCGCCGAGCAGATTGGCGAATCCGATGATGTTCGTCAGCGGCGAACGCAGTTCATACGACACGTGATGGACGAATTCGATCTTGATGCCGTCGGCGGCGACCAGCGCCTCGTTGCGGTCGGTCAATGCGCGCTCGACATTGACGGTGTCGGTCACGTCCTGGAAGGTGACCAGCGTCGCGCCATCGGGCAGCGGCATCGTCGCCATGTCGATGACGATGCCGTCGCGTCGTTCGATCCGCGCGGTGACCGGCTCGCGGCCGTCGATCGCGGTGACGGCGGCGCGCAAAGATCGCCATACCGAATTGTCGTCATGCAGCGCCTGCGACCAGGCCGTGATGTCCTCGACGTGCGGATGGGAATCGAGCGCATCCGAAGGCAATTTCCACATGCGCTGGAATGCCGGATTGTGCAGCCGCACCCGGCCGTCGGAGCCGAACACCGCGACCGCTTCGGCGAGATTATCGAGCGTTTCGCTTTGCACCTTGATCAGCGCGTCGTAGCGCCGGTGCATGTCGAGCTTCTCGGTGACGTCGTCGTAGAGATAAGTGACGCCGCCTTCCGGATTGGGCGTGGTGACGACGCGCAAAGTGCGGCCGTCGGGCAGGTGCCACATATGTTCTTTCGGCTCGAGCGCGCGATAGGCTTCGTAAAGCTGCTGCTTCCAGAGCCGGAAGTCCTGTTCCTCCGGCAGCTTGCGGGCGCTGCGCAGCGTATCGAGCACGGCGGTATCGGTCGGGGTCTGCTCGAGCACGCCGGCGTCGAGATCGAACAGCGAGCGGAACGCGGTGTTGTAGAAAATGAGCTTGCGGTCGGCATTGAAGATGGCGACGCCGGTGGCGAGCTGGTCGAGGACGCGGCGATGCGCCTCGATCATGCGCTGGAGGTCGGCGCGCATTGCCGCGGCTTCGGTGCTGTCGATCGCCATGCCGGCGCTGCCGCCGTTGATCGGCGCCTCGATCACGTCGAAGATACGGCGCTCGCCGGCAACGATGGCCGGCAGCCGCTTGGCGTAAGCTTCGCCGGCAAGCCGCGCATGCGCGAGGTCGTCGCGGCCGGCGCGGTCGAGCAGTTCAAGTTCGCGCGCGACGGCATCGGATGGATCGACGGCTTCGACGGCGCGGGCGTAAGCGGCATTGGCGAATGTCAGGCGGCTGTCGGCATCGCGGGCCCAGACCGGCGCCGGCAGCGATTCGAGCATCGCCTTCATGGCGGCGAAGTCGGCGACCAGACGTTCGTGCTGCACCGACAGTTCGGCGAGGTCGCGCTCGATGCCGCCGACATTGCGCAGCCGCAGCACCGCGCGGCCACCGAGCGCGCGGCCTTCGGCCTCGATCGGCCGGCCGGCCGCGGTCCGCAGTGCCATGACGAAGCCGCGGCCTTCGCCGCGCAATGTCGCCACCGCCCGTTCCATATTTTGCGCGGCCGTTGCTTCCAGCCAGGTGCCGAAAGCGAGGACGCGTTCCGCCCGGTCGCCCGGCACGATCAGGGTGGTGTCGCCGAGAATTTCCGGTGCGTCGTCGGCCGCGGTCCAGGCGATCAGAACCTGCGGGTCGGAGAGCAGGAGGTGCTTGAAACGGTCGATCTGGGCCTGAAGCGCCAGGGCGTCGTCGCGCGGCGCGTTGCCGGCGGCCCGGCGTGTGCGGATCAGCACCATGGTGGCGAGGACGGCGAAGCACAAAAGGCCCGCCAGCAAAGTCAGCGTGGCGATTTCCTGACGGTCGAAGATGGCGGTGGCGCGGTTGAGCGTGTCAGCGGCGGCCGGTGCCGCTGTGCCGAATAGTGTCGTTGCGCTTGCGAGGACGACGGCGGTGAGGATTCCGCCCCGCCTGGGACGAGAACGTAGCTCCGCGTTCGTCGCCCGGATCGTCTCCGGCATTCGGAATTGCCCCAAGGATGCGCGGCGGACTCCGCCCTACCGCTCGCGAATCATTGGACTTTACCCCCGCGACGACTCCTGCCGAAAGAGTCCATAAGGTGAACGTCAAATCCAATCGCCAGGCGACTTACTTCAGGTCTTTGACGCGCCGCGTCATGGCCTCGACATTGATGCCCGCGAGCGCCGCGGAGAAGCCGCGTTCGGCATCGGCAAGCGCCGGCCGGACCACATCGCTCACCATCGCCGATGCCGGCGGATCGTCCGCTTCTTCGGCGCTAGCGGCGGCGCGCAAAATATCCTCGGCGCTGATCTCGCTATGGTCGCGTGCGAGTTCGTAACCGCCATGCGGACCGCGGATGCCTTTGAGGATGCCGTCGCGCACCAATGCCTGCAACACCGGCTCGAGATGACGCGGCGGAAGCTTATGGCGCGCGGCGAGCGCCTTCGCCGATACGGGACGGCCTCGGGCGTTAATCGCCACGTCGATCACTGCGGCGATGGCGAGCGTGCCCTTGCGGGAAACCAGCGGCATATTAGCACCAGTCGCGACTAAATTCAGGCGGTAATAGGCTACAGTCCCCGATCCGTCTAGCCGAAAAGATAAAAACTTGCGGCTCAACCTCCGGTGGAGCCGAAACCGCCGGAACCACGGTCGGTTTGCTCGAGCGATGAGACCGCGATCAAGCGTGCGCGCGCCACGATTGCGATCACCAACTGCGCGATGCGCATGCCCCGCGTGATCGAAACTGATTCGGTGCCGAGGTTGACAAGGATGACCTGTATTTCGCCGCGATAGTCGGCATCGATGGTGCCCGGCGTATTGAGGACCGTGATGCCGTGCTTGGCGGCGAGCCCGGATCGCGGCCGCACCTGCGCTTCATACCCTTCCGGCAGCGCGATCGAGATCCCGCAGGGGATCATCGCGCGCGCACGGGGCGCGAGGTTCACCGGTTGCGTGGCAGGGATTGCGGCGATGAGATCGAGGCCGGCGGCCAGCGCGGTTTGGTAGGACGGCAGCGGCAGATCCTGCGCATGGGCAAGCTGCGTGATGCGCACGTCGATAGGCGTCATGATGGAAAATTCCTGTCAGCGTTGTCTTTGAGCTATCGCATCGGCGACCCGCGCGATCAACATCGCGGCGACGTCGGCCTTGCTTTGCGGCGGCCAGGCTTCGACGCGGTCCGCCGTCACCCATTGAATCGTATTGCGGTCGCCGCCCATGATGCCGGTCGCCGGCGAGACATCGTTGGCGAGAATCCAGTCACAGCCTTTCCTGGCCAGCTTGGCCTTGGCATTGGCTTCGACATTCTCGGTCTCGGCGGCAAAGCCGATCACCAAAGCCGGTCGGTCCTTGGTGCGGTGCGCGACCGTCGACAGAATGTCGGGGTTTTCGGTGAGCGCGAGTTCGGGCGTGGTCGCGCCGGGCCTCTTCTTGATCTTCTGTTCGCCGGCGTTGGCGACGCGCCAGTCGGCGACGGCGGCGGCAAAGACGGCAACATCGACGGGCAACGCGCGTTCGACGGCGGCGAGCATGTCGCGCGCGCTCTCGACCATCACGACGGTGACGCCGTCGGGCGCGGGTAAATTCACCGGGCCGCTGACAAGCGTGACCTCGGCCCCCGCGGCGGCGGCGGCCTGCGCGATGGCGTAGCCCTGCTTGCCGGAGGAGCGATTGGCGATATAGCGCACCGGATCGATCGGCTCATGCGTCGGCCCCGCGGTGACCAGCACGCGCTTGCCTTGCAGCACTCGTGGCGCGTTGTGCGCCTTGAGCCGCGTTTCAGCGCGGGCGGCGATTTCGAGCGGTTCGGCCATGCGGCCGAGGCCGTGCTCGCCCTTTTCCGCCATCTCGCCGCTGTTGGGGCCGACGAGCGCGACGCCATCGGCGACGAGCTGCGCGAGATTGCGTTGCGTCGCCTTGCTCGACCACATCGCCGGGTTCATCGCCGGCGCCAGCAGGATTTTTGCCGTGGTGGCGAGCAGCACGGCGGTGGCGAGATCGTTGGCGAGACCGGCGGCCATTTTCGCCATCAGGTCGGCGGTCGCCGGTGCGACCACAATGAGATCGGCTTCGCGCGCAAGCCGGATATGACCGACGTCGAATTCATGGGCCGGATCGAACAGATCGGTGAAAACGCGTTCGCCGGTAATCGCCCCGGCTGCCAGCGGCGTGATGAACTGCTGCGCCGCCTGCGTAAGAATGCAGCGCACGGCTATGCCGCGCTCCTTCAGCCGCCGGATCAGGTCGAGTGATTTGTAGGCGGCGATGCCGCCGCCGACTATCAGCAGTACGCGCCTCGAAGCACTCGGCGTCGCTTGCAGAGATGGAGTTGCGGGTGCAGGCGTGGCCTCGGTGTCGCCGGCGGCTTCGCGCAGGATGGTGCGGACTTCATCCTCGACCGAGCGGCCATTGCGCGCGGCCCGCAGCCGCAACTGCTGTTTCAGGGCCTCGTCGAGCTGCCGGACCGTGAGGGAGGCCATTAACGCTCCAAGCGTGAATGCATTGCAATCAATGCCATCATAGCGAAGCCGTCAGGTTTTTCAATCCAGGCCGCTTGACTCCGATCAGCACGTCTCGTATTTAACCTATAGGTTATTTAACTTACCGGCTAAATAAAATGATGCCTGCTTCCACAGACCGTCTCAGCGCAACCTTCGCGGCCCTCGCCGATCCGACCCGCCGGGCGATCCTGGCGCGGCTGGCGCTGGGCGAAACCTCGGTGTCGAAACTGGCGGAGCCGTTCGAGATCAGCCTGCCGGCGGTATCCAGGCATCTCAAGGTTCTCGAGCGCGCCGGCCTGATCACGCGCGGCCGCGATGCGCAGATGCGCCCGTGCAAGATCGACGTGTCGGCGCTCGTCGGCGTCGACGACTGGCTCACCGACTACCGCAAGCTCTGGGAAGAGCGGTTCGATCGTCTCGACGATTATTTGCAGGTGCTCAAGGCGCAAGGAACGTCATCGGCCGAGGGGAATGACGATGACAGCAGCAAATAGCCTCGGTCGCGACAGCGACAAGGAGTACGGCGCCGACAAGGGCCTCGTGCAAAATCTTGCCAGACTCGCGGCCTATGTTGCCGCGATGCCGAAGCCGCAGGACGAGGGGCCGATGCCGCGCTTACGCCAGCGACGTCAAGGATTTGCGCAAGGTCTCGGCACTGCCGGGCGCGATCAGGAATTCGAGCGCGACATGCGTCTCCTTCCATATCGGATAGGCCGCGTTGAGCAGCGCACGGCCGGTCGCCGTGACGATCAGCCTGCGGCTGCGCTTGTCTTTCTTATCGACTGCGATGCTCAAGAGGCCGCGACGCTCCAGGGGCTTGAGGTTGGCGGTGAGCGTGGTGCGGTCCATCGCCAGCAGGTTCGCCACGCTGCCGATGGTCGGCGGCTCCGGCCGGTTGAGCGACACCAGCAGCGAAAACTGGCCGCTGGTGAGGTCGAACGGCCGCAGTGCTTCGTCGAAGCGCCGCGCCAGCGTGCGCGCCGCGCGCTGGACGTGGAGGCACAGACAGGCATCGCGGACTTCAAGCGTGGCGGAAAACGGCAGCGCGTCTTCGCTTTTTTCCGGAGCGGCAGCACGCGCCGCAATCTGACGGGTTGACATGGCGCAATATAGGTTGATATCAACGTAACTGTCAATGACCATGAAGCCAAGGATGAGGAAATCCCATGATTGTCCAATCGTATTTGTACTTCGACGGCCGCACCGAAGAAGCCATCGATTTCTACAAGCAGGCTGCCGGTGCGACGGTGGAGATGATGATGCGCAACAAAGAGAGCCCGGACCCGCAGATGCACGGCGGCGGTAACGGAGAAAAGATCATGCACGCCGCCATCAAGATCGGCGAGTCGACGGTGTTGATGTCCGATGGCTACGCCAAAGGGCAGCCTAAATTTGAAGGCTTCGGACTGGCGCTGTCCACCAAGACGGAAGCCGAAGCGGACAAGGCTTTTGCCGCGCTGTCGAAAGGCGGAAAAGTCACGATGCCGCAGACGAAAACGTTCTTTTCGCCGCGCTTCGGCATGTTGAACGACAAGTTCGGCGTCGCCTGGATGATCATGGTGGCCCAATAGGTCCGGCCCACCACCCGTAATCGATTTAGGCAGAACGACACCATAGTTCGCGGAGGAAACGATGCTCGAAAAAAGTCAAACGTTGACGTCGGCCTCTAAACTCGCGGCGGACTGCAACGTTCGTTTTCCCGGCGAGAGCGCGGAATATCGAAGCGCCCGCACCGCGCTGCTCGCCGAGGAAATCGAGTTGCGCCGCCAGATCGAACGCGTCGCCGAAATGCGGCGCGCGCTGCCGGCGGGGCGCGAAGTGGCGAACTACCAGTTCGTCGGTGAAGATGGCCCGACCGACCTTGCCGCCCTGTTCGGCGATAAGCAGACGCTGGTCGTTTACACTTATATGTACGGCCCGCAACGCGAGAAGCCGTGCCCGATGTGTACGTCACTGTTGAGCGCCTGGGACGGCGAGGCGCAAGATATCATGCAGAATGTCGCGCTCGCGGTGACCGCGCGTTCGCCGATCGAGCGGCTCGTCACGTTCAAGAACGAACGCGGCTGGCGCAACCTCAAGCTCTACTCCGATCCGAGCGGCGACTTCAGCCGCGACTATCACGTCGTTGCGGAGAACGGCGGCGACGATGCCGGCCTGCACGTCTTCACGCGGCGCGACGGTGTGATCCGTCACTTCTGGAGCGGCGAGATGGACTTCGGCACCGCCGATCCGGGCCAGGACCCGCGCGGCGCGCCCGACCTGATGCCGCTATGGACCGTGCTTGACTGCACGCCGGAAGGCCGCCAGCCCACCTGGTATCCGAAAGTCGACTACGGGCGCTGAGCCTGCGACGCAATCCAATCAAATAGCCGGAAATCAAACCATGTCGCTGAAGCTCTACTATCATCCGTTGTCGTCTTTTTGCCACAAGGCGCTCATCGCGCTCTATGAAGGCGGCGTTGCCTTCGAGCCGGTTGTCGTCGACCTGTCGAACGAGGAATCGAGCGCGCCGCTGCGGGCGCTCTGGCCGGTCGCCAAGTTTCCGGTGTTGCGGGACGATGTGCGCGGTCAAACCGTGGCGGAAGCGACCGTCATCATCGAGTATCTCGACACCCATTACGGCACGAAGCTTCTGCCAAACGGCGCCGATGAAGCGTGGCAAGCGCGGATGTGGGACCGCTTCTACGATCTTCACCTTCACACCCAGATGCAAAAGCTGGTTGGCGACCACTTGCGTCCCGCCGATGCGAAAGACCCCTTCGGCGTGGCGCAGGCCCGGTCTCTGATGACGACATGCTACGGCATGATCGAACGCGAGATGGCCGGAAAAACCTGGGCGATGGGCGACAGCTTCAGTCTGGTCGATTGCGCGGCGGCGCCGGCCTTGTTCTATGCCAGCTACGTCGTTCCCTTCGACCCGGCGCACCGGAATCTGCGCGCCTATCGCGAACGCTTGCTGGCGCGGCCGTCTTATAGGCGCGCGCTCAAGGAAGCCGAGCCCTATTTCGACTATTTCCCGATGGATCCCAAGCCCTCGCTCGTGAAGGAATTCGCTTAATGCCGGCTCAGGCTGCATTCAAAGACTTTACAAAATAGGAGACTGCAATGCCGATTGCGAAACACAAGATCGCACCCTGCCTCTGGTTCGACGGCAATGCCGAGCCGGCCGCGAAGTTCTATTGCTCGGTGTTCAAGAATTCAAAGCTCGGACGGATCAGCCATTACCCGAACGTCGGGCAGGAGACTCACGGACGCGATCCGGGCTCGGTGATGACCGTCGAGTTCGAACTCGAGGGTCAGTCCTTCCTTGGCCTCAACGGCGGACCGCAATTCAAATTCGACGAGGCGGTGTCGTTCCAGATCTATTGCGAGACGCAGGACGAGATCGATTATTACTGGAAGGCGCTGACCGCCGACGGCGGTGAGGAAGGTCCGTGCGGCTGGCTCAAGGACAAGTTCGGCCTGTCGTGGCAGGTCGCGCCGCGCCTGGCGATCGAAACATTGAGTGCGGGTGGCGATAAGGCCGCCCGGGTGATGAATGCCTTCATGAAGATGAAAAAGTTCGATCTCGCCACGATCGAGCAAGCCAGTGCCGGAAAATAACCGGTCAAACCCGACAGAGAGGACGCGCAGATGACTTATGTCGATGGCTTCGTCGTTCCGGTTCCGAAGAAAAAGCTCGCCGCCTATCGCACCATGGCGAAGAAAGCCGGCAAGGTGTGGCGTGAGTACGGCGCCTTGTCTTACGCCGAGTGCGTCGGCGATGACGTAAAGCCCGGCAAGCTCACGTCGTTTCCGCAGAGCGTGAAGCTCAAGGCCGGCGAGGTCGTGGTGTTCTCGTGGATCGTCTACCGTTCGCGGGCGCATCGTGACCGCATCATGGGCAAGGTGATGAAGGACAAGCGCCTCGCCTCGATGATGGACCCGAAGAAGCTGCCGTTCGACGGCAAGCGCATGATCTTCGGCGGCTTCAAGATGTTTATCGAACTTTAAGCAAGGAATAGCGTGATGAATGCAGCCACTCATTTCGGCGAAGGCACCGTCAAGATCACCCGCGTGTTCGACGCGCCGCGCGATCTCGTGTGGCGGGCATGGGCCGATCCGAAAATGGTCGCGCAATGGTTCGGCCCGCGCGGCTTCACCAGTTCGGTGCCGCAATGGGATTTGCGCGTCGGCGGAGCTTTGCGCATCGTCATGCACGGCCCGGACGGCAACGACTATCCGATGAAGGGCGTGTTCACCGAGGTTACACCGTCGCAACGGCTGTCATACACCAACATCGCGCTCGACAATGACGGCAACCATCTTCTGGAAGGCGAGACCGTCGTCGTCTTTCTGGAGGATGCCGGCAAGACAACGCTGAGCTTGACGGCGCATGCCGTCGGCCTTGTTGCCATGGCGCCGCAGATGCTGGCCGGTATGGAGGCAGGCTGGACCCAGACCATCGACAGGCTTGCGGAGGTGATGGCATGAAAGCCGATGCCGCAAACGGCAACATCGACAAAGCAAGTGTGATACGCGCGCTATTTGCCTCGTATCACAACAAGGACCGCGCCGCGCTGGAGCGGATTCTCAGCGACGACTTCCGCTTCACTAGTCCCTATGACGACGCCATCGACAAGGCGGCTTATTTCGAGCGTTGCTGGCCGACCAGCCAGCACATCGCCGGCCACACGCTTGAAAAGGTCGTCGATCTCGGCGGCAACGAGGCGATGGTCCAATACGAATGCAGGATGCCGGGCGGCAAGACGTTCCGCAACGTCGAGGTGATGGCGTTCGACGGTGACCGCGTGCGCTCGGTCAACGTGTATTTCGGCGCGACGTACAAGGACGGCAAGTTCGTTAAGTAATCTGATGCCGGTTGATATTTTTCTCCGCTCATTCCCGCGTAAGCGGGAATCCAGATTTTTGACTAAAGCACTGGGTCCCCGCCTCCGCGGGGACGAGCGGATTTATTTGCGCAACGTGTCTACATCACCCGCCACGCCATGAATGCCAGCAGCGCCACGATCGCCCACAACGCCGCCGCAGTCCAGCGGTTGCGGCGCGCCTCGGCCTTGCCGATGGCGGCGACGGTTTCCGGCGCCAATACAATTCCATTGCGGGTGGCATCGTCGATCTGATCGAGCAGCGTGCCGGCGCGGTTCAACAGCGACGGCATTTGCCCGAGGAAATGCCCGAACTGGCCGGCGCCTTCGACCGCGCCTTCGAGCTTGCCGGCGGGGCCCAGATGCCGCGCGATCCACTCTCGCACCACCGGATCGGCGGTCTTCCACATGTCGAGCCTCGGATCGAACGAGCGCGCCACGCCTTCGACCACCACCATGGTCTTCTGCAACAGCAGCAGTTCAGGCCGCGTGCGCATGTCGAACAGGCCGGTGACCTCGAACAGCAGCATCAGCAGCTTGGCCATCGAGATATCTTCGGCGGTGCGATTATGAATCGGCTCGCCGATGGCGCGGATCGCTTGCGCGAAATCCTCGACTGAATGGTGCCGCGGCACATAGCCGGCGTCGAAATGCACCTGCGCCGTGCGGTGGTAATCGCGGGTGATGAAGCCGTAGAGAATTTCGGCGAGAAAGCGCCGCTCCTTGGGCCCCAGCCGTCCCATGATGCCGAAATCGACGGCGATCAGATGGCCCTGTGCATCGACGAACAGATTGCCCGGATGCATGTCGGCATGAAAAAAGCCGTCGCGCAGCGCATGACGCAGAAAGCTCTGGATCACGGTGCGGCCGAGCGCCGGCAGATCGAAGCCTCTCGCCTCAAGCGCGGCGCGGTCGTTGAGCGGCGTGCCGTCGATCCATTCCAGCGTGAGGACGTCGCGCGCGGTGCGGTCCCAATCGACCTTGGGCACACGGAAGTCGGCATCGTCCTTGGTGTTCTCGGCCATTTCGGAAGCGGCGGCGGCCTCCAGCCGGAAATCCATCTCGATCGCCATCGAGCGCGCCAGCGTCGCCACCGCTTCGACCGGGCGCAGCCGTTGTGCCTCGACCGACATCGCTTCAAATTTTCGCGCGGCAAAGAAAAAAGCGTCGAGATCGGCGGCGAAGCGCCGCGCGATGCCGGGCCGCAGAATCTTGATCGCGACGGCCTTGCGTTCACCGTCCACCTCGATCTCGCCTTTGTGGACCTGGGCGACGGAAGCGGCGGCAACCGACGGCCCGAAGTGCGCATAGACCGCGTTCAGCGGGCGCTCGAACGCGGTGACCGCGACGGCTTCTGCCTCCGCCTGCGGGAACGGCGCCATGCGGTCTTGCAGGCTTTCGAGGCTGCGCGCGATGTCGGTGCCGACGACATCGGGTCGCGTCGCCATGAACTGGCCGAGCTTGACGTAAGTCGGCCCGAGCTTGGTCAGCGCGGCGGCGAGGCGCCCGGACCCCTCCTTGGCGCTCGGTCTTTCGATCAGCCGCGCCAGCGCGATGGCTATGCGCGCGCTCAGCGGCAGCGTGCGGGTGTCGACGAGCGCGAACACTCCTTCGCGCGCGAAGACGTAACCGGTGCGGGCGAGCCGGGTGAGGTGAGACAGCGAAGAGATCACAATTTCCAGCCCGAATGAATCGCCACCACGCCGCCGGTCATGGCGGTGAAGGAGACGCGGCGGAAGCCGGCGTCCTCGATCATCTTCACGAACACGCCGGGCTTCGGGAATTTGCGGATCGATTCGACGAGATAGGCATAAGCCTCGCGGTCGCCGGTGACGGCGCGGCCGATCGCCGGAATGGCCTTGTACGAATAGAGATCATAAATTTTGTCGAGCCCCGGCACATCGACGCTGGAGAATTCAAGACACAGGAAGCGTCCGCCGCGCTTGAGCACGCGCTGCGCTTCGCCCAAGGCGCGCGCAATGCGCGGCACGTTGCGGATGCCGAAGGCGATCGTGACGCAATCGAAGCTCTTGTCGGCGTAAGGCAATTCTTCGGCATTGCCCTGTTCGAAGGTCACCGCGTCGTCGAAGCCGCGCGCCGCGGCGCGCTCGCGGCCCACCGCCAGCATTTCGGCATTGATGTCGCAGACCGTGACGCGGGTATTGGCGCCGCCGCGTTCGACGACGCGGAAGGCAATGTCGCCGGTGCCGCCGGCCAGATCGAGCAGCGCGAACGGCCTTTCATTTTTCGGCGGGTTCACCGCCGTCACCAGCGCGTCCTTCCAGGGGCGGTGCAGCCCGCCCGACATCAGGTCGTTCATCAGGTCGTAGCGTTTGGCGACCGAGTGGAACACCTCGTCGACCATTCCCTGCTTTTCCGACAGGGGCACGGTCTGGTCGCCGAAATGGGTCTCTTCAGGGCTCGTCATTTACCGATAATCCTTTGCGGGCGGGACCATAGCGCGGCGAAGCGGGGGAGGCTATCTGTGTCTCGACGCTCCGCCGCCCTCATGGTGAGGAGGCGCGTAGCGCCGTCTCGAACCATGCGGGCGGTCGGCCGCGCCCATCCTTCGAGACGCCCGCCATAGCGCGTCTAAGACGCGCGTAAACGCGCTCATGGCGGGCTCCTCAGGATGAGGTGCGGTGTGCCCGAACTTCCCGAAGTCGAAACCGTGCGCCGCGGACTTGCCCCGGCGATGGAAGGCGCGCGCTTTACCAAAGTCGAGGTGCGCCATCGCGGTCTGCGCTGGCCGATCGCGAAAGATTTCGAGAAGCGGATCGAAGGCACGACGCTCGAGGGCCTCGGCCGCCGGGCAAAATATCTCACCGCCGATCTGTCGTCCGGCGACGTGCTCATCATGCATCTCGGCATGTCGGGCTCGTTCCGCATCGACAAGGACACGCCCGGGGACTTTCATCACCCGCGGTCGAATCTGGCCGCGCACGATCACGTCGTCTTCCACATGTCGAACGGCGCGACGGTGACCTTCAACGATCCGCGCCGCTTCGGCTCGATGAAGATCGTCGCGCGCGCCAGGCTCGATGAAGAGCCGTTGCTCAACGCGCTCGGTCCCGAACCGCTCGGCAATGCTTTCGATGCGGCGATGCTGGCGTCAGCCTGCGCCGGCAAGAAGACCTCGCTGAAGGCCGCCTTGCTCGACCAGCGCGTCGTCGCCGGGCTCGGCAACATCTATGTCTGCGAGGCGCTTTACCGCGCCCACCTGTCGCCGACGCGGCAGGCTTTCACCATCGCCGACCGCAAAGGCCAGCCGAATGCACGCGCGGTCACCTTGGTCGATGCCATCAAGGCCGTGCTCAATGATGCCATCAAGGCCGGCGGTTCGTCGTTGCGCGATCACCGGCAGACCGACGGTTCGCTGGGCTACTTCCAGCACAACTTCCGGGTCTACGACCGCGAAGGCGAGCCGTGCCCGGATGGCAAAGGGACGATCAAGCGCATCGTGCAGAACGGCCGTTCGACTTTTTATTGCCCGGCGTGCCAGAAATAGCGTTAGTGTCTATTGACTTAAATCCTAAAATAGACTATAGTCATTTTGCCTGGTTCGGCCGGGGGCGTCGTCGCGAGACGTTCCGACGATGGAACCAGGCGCGGC